>NZ_MVAD01000001.1:674878-1349756 GCF_002007115.1 Massilia sp. KIM | reverse complement strand
ATCAGGATGGAGCCGATGAAGAAGGCCGCGCCCCAGGGCAGCCCGAACAGGGCCAGGGTGGCGGTGACCGCGACGAAGCAGGCCAGGGTCGCCACCAGCAGGCTGGCGCCCTGGCGTCCGCTGCGCAGCAGCCAGGCCAGGTCGGTCTTGCGGCCCACCTCGAACAGCACCAGGGCGGCGGCGGCATTCAGCACTTCCTGGAACTGGGTCAGCAGCGGGCGGTCGATCAGGCCGCCGCCGGTCGCGCCCAGCAGCAGGCCGGCCAGCACCGCGCCGTACAGCTTGGGCACGCGCAGGCGCTGCAGGCTCAGGCCGATGACCAGGGCCAGCATCAGGCCGCCGCCCAGCACCGCCAGCGGCGAGAACAGCCACAGCGGCGTCGACAGGTCCTCATTCATTCTGCGCCTCCCAGGCGTGGGCCAGCGCGGTCAGCTCGCGTTCGAGCAGGCCGGCGCGCGCCTTGACCGCCTCGCCGGGCGGCGCCGCGGTGCTGATGCGGGCGCGCACGATGCCGCCTTCGCCGCGCAGCGGGATCCACAGTTGGCCATACAGGCTCGCCTCCTCCTTCCAGACCGCGAGGAACTTGGCGCCGCTGCGGGCGCCGCTCTCCGCCGGTTCGAGCAGGGTGAAGGGACGCAGCCATTCGGCGGCCGGATAGCGGCGCGCCAGCAGCACCTGCATCGCGCTGCGCTGCTCGAGCCGGGCGTCGTCGCGCGAATGCGGCAGGTGCAGGCTGGCCTGGCCGATGCCGGCGGTGCGCAGGCCGAGGCAGGCGCCGTTGCTGGCCCAGCGCCAGTCCTCGCCGTCGACCATGCGCGCCTTGCCGCTGGAACTGGCCAGCCAGGCCGCCATCAGCGGGGTCGCGCGCGGGGTCGGATTGCTGGCCTGGAGCTTCTCGGCGGCGTCGGAAAGCTTCTTCCAGCGCGCCGCCTGCCAGTTGCGGGTGTCCAGCTTGGGCGATGGGACCCAGCGCCACACGACCGCCGACCACTGGCCGTCGGCGCGCCGCCACAGCGCCGCGACGCGGTGTTCGCCGCCGCTGGTGGACGACAGGCTCTGCCCCGACCATGCCGCGTGCCAGGGCGTGGCGTAGGCGCGCGCGGCGCCGGCCAGGCGCAGCCAGGCGGGCGCCTGGGGCGGCAGGCAACTGGCGCCGGCATTCGGGATGCTGTCCCAGTAAAGCATTTCGATGCGCTCGCTCCAGGCGCAGCGGCGCAGGCTCGGTTCGCCCAGCACGGCGGTGCCGGGTTCGGGCGCCGCCGTGCAGGCGCGCGCGCGGGAACCGCTCAGGGCGGAGAAGTCGGCCAGGGGCTCGGGCGGCGCGGCCTTCCTGGAAGACTGGGCGGCCTGGGCCGGCGGCAGGGAAAACGCGAGCATGGCGGCCAGCAGGGTCCACCTGACGGCGCCCGAGGACGCCCGGTGGTCGGACAAAGCGAGGATCATGGTCCCTCCGGTGGGTCGCGCGGGCGGCGCATGAAGGCCAGCTCGCGCGGTGGTCCGGCAGGCGCAAGTCTGCGCCAGCCACGGCGCGGCCGCGGCACCGTCGATACTTCCGGGCATAGGCCGGAAGCGGGAATGTCGGCAAACCAGGCCCCTCTCGGGGGGGCGATCTACCCGTCGGCGCGCGCTGCTGGGCGCCCCGACACTCGGCTATATTGCCACAGGAAATGATTTCATGGCAACCTTATTTGTGCCAATGTATTTACTCGGAGATCACATTCCCGCTCATTTGCCCAGCACCTGGGGCAGCTCGCAGCGCGACTTGCTGCCCTCGACCCGGCAGCGGTTGCGCTGCTTGCCGTCGCGGTCCCACACCCCCACTTCCCAGGTCTGCGGGCCGGTGCGCTCCAGTGTCATGAAGCCGAAGCCATCGACCCAGGAGCTGAAATGCTCGACCACCGCGCCCGGGGCCGGCTCGGTGCCGGGCGGGATCGCAGCCGGCAGCGGCACCGTATCCTCGGCGGTGCCGGAAAAGCCGCTCACCAGCTGGGTCGGATGGCGGCTGGCGAAGCTGACCTGTTCCCACAGGTGCACGTGCCCGGAGAGCAGCATGCTGATCGAGTGCGGCAGGTAGCCGGGGTCCATGTCGCCGAAGGCGTCGAGCAGGCCCTTGTCCCCGCCGAACAGGGTGATGGCGCCGGTCTTCGGGTCCTGGTTGGCGCCGAAGGCGAACAGCGGATGGTGGTCGACCCCGATGTTGTAGCGCGCGCCCCTGGCGAGTTCGGCGATCTTGCGCCAGGTGTCGCGGTAGCGCGCCCGCCGCGGATCGCGCTCCGGCAGGCCGCGCCAGTTGGTGTTCGAGGTGTCGAACACGATCAGCTGGGCGCCCTCCCCCAGCGGGACGGCATAGGGATCGCCATGGTCGCCGCGCGCATCGTCCTGCGGCAGGTCGCAGTCGCGCCCGGGCTGGTAGGGGCGCGGGTCGAGGTAGCGCCAGTAGGCCTGGCCCGATCGCGCGCAGGATTCATGGTTCCCGCGCGTCATGACCCAGGGCGCGGCGCGCAGCAGGCTGGCGCCGGGCGCGAAGAAGTCGGCGCGCCAGGTGTCCCAGCCATAGCCCCAGGGGCTGCCGGCGCAGCCGGGCCGGTCCTGCGGGCAGGGATCCTCGCGGTAGTGGTAGTCGCCCACGTGCACCACCAGCTCGGGTTTCCAGGCCGCGGCGGCCGCGGCCACCTGGGCGAAGGGATAGGCATCGGGATCATTGCAGTCCTGCCAGGTGCCCTTCTTGAGGCGGCAGCCGGTGTCACCCAGGACCACGATGCGGCGCGCGGCGGCCTGCGGCAGGGCCAGGGCCTGGCCGCGCACCGAGGCGCTGCGCGTCCCCTGCGGCAGGACCTGCTCGCAGGTCAGCACGCTGGAGGAAGGCGCGGCGCGCAGGGATGCCGGCGCATTCGGCCGCAGCGGGATGGGACCATAGGGCACGCGCACCGCCATCGGGGCCGCGCGGCCGTCGACCAGGATCTCCGGGCAGGTCTGCGCGCGGGTCACCAGGCGTGCGGTGGCGGCGCCGTTCTCGCCCAGGACGACATAGGCCGGTTCATCGGCGGGCGCCTGCGCGCCGGTTTGATGGGCGCAGCCGGCGAGCAGGATCGCGGCGGCGGCGGACAGCGCCGCTAGCGGGCGCGCATGAAAGAAGTGGTTCATGGGATAGGCGCCTCAGTCCTGGCGCATGTGCAGCAAGGGATAGGGACGGCCTGCATCGTCGGTCGGAGAGCGGCCGGTGCGGCGGAAACCCATGCGTTCGTAAAAGCCGATCGCCTGGGCGTTCTGCTCGTTCACGTCCACGCTCAGCTTGCCGGCGATGCGGGCGGCGTGCTCGAGCATGGCGCGGCCCAGGCCCTGGGCGCGGCGCGCCGGATCGATGAACAGCGAATCGACGTGGGAGCCGCTCATGCCCATGAAGCCGGCCGGCACGCCCTCCGGCGCGATCACCCACAGGGGCGCATGCGGCAGGTACTGCTCGGCGACCATGCGTTCGATGTCGAGGAAGTCCTGCTCCGACAGGAAATCGTGGGTGGCGCGCACGCTGCGCCGCCAGATGTCGGTCAGGACCGGCACGTCCGCCGGTTGCGAGGGGCGGATCAACGCCATGTGAACTCCACGAATATGCGAATACCGCAATTGTGCCCGAGGGCGGCGTGCATGGGAATGGCTGTCCTGTTGCCGGGCGCCCCAGCCGTACGGATCGACGCGCGGGCATGGGCTATCATCGCCCCATCGCGGGCAAGGAGACGAGATGGATGTGCCGGGTTGGCTGGAGGCGGGTTTCTGGGGCTTGGTGGCGGGCGGCGCCCTGCTGCTCGGCGCCTTCGCGGGCTACCGCTTCGCGGTCCCGCAACGACTGAACGCGGCCATCATGGCCTTCGGCAGCGGGGTGCTGATCTCGGCCCTATCCTTCGAGCTGATGGACGAGGCCTATGAAACCGACGGTCTGCTTTCCTGCGCGGTCGGCTTCCTGGGCGGCGCCCTTGCCTACACCGTGGCCAACGCCCTGCTCGCCCGCTACGGCGCGCGCCACCGCAAGCGCTCCGGCCCGCACCAGCCGACCGAGGCCGAACGCGGCGGCAGCGGGATGGCGATCGCCATCGGCGCCCTGCTGGACGGCATTCCGGAGTCGATCGTGCTCGGACTCTCGCTCCTGGGCGGCAATGGCGTGAGCACGGCCGTGGTGGCGGCCCTCTTCCTGTCCAACCTGCCGGAAGGCTTGTCGAGCGCGGCGGGCATGAAACGCGCCGGGCGTCCGGCGCGCTACGTCTTCGGGATCTGGGGCGGGATCGCCCTCGCCTCCGGCCTCGCCGCGCTGAGCGGCTATGCGCTGTTCAGCGCGGCTTCGCCCGAAATCGTCGCCGCCACCACGGCGACGGCGGCCGGCGCGGTGCTCGCCATGCTGGTCGATACCATGATTCCGGAAGCCTTCGAGGAGACCCACGACTTCGCGGGCCTCATCACGGTCCTCGGCTTCCTGGCCGCCTTCTCCCTCAGCAAGAGCAGCCTGTGACGCGTGGCCCGTCACCCGGCATCGGCCGCCCTACTGGGCCTTCGCGGCCTTCAGGTAGCCGTGCATGTCGAGCCAGCGCGCGAAGCTGTCGTACCAGCCGGTGCTGGTGGTCCTCTTGGGGTACATGCCGAAGCCGTGACCGCCCTTCTCGAACAGGTGGAATTCCACCGGCCGACCGGCCGTGCGCCAGCTGTCGATGAGGCCATAGCCGGTATTGCCGAACAGGGGATCGTCCGCCGCCAGCGCGACGAACAGCGGCGGCGCGTCGGCCGGCGGCTTCATCGCGCCCAGCGGGCCATAGATGTTGCCGATGAAGGCGGGCTTGGCGTCCTGGCCATGCAGCGCGGTGGCCATGGTCAGCATCGCGCCGGCCGAAAAGCCGATCATCCCGACGCGGCCGGGATCGACCCGCCATTCCTTGGCGCGCGAACGCACCAGCGCGAAGGCCGCGCGCGCGTCGGCGATCTGGGGCGCCAGGGTGACGGCCGGGTCCTGGTCCGGCGGGCGCCTGGCGCGCGCGACGTCGGCGAACATGCGCGCCATCGATTCGGCGAATGCGTCCAGGTCCGCCGGCGTCTGGTTCAGCCGGTACTTCAGCACGAAGGCCGCCACGCCCTTGTCGTTCAGCGCCTTGGCCAGGCCCCAGCCCTCGTTGTCCATCGACAGGGTACGGAATCCGCCGCCCGGGGCGACGATCACGGCGGCGCCGGTCGCCTTCGCCGGGTCGGGCAGGAAAGGCGTCAGGGTGGCGACCGTGACGTTGCGGGCGAATACGCTACCGTACTGGCTGTGCCAGCTTTCCTGCACGCTCGCTCCCGGCAGCGGCCCGGTGCCGAGCACGATCGCGTTCGGCTGCGCCGGGGTCGCGATCGGCGTCATCTTGTCGTTCTGCGCCATCGCGGGCGCCGCCAGCCCAAGCGCCGCGGCCACCGCGCCGGCGGCCAGGCTCCTGCCCAGCAGCCTGCCCCATCCCCTGCCTGTCTCCGTGCGGATGCTCATCGTGTCTCCTTTTGCTTTGTGTGATGTGGATGCAACTTACTGCGCCATGGGCAGGCTGCGGGTCAGCGTCAGTGTCGACCGCTGCCCTGCGACCCCGGTCCCCGGCTGGCCCGATCCGACGCTGATCTGGTACTGTCCGGGCATCAGTTGCCGCACGCCGTCCTGGCTGACGAAGCTCAGGTCGCGCGGGCTCAGGCGGAAGCTGAGCTGGCGGCGTTCGCCGGCTTTCAGGGACACGCGCTGGAAGCCGCGCAGCGCGAGGCGCGGCGCGCCCTCGAAGCGTGGTGGCGTCAGGTAGAGCTGGGCGATCTCCTCGCCGTCGCGCCCGCCCGTGTTGGCGATCTCGGTGGTGACCAGCACGCCGTTCTCCGGCGCGCCGCCGACCGGCTCGACGCGCAGCGGCGCGTACTCGAAGCGCGTGTAGCTCAGGCCCGCGCCGAAGGGATAGACGGGGGCGCCGGCGTAGTAGCGGTAGGTGCGTCCCTTCATCGAATAGTCGTCGAAGCGCGGCAGGTCGGCCAGGCCGCGGTAGAAGGTCAGCGGCAGGCGCCCGCCCGGATCGGACTTGCCGGTCAAGACATTGGCCACCGCCAGGCCGCCGGACTGGCCGGGATACCAGGCTTCCAGGATCGCCGCCGCGTTGTCCTTCGCCCACGACAGGTCGATCGCGCTGCCGTTCATCAGGACCACGATCAGGGGCTTGCCGAGGGCCTTGGCGCGTTCCAGCAGGCGGCGCTGGTCCGCCGGCAGGTCGAGCGAGGTCTTGTCGCCGCCCGAGAAGCCTTCGGCGTTCACGGTCATCTCCTCGCCTTCCAGGTCGGAGGTCAGGCCGACCACGGCCACGATCGCATCGGCGTCGCGGGTGCCCGCCTGGAACTCGGCCTCGGCGTCGGTCGCGATCCGCTTCCAGAACAGGCCCGGGACGCCGGTTCCGCCGGTCTCGACATGGAAGCGCAGCGGGTAGCGCCGCCCTTTCTCGAGCCGGACGTCGACCAGCTGCAAAGGTTCCGCCCATTTCGAGTACGCGCTCGCCTGGAGCGCGGGCTTGCCGTCCACCGTCAGCTCGCCCTTCACGCCGGTGACGCCGAGACGGTAGGCGCCGCTCTCGGGCGGCACCAGGTAGCCGGTCCAGACCACCTTGTGCTGGTCCGTGAGCTGCTTGAATTCGAGGGCATGCGATTCCAGGCCGGGCTCGACGCGGGTGACGGTCGGCTTCGCGTCGAACTTGCCGTCCTTGCGCTTGAAGTACTCGGCGCGCAGGCCGGGCTTGCCGTCCGGGCTGCGCAGGGCCGCCGCCGGGACCGGGTCGCCGTCGGTGATCGAGGCCGCGCCGTGCACCAGCTTGATGTTCGCCTGCGGCAGGACGCGGCGCAGGCCCTCGACCACCGACACCGGCGGCGCCGACAGGGTCGAGGAATAGTTGCCGCGCAGGACGCGGGTGGCGTCGGCCAGCGGGCCGATCACGGCCAGCTTCAGGCCGGGCTTGAGGGGCAGCACGCCATCGTTCTTGAGCAGCACCATGCTCTTGGTCGCCGCCTCCAGGGCCAGGGCCTGGTGGGCCGGCGTGTTGATGGCGCTGACCGGCACCGGCTTGCCGTCGCGGCCCGGCAGGCCGGCCAGGTCGCCGTTGCGGTAGCGCGCCGAGAACAGGCGCACCAGGGCGCGGTCGATGTCCTCGGGGCCGATCAGGCCGCGCTGCAGGGCCTCGCGGTAGCGCGCGCCCAGGTCCTGGGGCTCGCCCAGGGTCTTGGTGCTGCATTCGTTGTCGGTGCCGGCCTTGAGGGCCACGGCGACCGCCGAAGCGGGATCGGGCGCGTACTTGTGGTGCTCGGAGATGTCGGTCACCGCATCGCAGTCGGACACCACATAGCCCTTGAAGCCCCAGGCGCCACGCAGGTAATGCTTGAGCAGCATCTCGCTGCCGCAGGCCGGCTGCCCGTTGACGCGGTTGTAGGCGCACATGATGGAGCCGGCCTTGCCCTCGACCATGGCGGCGCGGAAGGCCGGCAGGTAGGTGTCTTCGAGGTCGTGCTTCGACACGTCCACGTTGGCCGAGTGACGGGTCGACTCGGGGCCGCTGTGCACCGCGAAGTGCTTGGGCGTGGCGACCACCTGCGGCAGGTCCGGGTTCGGCCCCTGCATGCCCTGCACGAAAGCCACGCCCAGCACCGCCGTCAGGTGCGGGTCCTCGCCATAGGTTTCCTGGCCGCGCCCCCAGCGTGGATCGCGGAAGATGTTGATGTTCGGCGACCAGGTATTCAGGCCGGTGCCGATGCGCCCCAGGCGCCCGGTCTGGCGTCCGAGCGTGTGCAGCGCGCGGACCTCGACGCTGATCGCGGCTGCCACCTGGTGCATGAGGGGCGCGTCGAAGCTGGCCGCCAGGCCGATGGGTTCGGGGAAGTTCGTGGTCCGCACCGGGCCCATCGCCCCATGCAGGGACTCGGTCCACCAGTTATAGGCCGGGATGCCCAGGCGCGGCACGGCCGGCGCGACGTTGACGAGCTGGCCGATCTTCTCGTCCATGTTCATCCGCCCTACCAGCGCGCGCGCCCGCGCGTCGGCCTCGGCCAGCACATCGGCTGCCTGCACGGCGGCGGGCGCCGCCACGAGGAAGAGCGCCCAGGCCAGGACCTTCAGGCCGGCGCGCTGTGGTTTGTCTCCTGCAGACCCGGTGGGCCCGGTCTTTTTGTTTTGCATGATCTACCTGTCGAAGATGGGATCGCATCAATGACACGGACATCGACCATCGGCGGCGCCTTGGATGGTCGCGTCGATGGTTGCGTTACCATGCGCCCTTCCGACGGGCGCCGCACGGTCGGCCGCATCGCCAAGGCTTCCAATGGTAGTTGAAAAGCAATGCGCGAACGGATATGAGAGCAATGACTTTTTACACGGGATCGATATCCGAACCGATATCGGAGAGTGGCGAATGCGCTGTGGGTGGCGCAAACATCGGCATGCGCCGGGGCGGTTCGGCTCAGGACCCCGGGTGGGTGCGCAGGTAGGCCAGCAGGTCGGCGATCTGCTCGTCGTCGCTCAGTCCCCAGAAACGCATCGAGTTGCCCGGCACCACCTTCTGGGGGTCGCGCAGGAAGGCCGCCAGTGTAGCTTCGTCCCACACGAAACCGGCCTGCCTGAGGGCCGGCGAATAGGCATAGCCGGGCAGCCCGCCGGCGCGGCGGCCCACGATGCCATTGAGTTCGGGTCCGAAGATATTGCGGGCGTTCGGCCCCACCTGGTGGCAGTTGGCGCAGCGCGCGAAGACCTTGCGCCCGGATTCGACCCGGTCCACAGGCCGGTCACGGTCCCGGCCACAGCCGGCCAGCACCAGCACCAGTCCCAGAAGCGCGCAAACGCCGCGCATCACTTGACCCGCTGTTTTTCGAGCTTGCGCGCCAGGGTGCGGCGGTGCATGCCCAGGCGGCGCGCGGCCTCGGAGATGTTGAAATCGGTCTCGGCCAGCACCGCGTGGATCTTTTCCCATTCCAGGGTCTTGATCGAGGTCGAGCGGTTGGTGACCTCGATGTCCGTGCTGCCGGCCACGTGGCCGAAGGCGGCCTCGATGTCGTCGGCGTCGGAGGGCTTGGCCAGGTATTGCACCGCGCCCAGCTTGATCGCCTCGACGGCGGTGGCGATGCTGGCGAAGCCGGTCAGGACCACGATCAGCATGTCGGGCTCGTGCTCGTGCAGCAGCTGCACGCAGGCCAGCCCCGAGGTGTTCCCCTTGAGCTTGAGGTCGACCACGGCGTAGCCGGGGGTGTGCTGCTGCAGCAGCGCTTGCGCTTCCTCGTAGCCGCTCGCCACCAGCACCCGGTAGCCACGGCGCTCGAAGGAGCGGCTCAGGGTGCGGGCGAAGGCTTCGTCGTCCTCGATGATGAGCAGCAAGGGCTCAGGCTTGGCTGTCAATCTTGTCCTCTTCCAGTTCAATCGCCGACAGCGGCAGCGTGAGCGCCACCTCGGCCCCGCCCTCTTCGCGGTTGCGCGCCGTGACCGTGCCGCCCAGCTTGCGCACCACGTTCACCACCAAGAACAGGCCCAGCCCACTGCCGGGCCGGCCCTTGGTCGACTGGTAGGGCTTGCCAATCTGGGCCAGCATGCCGGGCGCGAAGCCGGGGCCGCGATCCAGCACCGTGAGGTGCAGCACGCCATCCTCGATGCGGGCGTCCAGGCCGACCCAGTCGGGCGAGGCTTCCAGCGCGTTGTCGAGCAGGTTGTCGATGGTCTGCTTGAGCGCCGAGTCCGACGCCACCGGCAGATCCACCTCGATCCCGTTATTGTAAGTGAAGCCGCGCACCGGACGGCTGCCCTGCCATTTTTCGACCAGGCCGTCGAGGAAGTGCCGGATGGTGGTGCGCACCGCCGACTCGCCGCGCGCCTCGCCGGCCGAGAGCAGGATGCCGCTGACGATGGCCTTGCAGCGCTTGAGCTGGGTCTGCATCTCGTTGATCTCTTCCAGCAGCTCGGGATTGTTCTTGAACTCCGGCATGCGCTTCCAGTCGCCCAGGATCACCGAGACCGTGGCCAGGGGCGTGCCCAGCTCGTGGGCGGCGCCCGAGGCCAGCAGGCCCATGCGCACGATGTGCTCTTCCTCGGCGGCCCGCTGGCGCAGGCCCGCGAGCTGGGTGGCCTTCTCGCGCAGGTTGTCCGAAATGCGCGAGATGAACATCACCAGCAGGGCCGCGTTGAGCGCGAAGCACACCAGCAGGCCCTGGACGTAGATGCTGCCGATCCCGCGCGCATGGTCGAAGGGCAGCGCGAGCGGCTGGGCGTACATCGCCAGCCCGGCCATGCACAGGATGGTGATGACCACGATCGACCAGGTCCACAGCACCTCGAGCAGCACCGCCGAGATGATCACCTGCAGCAGGTAGAGGAAGGCGAAGGGATTGGTGGTGCCGCCCGAGAGGTAGAGGAGCACGGTGAGGCTGGCCACGTCCACCAGCAGGGCCAGGAACATCTCGCCGTTCGAGACCGGCCGCCGCTCGTGCCAGCGCAGGTGGCTGGCGATGTTGAAGGCGATCAGGCAGGCCAGCACCTGCAGCATGTGCACCAGCGGCAGCGCGATCTCGAAGATCAGCATGGCCGCCGCGATGGTCGTGACCTGGCCGATCACGGCGATCCAGCGCAGCTCGATCAGCTGCAGCATGTTCTTGTGGCCGGCCGCGAACTCCACGTTCGCGGCGGCCGCGGACGGCGACAGGCCGGCCGCCTTGGCAAAGAAATCCAGGGGTGATTGCATCGGAACCCGTCTCTCGACCTGTAAGTCGTTCAGTCCTGGGCTGGCCCGGTCGCCCGGGCGTCGCCGTAACGGCCGACCCACCACCAGGCAGCGGCCACCATCAGGGCCAGAGCATACCAAGTGAGCGCATAAACGAGGTGGTTATTTTGGAAAGAGATGACGGTGAGGCCGCCGACCGCCTTTTCCGGCGCCCCGGCCGGGTCCTGGTCCTTGCCGGCATCGATGAAGTAAGGCGCGACAGGGGCGAGGCCGCGCGCGGCGGCCAGGCTGGCAACGTCGCGCGAGAACCAGCGGTTGCCCGCCGGGTCGTTATCGCGCAGGAAGCCGCCGCCCGGCTCGGGCAGGCGCAGCAGGCCGGTGACGGAAACCTGCGGCCCCGCGGTCGCGCAGGCTTCGCCGCTTGCCCGGCGCGCCGGATAGCGGCCCGCCATGTTCGGGGCCGCCGGCACGAAGCCGCGGTTGATGAAGACGATCTGGCCGTCCGCCGTGCACAGGGGCGTGAGCAGCCAGAAGCCCGCGCCCAGGCTGGAGACGGCCTGCACGGGGGTGGTGAATTCGTAGAGGTAGTGCCCGGACAGCTGGACGCGCCGGTATTCGTGGGAAGTCCTGGTGACCTGCCCCCATTGCGCCGCCGACGGCGCCGCAACGGGTGCAGCGTGCACGCGCGCATCGACGCGCGCGATCAGGTCCAGTTTCCATTGCAGGCGGTAGACCTGCCAGGTTCCCAGACCTGCGAACAGCACGATCAGCAGCAGTGCAAGCACCGCCAGGAGCTTCCGGGCCAGGCCGGAACGCTGGAGCGGCGCCGCGCCCGGCGGCTGATCGTGCGCGACCGCCATTAGGGCATGTCGTGGGTGCCGTGGGTGGTGTCGCTCGCGCCACCCATGCCCGGCATCATGTTGGCGTTCATGTGGTGCATGACCCAGATCGAGCCGGCCATCACGATGACCAGCAGGATGACGGTCAGGATCAGCGCCATCATGTTCCAGCCGCCTTCGGCCTTCGAGTTCATGTGCAGGAAGTACAGCATCTGCACGACGACCTGGACGGCCGCGAAGCCCATGATCACCCAGCGGGTGGTGTCGGCCGGCAGGACGTTGCCCATGACCAGCCAGAACGGGATCGCGGTCAGGACCAGCGACAGCACGAAGCCGACGATGTAGTCCTTGGCGCTGTAGTGGGTGACGTACACTTCATGACCGTCATGGTCGTGTTCGTGGTGGTGGATGTGGTCGCTCATGGCAGCACTCCCATCAGGTAGACAAAGGTGAACACGCCGATCCAGACCACGTCCAGGAAGTGCCAGAACAGCGACAGGCACGACAGGCGACGGAAGTTTTCCGGGGTGATGCCGTGTTTCTTGAGCTGGAACATCAGGGTCACGAGCCACACGAAGCCGAACAGCACGTGCAGGCCGTGGGTGCCGACCAGCGCGAAGAAGGCGGTCAGGAAGCCGCTGCGCTGCGGGCCGGCGCCTTCATGGATCAGGTGCTGGAACTCGTAGATTTCCAGCGACAGGAAGGCCAGGCCCAGCAGGCCGGTGATGCCCATCCAGCCCAGGGTCGCGCCCAGCTTCTTGGCTTGCGCCGAGATCATCGCGAAACCGAAGGTGATCGACGACAGCAGCAGGAAGCCGGTGTTAATGGCGATCAGCGACAGGTCGAACAGTTCGGCGCCGGTCGGACCGCCGGCGTAGTTACGGCCCAGCACCGCGTAGGTGGCGAACAGGGACGCGAAGATGAGGCAGTCGCTCATCAGGTAGATCCAGAAGCCCAGCAAGGTGCCCTGCTCCGGATGGTGCTCGCGCACCAGATAGCGCGCGGTCACCTGCTCGGCGGTCAGGCCGCCGGGAATAGTTGCTTTAAGTTCAGACATAGCTTTCCAGCATACGGGTGCGTTCGTTCTCGGTACGGGTCACTTCTTCCGCCGGGATGTAGAAATCGCGCTTGTAGTTAAAGGTGTGGACGATGATCGCGGCCATCATGGCGACGAAACCGACGGCGGTCAGCAGCCACATGTGCCAGATGATGCCGAAGCCCACCACGGCCGACAGGGCCGAGATGCCGAAGCCTGCCCAGGTGTTCTTGGGCATGTGGATCGCCACGAAGTCCTTCAGCGGACGCTGGTAGCCGTTCTTCTTCATGTCGGCGAAGGTGTCGTTGTCGTGCACCACCGGGGTGAAGGCGAAGTTGTAGTCCGGCGGCGGCGACGAGGTCGACCACTCCAGGGTGCGGCCGTCCCACGGGTCGCCGGTCACGTCGCGCAGTTGCTTGCGGTCGCGCCAGGTGGTGAAGCACTGCATCAGCAGCGCGGCGATGCCGCCCGCGATCATCAGGGTGCCGAACAGCGAGATCTGGAACAGCGGCTGCAGTTCAGGATCCTCGAAGTGGCTCATGCGACGGGTCACGCCCATGAAGCCCAGGATGTAGGGCGGGATGAAGGCGAACCAGAAGCCGAGCGACCACAGCCAGAACGAGACCTTGCCCCAGAACTGGTTCAGCTTGACGCCGAACATCTTGGGCGCCCAGTAGTTGAAGCCGGCGAACAGCCCGAACACCACGCCGCCGATGATCACGTTGTGGAAGTGGGCGATCAGGAACAGCGAGTTGTGCAGCACGAAGTCGGCAGCCGGGATCGCCAGCATCACGCCGGTCATGCCGCCGATCACGAAGGTCAGCATGAAGGACACGGTCCACATCATCGGCAGCTCGAAGCGGATGCGGCCGCGGTACATGGTGAACAGCCAGTTGAAGATCTTGGCCCCGGTCGGGATCGAGATGATCATCGTGGTGATGCCGAAGAACGAGTTGACGCTCGCCCCGCTGCCCATGGTGAAGAAGTGGTGCAGCCACACCAGGTAGGACAGGACCATGATCACGACGGTCGCATAGACCATCGAGGTATAGCCGAACAGGCGCTTGCCGCAGAAGGTCGAGACGACTTCCGAGAAGATGCCGAAGGCCGGCAGGATCAGGATGTACACCTCCGGGTGGCCCCAGATCCAGATCAGGTTCACGTACATCATCGCGTTGCCGCCGCGGTCATTGGTGAAGAACGCGGTGTCGAACAGGCGGTCCATGCCCAGCATGGCCAGCACGGCGGTCAGGATCGGGAAGGACATCACGATCAGGATGTTGGTGCACAGCGAGGTCCAAACGAAGACCGGCATCTTCATCAGGCCCATGCCCGGCGCGCGCATCTTGATGATGGTGACGATCAGGTTCACGCCCGAGAGCAAGGTGCCCACGCCCGCGATCTGCAGCGACCAGATGTAGTAGTCGACCCCGACACCCGGGCTCGCGAGGATGCCCGACAGCGGCGGATAGGCCAGCCAGCCGGTACGTGCGAATTCACCCACGAACAGCGAGGCCATCACCAGGACGGCGCCCATGGTGGTCATCCAGAACGAGAAGTTGTTCAGGAAGGGGAAGGCCACGTCGCGCGCGCCGATCTGCAGCGGCACCACGTAGTTCATCAGGCCGGTCACCAGCGGCATCGCCACGAAGAAGATCATGATCACGCCGTGGGCGGTGAAGATCTGGTCGTAGTGGTCCGGCGGCAGGAAGCCGTGGTTGGAGCCGAAGGCGAACGCCTGCTGGGCGCGCATCATCAGCGCGTCGGCGAAGCCGCGCAGCAGCATCACCAGGCCGAGGATCATGTACATGATACCGATTTTCTTGTGGTCGATACTGGTGATCCAGTCGCGCCACAAAGTGCCCCACAGGCGGAAGTAGGTGATCAGGCCGAGCAGGGCCGCACCACCCACCAGGACGCCGGCGAAGGTAGCGATCAGGATCGGCTCATGGAACGGAATCGCGTCCCAGGTGAGCCGACCGAAGATGAGCTTCGTCAAGTCGAATGAGTCTTGCATGTTTACTTCTTCACAGGATTGTTGGCGGTTGCGCCCGCCGGGGTTTCGCACACTTCAGCCAGTGCAGCCACGTCCACCGGAGCGGCGGCGGCCACCTGGGCGGCGCTGGCCTTCGGCAGCGAACGGATGGCCGCGGCCACATGGTTGCGCTTGGCGTCGTCGTGCATCTGCTGGTTCATGCAGACCGTGCCTTCAGCCACGCAGCGGTTGACGATGCGGTTGAAGATCGCCGGTTCCACCGAACCGTAATGACGCACCGGCTCGCGCGCCGAGGGCTTTTCCAGGGCCAGGTAGTCCTGGCGGTTCAGCACGCCCGGATTGGCCTTCATCTTCTGCACCCAGCCGTCGAAATCGGCCTGGGTCATGCCCTTGTAGGCGAACTTCATGTGCGAGAAGCCTTCGCCGCTGAAGTTGCCGGAGAAGCCCTTGTAGTCGCCGGTCTTGTTCAGCACGGCGTTCAGGGTGGTCTCCATGCCCGGCATTGCGTAGATCATGCCGGCCAGGGTCGGGATGTAGAAGGTGTTCATCACGGTCGAGGCGGTGATCTTGAAGCGCACCGGCACGTCGATCGGGGTCACCAGTTCATTGACCGAAGCGATGCCCTGCTCCGGATAAATGAACAGCCACTTCCAGTCCAGCGCCACGACCTGCACTTCCAGCGGCTTGACATCGGCCGTGATCGGACGGTTCTCGTCGATACGGTCGAGCGGACGGTAGGGATCGAGCTTGTGGGTCGAAACCCAGGTGATCAGGCCGAGGACGATGATGATCAGGAGCGGCGCGCCCCAGATCACCAGCTCGAGCTTGGTCGAATGGTCCCAATCCGGTTCGTACTTGGCGTTGGCGCCCTTGCGGTAGCGCCAGGCGAACAGAACCGTCAGGATCATCACGGGCACGATGATGATCAACATCAGCAAGACCGAGATCGTGATCAGGTCGGCCTGCTGTTTCGCAATATCGCCGGTGGGGTTCATCACCACCGTGTTGCAGCCGGCGAGGGCTGCTAACGGGAGCAATGGGAGTCCGCGGCGGACAATTTTAGGAATCATGCTAGGTATCTAACGTTACATGGGGATAAGAACATGCTACTGTAACGCCAACGGTCGTCCACGAACATTGGACGTTTTGTCCCACCCTTTGCCAAAATGCAATTTTGACAAGAGGGGTTGGATGACCGGGATTTCAAGGAGACGAAGAATATGCAAAGCACGACGACGTACGGCGGCGCAGGTGCCGCTCCGATCACCCACCCTACGAGTGGGGCCCGCAACATCAACGCCCGGGACGGCGAAATCCACCCGGGAGAAATAGCCGTCGGCGTGGTGATTGGCCGCGCCTCGGAATATTTCGATTTCTTCGTCTATGCCATCGCTTCGGTCCTGGTCTTTCCCGCCGTTTTTTTCCCGTGGGCTGACCGGCTGGAAGCCACACTCTACTCCTTTACCGTGTTCGCGTTTGCCTTCCTGGCGCGCCCGCTCGGTACCGTCGTGTTCATGGAGATTCAAAAGCGGTTCAGCCGAGAGATCAAGCTGACCATCGCTCTCTTCCTCATGGGCACCTCGACTGTCGTGATTTCCTTCTTGCCAACTTATGGCCAGATCGGCATGGCCTCGGTGGTGATCCTGTCGCTGGCGCGCATCGGCCAGGGCGTGGCCCAGGGCGGTTCCTGGGACGGCCTGCCCTCCCTGCTGGCGCTGTCGGCGCCGGAGAACAAGCGCGGCTGGTACGCCATGCTGGGCCAGCTGGCGGCGCCGATCGGCTTCCTGATCGCGGCCGGCCTGTTCGCCTTCCTGACCACCAACCTGTCGCAGGACGACTTCCTGGTCTGGGGCTGGCGCTATCCCTTCTTCTGCGCCTTCACGATCAACATCGTGGCCCTGTTCGCGCGCCTGCGCCTGGTCTCGACCAGCGAGTACTCGCGACTGCTGGACGCGCATGAACTGGATCCTGCCCCGGTCGGCGAGCTGGTGCGCAGCCAGGGCAGCAACGTGGTGATCGGCGCGATGGCCGCGCTGGCCAGCTACGCCCTGTTCCACCTGGTGACCGTGTTCCCGCTGTCCTGGATCCAGCTGTACGATACCCGGCCGATGAACGAGTTCCTGCACATCCAGATGTGGGGCGCGGGCCTGGCGGCGCTGGCGATCCTGGCCTCGGGCTACATCGCCGACCGCGTCGGCCGCCGCACCACCCTGGGCACCCTGGCGGCGCTGATCGCGATCTTCTCGGCCTTCGTGCCGACCCTGATGGACGGCGGCGTGACCGGCCAGAACACCTTCATCCTGGTGGGCTTCACCCTGCTGGGCCTGTCCTACGGCCAGGCGGCGGGGGCGGTGACGGCCAACTTCAAGCAGCAATACCGCTACACCGGCGCGGCCCTGACCTCGGACCTGGCCTGGCTCGTGGGCGCTGCCTTCGCCCCGCTGGTGGCGCTGGGCCTGTCGGCGCACTTCGGCTTGGGTTACGTCAGCCTCTACCTGCTGTCGGGCGCGGTGGGCTCGCTGGCGGCGCTGAGCCTGAACCGGGCGCTGGAGATTCGCGACTGATTCTTTAAAGCCGTGGCCTAAAAACCGTCGTCCCCGCGCAGGCGGGGACCCAAGTTCTGCGTGCGTTGTCGAGATGCTTGCAAACTTGGGTCCCCGCCTTCGCGGGGACGACGTTTTTGGGCCAACGTAATTCGCCAGCATCTCGACGACGCACGCAAAACTCGGGTCCCCACAAAGGGGGCCGCCGATGCCGGGGACGACGTTTGTAGGCCAAGGTAATTCGCCAGCATCTCGACGGCGCACGCACAACCTGGGTCCCCGCCTCCGCAGGGACGACGTTTATTGGCTAATGTAGAAAGGACGCAGCATGGCAACTCTCGTCTTCGGCATGAACCAGTCGCTCGACGGCTACGTCGACCACGATGCCTTCGCTCCCAGCCCCACCCTGTTCCGCCATTTCGTCGAAGAAGCCAGCACCCAGGCCGGCAGCATCTACGGCCGCCGCATGTACGAGATCATGCGTTACTGGGACGAAGACCACCCCGAATGGAACGAGGACGAGCACGCCTTCGCTGTCGCCTGGCGCCGCCAGCACAAATGGGTCGCATCGCGCACCCTGAAGGAAGTCGGCCCCAACGCCAGCCTGCTCGGCCCGGACCTCGCCGGGGCCGTGCGCGCCATCAAGGCCACCCACGAAGGCGGGATCGAGGTCGCCGGCCCCGTGCTTGCGCGCAGTCTCGGCGAACTGGGCCTGATCGACGAATACCGCATCTACCTGCACCCGGTGGTGCTGGGACAGGGCGCGCCCTACTTCGCCGGCCCGCGACCGCCCCTGCGCCTGCTGGCCCACGAACGGATCGCCGATGATGTGATCAGGCTGCGCTACGCGCCCGCCTGAGCGCGAACGATGGTTTTCTGGAGCAGCATCAGGCTGTGCTACGCGCTTGCCTGCGCTCGAACGATGGTTTACTGCGGCAGCATCAGGCTGCGCTACGCGCCCGCCTGAATCCGGACGATAGTTTACTGGAGCAGCGAAAGCGCGAGTTGCGCCCCCTGGTTGGCCTGCCTGAGCATAGCCGTGCCGCTCTGCATCAGCATCTGGCTGGCCGTCATGGCCGCCGTCTCGCCCGCATAATCGGCGTCCATGATCCGGCCCTGCGCAGCCCGTGTGTTGTCGCGCATGGTGCTCAGGTTACGATACACGCTCTCCAGGCGATTCCCGGTCGCTCCGACCTGGGCGCGCACGGCGCCGAGATCGTCCAGCGCCTGCCCGATGCGCCCAATCAGGGCGTTCGCCGCCGTCGCGGTGCTCAGCTCGGTGCCCGGTCCGTCCGGCGGCTGGCCGGAGAGGCGACCGTCGTCGATCGCGTAGTACAGCGAGACATTGAGCGCGCCCAGGGCGGGACGGAAGTCGACCGTCACCGTCTCGGCCGCGTCGGCGCCGGTCTGGAAGCTCAGCGGCCCCTCCCCCAGCGTGCCGGGATCGGCCACGCCGGGCGCGGGCACCGTGTAGCGGATCAGTGGCTTGCCGTTATATGGCGTCTCGTTCAGGGTCTGGCGCACTTCCTTGCTGAGCTGGACGTACTCCGCGTGCAGCGCCACCCGATCGGCGTCCGTGCTGGCGCCGTCGGTGGCCTGGACCGCGAGGTCCTGGATCCGCATCAGCATGGCGCTCATCGCGCCCAGCAGGCCGTCGGCGGTCTGCAGCATCGAGACACTGTTCTGCGTATTGCGCATGGCGACCGCCATGCCGCTGGACTGCGCCTTGAGCCGCATCGCCATCTGCAGTCCGGACGCATCGTCCTGCGCCGAGTTCACGCGCAAGCCGGTGCCAAGCCGGCTCTGGGAGACGGCCAACGCCATCCCCTCGCGCCGGAGGGCGTTCTGGGCGGACAAGGCAGCGCGGTTGGTATGGAGACTCAGCATGCGGGATGTTCATCTGACAAAGTGCATTTCCATAATACAACATCACTCCCCTTCCCGCCAATCGCCGCGCATAACATATGGTGCTTTGCGCTGCGCCGGGACGGGTAAGCACCACCAGGCGCAGGAGGCAGCAACATGGCAGTGGCCGCGACCTCGGACACGCCCTCGGTACCCACGCTGCCCGCCCCCTGGGGCTTATCGTGGAATGGTGTAGATGCCCGGCTCGGCCGACAGACCGCGCTTGACCATCTGGGTCAGCTCGCCCACGGTCACTTCCGGCTTGCCGGCTTCAAGGGCAGCGAAGGTCTCGGCGACCACACTCTCCTTGCTCAGCTTGGGCGCTTCAATGCCGGTAGTCATGTCGGTGTCGATGAAACCGACGTGCAGGCCCAGCACCTGGGTCTGCTGGCCGGCCAGTTCGTTGCGCAGGGCGTTGGTCAGGCCCCAGGCGGCGGCCTTGGTCACCGCATAGGAGGCCAGCATCGGGCTGCTGATCCAGCTCGCCACCGACAGCACGTTCAGGATCGCGCCGCCGCCGTTGCGGCCCAGCACGGGGGCGAAGGCGCGCGACACGTTCAGGATGCCGAACACGTTGGTGTCGAGCATGCGGCGGATCGCCGCCTCGCTGTCCTGCTCCAGCACCTTGATCAGGTCGGCGATGCCGGCATTGTTGATCACCAGGTCGACGTCGCCGAGCTCGGCGGCCAGCGCGGCGGCCTGGGTGGCATCGGTGACGTCCAGCTGGACTGGCACCACACCCTCGAGCTTGACGGTGGACGGATTGCGGGCGGCGGCATAGACCTTCTTGGCGCCGCGGGCCAGGGCCTGGCGGGCGAATTCCTCGCCCAGACCGCGGTTGGCGCCGGTGACGAGGACGGTAGCGTTTTCGAGTTTCATGACTTTTCCCTTTCAAAGTGTTGGCGTCCGGATGGCCCGTGCCCCGCTGGCGCCTCCGAAAATATGACGATGGTCATATTCCGGCCTCAAGAAAAGGCCGCGCAATGCGGCCCCTGATTCAAAGCTTTACTGTTTCACGTACTGCGCGATCAATGCCTCGCGGCCCTGCGCCAGCAGGGCGTGCCCGGCATCATTGCGCCCGGCCACGCGCGCCAATTGCAGGATGCCCACCAGCGCCCCGCCGATCGCCACCGCCTGCCCCGGCGGCGCGCCTTCGGGCAGCACCTGTTCCACCCGCGCCACCAGCTGCTCGACCTGCTCGCGCGATGCCGCCAGCAGGGAGTCGCCTTGGCGCGCCATTTCGGAACCGAGGGCGCCCACCAGGCAGCCGTATTCCGTGGCATCCATGTGTTCTTCGGACAAATAGGTCTCGATCACGGCCTGCAAGGGAGAAATGCCGGCCGCGATGCGCTCGCGGGTGCGCTCGGCCAGGCCGCCCACCCTGTGCTCGGCGGCGCGCTGCACGGCTTCGGCCAGCAGCGCCTCGCGCGAGGGGAAGTGGGCGTAGAAGCCGCCGTGGGTCAGCCCCGCCTGCTTCATCACTTCCGCCACGCCGACGCCGGCGAAACCCTCGCGGCGCAGGGCGCGCGCGGCGGCATCGACGATGCGTTGGTGGGTCAGTTCACGTTTCGTTGGGGTCGGCATGATCGCCCTCCCTGAATATGATGATGATCATATTATGCCCATCATATTCCGAAGTCAAGGAGAATCTTCGCCCTGCCCCGGATGCTTCAGGACAAGGCGGTATCGAGGATGGTCATGAGGATGAAACCCGCCACCAGCGCGATGCTGGCCGGGGTTGCGTGGCCGTTCCGGTGGCTTTCGGGCACCACGTCGTGCACGATCACCAGCAGCATGGCCCCGCCCGCCGCCGCCAGCGCGAAAGGCAGCATTCCGGCCGAGATGCCGATCAGGGCCACGCCGAAGGCGGCGGCGATCGGTTCGACCACGCCGGACAGCGCGCCCATGCCCACCGCGGTCAGGCGTCCATAGCCGACGGTACGCAGGGCCAGCGCGACGACGAGGCCTTCCGGCACGTCCTGGATCGAGATGCCGGTGGTGAGCGAGTGCGCTTTTTCGATGTCGATGCCGGCATAGGCGACGCCGATCGCCAGCCCTTCCGGCAGGTTGTGCAGGGCTACCGCCCAGATGAACAGCCAGGCGCGGCGCAGCGAGACGCCGTCCACGTCACGGCCGAGCACGCCTTCGGGCTGGACCGCGCGGCCCAGCAGCATGATCGCGCCGGCCCCGGCCATGATGCCGGCGCCCGCCATCAGGCTGGCTTCCCAGTTGCCGGCGCCCGCGCCCTTGGCGGCGTTAATCGCCGGAATGACGAGCGAAAAAGCCGTGGCGCCGAGCATCACGCCCGCGCCAAAGCCGAGGAAACAGTCGTAGCTGCGTTTGGAGAAATTTTGCGCCAGCAAGACCGGCCAGGTCCCGAGCGCGGTCGCCGCCGCCGCGGTGCCACCGCCCAGCAGGGCCGCGTGCATCTTGGGGTTGGCGTTCATGATTTGCTCGACGAGGCTGCCGAGCAGGATCAAGCAGCCCACGGCGCAGATGAGGAAACCGACCACCCGCCGCGCCGTCAGCCAGCGCGGCAGGGAGCGGGCGCCGTCGGCCTTCTCCGTCCTGAAGTTCATGGCGTCTCCTGTCGGCGCGGGCGCGGCCGGAAGCATCCGGATCGCGCCTTGCGCCGCCGCTTACTTCTTGAGGGACTTCTTGCTGCCCATCGGGTTGCTCAGGCCGGTGTCATCCAGCTTGCCGCCCTTGGTGGCGACAGTCGGTTCGCCCATCGCATTGCCCGATGACCCAGCCATGGTACCACCGGAAGCGTTCTGCATGCTCATGCCGAGCTCTGCGCCGGTACGCGGCGAGGAAGCCGGGTTCGACTGGGTGCGCAGCGCCATCTGCTTGAGCACGTCGATGTCGTCGGCCGGCAGCGCCACTTCGGCTTCGCCGGAACCGCCGTCCACCGCCATCTGCTTCTCGCGGTCGCTGACGAAATCCCAGTCCGCGCCCTGGTTCCACGGTCCGCGCATCTCGCCCGGACCTTGCGACATGTTGTAGTACACGCTGGCGAAGCGCGGGTCGGCAGGCATTTTCCCCGGGGGGAAGTTGGGCTCGATGGCGTACAGCGCCTTCTCGAAGGACTTCTGGTGCGCCACTTCGCGCGTCATCAGGAAGGTCAGCGCATCCTTGACGCCCGGATCGTCGGTGAGCGCGATCAGGCGCTCGTAGACGATCTTGGCGCGCGACTCGGCGGCGATGTTGGAACGCAGGTCGGCGGTCGGCTCGCCGATGGTGTCGATGTAGGCGGCGGTCCAGGGCACGCCTGCCGAATTGATCAGCGGCGTGCCGGCGCCGTACAGGACCTGGGTGATGTGGCTGTCGTTGCCCGGGCCGGTGATGGCCTTGTACATCTCGGCTTCGGTGTCGACGGCTTCGGCCAGGCGGCCCTTGTTGCCCTTGTTGAGCATGGCGACGATGTGGCCGATCACCTCGAGGTGGCTGAGCTCCTCGGTGGCGATGTCGAGCAGCATGTCCTTGCGGCCCGGATCGTCTTCGCTGACGGCCTGGGTGAAGTAGCGCATCGCCGCGGCGAGCTCGCCCTGCGGGCCGCCGAACTGCTCGAGCATCAGGTTGGCCAGCGCCGGATTCGGCTCGTTGACGCGCACCGTGTACTGCAAGCGTTTATTGTGTGCAAACATACCGTGTCCCTCCGTTGAAGAATCAAGCCGGCCGCTGCGCGTCCTGCGCACGCAGCCGGCACCGTGGCCGCCGCAAGCGACAGCCGAACACGTCCATCTTCCTTGCATGGACGGCCTGAGTCATCAGGTGCGCGCTTGTCTCGCTGTAGGACATATTTGACATGGTGTAAAGCCACGTTAAGAAACTTTCAGTGGCGAATCAGGGTTTGGTTCGCGACGGAAATCCCTTACTGGACGTGGGGTAATCGTGCGCGCCTTGCATGAGAAAGCACCTAGCATGAAAGCCTGATCCGCCGGCCGGGTACGCGTCCGCGCGCCCGCCATGCCGGCCAAACCACCAAGAAGGAGAACGACCATGTTTTCTCTTAAACAGCTAAGCCCGACCATCACGGACATGATCCGTTTCGACCATTCGCACACCATGGTCACCTTCCACCAGTATTCGCGCGACAAGCGTCCCACGGTCAAGAAAGCCCTGGCCGACACCATCTGCGATGCGCTCGAGATCCACGCCACCCTCGAAGAAGAAATCTTCTACCCGGCCATGCGTGCGCGCGACGCCAAGGAACCCTTCGTGCACAAGGCCGAGCCCGAGCACAACGAGATGCGCCGCGTCATTGCCGAACTGCGCCGTACCAGCGGCAGCGATCCGCGCCACGACGACCTGGTGATGGAACTGATGCGCGACGTCATCCACCACGTGGCGGACGAGGAAACCAAGCTGCTGCCCCAGGCCGAAGCGATCTTCAGCCGCCAGGCGCTGTCCGAGATGGGCGCGCACATGACCAAGCGCCGCATGCAGCTGGTGGGGCCGAAGGCCGGCAAGCTGGCCAAGGAGCACTTTGTCGGCTTCTCGGGCAGCACCGCCGCCATGGTGGTGGGCCTGGCCAGCGCCCTGTTCGCCGCCAAGGCGCTGGGACCGAAGAAGACCTGGAAGTCGAATCCGGTCTGAGCCGACTACCGGCGACGCCGTCTACTCCTTGTCGGCGAAGTAGACGGGCGTCGGGTCGAGGGTCGTGCGCACGCCCAGGTCCTGGGCGTGCGCCCTCAGCCAGGCCTGGGCGGTCTCGACGCCGAGATCGTGCAGGCGCTGCAGGAAACCCATCTCCGGGTTGAACTTCGCCGAGATCTTGAACTCCGACAGCTTGTGATTGCCGCTGATCAGGTGCAGGCGTACCGGATCATGCATGGCATACGCGCCGCGCAACTCGTCCGGCACCCCGTTCAGGTGTTGCAAGGCGCTCACTTCGCGGATGAAGCTGATGTTGAAGGCGATCTCGTTGGCGCGGTTGCTGATGTCCGCCATATTGCGCGGCAGGTCCTGGCGTGCGATCGGGTTGTTCTGCACGATCACCAGGTCGCGCGCGGCGGCATGTTCGATCAGCGGCGACAGCGGCGGGTTGGCCACGAAGCTGCCGTCCCAGTAGGTCTCCCCGTCCACCTCCACCGCCGCGAACACGGTCGGCAGGCAGGCCGAGGCGAGCACCTTTTGCGGATCCAGTTCGTGTCGCCGGAACAGCTTGCCGGCGCCGGTGCGCACATTGGTCGCCATGATGCACAGTTCCAGCTCCTCGCAGTCCCTCACGCGCTCGAAGTCGACCAGGGCGGTGAGCAGGTTGCGCAAGGGATTCAGGGTGAGCGGCGTCTCCATGACCGGGCCCGCCAGCGCGCCCGCCATTTCCAGCATCTGGTACATGGGCGAGTGTTCGATGGTATAGCCGCCGGCCAGGTGGTCGAGCGGCGTGCGCTGCAGCGGCGTGAGCAGGGCCGCCTGCCCCAGGGTGCGCCAGAAGCGGTCCAGCGCGCGGCGGGCTCCTTGGCGCCCGCCCCCGCGCGCATAGCCGTCTGCCAGCACCACGGCGTTGATCGCGCCCGCGCTGGTCCCGCTCAGGGCTTCGATGTTCAGCCACTCTTCCTGCAACAGGCGATCGAGTACGCCCCAGCCGAAAGCGCCGAAGGTGCCCCCGCCTTGCAGGCCGAGGGAAATGTTCTTGTAAGTGGTCACACCAGACTCCAGGCAAATTGAATGTCGCCGAGTCTAGTCACTTGATGGATTGTGCGGCGCAGCATTGCCGCGCCTATACAAAAGTCCCTTTCGGACGCCCCGCCTCAGGCGAACCAGCCCAGCAGCAGCGGCACCAGCCAGGGCGCAAGCAAGGCCGTCAGCGCGCCGTTCAGGCCCATCGCCAGGCCAGCGAAGGCGCCCATCTCGGCGCTCACCTGGAAAGCGCGCGCGGTGCCGATCCCGTGCGAGGTCAGGCCGAGGGCGAAGCCACGCGCCGCATGCGAGCGGATCCGAAGCGGTGCGAACACGTACCGCGCGACCACGGCGCCGAAGATGCCGGTGCCGATCACCGCCACCGCGGTGAAGGCGGGAATGCCGCCCAGTCTTTCCGACACCGCCATCGCGATCGGCGAGGTGGCCGACTTGGGGCCGAGGGTGGCAGCGAGCTCGGGCGTCGCCCCTAGCAGCAGCGCCAGGCACACGGTGCTGAGGATCGCGGTGACGCAGCCGGCCAGCAGGGCCGTCGCGACCGGCGCCAAGTGGCGGCGCAGGCGCGGAAGCTGGCGCACCAGGGGCACCGCCAGCGCCACGGTGGCCGGGCCGAGCAGGAAGTGGACGAACTGGGCGCCGGCGAAGTAACGCTGGTAGGACATGCCGAACAGCCACAGCACCAGCACGATGAGCGCGATCGCGATGGCGACCGGATTGGCCAGCGGCGCACCCTTGCAGCGGGCGGAAATCCATTGCGCCAGCAGGTAGGCGCACAGGGTCACGGTCAGGCCCAGCAGCGGCGAGGCCGAGAGGTAGACCCAGAAGTGGCCGAGTTCGGAAAAATCAAGCATCGCCGCCCTTCCCGGCCGCGCCGTCCTCGCCCATGCCGCGCAGGATCAGGCCAGTGACGCCCAGGGTCAGCACGGTGCTCGCCAGCACCGAGACGATGATCGCCAGCCAGTGGCCGCTGCCGCTGGCCGCGGCCGCCACGATGCCGACGCCGGCCGGCACGAACAGCAGGGACAAATGGGACAACAGGGTGTTGGCGGCCTGCTCGACCAGGGTCTGGAGCTGGGGCCGGATCACCAGGGCCGCCATCAGGAGCAGCATCCCGGCGACAGGTCCGGGGATCGGCAAGCCGAGCAGGAAAACGAGGCCTTCGCCCAGGCACTGGCACACCAGCAAGACCGCGAACGCAGCCAACATATCGACATCTCCCGAATGCAAAAGCGGCCCGGGTGGGCCGCCGTCACGCTCAGGATAACAAATCCGGCGCAAGCGCTGTCGCTCAGGCCTCCGCGGGGGCTGCCGCGGCGGGAATCGCGCCGCGCTTGAGCTGGTCGCGCTCGATGGACTCGAACAAGGCCTTGAAGTTGCCTTCGCCGAAGCCGTCGTCGCCCTTGCGCTGGATGAACTCGAAGAACACCGGGCCGAGCTGGGTCTCCGAGAAAATCTGCAGCAGCAGGCGCGGCTGGCCGTCCTTGACCGCGCCGTCCAGCAGCAGCCCGCGCTTCCTGAGCTCGGCGGCGTTCTCGCCATGGCCAGGCACGCGCTCGTCCAGCATCTCGTAATAGGTTTCAGGCGGAGCGCTCATCAGGGGCACGCCGGCGGCGCGCAGGCCGTCCACGGTCGCCATCAGGTCGTCGGTCAGCAGGGCGATGTGCTGGATGCCTTCGCCGTTGAACTGCATCAGGAATTCCTCGATCTGGCCGCCGCCCGCCTTGCCTTCCTCGTTCAGCGGAATGCGGATCTTGCCGTCCGGCGCGGTCATGGCGCGCGAGGTCAGGCCGGTGTACTCGCCCTTGATGTCGAAGTAGCGGATTTCCTTGAAGTTGAACAGCTTCTCGTAGAAGCCGGCCCAGTAGCTCATGCGGCCGCGGTAGACGTTGTGGGTCAGGTGATCGATGATCTTCAGGCCATGGCCCACCGGGTGGCGCTCGACGCCGTCCAGGAATTCGAAGTCGATGTCATAGATCGACTTGCCATCCTCGAAGCGGTCGATCAGGTAGAGCGGCGCGCCGCCGATGCCCTTGATGGCCGGCAGGCGCAGTTCCATCGGGCCGGTCGGGATCTCGACCGCCTGGGCGCCCAGTTCCAGCGCGCGGGCGTAGGCCTTGTGCGAATCCTTGACGCGGAAGGCCATGCCGCAGGCCGAGGGGCCGTGCTCGGCGGCGAAATAGGCGGCGTAGCTCTTGGGCTCGTTGTTGATGATGAAGTTGATCTCGCCCTGGCGGTACAGGGTCACGTCCTTCGAGCGGTGGCGCGCCACCTTGGTGAAACCGAGCGCCTCGAACACCGGCTCCAGCACGCCCGGCGTGGGCGATGCGAACTCGACGAACTCGAAGCCCATCAGGCCCATGGGGTTCTCAAACAGGTCTGCCATATTCTCTTCCTTTGTTGACTTGGGTTAGGTCATCGTTCGCCGCGCTGGCGGTTGGCCGGGCGGCGTAGTGCTGGTTCCGCATGGGCTGCGCGGGGATCCGTCCCGCACGGCCGTTATTGTAGTCATTCGGCGAAGACTTCCGCCAGCAATCCGCGCAGCCACTGGTTGCCCGGGTCCTGGTTGTAGCGCCGGTGCCAGAACACATGGGTCTGCAGCAGCGGCAGCTCGAGCGGCGGCGTCGCCCACTCCAGCCCGAAGGGCCCGGCGGCGCGCTCGGCCAGCTTCTGGGGCACGGTCACCACCAGCTCGCTGCTTCCGACGATATAGGGCACCGCGGTGAAATGCGGCACCCGGTAGCGCACCGCCGGACCGATCCCGGCGCGCGCCAGCAAGACGTTGATGCGGTCGTAGGGGCTTTCGCTCGAATCGACCAGCAGGTGCTCGGCGCGCACGAAGCGCTCCAGCGTCAGTTCGCCCCGCCCGAGCGGATGGCCCTTGCGGAACATCGTCACGTAGGGCTGGCGGAACAGGTGGCGCTGGTACAGCGCTTCCGAGACGTCCTCGAAAGGCCCTATCGCCAGGTCCACCCTGCCGCCCTCCATCTCCTCCTTCAGGTTCACCGTGCCGGCGCGCAGCGAGGAGAGCTGCACCCCGGGCGCCAGTTGCCGGCAGCGCTCGGACAGAATCGGCATGAAATAGATCTCGCCGACGTCGGTCATTGCCAGCGTGAAGCGCCGGGTGCTGGTGGCCGGGTCGAAGCGGCTGCGCTGGTTGAGCGCCAGCGCCACCTGGGCCATTGCCACACCGATCGGCTCGGCCATCTGCAGGGCCAGCGGCGTCGGCTGCATGCCCGCGGCGGTACGCACGAACAGTTCGTCGCCGAAGCTGCGCCGCAGCCGCGCCAGGGCGTTGCTCACCGCCGACTGTGACAGCCCGAGGCGCTTGGCGGCGGACGAGATCTGGCGCTCCCGGTAGACTTCCTGGAACACGGACAACAGGTTCAGGTCAATGGTATGCGGTTCGATCATGGCTGGTAGAGGGCGCCGGATCCGCCCGGCACAGCGCAGGCATTGTCTGCCGCACGCAGTCGGGCGAATAGCAATATTCAGGTGATAAATAGTCTACATTTTTCTATTCATCTCGTAAAATATGTCGAATTCTTCTAGAGTTGGCGCCGAAGCCTTCACGATCAGGAGAATCCAGCATGAGCTACCAGTCCGGTTTCGGCAACGAATTCGCCACCGAAGCCCTGCCCGGCGCCCTGCCGCTGCACCGTAATTCGCCGCAGCGGGTGGCCCACGGCCTGTATGCCGAGCAGATCTCGGGCACGGCCTTCACCGCGCCGCGCAGCCACAACCGCCGCTCCTGGCTGTACCGCATCCGGCCGGCCGCGGTCCACGGCGCCTTCGCGCCGATGGACGCCGGCCGCATCGTGAGCCGCTTCGACAACCCGGCCCCGCCCGACCAGATGCGCTGGAGCCCGCTGCCGATCCCCACCGCGCCGACCGACTTCATCGAGGGCTGGGTGACCATGGCCGGCAACGGCTCGCCCGAGGCGATGCACGGCTGCGCCATCCACCTCTATGCCGCCAACCGCGACATGGACGGCCGTTATTTCTACAGCGCCGACGGCGAACTGCTGATCGTGCCCCAGCTGGGGCGCCTGTCGATCGCCACCGAGCTGGGCCTGGTCGAACTCGAACCGCACGAGATCGCCGTGATCCCGCGCGGCGTGCGCTTCGCCGTCAGCCTGCCGGACGGCCAGGCGCGCGGCTACATCTGCGAGAACTTCGGCGCCCTGCTGCGCCTGCCGGACCTGGGGCCAATCGGCTCGAACGGCCTCGCCAACCCGCGCGACTTCCTGACTCCGGTGGCCCGGTACGAGGACCTCGAGGGCGATTTCGAGCTGGTCGCCAAGTTCTGCGGCCGCCTGTGGCGCGCCGCCATCGACCATTCGCCGCTCGACGTGGTGGCCTGGCACGGCAACTATGCGCCGTACAAGTACGACCTGCGCCACTTCAACACCATCGGCTCGATCAGCTACGACCACCCGGATCCGTCGATCTTCCTGGTGCTGCAGGCGCCTTCCGACACCCCGGGCGTGGACACCCTCGACTTCGTGATCTTCCCGCCGCGCTGGCTGGTCGGCGAAGACACCTTCCGCCCGCCCTGGTTCCACCGCAACGTGGCGAGCGAGTTCATGGGCCTGATCCACGGCGCCTACGACGCCAAGGCCGAGGGCTTCGTCCCGGGCGGCGCCAGCCTGCACAACTGCATGAGCGGCCACGGCCCGGACGCCGCCACCTTCGACAAGGCCAGCGGCGCCGACACCAGCCAGCCGCACAAGGTGGCCGACACCATGGCCTTCATGTTCGAGACCCGCACGGTGCTAGTGCCGACCGAGTACGCGCAGCAGTCGCCCCAGCGCCAGGGCCATTACCAGCAATGCTGGGCCGGCATCCGTAAGTATTTCCGACCAGAACAGTAAACCATTCGTGTTCCCCTCCTTCCCCGGGCATGCGATGATGCGCTGTGCGCCATCGTGGCGTGCCCGGCCACGGCCCGGTTGAGTCCGATAGAGGGCGCTGGCCCCGAAATTCCCCCTGTATGACAGACATATTGATCATCCTCGTTCTGATCCTCCTGAACGGGGTGTTCGCCATGAGCGAGCTCGCGCTCGTTTCCGCCAAGCGCATGCGCCTCGAGCGGCGCGCGGAAGAAGGCAGCCGCGGCGCACGCGCCGCGCTCAAGCTCTCCGACAATCCCAGTCACTTCCTTTCCACCGTCCAGGTCGGGATCACCCTGATCGGCATCTTCAACGGCGCCTTCGGCGAGGCCTCCATGGTCTCGCGCCTGACGCCCCAGATCGCGGGCGTGGAGCCGCTGGCGCCCTATGCGCGCGAGATCGCACTGGCCATCGTGGTGGTGGCGATCACCTTCGCCTCCATCATCCTGGGCGAACTCGTTCCCAAGCGCATTGCCATGCAGTATCCGGAGACGATGGCCACCCTGATCGCGCCGCCGCTGCGCTTCCTGTCGGCCGCGATGGCCCCCTTCGTCAAGGTGCTCTCGCTGACCACCGAGGCCATCGTGCGCCTGATCGGCATCCGCCACGGCAAGGACGAGACGCCGACCGAGGAAGACATCGCCGGCATGATCAAGGAAGGCACCGACGCCGGCGTGTTCGAGAAGACCGAATACGACATCGTCTCGCGCGCCCTGCGCCTGGACGACCGCCACCTGAAGGCCCTGATGACGCCGCGCGTCGACCTGGTCATGATCGATCTCGAGGCCGAGCGCGGCAGGATCCTCGAACTGGTGGCCGACCACCCTTACAGCCGCTTCCCCGTGTACAAGGGCGACCGCGCCCATATCATCGGCTACATCATGGTGCGCGACCTGTTTGCCCAGGCCGTGCGCGGCGGCGCGCTCGACGCCATCGACCTCGACGCCGCGGTCCAGCCTCTGCTCTACGTGCCCGAGACCGTGAGCGCCATGGCCTTGCTGGAGTCGTTCAAGAAGAACCGGGCCGAGCTGGCCCTGATCGTCGACGAGTACGGCGACATCCAGGGCATGGTCACCCTCAGCGACGTGATGGGCGCCCTCGTCGGCGACGACGTCGCCATCGGCGAGGAGCACGACCCAGACGCGGTGCAGCGCCAGGACGGCAGCTGGCTACTCGACGGCGGCATGACCCTCGACCGCTTCCGCGACCTGCTCGGCATCCAGATGGATTTCCCGGGCGAGGAAAGCGACGCCTACCACACGCTGGCCGGCTTCGTGCTGTTCCAGCTCGGCTACATTCCCAAGGTGGCCGAATCCTTCGAGTGGGGCGGTTACTGCTTTGAAGTAGTGGACATGGACGGCAACCGCATCGACCGCATTCTGCTGCAGCGGCGCGATCCTCCCTCGCAGCCCGCCGGGGAACAGCTAGAGCGCTGAGTCGCGCGCTCAGCGCGGCCCGGCGGCGATGCGCTCCAGCAGGCCCGAGGTTTCCTCCAGCTGCGGCCTGCCATAGTTGCCCAGCGCGTAGCGGCTGACGTTGTCGACCACCACGGTGGCGTTGCCCACCAGTTCGGCGCCGGCCGGGGTCAGCGCGGCGACGCCGGCGGCGCGCGTCACTAGGCCGATCTTCTCGAGCGGCAGCAGCAGGCGCAGCGCGCCGGCCACCGGGAGGCCCAGGCGCCGCGCCAGTTCTTCGCGGCCGAGCCGGCCATCTTCGGCGCGCTGCAATTCCAGCAGCAGCCGGTAGTCGGCGAAGCCGATCCCGTGATGGGCGCCGAGGGCCTTGTCCAGGCGCGCCGTCAGCGTGGCATAGGCGCCGGCCAGGCGCAGGCAAAAGCCGGTGCTGAGCGTCTCGGCCATGGCGTCGATCACCCTAGGCGGCCAGCTTGCAGCCGCCCGCCTTCAGCACGCGGGTGGTGGAAGCCGGATTGTTCGCCAGCTTTTCCAGCGCCCGCGTCGGACGGGCAACCAGGCCGCCGCCGCAATTCGGGCAGCGGCCACCAAGCACGCCGCTCACGCAGTCGGTGCAGAAGGTGCATTCAAAGGAACAGATCATCGCTCCCGGCGCTTCCGCGGGCAGGTCCTTGTCGCAGCACTCGCAGTTGGGGCGCATCTGCAGCATGTTTTCTCCTTGATGATTGATCGGTGGAACGCAGCGACCGCTCCATGGCCTGCGTCGTCTTATCCCTCGTGCATTATCAATATCCTATAATAAAACCGCGCCTCGCCCTCCGGCCGCGATTCGCTCGCAGTGCCCGACGCCGGCCCTATCCTTTCGGGAGTCGACATGGACGGTCCCCCTGGCTCTGACGAACTCGCCCGTGTCCACCGTACGCTGCGCACCGTCAGCGCGGCCAACCGCACCCTGCTGCGGGCCACCGATGAAATGGAGCTTTTGAACGCCATGTGCCGCGTTGTGGTCGAGACCGGCGGCTATCGCATGGCCTTCGTCGGCTACGCCATGGACGATCCCGAGAAAAGCGTGGTCCACGTGGCGGGCGTCGGCGGCGACGAGGCCTTCCTGGCGGTAGTGCCCAAGACCTGGGCCGACAACGAATACGGCCAGACCGCGATCGCCACCGCGATCCGCACGGGCAAGCCCAGCGTGGCGCGCAACATCCTGACCGAGGACGCCTTCGCCGCCCTGCCCGGCCTGCGCGAACAGGTACGCGCCAAAGGCTGTTCGGCGGTCACCGCCCTGCCGCTGCAGGTGGAAGGCAAGGTGATCGGCGCGATGACGGTGCTGGCCGCCGAGCCCGAAGCCTTCGGCCCTGCGGAAGTCGAACTCCTGAGCGAACTGGGCTGCGACCTGAGCTTTGGTATCGCCACGCTGCGCATGCGAGAGCGCCACCGCCAGGCCGAGGCCACCATCCAGCGCCTGGCCTTCTACGACCCGCTCACCGGCCTGGCCAACCGCAGCCTGCTGATGCGGGAACTCGAGCGCGTCCTAGGCGAAGCCCACGCCGCCAATGTGCCGGTGCTGGTGCTCGACCTCGAAGTGGTACGCTTCGCCGAGATCAACCGCGTGCTCGGCTACGCCTGCGGCGACCGGCTCCTGCTCGAACTTGTGCGCCGCGTGGGCGCGGCCCTGCCGCCGCAGGCCTTGTTCGCCCGCCTCGGCGAAACCGACTTGTGCGTCGCCATGCAGGGCTGCGCCTCCGACGCGATCCAGCTGGCGCGGCGCCTTATTGCGCTGATGGAAGAACCAGTGCCGATCGAGGAAGGCATGATCGACGCCCGTATCGGCGTCGGCATCGCGCTCTTTCCCGGCCACGGGCTCGATCCCGCCACCCTGGTGCGGCGCGCCGCCGGCGCCCTGCAGGGCACCTGTCACGCGACCGGCGGCTACGCCATCCACGCCGGCGGCCAGGAGCGCGACAGCCAGCGCCGCCTGCGCCTGATCGGCGACCTCCACCGCGCCGTGCGCCAGCACGAGCTGCAGCTGTTCTGCCAGCCCAAGGTCGACATCGCCAGCGGCGCGCTGTGCGGCGTGGAGGCGCTGGTGCGCTGGCAGCATCCGGTGCACGGCCTGATCCAGCCCGTCGATTTCATCCCGCTCGCCGAACAGGCCGGCACCATCACCCCGGTGACGACCTGGATCATGGACGCCGCCTTCCACCAGAGCTATATCTGGCACCAGGCCGGCATGTATGTGCCAATGGCGATCAACCTGTCGGCCCAGGACCTGTACAACCCGCACCTGCTGGACCGCGTCCAGGGCCTGTTCTCCACCTGGGGCCTGCCGCCGGAACTGATCCAGTTCGAGCTCACCGAAAGCACCCTGATGGCCGAACCGGCCACCGCGCTCGAGACCGTGCGGCGACTGAAGGACGCCGGGGTCCAGCTCTACGTCGACGATTTCGGCACCGGCTACTCGGGCCTGAGCTACCTCCAGCGTCTGCCGCTGGACGGGATCAAGATCGACCAGTCCTTCGTGATGCCGATGGTCTGCAACAGCGACTCGGCCGTGATCGTCTCCTCGACCATCGAGCTCGGCCACAACCTGGGGCTGAACGTGATCGCAGAGGGCGTCGAAAACGAATCCATCCTCCAGCGCCTGGGGGCGCTCGGCTGCGACGTGGCCCAGGGCTACCTGATCGCCAAGCCGATGCCGGTGGCGGCCCTGGAAGCCTGGCGACATGGTTACAGCCGGCCCGGCGTCCACTAGTTACCGTTCTCTCTTCCATTCGCCAGAAGCGGCGCGCCAAACCCGCGCACGCTCATGCTTTGTCATCCTGTCGTCATCGAAGCGGCCTAGAGTGCCGTGGTCTTGTTGCCAATACTGCATCGAGACGAGCCACGGCAGCGCGCGGATTTCGCGCGCGTCCTCCAACGTCCTTCGAATACGCCCATGACCTCACGCCGCAGCTTCATCCGCAATAGCGCCCGCGCCGGCATCGCCGCCGGCGCCTACGCCGCCTTCCCCGCCTCGATCCAGCGCGCCCTCGCCATCCCCGCCCATAATGCCACCGGCACCATCCGCGACGTCGAGCACGTGGTAATCCTGATGCAGGAGAACCGCGCCTTCGACCATTATTTCGGCACCTTGCCCGGAGTGCGCGGCTTCGGCGACCGCTTCCCGATTCCGCTGCCGGAAGGCCGCAACGTGTGGCAGCAGCGTCAGGCCAATGGCGCGCTCCTGACGCCCTTCCACCTGGACGGCAGCGTCGGCAACGCCCAGCGCGCCAACGGCACCCCGCACGACTGGCTGGATAGCCAACTGGCCTGGGACAACGGCCGCATGGACCAGTGGCCGCGCTACAAGAACCCGATCTCCATGGGCTATTTCAAGGAGAACGAGATCCCCTTCCAGTTCGCCCTGGCCAACGCCTTCACCCTGTGCGACGCCTACCACTGCGCGATGCACACCGGCACCGACGCCAACCGCTCCTTCTTCCTGACCGGCACCAATGGCGCGGTGCCGACCGGCGCCGCCTTCGTCACCAACGAATGGGATGCGATCGACGGCCTGCCCGCCGGCGTCAACACCGGCTACACCTGGACCACCTATGCCGAGCGCCTGGAAGCCGCCGGCGTGAGCTGGATCAGCTACCAGAACATGCCCGACGAGTGGGGCGACAACATGCTGGGCGCCTTCCGCCAGTTCCGGCGCGCCAACATCGCCTCGGGCTACCCGGTCTCGAGCGGCGGCTCGCCCGGCCGTCCCTACACCAACACCGGCCAGGCCTTGCCCTACAAGGCCTACGACGCCGCGCGCGACAACCCCGGCAATCCGCTCTACAAGGGCATCGCCAACACCCTGCCGGGCACCCAGCCCGAGCAGTACCTGGACGCCTTCCGGCGCGACGTCCTTGAGGGCAAGCTGCCCCAGGTGTCGTGGGTCAACGCGCCCTCGATCTATTGCGAGCATCCGGGCCCGTCGAGCCCGGTGCAAGGCGCCTGGTTCATCCAGGAAGTGCTGGACGCCCTCACCGCCAACCCGGAAGTCTGGAGCAAGACCGTGCTGATCGTCACCTACGACGAGAACGACGGCTATTTCGACCACGTCCCCTCGCCCTCGGCGCCTTCACCAGACGGCAAGGGCGGCTATGCGGGCAAGACCACCCTGCCTCAGGCCGCACTGGGTCCCGAGTACTACACCCACCCGCGCCCGCCCGGCAGCACCAGCCAGCCGGCCCCGGACGGGCGGGTCTACGGACCCGGTCCACGGGTGCCGATGTTCGTGATCTCGCCCTGGAGCCGCGGCGGCTGGGTCAACTCGCAGGTCTTCGACCACACCTCGGTGCTGCGCTTCCTCGAGGCGCGCTTCGGCGTGATGGAGCCGAACATCGGCGCTTTCCGGCGCGCCGTCTGCGGCGACCTGACCAGCGCCTTCAACTTCGCCACCCCGAACAGCGAGACCCTGCCGGTGCTCAAGGGCCGCAAGAGCAAGAGCGAGGCCGACGCCCTGCGCGCCGCCCAGCAGCGCCTGGCGCAGATCAAGCCGCCCGCCGCGCCCCAGATGCCCTTGCAGGCGCCCGGCACCCGGCCTTCGCGCGCGCTGCCCTATGAGCTGGCCACCTTCTGCGAGATCCAGCCCGGCGCCAGCATGAACGCCGCGCGCGTGCAGCTCGGCTTCGTCAACACTGGCCGCCAGGCCGCCGTGTTCCACGTCTACGACCGAAAGGACCTGGGCGCGGTGCCGCGCCGCTACACCGTCGAGGCGGGCAAGTCGCTGGCCGACGTCTGGACGCCCGCGGTGGGCGGCGCCTACGACCTGTGGGTGCTCGGCCCGAACGGCTACCACCGCCACTTCAGCGGCAGCGCCCTGCGCGCGGTCGCGGCCGGACAGCCCCGCCCCGAAGTGCAGGTGCGCTGCGACGCCGCCAGCGGCGAGCTGGTGCTGCGACTGATGAACACTGGCGCCAATACCTGCACCTTCAACCTCAGCGCCAACGCCTACGCCGCCCTGCGCCAGCAGCACACGCTCGCGGCGCGCACCGAGCTGACGGTCCGCATTCCGGTGGCAGGCAACGCTTATTGGTACGACCTGAGCGCGACCGTCTCCGGTCAGCCGGATTACCTGCGCCGCTTCGCCGGCCGCGTCGAGACCGGCCGCCACACGGTGAGCGACCCGGCCCTGGGCCTGGCCTGAGCGATGATTCCCCCCTATGACAAGGACCGACATGCATTCCAAACTACGCAACTTCGCCCTGAGCGCCGCCCTCGCGCTCGGCGCTCCCTACGCCTGCGCCGGCGTGCTCAGCTTCGACGACATCGTCGGCCCGGACGGCTTCGCCGCCGTGCCCGCCAACTATGGCGGGCTTGACTGGGCGAGCTCCGGCCTGAACGTCTTCACCGGCGAGCAGGCGCCCTTCACGCCCCATTCGGGGCAGGGCCGCGTGACAACTGACTGGATCGACGGCGGGCCGATCGCCAGCACCATCCGTTTCCTGGCCCCGACCGTCTTCAACGGCGCCTGGTTCGCAGGTTACGCCGACAGCAGCGTGCGTTTCGACCTGTACGCTGCCGGCCAACTGGTCGCCAGTTCGGACTGGTTGCAACTTTCCGAGACGCCGGCCTTTCTCGATGCCGGCTGGGACTTCGCCGTGGACGCCGTGGTCGTTTCGACCGGCTACCAGGCTTCCTACGTGATGGACGACTTCAGCTTCGAGGACGCGGCGCAGGTGCCGGAACCGGGCACCCTGGCCCTGGTGTTGGCCGGCATCGGGCTGGCCGGTGCGGGACGCCGCCGCCGGCGCACGGGCGCACAAGGCTGAGGCATCTTCCGGCACCCCGGTTTTCTTGATCGCCGCTCAGAAACGGTGATTGGTCGACAGCGGCGGGTCCTGGTATCGTTATTCCAGGACCTGTTACGTCGAGAAGGAACGCCGATGGACGATAAAGTCAATATTCCCGCCGCCCTGGCGGAACTGGGCGAGTTCTGGTCGCAGCGGACCGTCGCGCAAGCGAACGGCCAGCTGTTCAAGGTCGCCAAGGGGATTGGCTCGACCAACTGGCATCGTCACGACGACCAGGACGAGCTCTTCATCGTGTACGAAGGGCGTTTGACGATTCAGCTCGAGGATCGCTCGGTCGAGCTGGGTCCCGGGGACATCTTCGTGGTGCCGCGCGGGACCATGCATTGCCCCAAGGCCGATGTCGAGTCGCGCTTCCTGATCGCTGGCCTGAACATCACCTCGACGGCGGCTGGCGGCAAACCCGCGATGAGCCATCAGGGGTAGCGCCCCGGGGCGGGCGCCTGGTGGAGCTCGCCGTCTCGATTGGCGCGCTTATGCTGCTATCTTGCGGCGGACCCGACGCACTAATCCGAAAAAGCCCAGTCCTGCGCCCAGCAGCGCGTATGAAGCAGGCTCCGGAACAGGGCTGACATGAAGCGAGAAGGTCGAAGGCGCATCGGTGCTGAAGAGTTGATCGATACCCGGCCCGCTGTTATAAGCAGCCCGGTGTATATCGGATCGCAAGCCTGCACTGACGTCGATTTGACGCGTGGCCAAGAGGCCACCTTCGCCGAAGCCGCCTACAGGGCCCCAGCCTCTCTGCTGATAGGAAACAGAGTCCTCGCCTCCGAGGTCGATCGAGATTCTTTGGCCAAAGTATTCGTTTCCATCGGACGTACCCGGGATGAGGCCGAACAGTTCGCCAAAACCGATGCCCGAGCGCTGGAAGGTCTCGTATTTGTTTTTGAATTCAATTACATACGGCGTATTCTGGCTCACAAGGCGTTGTTCGACGCCAAACGGTGTTGTCGCATATTCGATGGGAGACGTCGACTCATAGGTCGCCGTGATCGTGAGTTCATACGGCGTCGGCGTGGACAAGGAGTAGTAATCGGTCATTCCTGTCGAATACGTGACGATGGTGATGGGCTCGGCCAAGGCCGCCGCTGGGAGCACAAACAACAGCACGATGCCTTGCTTGATTCGAGTAAGCATAGATCCTCGACGTGGTGGTTGAAGGAAGTGGTTACTCGAATCATGTTACACAGATTCACTCTTGGGGCCGGCACGTTTGGCACGGCCGATTTTGCAATCGAAGCGCACCTGTGCTCGCGCATCCTTTGTTTCCCCTGATATGCTGAGCTGACGGCCGCTTTTGGCCAGCGCCATTGGACAGACAGCAGATAAAAGAAAGGACGCCATGGGAGCAAAGAGCTGGATGCTGGCATACAGCAAAGGGGAACCGAGAGAGGTCCTGCGGCAAGGGCCCTTACTGGACCGGGAGGCGACGATTGCTTTCGCCACGCAGCTTTTTGATTCCGAGAAGCTCGACGCCTTGGAAGACGGCGACTTGTCTTTTACATGCCCTCCCGATAATGAGATCGTCGTGGGCTGTTATCCGGATCTCATCGTCTTAGCAGCGAAAGAGTTCAGGATTGACCGCCCGTCGCGGCTCCCTTCCAGATTCATCGAACCGTTCTCCGACGGCGTCCTGTATCTCTACGCAATGCACAGCACGGTCGATTGGCTGGCGTTTGCTAAGTGGAACAAGGGAAAACTGCAGAGGTCCTTGAGTCTTTCACCCGACAGTGGAATCCTGGAAGACATCGGTGACAAATTTCCATTTGAGGCAGCTTACTGGGCCGGTAGTCGACCGGCAGTGGATCCAAGCGAAGACGATGCCGAATATCCGCTCGCTTTCCATCCTTTGGATTTGGGCGAAGACGCTCTCCGAGAGTTTTTTGGCTATCAGTTGGAAGGCCTTGCCGATCCTGCGCAGCTTGCACCAGAACGGATACCGATCATGCGTTTCAAGCGAAAAAGAGCTTGGTGGCGGTTCGGGTAACTGGTCGCTCTGATCGTTGACAGCTTACTGCACTTTCGTAGAACAGCATGTCCAATAGAGTTGTTGGCCATTTCACGCTGTGGAACGGTACGACGAGAAAGCTTTCATATGCGGCCGGTTACGATGATCCTGCCAGTGATAAATACTATCTCTGGATGAGTGGCTACGTGAATTTATTTGGCGCCGTTATGCTGACGCAAACGATGAAAGTCTTCTTTTGGGAGCTGAAGTGAAGCTCACTTCACACGTGGTATTGGGCGTTCTGGTCTCATTCTGGTTCAGCTTTTGCACGGCCGCGAACCTGTGTCCTCCAACTGATAAAGCGCAGGATTGGGCGAGTGACTGCTTTGTGACCGACCCGTCGGGTGACCGGCTTGTGCGCCCGCAATTCGTGAAAAACATCAGGCTAAATAAACGCGGCGTGGCGCTTATCATGATCGAGCATCCGCGCGAACTGGTAGCTGTCAACGCAGCCGGAAGAGTAGTCATTCCAGGAATACGCCATACTGGCGATTTCGACTACCCTGCCCCGCCCGAAGGTTTGGGCCGCTACGACACCCCGGCCAAGGATGGCGGCGGTCGGCGATGCGGCTATTTCGACGTGCGTACGTTCCGGATTGTTGTTCCAGCGGCCTACGACTATTGCGAGCGCTTTGACGAAGGAAGGGCAAAAGTGTGCACGGACTGCGTGGAGTATTGCACGGTCTGGGAGTGCCAGGACAGCATTGCGCTCGGCGGACAGGCAATGCTGATCGACACGAAAGGCCATCCGGTACGCCAAGTAGTCCAGCCAACGCTGGCCGACGTATGTCGCTCGCGTGGAACGGTCAAAATCGGCAAGACGACCAGTTCGCGTCCACTGCTGGAATGCGTGCCGGGCGGACCTGGGCGCTAAATCCCCTTCGCAGCTTGAGTACGGAACAACCAGCGCATGCTCGAGAGCTCACCTTACATCTTTACCTGGCCTGCACCCTTAGCCGTTGTATTCCACCCGAGGGCTTTGTCGGCGCGATTAATATTCGCCTAACTCAACCGCGCTATGCTTGCAGCTCCAACAACAACCGGAGCTGCGCGTGGACGCCATCCGCCTTGGCCCCCTGGTCATCCCCTTCCAAGCAGCGCTGGCTGTCCTCGCCCTCCTGCTCGCCAACGGCGTGGCCGTATGGTTCGCCCGCCGGCGCGGCGCCGACCCCGGGCCGGTGCTCTGGAAAATGATCCTGGCCGGCTTCGTCGCCGCCCGTGCGGTCTTCGTGCTGCGCCACCACGACCTCTACGCCGCCGCTCCCTTGAGCGCGCTCGATTTCCGCGACGGCGGCTTCGAGCTCAGCGCCGGCCTGATCGCCGCCTGCGTGATCGGGGCCGAGCTGAGCCGGCGCGCGCCCACCTTGCGCCGCCCGCTGCTCGCCTCCAGCCTAGCGGGGGTGGCGCTGTGGTTCGGCGGCGGTCTCGCCGCCCAGCTGGCCGCCCCGAGCGCGGCGCCGCTGCCGGAGCTGACGGTGCGCCGCCTGGACGGCAGCGAAGCCCCGCTCAGCGCCTACGCGGGCAAGCCGCTGGTGGTGAACCTGTGGGCCACCTGGTGCCCGCCCTGCCGGCGCGAGATGCCGGCCCTGGCGCGCGCCCAGCAGGCCAATACCGATATCGGCTTTGTCTACGTCAACCAGGGCGAGTCGGCCGAGACCGTCCAGCGTTTCCTGGCGGCCCAGAACCTGAAGATGCAAAACGTCGTCACCGATCCGGCCGGCCGCCTGGCGGCGCGCACCGGCGCCGCCGGCTACCCGACTACCCTGTTCTACGACGCGCGCGGCATCCTGCACCAGCGCCATGTGGGCGAGCTGTCCGAGGCGACCCTGAGGGACAAGCTGGCCACGCTGCGCGCAGCGCGCTGAGCCGCGGACTGGTCGGTTCCCAAGCGTGCGCCGGCACGCCCGACGCCGCCTATACTGTCGGAACACCGCCACGGGAAGCCGCCATGCACCGCTCGACCGCACTCTTGTTCGCCTGCACGCTCGCGCTGCCGCTGGCCGTTGGCGCCGCACCGACGACCGTCACCGCCACCAGCAGCGGCACCCTCGAACCCCATTCCATCATCCTCGGCAATATGGGCTGGGAACAGTATTACGACGTGTTCAACGGCCCACCGGTCCCGTACACCCTCAGCTTCAGCGCGGTCTTCGATCCCGACAAGGGCACGCTCCTGCAACATGGCGACTCCCTGAGCCAGATGGACAGCGACCTGGACATCTCCTTCCGGGTCGGTGACGAGGTCTTCGCGCACCAGGGCGAAGGCCGCGCCCTGATCCAGAAGGGCGAGCGGTTCTTCGATTTCTCGGCCACCATGACCGCCTTCTCCTTCGGCATGCAGCTGACGGGCGAGCCCGGCAGCTTCGCCGGCGCCTGGCTCCTGCCGCGCCGGCACGACCAGGACAGCGGCCTGGACGCCTACGTGCGTGTCGAGCACTGGCCCGCCAACCCGGACGCGCCAGGCTTCTGGATCATGCGCCCCGACGCCGCGTCCTATACCCTGTCCGTACTCGGCCCGGTTCCCGAGCCTTCCCGGGCGGGGATGCTGCTCGCCGCCCTGCTGGCCGGCGCAGTCTCCTTCGCCTGGCGCCGCCGGGCTTTCCTCGCTCCCGCACTTGTGGTACAACATCGGCCGCTACCGAGGAGAGCCGCATGCAAGTCAACCCGATCCAGTTGTTCGACGCCGAGTCGTCCACCTTCACCTATATCCTGACCTCGCCCGACAACCGCGACGCGGTCATCATCGACCCGGTCGACCGCCACGTCGAACGCGACCTGGCCCACATCGAGCGCCTCGGCCTGCGCCTGACCCACGTGCTGGAGACCCACGCCCACGCCGACCACGTCACCTCGGCCGGCAAGTTGCGCCAGATCACCGGCGCCAAGGCCTGCGTGCCGAGCGGCTGCGGCATTCCCCCGGCGGAAGTCCAGCTCGACGACGGCGACGTGATCGGTTTCGGTCAGCGCGAACACATCGCCGTGATCCACACACCCGGTCACACCGCCGGCAGCATGTGCTACCTGTGGCGCGGCAACCTATTCACCGGCGACACCCTCCTGATCGACGGCTGCGGACGCACCGATTTCCAGAGCGGCAGCGCCGAGGCCCTCTACGACAGTGTCACGCGCAAGCTCTTCACCCTCGACGACGGCACCCGGGTCTGGCCCGGCCACGACTACAAGGGCCAGTCGGTCTCGACCATTGGCTGGGAGAAGCGCCACAACGCGCGCCTCGCCCAACGCTCGCGCGAGGAGTTCGTGGCCCTGATGGCGGCGCTGAACCTGCCGCGTCCGAAACTCATCGACGTCGCGGTGCCCGCCAACCGCAACCTGGGCCTGGCGCACAGCGTCTAGCCGCTCCGGCCAAGCGGGCTCCCCTGTTCACGCGGGCGCGTTAGCATGGGGACCCGTTGACTCGTGGGGAATACGATGTTCCTGTTTTTCTCGAACAAGCTGGGCTGCCTGGGCTCGATCCTGATCTCCGCCGTCGTCACCCTCCTCCTGCTGCTGCTCTTCGGCGTGCTCTGACGCGCAGGCCCCGCCCAGCTTTCCCGCACGCAAGCTGGGCCGGCGCGCGGTTTCGCGCCGCGCGCGCTATCATGGTTTCCTGGTTTTATGCTGCGCCCTGGGGCGCCGTAAAACAGGAGCTCATGTGGAACATCCATCCGCCCCGTTTGCCGCCTGCCTGGTTGACGACGACGACCGCATCGTCGCCTGGAGCAGCGCGTGCGAGCGCCTGACCGGCTTTCCCGCCGCCCAGGTGCAGGGCCTGCCCCTGGGCAGCCTGATGTCCATCGACGCCGCATCGCACAGGACGCAGGCCGCCTGCGCCGAGCGCTGCGTGATCGGCCGCCTGCGCCGCCCGGACGGCGTCGAACTGCGGCTGCGCGCGGTGTTCTCGCCGGCGATCCTGGCGCCGGAGGCTCCCCCCGCCTGGAGCGTGGTGTTGGTCCCGCTACTGCCCGTCGCGTCACCTGCCGCCCTGCTGCGCGAGTTGCCGGTAGGGCACCTGATCGAGGAACTTCCCTGCGTCTTCTACGTGATCGACAAGGACGGCCACCTGCAGCTCTGGAACCGCCTGCTCGAACAGGCGCTGGAGCGCACGCCCGCCGAGCTGCGCGGCATGCGGGTCGAAAGTTTCTTCGACCCCGCCGAACGCCCGGCCATCACGGCTAGGATGAATGCGGCCCTGATGCTGGGAGAGTCCAGCCATGAAGGAGAACTGGTCGGCAAGCACGGCAAGCGCACCAGCTTCCTGTTCCACTGCGCCCGCACCACGCTGGGCGGCCAACCGGGGCTGTTCGGCACCGGCCTCGACATCACCGAGCGCAAGCGCATCGAACACGGCCTGAGGGTGCGCGAGCGCGCCATCTACTCGAGCGTCAACGCCATCGTCATCACCTGCTGTGACCGGCACGAAAACAAGATCGAATACGTCAATCCCGCCTTCGAGCAGCTGACCGGCTACAGCCTGCGCGAAGTCAAGGGGCGCGACCCGCGCTTCATGGGCATTCCGGATTGCGACGAGCCGGAGCGCCAGCGCATCCGCGAGGCGATCCAGGCCTGCCGCAGCGTGCACGCCATCCTGCGCAACCGCCGCAAGAACGGCGAGGTGTTCTACAACGACCTGCGCATCGACCCGGTGCGCGGCCTCGACGGCGAGGTGACCCATTTCGTCGGCGTGCTCAACGACGTCACCGCCTCCCGGCATTACGAACGGCGCCTGCGCCACCTCGCCCACCACGATCCGCTCACCGGGCTGGCCAACCGCACCCTGCTGATGGACCGGCTGCGCGAGGCCGTCGAGCGCGCCCGGCGCGACGGCACGGCCGGGGCCCTGGCCTTCGTCGATCTCGACAACTTCAAGCACATCAACGACAGCCTCGGCCACGAGGCCGGCGACCGGGTCCTGCAGGAAGTCGCCGCACGCCTGCGCGCCAACATGCGCGACGAGGACCTGGTGGCGCGCATCGGCGGCGACGAGTTCGTGCTGCTGGTGCACGAGGCCCTCGGGGCCGGCCACGTGGGAGAACTGCTGGAGCGCGTGCGCCGCAGCGTCAACGCGCCGGTGGAGCTGGGCGGCCGCGAGGTGGTCCCCGGCATCAGCGTCGGCGCCAGCCTCTTCCCGAACGACGGCGACACCGTGGACGCCGTGATGCGCGCGGCCGACGCCGCCATGTACCACGCCAAGGCGCTGGGCAAGAACAACGTGCAGTTCTATTCCGACGAACTGGGGAGCGCCATGCGCCAGTACCTGCTGCTGCAGGCCAGCCTCAGCCGCGCGATCCGCAACCGCGAACTGGTGCTCGGCTTCCAGCCCAAGGTCGACCTGCGCAGCGGCAAGGTGGTGGGCGCGGAGGCCCTGGTGCGCTGGCAGCGCCCGAACCACGGCCTGGTCGGGCCGGACAGCTTCATTCCGGTGGCCGAGGAAACCGGCCTGATCGTCCCGCTCGGGCAATGGGTGATCCACGAAGCCTGCAAGGCGCTGCGCAGCCTGGGCGAGGAAGGGCTGGACGACGTGGTCATCTCGGTCAACCTGTCGGCGCACCAGTTGCGCCAGCGCCGGTTCGCGCAGCAGCTCGGCCGCACCCTGCGCCGCTACCGGGTGGCGCCGCAGCGCTTCGAACTGGAGGTGACGGAGAGCCAGCTGATGGACCGCCCGGGAGACGCCATGGATGCGCTGGACGAGCTGAAGGCGCTCGGCGTGCGCCTGTCGATCGATGACTTCGGCACCGGCTACTCGAGCCTGAGCCGCCTGCGCAAGTTCCCGGTCGACTACATCAAGATCGACCGCTCCTTCCTGGGCGGTCCCTGCGACGACGAGCACACAGTGATCCCGCGCGCCATCATCGCCCTCGGCCACAGCCTCAAGCTGCAGGTGGTCGCCGAAGGGGTCGAGACGCGCGAGCAGGTCGATTTCCTGCGGGCCCAGGGCTGCGACCAGATCCAGGGCTACTACTTCAGCCCCGCGGTGCCGAGCGAGCGCCTGCGCGACATGCTGCGCAGCGACACCCGCCTGCCCGCCTGAGGCTTACATGGGCCCGGGGCCGCGCGGCCCCATGCGCATGCCGGGGCCGCCCGGACCCGGCGGGCGCTGGCCGTTGCCGGCGAAGCTGCCGAAGCGGTAGGAAAGGCCGACGAACAGGGCGCGCCCGCCATTGCGGCGCAGGCTGTATTCCCGCAGGCGCTCGGTGTCGGTCACGGTCTCGATCTTCTGCGAGTCGAACACGTCGTTGACGTTGAGCACCAGGCTCATGGCCGGGGTCAGGTTGCGGCGGTAGGTGAAGTCGGCGCTGCGCACCGGCTTGCGGTAGCCCTCGCCGAGCAGTTGCTTGCCCTGGGCGTTGAGGATCACCTGGAAGCTGTTGTCCTTGTCCAGCTGGTAGCTGATGCGCCCGCGCGCCGACACGGTGGTGGCGCTGCGCTTGTCGTCGCCGCCGCTGGCCACGCCGAGCGCGGTCTGCTCGGCATAGCCGATGTTGCCGTTCAGGTTGAGGCTCAGCTTCTCGGTGGCCTTGCCGCTGAAATTGAACTCGATGCCGCCCGAGCGGTTGCTGCCCGCGTTCTCGCGCGTGCTCAGGACCACGTCGTTGGCCAGCAGCACCCGCCGTTCCTGGATCAGGTCGGTGTCGCGGCGCGCGTACAGGCGCACATTGGTGTCAACCTTGCCGAGTTTGGTCTCGACGCCGAGTTCGAGCGAGTCGGTGTCGCTCGGCTTCAGGCGCGGGTTGCCGGAGGCGAGGTTCAGTTCGTCGCGGTAGATCACGAACGGGTTCAGCTCGCCCGCGTTGGGGCGGCGGATGCGGTGCGCGTAGCTGAGGCGGATCGTGGTGTCGTCCGACAGGCCGTAGGTGACGAAGGCGCTCGGGATCAGGTCGAAGGAATGGTTGGTGGCCTGGATGCGGGTGGTCACCTGGTCAAGATCGAGCTCGTTGTACTCGGCGCGCAGGCCGCCCAGCGCGCTCCATTTCTCGTCGATGCGGCGCTGGTAGGAGCCGTACACGGCGTAGGTGGTGTCGTCCAGCTCGAAGCGGTTGGTGCGGTTGCTGTTCACCCGCTCCACGCCGGTGACCGGATCGATGTCGATGAACAGGTTGTCGCCCACGCTGCGGGTGCGGGCCAGCTTGTAGCCCAGCTTGACGATGCCGTTCTCGACCGGGCGCTCGTAGTCGCCGGTGAAGTCGATCACGCGGGTGTCGTTCACGCCTTCCTGGCGGTTGAAGGGGTTCTGGGCGTTGGCCGGACGCACGGTGTAGCGGCTGGCGTAGCGCGCGTCGCTGTCGGCGTCGGTGCCGGACAGGCGCAGGTCGAGCTTGAGCAGCTCGCCGGGCGCCTCGCCCTTGTGGTCCAGGCGCAGGCTGGCGTTGTAGTTGCGGTTCCGGTTGTCGCGCTCGGTGGTGCGCAGGTACTCGCTATCCACGCTGCCGTCGGCGCGCGTGCCGCGGTAGTACTCGGCATTGTCGCCGTCGCCGTTGACCGCGTTGTAGCCCAGGCTCGCGCCCAGCACGTCCTTCTCGCCGAGGTTGTAGGTGACCGAGCCGTTGAAGCCGCCGATGTCGTTGACCGTTTCGCCGCTGATGTTCTGGACGCTGCCAGCGGCGGCCCGGGTCACCGGATCGATGCGCTCGCGCACCGTCTCGCCGCTCGACTCGCGGCGGTCGTGGCGGCCGTACATGCTGCCCTGCCAGCTCACGCGGCCGGCCGTGTAGCTGCCGAAGGCCGACGCGTTGTAGCGGCCCTTGGTGCCGGCATTGGCGTTGAGCGCGCCGAAGCCGCCGGGGCGGCGCTCGCGCCGCATCACCAGGTTGATGATCGGACCGCCGCCGCCCTCGTTGCCGAACTGGGCGCCCGGATTGTTGATCACCTCCACCGACTCCAGGTCGCCGGCCGGCAGGGCCTGCAGGGCGGCGGCCCGGTTATCGCCCTGCATCATGGCCGAGGGCTTGCCGTCGACCAGGATCTGCACGTTGTTGCGGCCGCGCAGGGAGACGTTGCCGTCCGCGTCCACCGCAACTGAAGGCACCTTGTTCAGGGTGTCGGCCACGCTGTCGTTGGTGCTGGCCGGATCGGCCTTGACGTCGTAGCTCTGGCGGTCGATGCGGTTGGACTGGCGCGCGGCCGTCACTTCCACCGTCGAGGATACCGGCGGGTTGGCCGTCGCAGGCGGCGCAGCAGCCGGCTGCCCAGCAGTCGGCGTTGTAGCGGTCGGGGTCGCGGCGGCTGGCGCCGTGCCCACCCGCGCCGGCTGCCCGGTTCCGGGCTGCGCCTCCTGGGTCTGCCAGGCGGCGGCGGGACCGGCGGCCAGCAGGACGCCGCCCAGAGCGGAAAGGCAGAGGCAGGAAACGCGGAGCGACGGAAGCAGGGAGGAAGCGGGACGGCGCGAGGTGTACATACGTTCTGAAAAAGGGTGGTGTTAGCGAAGCGAAGCCCTTGATTCTCTCATAACTCAGCCGTGAATTCCTACCAGCGCCCCTCTTGGCAGCATGGGCTTCGCATGCCCCACCGAAGCGCTGCGCGCGCCTCCGCCACAGGGGAGAGAAAACGGCCCCGCCACCAGCAAAGCGTGCGCACTTCAGTTACATTGAATGCCTGCCCAACTTGAAACTCAGCAATACATCCCGAGATAGGCATTCCGCAAGCACAGGAGATTGTGATGAGCCGTAAGACCCCCATTGAGCGTTACCGCAACATCGGCATCAGCGCCCACATCGATGCCGGCAAAACCACGACCACCGAGCGCATCCTGTTCTACACCGGCGTCAATCACAAGATCGGCGAGGTGCACAATGGGGCGGCGACCATGGACTGGATGGAGCAGGAACAGGAACGCGGCATCACGATCACCTCGGCCGCGACCACGGCCTTTTGGAAGGGCATGGGCAGCAACTTCCCCGAGCACCGCATCAACATCATCGACACCCCGGGCCACGTCGACTTCACCATCGAGGTCGAGCGCTCGATGCGGGTGCTGGACGGCGCGGTGATGGTCTACGACTCGGTGGGCGGTGTCCAGCCCCAGTCCGAGACCGTGTGGCGTCAGGCGAACAAGTACAAGGTGCCGCGCATCGCCTTCGTCAACAAGATGGACCGCGTGGGCGCGGACTTCTTCCGCGTCCAGCAGCAGATCCGCGACCGCCTCAAGGGCAATGCAGTGCCGATCCAGATTCCGCTCGGCGCCGAGGACCATTTCGAGGGCGTGATCGACCTGGTCAAGATGCGCGCGATCCGCTGGGACGACGCCAGCCAGGGCGTCAAGTTCGAGTACGAGGACATTCCGGGCGAGCTGAAGGAGCTGGCCGCCAAGTGGCACGAGACGATGGTCGAGGCCGCGGCCGAGGCCACGCCCGAGCTCACCGAGAAGTACCTGAACGGCGAGACCCTGAGCGAGGACGAGATCAAGGCCGCGCTGCGCGCGCGCACCATCCGCAACGAGATCGTGCCGATGCTGGCCGGCAGCGCCTTCAAGAACAAGGGCGTGCAGGCGATGCTCGACGCGGTGATCGAATACCTGCCCTCGCCGGTGGACGTGCCCGCCATCGCCGGTCATGACGAGGACGACAGGGAGATCGAGCGTCATCCTTCGGACGAGGAGCCGTTCTCGGCGCTCGCTTTCAAGATCATGACCGATCCTTTCGTCGGCCAGCTGACCTTCTTCCGGGTCTACTCGGGCGTGGTGAACTCGGGCGACACCGTGTACAACCCGACCAAGGGCCAGAAGGAGCGCCTGGGCCGCATCCTGCAGATGCACGCCAACGAGCGCAAGGAGATCAAGGAAGTGTTCGCCGGCGACATCGCGGCGGCGGTCGGCCTGAAGGCGGTGACCACCGGCGACACCCTGAGCGACCCGGACAATGTGATCGTGCTGGAGAAGATGGCCTTCCCCGAGCCGGTGATCTCGCAGGCGGTGGAGCCGAAGACCAAGGCCGACCAGGAAAAGATGGGCATCGCCCTCAACCGCCTGGCGCAGGAGGACCCGTCCTTCCGCGTCCACACCGACGAGGAATCGGGCCAGACCATCATGTCGGGCATGGGCGAGCTGCACCTGGAGATCCTGGTGGACCGCATGAAGCGCGAGTTCGGCGTCGAGGCCACGGTCGGCAAGCCCCAGGTGGCTTACCGCGAGACCATCCGCAACACGGTCGAGAACATCGAGGGCAAGTTCGTCAAGCAGTCGGGCGGCAAGGGCCAGTACGGCCACGTGGTGCTCAAGCTCGAGCCGATGGAGCCGGGCAAGGGCTACGAGTTCGTCGACGCGATCAAGGGCGGCGTGGTGCCGCGCGAGTACATCCCGGCGGTGGACAAGGGCATCCAGGAGACCCTGCAGGCGGGTGTGCTGGCCGGCTACCCGGTGGTGGACGTGCGCGCCACCCTCACCTTCGGCTCCTACCACGACGTCGACTCGAACGAGAACGCGTTCCGGATGGCGGCCTCGATGGCCTTCAAGGACGGCATGCGCAAGGCCGCGCCCGAGCTGCTCGAGCCGATGATGCAGGTGGAGGTGGAAACGCCCGAGGAATTCACCGGCAACGTGATGGGCGATTTGTCGACCCGGCGCGGCATGGTGCAGGGTATGGACGAGATCCCGGGCGGCGGGGGCAAGCTGGTCAAGGCCCTGGTTCCGCTGGCCGAGATGTTCGGCTACTCGACCACGCTGCGTTCGCTGACCCAGGGACGGGCGACCTACACGATGGAGTTCAAGCAGTACTCCGCCGTGCCCAAGCATGTGCTCGACCAGATCGCGACTTCGCGGACCAGTCGCTAAACTCGGACGCCGGCCGCTAGATCGCGCATCGGCCCCTAGCTCGCGCCACCCGGGGGCTGGACGCGCTATCGTGATGCATGACGTGGTTTTACTTTAGAGGAGATTCTCATGCGCAAGATGATCATGATGGCGGTGGCCGGCTTTGTGTGGCGGCAGATCCAGAAGCGGGTGTTCAAGCAGACGTATTCGGTGAAGCCGACCCGGCGCTACTTCTGATTGAGAGTAAGAGTTATCAGTAGCACGTCGTTCCGGCGAAGGCCGGAACCCAAGTTTACGTGAGTGGCTACTCAACTAAACTTAGGTTCCGGCCTTCGCCGGAACGACGGTTTTGGGGGGTAACGAATAAGGGTTTAGCTGTACATTGATCGCACCTGCAAGACTCATCTACGGCGCACATTTGCCGCCACAGCGATCACTGACCACCGCTTCCACTACGCGATATAAATCGCCCTAAAATCATTCACATTCGTCAGCGTCGGCCCGGTCACCACCGAATCCCCCAACGCCTCGAAGAACCCATGCCCGTCGTTCTCATCCAGCCGCCGCGCCGGATTGACCCCCATCGCCCAGGCCCGCGCCAGCGTGTCGGGCCGCACCAGCGCCCCGGCGATCTCCTCGATCCCATCCACCCCATCGGTATCGCCAGCCAGGGCATGCACCTTCGGATGCCCGCGCAAGGCGAGCGCCAGCGCCAGCAGGAACTCGACATTCCGCCCGCCCCGCCCCTTGCCACGCACCGTCACCGTGGTCTCCCCACCCGACAGCAATATGCACGGCGGCCTGAAGGGCTGGCCGCGCTCCGCCACCTGCCGCGCGATCCCGCCCAGCAGGCTGCCCGCGCTGCGCGCCTCCCCCTCCAGGCTGTCGCCCAGGATGTGCACCGCCACCCCGGCCGCTTCGCCCACCCGCGCCGCCGCCTCCAGCGCCATCTGCGGCGTGGCGATCAGGTGGGCCTCGGCGCGCGCGAGCCTCGGGTCGCCCGGCTTCACGCTCTCGCCCTCCCCGCTCTCCAGCAGCCGCCGCGCGGCCTCCGGCAGGACGATGCCGTAGCGCCGCACCACCTCCAGCGCATCGGCGCAGGTGCTCGGGTCGGCCACGGTCGGCCCCGAGGCGATGTCGATCGGGTCGTCCCCCGGCACGTCCGAAATCAGGAGCGTCACCACGCGCGCCGGATGGCAGGCCGCCGCCAGGCGCCCGCCCTTGATGGCCGACAGGTGGCGCCGCACGCAATTCATTTCCGAGATCGTCGCGCCGCTGGCGAGCAGCGCCTTGTTGATGGATTGCTTGTCGGCGATTGTTACTCCGGGCGCGGGCAGCGGCAACAGCGCCGATCCGCCGCCGGAAATCAGGCAGATCACGAGGTCGTCTTCGTTCAATCCCTTCGTCAGCGCCAGCATTCGCTGCGCGGCGGCCAGCCCGGCCGCGTCCGGCACCGGATGGGCCGCCTCCACCACCTCGACCGACCGGGTCGGCACCTTGTAGCCGTAGCGCGTGACCACCAGTCCTTCCAGCGGGCCCGGCCAATGTGACTCGAGGGCCTGGGCCATGCTGGCGGCCGCCTTGCCCGCGCCGAGCACCAGCGTCCGCCCGCGCGGAGGCGGCGGCAGGTGGGCCTGGATGCAGCGCTGCGGGAGCGCCGCGCCGATCGCAGCGTCGAACATGGCGCGCAGCAGGGAGGAGGCGGATTGGGATGACATGGTCGACGCTCCGGCGTTGTGAGTTGCCTGCAGTATAACTAATCGCTGCCGTACGCGGCGACGGCGCTCCCCCGCGCGTCCACGGCCCGCGCCGCCGCGTAACTCCCGTCTCGGATGCAGTAGAATCCCTAGCTTTCTGGCAATTCCAACGACAAGGCCGACGATGCAAGACGCGCAGAACGAACTCAAACGCGGACTCAAGAACCGCCATATCCAGCTCATCGCCCTCGGCGGGGCCATCGGCACCGGACTGTTCCTCGGTGTCGCCTCCACCGTCAAGATGGCCGGGCCGGCGGTCCTGCTGGGCTATGCCATCGCGGGCGCGGTCGCCTTCCTGATCATCCGCCAGCTCGCCGAGATGATCGTCGACGAACCGGTCGCGGGTTCGATCAGCCATTTCGCGGACAAGTACTGCGGCCGCATGGCCGGCTTCGTCTCGGGCTGGAACTACTGGGTGATGTACATCCTCGTCAGCCTGGCCGAGCTCTCGGCCCTGGGCATCTACATGCAGTACTGGTTCCCTGAACTGCCGACCTGGGTCACAGCCCTCGGCTTCTTCGTGCTGGTCAACGCGGTCAACCTGATGAACGTGAAGGCCTTCGGCGAGATGGAATTCTGGTTCGCGCTGATCAAGGTGGTGGCCGTGGTCGGCATGATCGTGTTCGGCATCTGGCTGCTGGCCAGCGGCGGCGCCGGGCCGGAGGCGGGCGTGGCCAACCTGTGGCGCCACGGCGGCTTCTTCCCCAACGGCCTCACCGGCCTGGCGATGTCGATGGCGATCATCATGTTCTCCTTCGGTGGCCTGGAGTTCATCGGCCTGACCGCCGCCGAGGCGGACGATCCGAGCCGCACCATCCCGCGCGCGACCAACAACGCCCTGTACCGCATCCTGATCTTCTACATCGGCGCGCTGGCCGTGCTGCTCTCGCTCTACCCCTGGCAGAAGGTGATCGAGGGCGGCAGTCCCTTTGTGCTCATCTTCAAGGAGCTGGACAGCGGCGTGGTCGCCCACGCGCTCAACTTCGTGGTGCTGACGGCGGCCCTGTCGGTGTACAACGGCTGCGTGTACGCCAACAGCCGCATGCTGTTCGGCCTGGCCCAGCAGGGCAACGCCCCGCGCGCGCTGCTGCTGGTCTCGAAACGCGGGGTGCCGCTGGCGGCGCTGGCCGTCTCGGCGGCGGCCACCCTGGTGGCGATCGCGGTCATGTACTTCCTGCCGGGCGAGGCGCTGGGCATGATGATGATGCTGGCGGTGGCGGCCCTGGTGATCAACTGGGCCATGATCTCGTGGGGACACCTGCGCTTCCGCCGGCAGAAGGACCGCGAGGGCCACAAGACGGTATTCCCCAGCCCCTTCTATCCGCTGTCGAACTACCTGTGCCTGGCCTTCGTGGCGGCGCTCCTGATCGCGATGCTGCTGACCGGCTTCGAGCTCGCGGTCTACCTGATCCCGGTGTGGCTGGGGGCGCTCTGCCTCGGCTACCTCGTGCGCGAACGGCGCGTGCGCGCGGCGGCGGCCGTTTAAACTAGGCGGCGGCCTGCTGGGGCGGCTCGCGCCGCCCGATGTCCCTGGCCGCCAGGCGCGCGATCTCGGCGAAGGCCTGCACCGCCGGCGCGGCCTGGGCCAGGCTGCGGAACACCAGTCCGACCCGCCGCTTGACCATCGGCCGCAGCGGCCGCGCCACGATGCGCGGATGGGTCTCGTCCATCGCGTCCGGCAGCGCCAGCTCGGGCATCACCGTGATGCCGTCCCCCACGTCCACCAGGCCCAGCACCGTCACCATCTGCGACATCCGGTAGCGCACCCGGGGGCTCAGCCCGGCCTGGGCGAACAGCGGCTCCACCAGCGCCGAACAGCCCTGCTCCGGCATGATGAAGGGATCCTGGGCCAGCTCCTGCAAGGTGACGGCGCGCTTGGCCGCCAGGGGATGGTCGCGGTGCAGCAGGGCCATGAGCTGGTCTTCCACCAGCGGCACCGCGTCGAAACGCTCGTCCGGAAGCACCGCGAAGCCCACGTCCACGCGCCGGTCCGCCACCCACTGGATCACGGCCGCGTCGGGCCCCTCGTCGATCTGCACCTCGATGCCCGGATAGCGCGCCCGGTAGGCCCGCAGGATCGCCGGCAGCAGCTTGAGCGAGGACGTCGGCCCGAAGGAGCCGATCCGGATCAGGCCCTGGTTCAGGCCGCGCGCCACCGCCGCGTCCTGGCGCATCGCTTCCTGCAGGCCGAGGATCTCACGCGCCCGCACCAGGAGCCGCCGTCCGAGCTCGGTGACCTCGACCCCGGCCTGCTGGCGCTCCACCAGTTGCACGCTCAGTTCCTGCTCCAGCGAGCGGATCGCATGCGAGACGGCCGACTGGCTGATGCCCAAGCGAAGCGCGGCCAGGGTGAAGCCGCGCATCTCGGCCACCATCACGAAGATTTCGAGCTGGGTAAAGGTCATGGGTATGGTGCCATGAGCATTCGCTCATTTGCGCATGAGTTGGGATAAGCATTAATGTATGCCTACCCCAACCCGCAAGGCAAGCCGAAAAAATGAAAAACCAGCTCGTGTACGGCAAACTCGTCCTCGTCACCCTGTTCTGGGGCGGCACCTTCATCGCCGGCCGCATCGTCGCCCACGCGCTGCCGCCCATGACCGCCGCCGCCCTGCGCTTCGCCCTGGCCGCCGCGCTGCTGCTGGCCGTGGCCTGGAAGATGGAGGGCGGGCTGCCGCGCCTGTCCGCCAAGCAGGTCGGCGCCACCGCCGCCCTCGGCCTGACCGGCATCTTCCTCTACAACCTGTGCTTCTTCGGCGCGCTGGGCAGCATGCCCGCCGGCCGCGCGGCCCTCTTCATCGCCCTCAATCCCATCGTGACCGCTCTGGCCGCCGCCGTGCTGCTGCGCGAGCGCCTGCATGCGCTCAAGTGGGCCGGCATCGCCCTCGCCTTCGTCGGCGCCGCCATCGTGATCACCCGCGGCGATCCGCTCGCCGCTCTGCACGACCTCGGCCAGTCGCTCGGCAAGGGCGAACTCCTGATGCTGTGCGCGATCAGCAGCTGGGCCGCCTACACCCTGGTCGGCCGCGCGGCCCTGAAGGGCCTGTCGCCGATCGCCGCCACCACCTACGCGGCCCTGTGGGGCCTGCTCTTCCTCCTGATCGGCGCCGCGCCCGACCTGCTGCGCCAGGACTGGAGCCTCATCGGCTGGCAGGTCTGGACCAGCATCGCCTACCTGGGCGCCTTCGGCACCGTGCTCGGCTTCATCTGGTACTACGAGGGCGTGAAAGCCATCGGCGCCTCGCGCACCGCCGTCTTCAACAACCTGGTGCCGGTGTTCGGCATCAGCCTGGCCGCCCTGCTGCTGGGCGAGCAGGTGCTGGCTTCGATGGTCGCCGGCGGCGTGCTGGTCGCTGCTGGCGTCACCCTCACCAACCGCTAGCACCGCCGCTTCCTTGTCGCGGCTCATTTTTCCCGCCCCCGGGGCATGCTAAGGTGCCCCGTTTCCCCTGTCAGGCGCAGGGGCAAATGTTGCAGAGCAAAATGAAAATAGTTCGCCAGCGCAAGCGCGCGAAGGGCTGGCGGCTTTATCATTCCCTTGCTGCACAACACCTCAAAAAGGGAAAGTGAATATGAGCCAGAGTCAACCTCTGTCGCTGCACGTACCGGAGCCTACCGGCCGCCCGGGCTGCAAGACCGATTTTTCGTATCTCCAGGTAAGTCCCGCCGGCAGCGTCCGGCGTCCCCCTGTCGACGTGGCGCCGCTCGATACCAGCGATATCGCGTCCAGCCTGATCCGCGTGCTCGACGAAAACGGCGACGCCGTCGGCCCCTGGGCCGAGGAGCCCGACCGCGAGCTGCTGCGCTTCGGCCTGCGCACCATGATGAAGACGCGCATCTTCGACGCGCGCATGGTGATCGCCCAGCGCCAGAAGAAGATGTCCTTCTACATGACCTCGCTCGGCGAGGAAGCCATCGGCACCGCGCATGCGCTCGCGCTCCAGGATGGCGACATGAATTTCCCGACTTACCGCCAGCAAAGCCTGCTGATGGCGCGCGAAGTGCCGATGGTCGAGATGATCTGCCAGTTGCTGTCCAATGAGCGCGATCCGCTCAAGGGCCGCCAGCTCCCGGTGATGTACTCGGTGCGCCGCGCCGGCTTCTTCACCATCTCGGGCAACCTCGCGACCCAGTATCCGCAAGCCGTGGGCTGGGCCATGGCCTCCGCCATCAAAGGCGACACGAAAATCGCCTCGGCCTGGATCGGCGACGGCGCCACCGCCGAATCCGATTTCTCCACCGCCCTCACCTTCGCCCACGTCTACCGCGCCCCGGTGATCCTCAACGTGGTCAACAACCAGTGGGCGATCTCGACCTTCCAGGCCATCGCCGGCGGCGAGTCGGTCACCTTTGCCACTCGCGGCATCGGCAGCGGCATCGCCTCGCTGCGCGTGGACGGCAACGACTTCCTGGCCGTGCTGGCGGCCTCGCGCTGGGCCGCCGAGCGCGCCCGCAGCAACCTGGGACCGGCCCTGATCGAATGGGTCACCTACCGCGCCGGCCCGCACTCGACCTCGGACGACCCGTCGCGCTACCGCCCGGCGGACGACTACAGCCGCTTCCCGCTGGGCGACCCGATCGCCCGCCTGCGCCAGCACCTGACCCGGCTCGGATGGTGGTCGGACCAGGAGCACGAGGCCGTGCAGGCCGAGCTCGAGGCCGAAGTGCTGGCCGCGCAAAAGGAAGCCGAACAGTTCGGCGTGCTGGGCGACGAACGCGCCCCCAGCGCCGCCACCATGTTCGAGGACGTGTACAAGGACATGCCGGAGCACCTGCGCCGGCAGCGCCAGGAACTGGGAGTATGAGGATGGCACGCGACGATCAATCGAGGGACACGGCCACCATGCCGATGACCATGATCCAGGCGCTGCGCTCGGCCATGGACGTGATGATGGAGCGCGACGACAACGTGGTGGTGTACGGCCAGGACGTCGGCTATTTCGGCGGCGTGTTCCGCGTCACCGACGGCTTGCAGGCCAAGTACGGCAAGTCGCGCGTGTTCGACGCGCCGATCTCGGAAGGCGGCATCGTGGGCACGGCGGTCGGCATGGCCGCCTACGGCCTGCGGCCGGTGGTCGAGATCCAGTTCGCCGACTATTTTTATCCGGCCACCGACCAGATCGTGTCGGAGGCGGCGCGCCTGCGCTACCGCTCGGCCGGCGAATTCACCTCGTCGATGGTGATCCGCATGCCCTGCGGCGGCGGCATCTACGGCGGCCAGACCCACAGCCAGAGCCCGGAAGCCTTCTTCACCCACGTGTGCGGCCTGCGCACCGTCATGCCCTCCAATCCGTATGACGCCAAGGGCCTCCTGATCGCCTCGATCGAGAACGACGATCCGGTGATCTTCCTCGAGCCCAAGCGCCTCTACAACGGCCCCTTCGACGGCCACCACGACCGTCCGGTGGTGCCCTGGTCCGGCCACCCGCTGGGCGACGTGCCGACCGGTTACTACACGGTGCCGCTCGACTCGGCCTCGGTGGTCCGGCCGGGCAACGAGGTCACGGTGCTGGCCTACGGTACCATGGTCTGGGTGTCGGAAGCCGCCGCGCGCGAGACCGGCATCGACGCCGAGGTGATCGACCTGCGCAGCCTGTGGCCGCTGGACCTCGACACCATCGTGCGCTCGGTCTCCAAGACCGGCCGCTGCGTGATCGTGCACGAAGCCACCCGCACCAGCGGCTTCGGCGCCGAGCTCGCGGCCCTGGTTCAGGAGCACTGCTTCTATCACCTGGAAGCGCCGATCCAGCGCGTCGCGGGTTGGGACACTCCCTATCCGCATGCGCAGGAATGGGCGTATTTCCCAGGGCCGGACCGGGTCGGTGCGGCATTGAAGCGTGCGATGGAGGGTTGAGATGGGCATTCATGTGATCAAGATGCCGGACCTCGGCGAAGGCATCGCGGAAGTCGAAGTGGTGGCCTGGCACGTGCAGCCGGGCGACGTGGTGAAGGAAGACCAGGTGCTGGCCGACGTCATGACCGACAAGGCCACCGTCGAGATCCCCTCGCCGGTGAAGGGCACCGTGACCAGCCTGGGCGGCTCGGTCGGGCAATCGCTGGCCGTTGGCGCGGAACTGATCCGCCTCGAGGTCGAGGGCGCCGGCAACCTGTCGGCCGAGAAGGCGCGCCAGGAGCCGGTGAAGTCGGCCGCGCCAGAAGCGCCGGCCGAGGAAGTGGCCGAACCCCAGCTGGAAGTGGTCGCGGAATCCGCCGCCCCGGCGCGCGCCGCCCCGCCGCCCCCGGCGCCGGTGCGCAGCGCGCCACCGGCCGGCCGCAACATCCCCGCGCCGGCCCCCGCCATGCGCGCGCCTGGCGAGAAGCCCCTGGCCGCGCCGGCCGTGCGCCAGCGCGCCTGGGACCTCGGCATCGAGCTGCAGTTCGTGCCGGGCACCGGGCCGGCGGGCCGCATCCAGCACGCGGACCTGGACAACTACCTGGCCGGCCGCGGCTCCGGCATGGGCTTTGGCCGCGGCGACAGCCGTTACGCCCAGCGCCAGGGCGAGCACGCCGCGCCGGTCATCGGCCTGCGCCGCAAGATCGCGGAGAAGATGCAGGAGGCCAAGCGCCACATCCCGCACTTCACCTATGTCGAGGAGATCGACGTCACCGAGCTGGAGCTGCTGCGCACCCAGCTCAACGCCCGCTATGGCGCCGAGCGCGGCAAGCTGACCCTGCTGCCGCTCCTGATGCGCGCAGTGGTGCTGGCGATCCGCCAGTTCCCGCAAATGAACGCGCGCTACGACGACGAGGCCAACCTGCTCACCACCTACGAGCCGGTCCACCTCGGCATCGCCACCCAGACCGACGCCGGCCTGATGGTGCCGGTGGTGCGCCATGCGGAGGCGCGCGACCCCTGGTCCTGCGCCGCCGAGGTGCTGCGCCTGGCGGAAGCCGCGCGCAGCGGCAAGGCCGCGCGCGACGAACTGAGCGGCTCGACCATCACCATCACCAGCCTCGGTCCGCTGGGCGGCATCGTCACCACGCCGGTGATCAACCGGCCGGAAGTGGCGATCGTGGGCGTCAACCGCATCGTCGACCGCCCGGTGGTCAAGGACGGCGCCATGGTGGCGCGCAAGATGATGAACCTGTCCTCGTCCTTCGACCACCGCGTCATCGACGGCATGGTGGCGGCCCAGTTCGTGCAGACGATCCGCGGCTATCTCGAATGTCCCGCAACGCTTTTCGTGGAATGAACGGATGGAGACACTCACTACCAGTTTGCTCATCATCGGCGGCGGCCCCGGCGGCTACGTCGCCGGCATCCGCGCCGGCCAGCTGAACATCCCGACCATCCTGGTCGAGGGGGCGCAGCCGGGCGGCACCTGCCTCACCATCGGCTGCATCCCCTCCAAGGCCCTGATCCACGCGGCCGAGGAATTCCGCAAGGCGGCCAGCTACGCGGCCCAGGAGTCGCCCCTGGGCATCACCGCCGGCGAGGCCAGGATCGACCTGGAACGCACGGTGGCCTGGAAGGACGGCATCGTCAAGCGCCTGACCGGCGGCGTCGGCGCCCTGCTCAAGAAGCAGGGCGTGCGCGTCATCAACGGCTGGGCGCGCATCGTCGACGGCAAGACGGTCGAGGTGCAGGTCGCCAGCGGCGCCGACCAGGCCCTGGTGCGGATCCGCTGCGAGCACCTGCTGCTGGCCAGCGGGTCCGAACCGGTCGAGCTGCCCTTCCTTCCCTTCGGCGGGCCGGTGGTCTCGTCGACCGAGGCGCTGTCGCCGGCGTCCATCCCGCAGCGCATGGTGGTGGTCGGCGCCGGCTACATCGGCCTGGAGCTGGGCACCGCCTACCGCAAGCTCGGGGCCCAGGTGACGGTGGTCGAAGCGGCCGACCGCATCCTGCCGGCCTATGACGCGGAGCTGGTCAAGCCGGTGGCAGCCTCGCTGGCCCGGCTGGGCGTGGAGACCCGCCTGGGCACCTCGGTGCTGGGCATGGAAGACGGCAGGGTCAAGGTGCGCGACGCTTCCGGGGTCGAAGCCTGGCTGGAAGCGGACCGGGTGCTGGTGGCGGTCGGGCGCCGTCCGCGCACCGTCGGCTGGGGCCTGGAGAGCCTGATGCTCGACATGGACGGCCGCGCCGTCAAGGTCGACGGCCAGTGCCGCACCTCGATGCGCAACGTGTGGGCGATCGGAGACCTGACAGGCGAGCCGATGCTGGCCCACCGCGCCATGGCCCAGGGCGAGATGGTGGCCGAGATCATCGCCGGCAAGTGGCGCGAATTCGTCCCGGCCGCGATTCCGGCAGTGTGCTACACCGATCCCGAGATCGTGGTGGCCGGCATGTCGCCGCAGGAGGCCGAGCGCGCCGGGCTGGACGCGATCAGCGCCGTCTTCCCCTTCAGCGCCAACGGCCGCGCCATGACCATCGAGAGCACCGAGGGCTTCGTGCGCGTGGTGGCGCGCCGCGACAATCACCTGATCCTCGGCTGGCAGGCCGTGGGCGCCGGGGTGTCCGAACTGGCGGCCGGCTTCACGCAGTCGCTCGAGATGGGCGCCCTGCTCGAAGACGTGGCGCGCACCATCCACGCCCACCCCACCCTCGGGGAAGCGGTGCAGGAAGCGGCCCTGCGCGCCCTCGGCCACGCGCTGCACATCTGATTCCTTCACGCCGCCCGGGTTCCCGGGCGGCGGCTTCCCGCGTGTTCACCCGCCCGGCCAGGCGCCGGGCGATCCCTTCCATTCTGCAATTCTCTCCAATATCCACACGTTATCTGCGCTCATGTGCTAGCAGGCAAATTTTATTGGCATATGCATGAGAAACGCCAAATTTGCTAAATTTGTCATGAAAGTGTAAGATGCGCCCCCTGCGTTACCGCAGAGCAAACTTACAAGGTATATAACATGTTCAAGAAAATTGCAGCCGTCGCTGCCCTGATGATCGCCTCCTCGTCCGCTTTCGCCGTCGAGCCGGGCGCCCTGTACGCCGGTGTCGACATCGGCAAGACCAAGATCGACGACTGGTCGGACCGTGAAACCAGCTACGGCGCTTTCGTGGGTTACAAGTTCCACCCGAACTTCGCCGCTGAATTCGGCTATCGCCGCCTGGGCGACGCCGAAGCGTTCGGCGCCGACATCAAGGTCGATCAGGCATCGCTGTCGCTGATCGGTTCGCTGCCGCTGGGCAACAACTTCGACCTCTACGGTCGCCTGGGCTACAACCGCCTGGAAGCCGACGCCAAGGCGCGCGGCATCACCGTCAGCGAGTCGGAATCGCGCGCCGTGTACGGCGTGGGCGTGAGCTACGCCTTCACCCCGGCCATCTCGGCGCGTATCGAAGCGCAGAAGCCGGCGAGCGAGTTCACCAACTACAGCGCCGGCATCGTCTTCAAGTTCTAAGGAAGGCTTTCGGCCATGCCGCCTCGAGCGGCATGCCAGCGCAAGCCCGGGTTCGCCCGGGCTTTTTTTTGGCCGGCAGCCTAGTCGGCCTGGGCCCGCAGGGAGCGCGAAGGCGCCGACAGCACCGTCCCCAGCCGCAGGGCCGAATCCACGGCCTTGTCGATGTCCGGCTGGTAGCCATTGCCGATCCAGCGCAGCGCGATCTGGATGACGCCTCCGACCACGCCGGCCTGCAGCAGCTCGTCATCGATTGCCCCGGACGGGGCCACCATGCGCGCCACCTCGCGGCCGATGGCGGCCAGCGCCGCATCGAAGGCCGCGTCCACCGCCCGGCTCACGCCGCGGATCTCGACCAGGAACACCCGCGCCGACCTCGGCTCGCGCTGCAGCGCCGAGAAGTAGGCATGCAGCATGGCGCGCGAGCGGGGTATGCGCCCGCGTCCCGCGCCCTCGGCCGCGCGCAGGATCTCGCCGAGCACCGAAAAGGTGACGGCGTTGAAACTGTCGATCAGCAGGGCTTCGCTGTTGGCGAAGGATTCATAGAAATAGCGTTCGGTCAGGCCGGCGGCCTCGCACACGGCCTTGACCGTCGCGTTGTGGTAGCCGCGTTCGCCATAGACCGCGATGGCGGCAGCGATCAGGCGGGCGCGCCGGTCGGCGCGCCGCTGCTCCTGCGACTGCCCCCGGTAGGACCGGGTCGAGGGGGATAACTCAGTTGTCATACACCTATTTTGACACAATATTGCCAGAAGGATTCTGACAAGGTAGAGTGTCAAGATACAAAGGTATTTACTTGCATGATGACCCAGTCTACCCCCGTTGTCGCCGGCGCGCGCGACGATGCGCTCGACGTCCTGATCGTGGGCGCGGGCCTGTCCGGCATCGGCGCCGCCGCCATGCTGCGCCGGCGCCTGCCGCACAAGCGCTTCGCCATCCTCGAAGCGCGCGACGCCATCGGCGGCACCTGGGACCTGTTCCGCTATCCGGGCATCCGCTCCGATTCGGACATGTACACCCTCGGCTACGCCTTTCGGCCATGGACCGCGGCCCAGGCCATCGCCGACGGCCCCGCGATCCGCCAATATGTGCGCGACACCGCGCGCGAGCATGGGCTGGAGCCGCATATCCGCTACGGCCACAAGGTGGTCAAGGCCGCCTGGTCGAGCGACGACGCCCTGTGGACGGTCGACTGCGAGCTGGCCGGCGGCGGGCGCGCCACCCTGCGCGCGCGCTTCCTGCACATGTGCAGCGGCTATTACAGCTATGAGGAAGCCTACCGCCCGCGTTTCGAGGGCGAGGACCGCTACCGCGGGCGCATCGTGCACCCGCAGTTCTGGCCCGAGGCGCTGGACTACGCCGGCAAGCGGGTGCTGGTGATCGGCAGCGGCGCCACCGCCGTGACCCTGGTGCCGGCGATGGCCGAACGCGCGGCCCACGTCACCATGCTTCAGCGCAGCCCCTCCTACGTGGTGGCGCGTCCGCGCCAGGATCGCTTCGCCCTGCGCATGCAGCGCCTGCTGCCGGCGCGCCTGGCCTACGGCCTGACGCGCTGGCGCCTGATCCTCGAGTCGATCTTCCTCTACCGCCTGGCGCGCGGCAAGCCCGACATGGTCAAGCGCCACATCGTCGCCATGGCGGCGCGCCAGCTCGGCCCGGCGATCGACGCGCACACCCATTTCACGCCCAGCTACAAGCCCTGGGACCAGCGCGTCTGCCTGGTGCCGGACGGCGATTTGTTTCGCGTCCTGCGCGAGGGCAAGGCCGCGATCCTCACCGACCACATCGCCCGCTTCACCGAGCGCGGCGTGCTCCTGGCCTCCGGGGCCGAGATCGAGGCCGACCTGGTGGTGCTGGCCACCGGCCTGACGCTCAAGGTGCTGGGCGGGGCCGCGCTCGAGGTCGACGGCCGCCGCCTGGCGCCGGCCGACATCATGTCCTACAAGGGCATGATGCTGAGCGACGTCCCCAATTGCGCCGTCACCTTCGGCTACACCAATGCCTCCTGGACCCTGAAGGCCGACCTCACCGCCGGATACGTGTGCCGCCTGCTGGCCTGGATGGACAGGCGCGGCCTCGAGATCGCGGTGCCGCGCCGCGATCCCTCGGTGGGCGAGGCGCCCTTCCTGAGCTTCACCTCGGGCTACGTGCAACGCGCCAGCCACCTGCTGCCGCGCCAGGGCACGCGCCGCCCCTGGCAGGTCTACCAGAACTACGTCCAGGACCTGCTCACCATCCGTTATGGCCGCATCGATGACGGCGTCATGCACTTCGGTGCGAAAGGAAGTCTTCCATGAAGTTGAGTAACCGGGTCGCCGTCGTCACAGGCGCCGGCGGCGGCATCGGCCGCGCGATCGCGCTGTCGCTGGCGCGCCGTTCCTGCCACCTGGCCCTGTGCGACATCGACGCCGCCGCCCTCGACGCCGTCTCGAGCGAGGCGCGCGCCTTCGGCGTGCGCACCAGCACCCACCAGCTCGACGTCGCCAACCGCGCCGCCGTGCGCGCCCTGCCGGCCGCGGTGGGACTGATCCACGGCCGCGTCGACCTGCTGGTCAACAATGCCGGTGTGGCCCTGGGCGGCAGCTTCGAGCAGGTCGCGGAAGAGGACTTCGACTGGCTCATGGAGGTCAACTTCCACGCCGTGGTGCGCCTCACGCGGGTCTTCCTGCCCCTGCTGCGCGAGAGCGACGAGGCGCGCATCGTCAACATGTCTAGCATCTACGGCATCATCGCGCCGCCCGGCCAGGCGGCCTACGCGGCCAGCAAGTTCGCGGTTCGCGGCTTTTCCAACGCCTTGCGCCACGAGCTCGCGGGCAGCAAGGTCGGCGTCACCGTGGTCCACCCCGGCGGCGTGGCAACCAGCATCGCCCTGAACGCGCGCGTCCCGCGCGACGCCCCGCACGAAGAGGTCGAGCGCGGCCGCGCCATCGCCCAGCGCCTGCTGCGCATGCCACCGGAGCAGGCCGGCGAGCTCATCGTTCGCGGCATCGAGGCGGGCAGAGCGCGCGTGCTGGTCGGGAACGACGCCAAGTTCGTCTCCCTGCTCGAGCGCCTGAGTCCCGTTCACTACTGGAATATCCTGAAGAAGCTGACCACCCGATGAATCTTTCCGCCCTCCTCTCCACCTTGCTGTCCTGCGCCGGCCTGCTGCTGGGCGCCCTGGCCCTGTTCTCCTGGCGCACCACGCGCCGCATCGAAGCCTTCCTGCCGCCCTCGGGCCGCATCGTCGAGGTCGACGGGCAGCGCCTGCACGTGCGCGACCAGGGCAGCGGCCCGCCGCTGCTCCTGCTGCACGGCCTGGGCGGTAACCTCGGTCACTTCAACTATGGCGCCGTCGCGCAGCTGAGTAAGTCCTTCCGCGTGGTCGCGGTCGACCGCCCCGGCTCAGGCTACTCGCCGCGCGCCGGCGATGTCCCGGCCGATCTCTCGACCCAGGCGCGGGCGCTGGCCGGCTTGGTGCGCCAGCTCGGACTGGAACGCCCGACCGTGGTCGGCCATTCGCTGGGCGGGGCCACCGCGCTCACGCTGGCGCTCGAGCATCCCGACACCGTGGGCGCCCTGGCCCTGGTGGCGCCGCTGACCCATCCACCTGAACAGGTGCCGCCGGTGTTCCGCGGACTCCTGATGCGGCCGCGCTGGTTGCGCACCCTGTTCGCCCACACGCTGGCGGTGCCGCTCGGGATCGCTAGCAGCCGGCGCGTGCTGGCCGAGGTCTTCGCCCCGGATGCGGTGGCGCCCGACTTCGCGGTGCGTGCGGGCGGGCTGCTCAGCCTCCGACCTGCGCACTTCCTCGCCAGCTGCGCCGACTTGCAGGCGCTGGCGGCCCACATGCCGGCCCTGGAGCGCCGCTACGGCGAACTGAGCGTGCCTCTCGCCATCCTGTTCGGCCGCGACGACCGCCTGCTCGACTGGCGCGCCAACGGCCAGGCCATGGTCGAGAAAGCGCCGGGCGCGCGCCTGGAGCTGGTCGAGGGCGGCCACATGCTGCCGGTCACCCGTCCCGAATTGACCGCCGCCTTCATTGCGGAAGCGGCCGAGGCCCGCAAGCTCGCTGCATGAAGACGGGATGGAAGAGATCCACGGGGAGCGCCGTGACAGTCCGTGACGCATTTGTCGTGGCAAGCTGCTATCGTTAACCGTGCCGCCGCTGCTGGCAGGTGGCGGTCGTACCACCACGCACAATGAGCGGCAGAAGTTTGCTTTTTTCCGCAATCCTCCTTACCTGAGCACATCGATGAATGCCCTTGTCCGCTTACAGAATTGGTATGCGTCACAACTCGACGGCGATTGGGAGCATTCATATGGGATTCGTATCGAAACGCTCGACAATCCCGGTTGGTGGCTTGAAATCGACCTGTCCGGAACCGGGATCCCGGATCGACCGTTTGAACGAGTACGCCTGGGAGCCCCCGGCCACGACGCCGAATGGATCGACTGCAGACTAGAGCGAGAGAAATTTATCGCTTCAGGTGGCGTTCATCGTCTCGAGGACATGATCGGTGTCTTTCTCACTTGGGCCACGGCCGATCGCTGATCGGATTCCAGGGCGGATTCGACTCCGGATCAAGGCTTGCCGGCTTTCCTGTCGGTCATGAAGCCCTTGTCGTCAAGCTCGGCGTCCGAGCCGTCCGACAGCAGGTCATCGGTACGCCCCGCCTGCTGGTTCCCGCCTTGTCCCGCCTGGGCATTCCCTTCCTTGCCCGGCATCGCACCGATGTCGCCGGTGCCGCCCACGCCCATCGAGCCGGCGCTGCTGCTGCCGTCGCGGGTGATCTGGTCATAATTACGCCCTTTGGCGTCCTTGCCTTCGCCTTGCATCGACATGATGGTCTCCTTGTCTGGTCATATAGTCCATCTTAGGCCAGGGCGGCACAGGCGCAATCGGCGCGCTGCGGCTGCTTGTGTAGGACGAGACCGGCTACCGCCCGATCCTCTGCGCATAAAACCACAGCTACACCCCAGATGTTGCACGAGTGCAACCACAAGGGATGGCGACATGGTATAGTCGACCTGCCGCATCCCCGCGCACCCTCCCGCTGGCCCCCACCCCGCCAGTTCCGCCGCAGACCGTTTCGGTCCACGGCCACCGGCGCAAGCCCTCCAGCCATGCACACTTCCCTCCTCCGCGAACCCGCGGACGTCACGCTATCCGATAGCGCCCTGAGCAATGCGTCCTCGCGCCTCAACGCCCTGCCCGTCGCGGTCTACGAGTGGTACGTCGACGCCGACGGCAGCACCGGCTTCCTGTTCCTGTCGGAGCGCCTCGAGCAGATGCCCGGCATGCGCCGCGACGCCCTGCTCGCGGACTGGCGCAACATCCCCGTGCACCCGGACGACCGCGCTGACTGGCTGGCCTCGATCCAGGCGGCGGTCGAAAGCGGCAGCGACTGGCGCTACAGCTGCCGCCTGCAGTTGCCCGACGGCGAGATCCGCTGGGTGTGCATGCGCTCGGCGCGCACCGCGACCTCGTCCACGCGCACGGTGTACAGCGGCGTGGTGGCCGACATCACGGTCGAGCGGGCCGAGGCCGAGCAGCGCCTGGCGCGCGCCAACGACCTGCGCCGCCTCATCGAGCACATGGGCGACGCCTTCGTCGAAGTCGACCAGGCCGGACGCATCGCCGGCTGGAACGCGCAGGCCGAGAAGCTGTTCGGCTGGAGCGCCGCCGAAGCCCTGGGCCAGCCGGCCTGCGACCTGCTGGCGCCGAGCGCGCCGGAAAGCCGCAGCGGCTCGCGCTTCCTGCGCGCCCTGCGCGAAGGCGTGGGCGAGCTGGGCGAGCGCCCGACCGAGCTGACCCTGCAAAGCCGCACCGGCGCCGAACTCCATGTCGAGCTGACCGCGGGCAGCGCCGCGCCAGACGCCGCCTCGCACCTGGCGCTGGCGATCCGCGACATCTCCGAGCGCAAGGCGGCCCAGCAGCGCATCCACTACCAGGCCACCCACGACTACGTCACCGGACTGCCCAACCGCTACGAATTCATGCGCCAGCTCGAGCGCACCCTGGCCTCCGACGCGCGGGTCGGCAAGGGCGGCCGCAGCGCCCTGCTGTTCATCGACCTGGACGGCTTCAAGTGCGTCAACGACCGGCTCGGACACGAGACCGGCGATCGCCTGCTGCGCATCGTGGCCGAGCGACTTCACATGTTGGTGCGCAAGACCGACGTGGTGGCCCGCCTGGCCGGGGACGAGTTCGCCCTGCTGCTGACCAACCTGGCCGACCCGGCCACCGACGCCCTGGCCCTGGCCCACAAATGCCTGGCAGCGGCCGAGAATCCCGACCCGGCGATCGCACGCGTGTGCCGCGTGTCGGCCAGCGCCGGCATCGCGATCCACGACGGCAAGCTCGGCGCCGAGGAGCTCCTGTGGCAGGCCGACGCCGCCATGTACATCGCCAAGCAGCGCGGCAAGAACAACGCCGCCTTCTACACCCCGGGCGCCCAGACCATGCCAGGCGTGGACGCGCTGGCCGGCGGCGCCCCGCTGCCGGCCTGCGAACCCGAGCGCCTGCGCGCACTGCGCGCCACCCAGCTGCTCGACACCGATCCCGAGGAGCTGTTCGACCGCATCACCCGGGTCGCGGCCAGCGCGCTGGGCGTGCCGATCAGCCTCGTGTCCCTGGTCGACAACGAGCGCCAGTGGTTCAAGTCGAGCTGCGGCCTAACCGCGCGCGAGACCTCGCGCGACAGCTCGTTCTGCGCCCACGCGATCCTGTCTGACGACGTGTTCGTGGTCCAGGACGCGGCCGCCGATCCGCGCTTCGCCGCCAATCCGCTAGTGCTGGGCGAGCCGCGCATCCGCTTCTATGCCGGGGTGCCGCTGCACGCCGGCGGCCAGCGCATCGGCTCCCTGTGCGTGATCGACACCGTGCCGCGCCTGCTGCCGCACAAGGACCTGCAGGTGCTGCGCCAACTGGCGCGCACGGTCGAGGACCTGATCGCCCTGCGCAGCGCTGCCGCCCAGGCTGCGGCCCACCTCAACACCCTGACCAGCCTGAGCGGCCCGCGCCGGGTGCGCCCCCAGCTCCAGCGCGACCCGCTCACCGGCCTGCCCGACCGCCTGGCGGTGGAAGACGTGCTGCGCGCCCACCGCAGCAACGCCGACCCCGGCCGCACCGCCGCCCTGGTCCTGCTCGACGTCGACAACCTCTCGGCCATCAACGAAAACCACACCCACGTCACCGGCGACCATGTGCTGGCCACGCTCGCGAGCCGCCTGCGCCACCACGCCGGCCCGCTCGACCTGGCGGCGCGCGCCGGCGGCGGCACCCTGCTGTGCTGGATCGACGTCCCGGCCGAGGAGGTCCAGCGCCACATCGCCTCGCTGCACGCGCTGATGAACCGCCCGGTGTACGCGGGCGGCGACGCCCTCGAGCTCACCGTCACGCTCGGCTACAGCGTGTTCGGCCGCGACGGCGAGGAACTGGAAACCCTGATGTGCAAGGCCAATGCCGCCCTGCGCCACGCCAAGTCCCAGGGCCACGGCAACCTGCGCGCCTTCCAGGCCGAGCTGCACAAGCCGCGCCAGCGCTCGCTCGAACACGAGCTGCGCAGCGCCCTGGCGCGTAATGAATTCTCGCTGGTCTACCAGCCCAAGGTCGATTTCGCCAGCGGACGGGTGAGCGGGGTCGAGGCCCTGCTGCGCTGGCGCCACCGCGAGCGCGGCATGATCGCCCCCGCCGACTTCATCCCCGTGGCGGAGACGAGCGGCCTGATCATCCCGATCGGCGAATGGGTGCTGGAACAAGCCTGCGCCCAGCTGCGCGCCTGGCGCGACGCCGGCTATACCCACCTGACCATGGCCGTGAACCTGTCGGCGCGCCAGTTCCACGACGAGGCCCTGGTGGCGCGGGTGGTGCGCCTGCTGGAACGCTACGAGCTGCCGCCCGACGTGCTGGAACTCGAACTGACCGAGACCACCTCGATGCTGGACGCTCAGCGCAGCATCGCCATCATGCAGGAGCTGCGCGCGGCCGGGGTCACCCTGTCGATCGACGACTTCGGCACCGGCTACTCGAGCCTGGCCTACCTCAAGCGCCTGCCGATCAACAAGGTCAAGATCGACCGCGCCTTCGTCTCGGACGTCGAGCACAGCGCGGAGTCGCGCGCCATCGTGCAGGCCATCGTCAACGCGGTGCGCTGCCTCGGCCTGGCCGTGGTGGCCGAGGGCATCGAGACCCTGGAACAGGCGCGCATCCTGATGGCCGACGGTTGCGGCGAAATGCAGGGCTATTACTTCGGCAAGCCGAGCACGCCCGAGCTCTGCCCGCTGCGGACCTGCTACCAGGCCGGCTGAGGCAGGGTCGCGCCGGGGGCGGCCGGGCGTTCGCCGGCCAGCACCCGCATCAGCTGCTCCAGGTTGTAGGGCTTGCGCAGCACCACCGCGTCAGGCCAGTTGTTCACTTCCCCGGTGCCGGTGGCGAACACAATGCGCATCGCCGGCGCGATGGCGCGCGCCTGGGCGGCCAGCGCGTCGCCCGACATCCCCGGCAACATGACGTCGGTGATCAGGAGCTCGGTGCTGTGGTCGATCATCGCGAGGGCGGTCTCGGCGTCGGCCGCCGAGCGCACCTCGTGGCCTAGGTGCTCGAGCAGGGCCTGGGTGTTCATGCGGATGTTCTCCTCGTCCTCCACCAGCACGATGCGAAAACGCCCGGCCGGCAACGGCGGCGGCGCCGGACGCTCGGCCTGGAGCTTCTTCTGGTTGGCGATCACCTGGCGAATGCGGCGCGCCAGGCTCTCGCGGGTATAGGGCTTGCCGAGCAGCTCGACGCCCGGGTCGAGCCTGCCGCCATGCACGATCGAGTTTTCGGTGTATCCCGAGGTGAACAGCACCGCCAGGTTGGGCAGGCGCTCGCGCGCCATGCGCGCCAGGTCGACGCTGCGCAGGGTGCCCGGCATCACCACGTCGGTGAACAGGACGTCGATCGGCACGCCGCTCTCGACCACCACCAGGGCGCTGGCGGCGTCGGCCGCCTTGAGCACGCGGTAGCCGAGCTGGGTCAGCATCTCCACCACGGTGGTGCGCACCGCTTCGTCGTCCTCCGCCACCAGGATGGTCTCGCTGCCGCCCACCGCCGGCTGGGGCGCTTCGATCGGCCCGAGCGGCTCCTCGGCCGCGCTGCTGCGCGGCAGGTAGAGCTTGACGGTGGTGCCCTGGCCGGCCTCGCTGTAGATCTTGACGTGGCCGCCCGACTGCTTGACGAAGCCGTACACCATCGACAGCCCCAGGCCGGTGCCCTTGCCTTCGTCCTTGGTGGTGAAGAAGGGCTCGAAGGCGCGCGCCAGCACCTCGGGCGGCATCCCCGGCCCGGTGTCGGTCACGGCCAGCATCACGTACTGGCCCGGCAGCACGTCGCCGTGGTTGCGGCAGTACAGGTCGTCCAGCACCGCATTGGTGGCTTCGATGGTCATGCGCCCCACGCCGCCCATGGCGTCGCGCGCGTTGATGGCCAGGTTCAGGAGCGCGTTCTCGACCTGGGCCACGTCCACCGCCGTGTTCCACAGCCCGCCCGAGATCACCATCTCGATCTCGATTTCCTCGCCCAGCGCGCGGCGCAGCATGTCTTCCATGCCGGCCACCAGGCGCCCGATCTTGATCACCTTGGGTTCGAGCGGCTGGCGCCGTCCGAAAGCCAGCAGGTAGCTGGCGAGCTTTGCGCCCTTGTCGACCGCCTGGCGCGCGTTCTCGATCCAGCGCGCGTGCTCGCCCTGCTGGCCGGCGGGGCCGGCCATCTCCAGCAGTTGCAGATTGCCCGAAATGATCTGCAGCAGGTTGTTGAAGTCGTGGGCCACGCCGCCGGTCAGCTTGCCGATGGTTTCCATTTTCTGCGACTGCTGCAGCGCCAGTTCGGTGCGGCGCATGGCCTCGAGCTGCTCGCGGTCGGCGGTGATGTCGCGCCCGATGGCGTGGATGTGGTGGGCGTCGGGCGCGGCGGTCCAGGACAGCAGGCAGTAGCTGCCGTCCTTGCGGCGGTAGCGGTTCTCGAATTTGTAGACGTAGTTGCCTTCGCCGAGGGAGGCCATTTGCGCCAGGGTCGCCGCGCGGTCGTCCGGATGCACCAGCTCGAGGAAGTTGCGGCCCACGAATTCGGCTTCGCTCCAGCCGAGCAGAGCGGAAAAGGCCGGGCTGAGCGCCTCGACATTGCCGTCGAAGCCGGCCACCAGCAGGATGTCCTTGGACAGGCGCCACATGCGGTCGCGCTCCGCCGTGCGCGCCGCGACCTGGCCTTCCAGGTCGCTGCTCAGGGCGGCGTAGTGCTCGGCCGTGGTCTTCTGTTCCTGGATGTCGGTGGCGGTGCCGACCCAGCCGCCGGCTTCGCCCGACTCGCCCATCACCCCGGACTCCGGCCCCAGGCGCACCGCCCGCGCCAGGTGCCAGCGGTGGCCGCCGTCCGCCCCGCGCAGGCGCAGCTCGGCCTCGAAGGGCCCTGCCGCCCGCCACCGCCGCCTCCCAGCGCGCCGCCGCAGCCGCGCGCTGCTCCTCATGCACCAGGCTAAGCCAGCCCAGGCCCTGCAGCTCCTCGTACCCCAGGCCGCTGTAGTCGTAGACGTGGCGGTTGAACCAGTTGAGGCGCCCGTCCGGGCCGGCCGCCCACACCTGGTGCGGCATGGCCTCGGCGAAGGTGCGGAAGCGCCGTTCGCTGTCGTGCAGGGCGCGCGCGCCCAGCACCTTGGCGGTCGACTCCAGCACCACGGCGATCACGCCGACGATGGCGCCGTCGCCGCCGACGATGGGGGAGTAATCGAGGTTCGCCCATACCTGCTCCGGCGCGCCCGAGCGGTGCAGGGTCAGCTCCTGGTCGGTATAGGACAGCGTGCCGCCGGCCAGCACGGTCTTCATGACGTGTTCGTTGAAGTCGGCCAGCTCGGGCCAGCCTTCGCGCACCCGCGAGCCGAGCAGCCCGGGGTGGCGCCCGCCGGCGAAGCCGGAATAGGCGTCGTTGTAGATCATGACGCCCTCTCCTCCCCACAGGGTGACGATCGGCACCGGGGAGCGCAGGATCAGGTCGACGGTGGTGCGCAGCACCTGGGGCCAGTCGGATATCGGTCCCAGGCTGGTGGCGCCCCAGTCGTAGGCGTCGATGATCTTGCCGAGTTGTCCGCCGCCGTGGGCGAAGGTCCGAGGGGCTGCCGCTGCCAGTTGCGCCATGCTGGATGAGAGAGGAATTGTGAAAGCGCTAATTGTAATATCTCAAGTTCAATTTCCGAAACAAGGGGCGCGGCAATCGTGCGCACCGGAAAATGTTCCGGTATGTAAGCCCGATGCGTAGGCCCCATGTACAATCCGTCAATACTGTAGAAAAACCTATTTGCCTATGATGTCCACCCACCGCGCCCTGATGGTGTTCGCCGATCCGGCGCTGCACCGCTCGCGCATCAGCCGCCGCGTCGGCGACGCCGTGCGCAGCCTGCCCGGCGTCCAGGTCCAGGACCTGTACGAGCTCTACCCCGACTTCTTCATCGACGCCCGCAACGAGCGCAGCCTGCTCAAGCAGTCGGATCTGCTGATCTTCGGCTTCCAGCTGGCCTGGTATTCCATGCCCTCGCTGCTCAAGGAATGGGTCGACGTGGTGTTCAAGCCCGAATGGGCCGAGGGCGCGGGTCCCCTGCGCGGCAAATCCTGCTGGGTGGCCGTGGCCTGCAACAGCATGGAGGCCGACTACCGGCCCGGCGGGCGCCACGGCCGGCCGCTGACCGACTACCTGGCGCCGCTGGAACAGGCCGCGCGCGCCTGCGGCATGCATTGGATCGAACCCCACGTGTACTACGGCGCCGACCGCGCCGACGCCCAGGCCATCGATGCCCACGCCGCGGAGCTGCGCGAGCTGATGGCCGCCCACATCGCGCGCCTGCCGGCGCCGCAAGCCATCGAGGGAGGCGGCCATGGAGCATAGCGTGCTGACCGTGGCCATGGTCTACCTGGCCGCCGCCGTGGTCGCGGTGCCGCTGGCGCGCGCCCTCGGCCTGGGCGCGGTGCTCGGCTATCTGCTGGCCGGGATCGCGATCGGCCCCTGGGGCATGGGATTGATCAGCAACGTCGAGACCATCCTGCACTTCTCGGAGTTCGGGGTGGTGCTGCTGCTGTTCGTGATCGGCCTGGAGCTCGAACCCCAGCGCCTGTGGTCGCTGCGCCGCTCGATCTTCGGCTGGGGCGCGGCCCAGGTCGGCGGGGTCACGGCGGTGCTGTGCGTGGCCGCCTGGCTGGCCGGGATTTCCTGGCAGGTGGCCCTGATCGCCGCCCTCGGGCTGTCGCTGTCCTCGACCGCGATCGCCCTGACCACCATGCAGGAGCGTAACCTGCTGCCCACGCCGGCCGGCCAGGCCGGGTTCTCGATCCTGCTGTTCCAGGACATCGCCGCGATCCCGATGATCGCCCTGGTGCCGGTGCTGGGCGCGGCCGACGCCCACGCGGACGCCGGCGCCGGCGGCGCGCTCAAGGCCGCCGGCGTGATCGTCGGCCTGCTGGTGGTCGGCCACTACCTGGTGCGCCCGGTGCTGCGGGTGATCGCGCGCACCCATATGCGCGAGATCTTCACCGCCTTTGCCCTGCTGCTGGTGATCTCGGTCTCGCTCCTGATGTCCTGGGTCGGCATGTCGATGGCGCTCGGCGCCTTCCTCGCCGGCGTGCTGCTGGCCGATTCCGAGTACCGCCACGCGCTGGAGACCGACCTCGAACCCTTCAAGGGCCTGCTGCTCGGCCTGTTCTTCATCGCGGTCGGCATGTCGGTCGACTTCGGCGTGTTCCTGGCCCAGCCCTGGCGCATCCTCGGCCTGGCCCTGGGCTTCCTGGTGCTCAAGACCGGCGTGATGTACCTGCTGGCGCGCGCCTTCGGCATGGCCGGGCGCCAGCGCACCCTGTTCGCCTTCCTGCTCTCGCAGGGCGGCGAATTCGCCTTCGTGGTGTTCGGCGCGGCCGCCACCGCCAGGGCGTTTTCGGAAGAAACGGCCTCGATCCTGGTGCTGGTGGTGGCGCTGTCGATGATGGCCACGCCGCTGCTGCTGATCTTCTACGACCGGGTGCTCGAACCGCGCTGGAACGGCCAGCGCAAAAAGCGCAAGAGCGACCCGATCGAGGCCAACGAGGGCCATGTGATCATCGCCGGCTTCGGCCGCTTCGGCCAGATCGTCGGCCGCCTGCTGCACGCCAACCAGGTGCCGCTGACCATGCTCGACCACGATCCCGACCACATCGACACCCTGCGCGACTTCGGCTTCAAGGTCTTCTACGGCGACGCCACCCGCATCGACCTCCTGACCGCGGCAGGCGCCGAGAAGGCGCGCGCGCTGGTGATCGCGATCGACGGCATCGAGGACAGCCTCAAGCTGGCGGAAGCCGTCCGGCGCGAGTTCCCGCAACTGCCGATCCTGGCGCGGGCGCGCAACATCACCCATTACTACGAGCTGATGGACCTGGGCGTGACGGTGGTCGAGCGCGAGACCTTCGAGTCGGCCCTGATGATGGGGCGCAGGGTGCTGGAGCAGCTCGGCTTCGGCGCCTATCTGTCGCGCCAGGCGGCGATGCGCTTCCGGGAGCACAATCTCAAGACCGTGCTCGAGGTCTATCCTTATTACAAGGACCGCGAGCAATACGTTTCCCAGGCCCGCCGCGCCAACGAGGAGCTGCACGCGATGTTCGAGCGCGACTTCGTCGCCATCAAGCGCGACCGCGAGGACGAGGACGCCTGAAGCCGGTCCAGCGTGCGGATGTGTGTTGCGGAACTGGAAATATTGGTCCCACACGCATCCCGAGTGTGGCGCATTAGCCGCGCAGGGCTGGTGTTTCCGCACGGCAATCCATATACTCGGGCGACTCGCACGGCGCCGCCGCATCGGCCGCGCCGCCTCTCGCATGCTGCCCCGTTATGTTGGATACCACCCTCGCCCCGCCGGACCTGCTTGCCTTACTGGCCGAAGAGAATTCCGCCCTGGTCGAGAATTCCCTCGACATGCTGTCCCTGCTCGATGCCGATGCGCGCTTCTTGCGCGTAAACGCGGCTGCGCGCGCGATCCTCGGCTATGAGCCCGGCGAACTGGCAGGTCGCCGCTATACCGATTTCGTGCACCCGGAGGACCTGGAACGCGCGCTGCACATCGAAACCCGGCTGCGCCATGGAGAACCCGAATTGCGCGACGTCCGGCTGCGCTTCCTGCGCAAGGATGGCGCGGTGATCCTGATGTCGACCGCGGTGCGCCGGTGCGTGCGGCGCGGCCGCATGTACGCCAGCTCGCGCGACGTCAGCGCCCAGCAGCAGATCAAGGACGGACTGCTCCAGTCCGAGGCGCGCCTCAATGCCATGCTGGACAGCATTGGCGACGCCTTCTTCGCGGTCGACGGACAGTGGCGCATCAGCTATGCCAATAGCAAGGCGGCCTACTTCGTGGGCGTCACGGTGGAAGCGGCGATCGGCCGCTCGCTGCTCGAGATCGCGCCCGACCTCGAGCACTCGCAAGCCCTGGTCCATTATCGCGAGGCGATGGCCACGCGCCAGGCGCGCAGTTTCGAGGTCTACTGGGAACCGCACGCGATCTGGCTCGAGGTGCGCGTCTATCCCAGCGAAGGCGGGCTCTCGGTCTACTTCCACGACATCAACGAAAAGCGGATGGCGGAAGCCGCGGTACGCAAGAGCGAACAGCGCTTCCGCAGCCTGTTCCAGCAGGCCGGCGACTCGATCATGATCGTCGATCAATCCCTGCGCATCGTCGCGGTCAACGGCCGCGCCTGCGAGCTGTTCGGCTACTCCGAACAGGAATTCCTGGCACTGCGCGTCCCCGACATCAAGCTCGATTCGCCGCGTGATGCGCAGGCCCTGGGCGCGATGCGCGCCGGCCAGCCGGTGCTGCTGAGGGCACGCAAGAAGCGGCGCGACGGCAGCAGCTTCCCGGCCGAGGTCCAGATCTCGCGCATCGAGGACGATGGCGAGGAGCTGTTCCTGGCCATCATCCGCGACCTGAGCGACCGCGAGGAGTCCGAACGCCGGCTGCGCGAGCTGGCGACCCACGACACCCTGACCGGCCTTCCCAACAGGGTCCTCCTGGGAGAGCGCATGCAGGACATGCTGGAGCGCTGCCCGCCCGGGGAGTCGGTGGCGGTGATGTTCCTCGACCTCGACCGCTTCAAGGAGGTCAACGACTCCTTCGGCCATGAGATGGGCGACGAGTTGCTGTGCGAGGTTGCCACGCGCCTGCGCGATGCGCTGCGTCCGGAAGACGTGATCGCGCGCCTGGGCGGCGACGAATTCGTGGTGGCGGCGGCCTGCGCCGGCGGCGCGGGAGCGGCCGCCCGCATCGCCGACAAGCTGCTGGCGGTGCTGGCGGCACCGGTGGCCGTCGGCGGCCACGACGTCATCGTCGGCGCCTCGATCGGCATCAGCCTGTATCCCCAGGATGCCGGCACGCGCGAAACCCTGTTCCAGACCGCCGACACGGCGATGTACCGGGCCAAGTCCTCGGGACGCAACCGCTACCGCTTCTTCGAGCCCGAGATGACGGTCGCGACCCGCGAGCGCATGGCGCTCGAAGTCTCGCTGCGGCCGGCGCTGCCGCGCCGCGAGTTCGAGCTGCATTACCAGCCGCGGGTGGACCTGGCCAGCATGCGGCCGGTGGGGATGGAGGCCCTGATCCGCTGGAATCATCCGGAGCGCGGCCGGGTGTCGCCCCAGCAGTTCATCGGCATCGCCGAGGAAACCGGCCTGATCTGCGAGATCGGCCACTGGGTGCTGCAGGAGGCCTGCACGGCGACCCGGCGCCTGATGGACGAGTTCGGGCGCGAACTGCGGGTCTCGGTCAACGTGTCGGCGCGCCAGCTGGCCCGCCCGCGCTTCGGCGACGAGGTGCGCGAGGTGCTGGCCGCCAGCGGCCTGCCGCCCCACTGCCTCGAGCTGGAGCTGACCGAGAGCGCCCTGATCGAGGACATCGAGCAGACGGCGGGCATCCTGCGCGAACTCAAGAAGCTCGGGCTGGCGCTCGCGGTGGACGACTTCGGGACCGGCTATTCGGCCCTGGCCTATCTGCGCCGCTTCCCGATCGACGTGCTCAAGCTCGACCGCTCCTTCGTGCTGGAGCAGGACGACGCGATCGATAGCTTCGACTTCGTCAAGGCCTTCGTGGGCATGGCGCACGCGCTCAAGCTGGCGGTGGTGGCCGAGGGCGTGGAGACGGCCGAAGTGCTGGCCTTCCTGCGCGCCGCCCAGTGCGACGAGGCGCAGGGATACTACCTGGCCAGGCCGATGCCGCTGGAGGCCCTGCGCGAACGGCTCGGCGCCTGGCCCGCTTCGCCATCGATCGGCTGAGCAGGCCGGCCCCCTAGGCCGGACCTGGCTGGGGCGTCCAGCTCGGACCGCTCGTGACCGGCCGCTCGCCCTGCCAGGCCAGCGGATCGATGCACATCCGCCGGCCGGTCATGGCCGGGTCCCAGGCGTGGTAGACGATCCAGGTGCTTCCGTCCGGCGCGGTGGTGAAGGAATTGTGGCCCGGCCCGATCAGGTGTCCGGGCCGCGAGCTCATGATCGGACCCTGCCCGTCCGGCGCCCGATGGTAGGGCCCGAGCGGGTGGTCGGCCACCACGTAGCTGACGCCGTAGTTTTCCTTTTCCCAGGCCCCGCCGCTGTAGAAGCAGTAATACCTGCCCTGGTTCTTCAGCACGCTGGCCCCTTCCACCGTATGCCAGTCGTACACCGCGTCGTACATCGCGCGGCCCTTGCGGAACAGGTGCCAGTCGGCGTGGGGACGCGCCACCATGCGCGGCTTGCCCTCCAGCCGGGTCATCTCCGGCATGCGGTCGACCACGATCCCGGTCCCGACGCGGTGGTCGCCCTCTTCCTCGAGGAAGTCGACGCAGTAGAACAGATACCACTGGCCGTCCTCGTCGCGGAACGGGTGGGCGTCGATCGAGAATGGCTGGTCCGGCACCAGCAGCACGCCCTGGTCCACGAAAGGTCCTTCGGGCCGGTCGGCCACCGCCACCCGCAGCCGGTGCCGTTTGCCTTCGACGTCGCCCGAGGAGTAATACATGTAGAACCTGCCGTCGGCATGCGCGACTTCGGGCGCCCAGAAGTGGTCCTCGCCCGGCTGGGCGATCGCGTAGCCGGCGTGCTCCCAGCGCACCAGGTCGTCCGAGACCAGCACCGGGAAGCGTCCGCCCTCGGGGCTTCCGGGGGCGGTGCCGTAGGCGTAGTAGCGCCCTTCGTGGCGCAGCACGAAGGGGTCGGCCATGATCTCCGGATAGACCGGATTGGTGTAGGTGCTCGCCATCGTCATCCTCACATCCGGTAGCGCAGGCTCAGTCCATAGGTGGTCGGGTTGTAGCGGATGTCGCGCGGCCGGATCGGATCGCCCAGGTAGCTCTCGTAGCGTTCCTTGGTCAGGTTGATCGCGTCGAACTGCAGGCTCAGGTTGCGGGTAAGCTCGTAGCCGATGCTCAGGTCGACGTAGGTCGAGGCCTTGACGATGCGGTCCTGGTCGAAGCGCGGCTCGGCGATCTGCTCCACGTACTTGCCGCGCCGGGTGGCGGCCAGGCGCCCGGTCCAGCCGCCGCGCTCGTAGAGCAGCGCGAAGTTGTAGTTCTGGCGCGCCACCCCGACCAGGTCGGTCTTGCGGTAGTCCCCGCTCTCGAACGAGGTGCGGGTCTCGTTCTCGCCGTCGATCCAGGTGTAGTTGAACTGGGCGCCGAAGCCGCTCCAGAAGCCCGGCAGGAAGTCGAAGAACTTCTGGATGCCGAATTCCGCGCCCTTCAACTTGCCCTTGCCCGAGTTCTGCGGCCGGGTCACGCGGTAGTTCTGGCCGCCGATGGTCTCGGCCAGCTCGAAGTTCTGCAGATAGCCTTCGATGTCGCGGTGGAACAGCGCGACCTGGGCGTAGCCGTTGTCCTTGAAGTAGTACTCGAGGGTGGCGTCGATGCTCTTGGATTCGGTCGGCTCCAGATAGGGGTTGCCGCCCGAGCCGGTGCCGGGCGCGTTGACGGTTGGCGGAATCAGGGCCAGCGAGGGATTGAGCGAGGTGAACTCCGGCCGGGTGATGGTCTTGCCGGCGCTGAAGTGCGATTGCAGGCGCTCGCTCCAGGTCACCAGGGCCGAGAGGTTGGGCAGGACGTCGGTCTCGGAAGTCGAGATGTCGACGTTGCTGACCACGTCCCCGGTGCGGTTGCGGCCTTCGAGCTTGCGCTTGACCTTGACCACGCGCGCGCCCGCATGGCCGGTGACGCCGACCGGACCTAGGTCGGCGCGCCAGCGCGCGCCCAGGTGCAGGGTGGCGTTGCGCTCGCGCTGCTCGAACAGGCGGTTGGGGTCTTCCGGCACCCGGCCCGGGGCCACGCCGTAGAAGCTGCGCACGGTATTCGCATTGTCGATCAGGAAGTCGCGCGAAGGCGTGTACCAGGGGCCGCCGAGGCGGTCCAGGCCCGGCACCAGCTTCTGGAAGGACGGGCCGAAGGCGTCGATCGGCGAAGGCCGCACGCCGGCCGGCAGGTCGGTGGCGCGTTCGCCGCCGTGGAAGCTGACCTCGCGGTTGGAGAGGCGGATGCCGGCCGTGAGCGCGGTGATGAAGCCGCCGTCCAGGCGCCAGGTGGCGTCGCTGCGGAACTGCACCTGCTCGCCCTGGGATTCGCCCCAGTTCTGCACCATCCCGCGCAGCACGAACTGGTTGGGGTCGCGCAAGGGGTTGGCGCTGGTCGGGGTGGTGATCGTGTTGTAGCCGCCGTGGCCGTCGCGCCCGTAGGTGTAGACGTTGGAGCTCGCGCCCGGGATCTGCTGGTCGACGATCACGCGGTCGTTGACGAAGTCGGAGCGGGTGAAGGCCAGGTTCGAGTCCAGGGTCAGCGCCTCGCGCCGGAAGCGCAGCCCGAAGTTCAGGAAGTGGGTGTCGGTGCGCTCCTTCACGCCCCAGGTGCTGGTGGCGGTATAGGGATCCCAGTCGTAGGGGCCGCCGAACTGGGCCGCCGGGGCCACCGCCGACTGGATCGGGCAGATCACGCCCTGCCTGGTCTGGCAGTACGGGCCTTCCGGCGCCAGCACCGCATTGGTCAGGCGCGGGGCCCAGGTGGCGATGTTGAGGATGTAGTCGACTTCGCTGCGGCTGCGGTAGCTGGTGCCCAGGTACTGGGTGCTGAATTCGAGCTCGGGATTGATCTTCCACTGGAAGGCGCCGTGGATGCTGCCGCGTTCGCGGTCGCCGGCGTTGTAGATGCCGCCGATGTTGGGCAGTTCGCCCAGCCGGTCGCCGGGGCGCAGCGGCGCGATCGGCTGGTCGTCGTTGAGGCGGATCGCGCTGCCGTCCTGGCCCACCGAGAAGATGCGGTCGGGGCGGTCGACCCACTGCACCGGATAACCCCAGCGCTCCTTGTTCCAGGCGACGTCGAACAGGAAGCCCATCTCGCCCAGGCCGGTCTTCCAGCGGTTGCTGGCCAGGACGCCCAGGCCCGGGTTGGTCTTTTCCTCGTGGCCGCTCGAGCCCTCGACCTCGCTGCGCCGCGCCTCGGCATAGCCGCTCACGGTATAGCCCTTGAAGTCGAAGGGCTGGCGCAGGCGCACGTTGACGGCGCCGGCGATGCCGCCTTCGAGCTGGCCGGCGGTGGCCGACTTGTACACGTCCAGGCCGCCGATCGACTGCACCGGCAGGTCCTGGTAGGACAGGCGGCGGCCGGTGCCGGTGAAGATCTCGTTGCCGTCCAGGGTGGTCACGACGTCGGGCAGGCCGCGGATGATCACGGTATTGGTTTCGCCCAGGTCGCGCCCGACCTGCACCCCGGCGATGCGCTGCAGGGCGTCGCCGGCGGCGCGGTCCGGGAACTTGCCGATGTCCTCGGCGTTGATCGAGTCGACCACCTGCTCGGCGTCGCGCTTGATCTCCTCGGCCGAACGGATGCTGCTGCGGATGCCGGTGACCTGCACGGTCTGGATCGGCGCGGCGCCCGCCGGCGCGGCGGCGGCAGGGGCGGCCGCGCCCTGGTTGCGGTTCTCGATGTCGGGGTCGCTCGTGGTTCGGGTCTGGGCATGGGCGCCGTGTACGCACAGCAGCATGATGGCCGCGCATACCGGCCTGAGTTTCAGGGTCGTCATTGGGTCTCCTGGTTTCTCTCCGGTCGTGGTCGGTGGCGGGCCCGGGCCGGGCGCGACGCTACCGCTTGCCGATATTGAAATTTTTATTAATCATAAAAATGACTAATTGGACAAAAGCTAACCGAATTCGCGCCGGGGCGGCGCACACCAGATCAGGCCGGCGGATGGGCTGATTGATGGGCTGGCGGGGCCACGGATTCGCGCTCCACCAGAGGGCAATCCATCTTGATGCTGGTGCGTCGGGCGCTGCCGGAACGCGCCTGGTCGATCAGGGCCTGGGCCGCCCAGCGTCCCATTTCGTAGTTTGGCAACAACACCGTGGTCAGTTGGGGCGTGGTGTAGCGCGCCAGGTCCTGGTCGTCGTAGCCGACGATCGAGACCTGTTCCGGCACCTCCAGGCCGAGCTTGCGCGCCGCTTCGATGGCGCCGACCGCCATCAGGTCGTTGGCGCAGAACAGGGCCGTGGGCGGATCCGGCCGGGCCAGGAGATCGAGGGCGTGGCGGTAGCCGCTGTCGACCTGCCAGTCGCCTTCGCGCACCAGCGCCGCATCGTAAGGGATGTCGCAGGTCGAGAGCGCCTGCCGGTAACCCTTGAGGCGCTCGCCGGCCGCCTCGATCCAGCCTTCGCCGTTGATCAGGCCGATGCGCCGGTGCCCGGCCTCGGCCAGGCGCATGGTGGCCGCGAAGCCGCCCAGCACCTCGCTCGGCACCACCGAGGAGCAGGCGCGGTCGCGCGCATGGCAGTTGAGCAGCACGGTGGGCACGTCCTTCAGGCCGGCCGGCACGGTCACGGCGCGCGTGAAGATGGTGGCGTAGACCACGCCCAGCAGGGCCGGGTTGGCGAGCATGCGCCCGAGCACCGCGCCTTCCAGCTCGGGGTCGCCGCGGGTGGCGAACACCGCCAGCAGGCAGCCCTGTTCCCAGGCGCCGTCGCGCGCGCCCTCGATGGTCTGCATCGCGTGCGGGCTGGTCGCCAGCTCGTCGGTCAGGTAGACCACCAGGTTGCGCTCCTGCTCGGGGCGGGCGTGGGCGTGGCGCTGCAGCGGGTAGCCGATCTCGCGCGCGATGCGCAGCACCGCCTCGCGCGTGGCCTTCGACACCTTGGCGCCGCTCATGTGGTTGATCACCAGCGAGACCGTGGATTGCGACACCCCGGCCAGCTTGGCGATGTCGGTCATGGTCGGCCGCCGCGGGCGGCCCGGCTCGCTCACCGCGCCGAGGGCGCGCGCGCGAAGGCGGCGCCCTCTCCATCGAACAGGTGGGCGTGCGCGGGATCGAAGGCCAGCCGCACCTGCTCGCCCTGCTGCAGACCGGCCTCCTCGGGGCGCCGCTTCAGGGCCACCATGTCCTCCACGCCGGGCACCTGCGCGTACACGATGGCGGCGTCGCCCAGGTATTCGACCAGGCTTACCTGGGCCGGGATGGCGTGGGTCTCGCCCTCCCCGGCCAGGCGCAGGTGCTCGGGACGCACCCCCACGGTGACCGCGGCGCCGGGAGCCGCCGCGCCGACGTCGGCGGCCACCGCGCAGGACGCGCCGCCCGCCAGGCGGACCAGGGCCCTGCCTCCTTCCACACCGGCCAGGGTCGCGGGCAGGAAGTTCATGCGCGGCGAGCCGAGGAAGCCGGCCACGAAGCGGTTGGCCGGCCGCTCGTAGAGCTCGAGCGGCGTGCCGGCCTGCTCGATGCGTCCGCCGTTGAAGACCACGATCTTCTGGCCAAGGGTCATGGCCTCGACCTGGTCGTGGGTCACGTAGATCATGGTGGCCGCGAGCTCGCGGTGCAGGCGCGCCAGCTCGACCCGGGTCTGGCCGCGCAGGGCGGCGTCGAGGTTGGAGAGCGGCTCGTCGAACAGGAAGACCTCGGGCTTGCGCACGATCGCGCGGCCGATCGCGACGCGCTGGCGCTGGCCGCCCGAGAGCGCCTTCGGCAGGCGTTCGAGCAGGTGGGTGATCTGCAGGATCTCGGCGGCGCGCCCGACCCGCTCGGCGATCTCGGGACGCGGCACCTTGGCCAGCTTGAGGGCGAAGCCCATGTTCTCCGCTACCGTCATGTGCGGGTACAGGGCGTAGCTCTGGAACACCATGGCGATCCCGCGCCGCGAGGGTTCGACCTCGTTGCACACCCGGCCGCCGATCTCCACCGTCCCCGAGCTCACGTCCTCCAGGCCGGCGACGATGCGCAGCAGGGTCGACTTGCCGCAGCCCGAAGGGCCGACCAGCACCACGAACTCGCCGTCCGCGATGTCCAGGTCCACGCCCTTGATCACGCTGTTGTTCTCGTACCGCTTGGTGATGCCTCGCAGGCGCACATTCGCCATGAACGCTCCTTCTATCCTTTCAGGCCGCTGGCGGCCAGGAAGCCGTGGGTGACGCGGCGCTGGAACAGCACGTAGGCCAGGGCCACCGGCAGCGCACCCAGCAGCGCCGCCGCCATCAGCTGGGCGTAGCGCACGCCGTAGGCGTCGTAGGTCTGGGTCAGGCCGAGCGGAATCGTCATCATCTCGTTGGAGGTCACGATGATGAAGGGCCATAAAAAGTTGTTCCAGGCCGCGATGAAGGTGACGATGGCCATCGCCCACACGATGTTGCCCGACACCGGCAGGTAGACGCTCCACAGGATGCGCAGCGGCCCGGCGCCGTCCATCACAGCCGCTTCGCGAAAGTCGGCGGGAATGGCGTCGAAGAAGCCCTTGAACACGTAGATCACCACCGGCGCCACCACCTGGGGCAGCACGATGCCGGCATAGCTGTTGATCAGGCCGAGCTGGTTCATCATGCGAAACAGCGGCACCAGGAGGGCCTCGAAAGGCACCAGGAAGGCCAGCATGGCCGCCGCGAACAACAACTGGCGGCCCTTGAAACGCAGCTGCGAGAAGGCATAGGCGGCCATCAGGCTGAGCGCCATCGTGACCACCGTGACCAGGAGGGCGACCAGGGCGCTGTTGAACAACCAGCGCCCGACGTTGCCGGCCGCCAGCACCTTGCGGAAGGCGTCCAGGGTCCAGTCCTGTGGCAGCCAGTGGAACACGGCGGACACGGTCTCGTGCTCGGGCCGCAGGGCCGTGCTGAGCGCCCACAGCAGCGGCGCCACCCACATGGCGGCCAGGAGGGCGGCGGCGAGCGCGCCCAGCACGGTCCAGAAAGCGCTGCCGCGCGTCTTCATGCGCCCCTCCCGTTGAGCCAGCGCACGAAGCCCGCCTGGGCCAGCGACAGCAGGATCACGATCGCCACGAAGGCCATCGCGATCGCGGCCGCGTAGCCGGCGTCGCTCTGGGTGAAGGCGGTCTCGTACATGTAGTGCAGGGTCACGCGGGTGGTGTTGAAGGGCCCGCCCGTGGTCATGATGTAGGTCTGGCCGAAGATCTTCATCGAGGCGATCAGCTGCAGCACCATGGCCATCCCGGCCACCGGCCGCAAGGCCGGCCAGGTGATGGTGCGAAACAGGGTGAAGCCGCGCGCTCCGTCCAGGCTGGCGGCCTCGTAGAGGTCGGCCGGAATGTTGCGCAGGCCGGCCAGGAACATCAGCATGTTGAAGCCCACGGTCCACCAGATGGTGGCGATGGCGACCATGGGCATGGCCCAGGTGAGGTCGGCGAACCAGGCGCGCTGCATGCCCAGCACATGGTTCACCACGCCAGAGGAAGGCTGGAGCATCCAGTCGGCGATCAGGGTCATCACCGAGATCGGCAGAACATAGGGCAGGAAGAAGGCGCCCTGCAGCCAGGTGCGGGCGCGCGCGAAGCGGTCGACCAGCAGGGCCATCACCAGCCCGAGGGCGGTCAGCGGCAGCACGGTCAGCAGCGCGAAGTAGAAGGTGTGGCCGAGGGCCGCCCAGAACGAGGGGTCCTGGACCAGGGTGAAGTAGTTTTCCAGGCCGACGAAGGCGTTGGTGCGGGTCAGGCTGCTTTCGGTGAGGCTGAGCCAGAAGGTCTGGAGCGCGGGCAGGAAGAAGAACAGGACGAACACGATGCCGAAGGGCGCCAGCAGCAGCGCGGCGGGCAGCGCGTCGGCACGGGATGAAGGCGGCGTGTTCGGCATCCTGGCTCCGGGTTCAATAGCGCGGCGGGCGTTTCTTGAGCAGGCGCGCGGCCTCGCTCTCGAACATGGCGAGGGCCTGGCGCGGCGTCAGCTGCGAGGACAGGGCCGCCGGCAGGAACTTGGAGGCCATCGCTTCCAGCGGACCGGCGGCGCCCATGTACCAGGCGTCGGGGTCGTAGACGACGTGCCCGGCCGCCCCGGCGTAAGCGGCGTTGGGCATCAGGCCGCGCGCGGCCGCCGACTCGGCCACCGGGCGGTAGGCCACCACGTGGCCGCCCTCGGCCCAGCCGAGCGAATTTTTGGCCACGAAGGCCATGAAGGCCAGCGCCCCGCGCAGCCTGGCGGGCGGGATCGGCTTGCCCTCGTTGGCGGGCAGCGCGAAGGCATGCGAGTCGGCCCAGACGCTGGCGTCGCCGTACATGCGCGGCAGCGGGACGATGCCGTAGTCGAAACCCAGGGTGCCGGCCTTGCTGGCGCGGACCAGCTCCGGCACCTCCCACACGCCGTTGATCATGAAGCCGGCATTGCCGCCCATGAACTGGCTGGTCGAGGCCGCGTAGTCCAGGCCCGACTGGGCGTAGCCGGCCTGGAACCAGCCGGCGATGCGCGCCAGCGCGTCCTCGCCGCCGTGGCCGTAGGCGAAGCTGCCGTTCTCGATCAGGGGCAGCTTGCGCTGGGCCAGCATCGACACCCACAGCCGCCACACCGCGTAGGAGCTCTGGCTGCTCTCCATGGTCATGCCGGGGCGGCCGGTGGCCTGGCGTACCGCGCCGAAGGCCCTGGTCAGCGCGTCGACGCCCTCGATCGGCTTGAGGCGGCCATCGGCCCCAAGCAGGCCGGCGCGGCCGACCAGCTGCTTGTTGTAGTACAGGACCAGGGGGTGGAGGTCGACCGGGATCGCGTACAGGCGCCCCTGGTAGTGCGACTTGGTCCACTGGCGCGGGTAGAAGTCGGCGCCGTTCAGGCCTGCGGCCCGCAATTCTTCCGGGGCGATCGGGCGCAGTACGCCGCCGCCGGCCAGGTTGACCATGCGCGACAGGTGGACGGTGGCGATGTCGGGGCCTTCGCCCACCACCGAGGAGGTGATCAGCTTGGTGTAGAAGGGTTCGCCCCACTTGAGGGTGGTGGAGACCACGCGCACCTCGCGCTGGCTGGCGTTGAAGCGCTCGACCAGGGCCCGCATGCGCGCGCCGTCGCCGCCGCTGAGCAGCGTCCACATCCTGACCTCGACCTGGGCCGACGCCGGACCGGCCGTGGCGGCCAGCACCGCGGCGAGCGTGACGCCGGCCAGGCGCCATGCGGTGTGCGCCAAGCCTGTCTCCTGTAAATATTGTTAAGTTTTATGAATTAATACTAGCAAATAATTCTTGAAGGGGGCCGGTTCAAGCGTGCGCGGGGGTGGGCCCGCCCCCGGACCCGGCGACCGGCGCGCGGGCCTGCTAGAATCCTTCCCTTTTGGACGGACGGCATCGATGGCGATCGGCGTACTCTGCGGCCTGCTGGCCGGCGCAATGTGGGGCCTGGTGTTTATCGTCCCCGAATTCCTGTCCGCCTTCAGCCCGCTCCAACTGGCGGTCGGCCGCTACCTGGCCTATGGCGCCATGGCCCTGGTCCTGCTGCTGCCCAGGCTGCGCGGCCTGGCCCGGCGCCTGAGCCGCGCCGACCTGGCCGCCCTGGTCCGCCATGCCCTGGCGGGCAACATCGTGTACTACATCCTGCTCGCGGTCGGCGTCCAGTACGCCGGCGTCGGCCCGACCTCGCTGATCGTCGGCATGCTGCCGGTGGTGGTCACCCTCCTCGGCCGCAAGGACCACGGGGCCGTCCCGCTGCGGCGCCTGGCCCTGCCCCTGCTGCTGGTGGCGGCCGGCATCGCCTGCATCAACCTCGACGCCTTCGCCCACGGCGAACAAGCGCCTCCGGGCGCCATCCTGGCCGGGCTGGCGGCTGCCTTCGGCGCCCTGCTGTGCTGGAGCTGGTATGCGCTCGACAATGCCCGCTACCTCAAGCGCAATCCGCATTTCGGCAGCGCCGAGTGGTCGGCCTTGTATGGCCTGAGCACCGGCGTGCTGGCGCTCGTGCTGGGCGCGGCCAGCCTGCTGTTCGACGGCGGCGCGGCGCCGACGGGCGCGGCGCGCGACTGGTCGCTGTTCTGGACCTGCAACGCGCTGCTGGCCCTGGGCGCCTCGGTGCTGGGCAACCAGCTGTGGAACATCGCCAGCCGGCGCGTGCCGGTCACCCTGTCCGGCCAGCTGATCTTGTTCGAGACCCTGTTCGCCCTGCTCTACGGCTTCGCCTACCGCGCCCAGGGTCCGCGCCCGCTGGAACTGGCCGCCATCGCCCTGCTCGTGGCCGGCGTCACCTGGTCGGTGCGCGCCCATGCGCGCGCGCCGCAGGACTCAGGGACCGAGCCGGCCGACCGCCACCTGGCTGAAGGTGACGGCATGGCCGGCGCCGCCCATCGCCACCAGGCCTAGGCGGGCGCCGGTGCCCAGGCGGTGGGTCCAGGTCGCGCCGCCTACCCAGTTGACGCCGTCCTGGCTCGACCAGGCCGTGTAGCGCTCCTCCCCGCTGCTCCGGCGCAGGTCCAGCCGCAGCCAGGTCCAGGTGCCCGGCGGGCCCGCCGTGGTGTTGCCGTAGCGCGGGAAATCCGCTTCCACCGGCGCCATCTCCTTGGCGAATTCCACCTGGCGCAGTCCGCCGCGCGCCAGCTCCACCAGCTTGACGTAGTTGTCGTCGTCGCGCATCACCACCAGCCCCGCCTGCACCGGGCGCGTGCAGCAGTCGAGCGGCGCGTCCAGGCGCAGGCGCGCCTCGATGCGCAGGTCGCCGTCCGGCAGCGGCGTGCTCAAGACGGCGGCGTTGTCGGTATCGGCGTGAAGGTCGGTGTCGATGGTGGCCATGCGCAGGCCGGGCTGGGCCGCGCCCCAGCTCCCCAAGGCCTGGGGACGCACCCAGCTCCAGCGCGGATCGAGCCGGCCGCGCTCGAAACGTTCGGTCCACAGGGGCGAGGCGGTCGCCGCCGGCGGCGCATGCGCGGGCGCCGGCGTGCGCAGCCCGGCGCGCAGGGCCGGCGCGGGCTGCGCTCCCTCGGTCGGGCCGCGCCCGCCGGCGACCACCGGCCAGCCCTCGACCCACTCGATGCGCTCCATCAGCAGCGGCCGGCGGGTCAGCTGGTCGCGCGCGCTGAAGAAGGGCTGGTTCCGGTCCACCGCGTGGTACAGGGTCCACCATTGCCCGGCCGCGTCCTGGAACACCGAGTTGTGGCCCGCGCCCACCCAGCGGTTGCCGTTCTGGAGCAGCACCGGGGTGCCGCCGGCGCGCGCGGCTGCCATGTCGTTGCCCTCGCGATCGAGGAAAGGCCCCTGTGGATGCTTGGCGCGCCCGACGAACACGGCGTAGCCGGTCAGCGGACCGTTGCAGCAGTTGGTGGCCGACGCGAACAGGTACCACCAGGGCCCGTGGCGCACCACTTCGGCGCCCTCGTAGCGGTCGGACGCGCCGATGCGCACCGGCTCACCCTCGACCGCCATGCCGTCCTTGCTGAGGCGCTGGACGAACAGGCCCCCGCCATAGCTGCCGTAATACAGATAGCGCTCGCCGTCCGCCGTCTCGACCACGTCTGGGTCATAGGTCCACTGGAAGCTGCAGCCGCTCCCGGCGCGGCGCGGCGGCACCACCAGGCGCGGCGCGGCCTTCCACGGCCCGCCCGGCGCCGCGCTGGTCGCCACCCCGATCGCGCTGTCCGAGCCGCAGCCCTTCTCGGGGCTGAGGGCGTCGGGCACGTCGGTGATGGTGAAGTAGAGGTAGTAGTTGCCGTTCATGTAGACCGGCTCCGGCGCCCACAGGCCGGCCTTGGGGGCCGCCACGCCGCGCGGTCGGTCCTCGAAGGCGTCGCGCACGTAGTACCAGTCCACCAGGTCGACCGAGCGGTACACCGGCATCAGGCGGAAACGCCAGCCGGCGCCGTCGCGCTCCTTGTGGCTGACCGGGTCGGTGGTGCAGTACAGGTACCACACCGGCTGCTCGGTGGTGCGGTCGCGCAGCAGGGCCGGGTCGGCGCAGCTTTCGGCCAGGCCGCCGTCCGCCAGCCGCAGCGGCAGCGGATTGGTAAAGCTGGCGGGCGCTGGGGCCTGCTCGCCGGCGCCGGCGCCAGGGGCCAGGCCAAGGCCCGAGCCAAGGCCGAAGCCGAGGGCCAGCGCGGCGATCCGGCGGGGGAAGAAACGGTTCACGGCAATCTCCTGGGGAGCCGGCAAGCCGGCCCGCTGTTCTGAGTATTGCCCGAAAATAATCCAATCTGCATCCCGATGGCGCACGCGTGATGTGAAAATGGAAGCGCTTGGACAGGCAGAATGTTAAGCATACGACCACGCGAATTCACGTTCACGTTGCTCGGGTTTCCTATTTTTGTTCAATTAGCACCACAAAGACTGTTGCCTGAGGACACTAACTGCTAGACTGGCAAAATTTGCATCCTTTGACACACTACACGTTGTTGAATAAGAACAAACGGATGCGGCAAAACTAGGTCAGTACTGGGAGTTGGTTCACATGAAAGTCAAGCAGGTCCGTCCAGCCCAAACAATGCTGGTCGCGGCAGTATCGGGCATGGTCTGCGGCATCGCCCAGGGCCAGCCGGCCACCGCATCCGCACAGGCGAACACCGTTCCCGAAGTCGTCGTCACCGCCCAGCGCACCGAGGCGCTGGCCTCGCGCACGCCGGTGGCGATGAGCGTCATCCAGGGCGCGCAACTGGAAACCATCGGCGCCGACAATCCCGCCGCGCTCGGCTCGCGCCTGCCCAACGTGCACATGGACCAGGCCTTCTCCGGCCTGCGCGTCACGATCCGCGGCATCAGCAACAACGACACCACCGACAAGGGCGACCCTTCGGCCGCCTTCATGCTCGACGGCGTGTATCTCGCGCGTCCGGCCGGCCAGACCGCCAACTTCCTGGACGTCGACCGCATCGAAGTGCTGCGCGGCCCCCAGGGCACCCTGTACGGCCGCAACACCACGGCCGGCCTGGTGCACGTGATCTCGAACACCCCGACCGGACGCCTCGAGGGCGCCCTCGGCCTGGAGGCCGGCAGCTACGAGAACCGCAAGCTCGACGCCATGCTCAACGTGCCGGTGAATCAGGCCCTGGCCCTGCGCGCCGCCCTCAGCGCGCGCCGCCAGGACCCCTTCCTGAAGAACGCCCAGGGCACGCCGCACCGGCCCGGCATGGACCGCGACGACCGCGACGCGCGCCTCTCGGCCCGGCTGCGCCTCAACGACGACGCCACCGTGCTGCTGCGCTACGACTACAGCCAGGTCTCGAACAACAACGACCGCATCGTCCCCGACACCAATTTCTACACCGGGGTGGCTGAGGGCAGGCCGGTCTGGCGCCACGGCAGCACCGACCAGCGCCTGACCAATGCCTTCCGTCCGCCCAACATCGTCCCGCAGCAGGGCTACCAGGACAGGCGCGCGCGCGGCCTGTCGGCGGACCTGAGCTGGGACCTGGGCCCGGCCACGCTCCACTACCTGGCCTCGCACCGCGAGCTCGACCAGGACATGCTGAACAACTACTACTACCGCATCACCCCGCGCGTGGCCCTCGGCGTGATCAACTTCTACGACGGCCACAACGAGCAGGACTCGCACGAACTGCGCGTCGCCACCAAGGGCGCGGGCGCCCTCAGCGCCCAGGGCGGCCTGTATTACTTCAGCGAGGATTCCTTCACCACCTACGCCTTCCACGGCCTCCAGCCCGCCGGCCTGCCGCCCTACTACGCCTTCCCGCTGGATACCGATGCGCGCAGCAAGGCCGTGTTCGGCCAGCTCACCTGGCGCCTGCGCCCGGACCTGCGCCTGACTGCCGGCGCGCGCCGCACGCATGACGACAAGCGCCGCGTCGGCTCGACCAACTTCCAGCAGCAGCTGGTCTTCAATCCGGCCACCGACCGCCGTCTGCTGAACGCCGCCGAGCTTTCCACCGCGCGCACCACCTGGCGCCTGGGCGTGGAGGCCGACCTTGGCGCGCACACCCTGGCCTACGGCAGCCTCTCGACCGGCTACAAGGCGGGCGGCTTCAACGACGGCTGCATCGCCGGCGCCAGCGCCCTGGGCATCGCCTGCCCGGCGGCCACCGCGGTGAGCGCCAAGGCGCTCTACTACCAGCCGGAAGAACTGCGCGCGCTGGAAGCGGGCCTCAAGAGCCGCCTGCTGGACGGACGCCTGAGCGTCAACGCGGCCGTCTTCCACTACGACTACACCAACCTGCAGCTGACCGGCACGGCGATCGTCAGCGGCGCGCCGCGCCTCCTGACCAGCAATGCCGGCCGCGCGCGCAGCCGCGGCGTGGAGCTCGACGGCGAGCTGCGGGTGGGCCTGGGCGGGCGCCTGAGCTACGGCCTCACCCTGCTCGACGCGCGCTACGTGACCTACACCCCGAGCGGCAACACCTCCTGGGCCGGGCGCAAGCTCGACCGCGCTCCCAGCCAGGTGTTCACCCTCGGCTACGAGCAGCGCTTCCAGCTCGGCGGCGGCGCGCTGAGCGCGGGCCTGTTCACGCGCGCCAGCGGCGACTACGTGATCGCGGTGCCAAGCCAGCTGCTGGCCTACGAGATTCCCTCGCACACCAGCAGCGACGCCACGCTGCGCTGGCAGCCGCAAGGCGCGCGCTGGAGCCTGCTGGCGCGGGTGCGCAACATCGAGGACAAGGTCCGGCCCTCGATCATCGACAGTTCGGGGATGGCGACGCCGACCGCGCCGCGTACCGCCGACCTGCGCCTGGACCTGCGTTTCTGAACGAGCTTGGCCCCGGGCGCGGCGGCGCCCGGATTGGATACACCGACCACGTCACTGCTGTCCCAGGAGGCTGAATGCACCGCGATGCGCCCCACCTGCTGTCCCCGGCCCTGCGCGCCGATCCCCCGGCCGACGACACCGTCGCCCGCATGCTCGAGGGCGCCGAGGGCCCGCATGCCCTGGCCGAGCGCATCGCCGCCGTCAACCGCGAGATCGGCCGCTGGGACAGCAACGGCGGCCTGGCGGGCTGGGAGCCCGACCCCGGCCTCGACCCGCGCGCGGCCGCGGCGCTGAAGGACTACCTGGCGCGCTGTCCCGGCCTGCCCGACTGGGCCGACCCGGCGCTCATCGCGCGCGCCGAGGACATCTTCATGGACCGCAGCATGCTGTCCTGCCTGCTGCTGTTCTGCGCCAGCCTGCCCGAATGTTACGTGCTGCCCGACCTGTCGGCGGTGCTCCAGGCCGCCGGCCAGCTCGAACAGCACACCGATTACCGGATCCGCTCCACCGCCGCCATGATCTTCCCCGTGATGATGAAGGGCGGCCTGAGATCGCCGAACGGAGCGGGCGTGGCCCAGGCCCTCAAGGTGCGCCTGATCCACGCCACTATCCGCTACCTGATCCTGCGCGGCACCCCGCCCTCCTTCGAGGCCCTGGCCGGCAAGCCCCTGCCGGCGCTGGCGCCCGCCGGCGGCGGCATCTACCACCAGCTCTATGCCCACGGCTGGGACAGCTCGCGCGACGGCCTGCCCTGCAACCAGGAGGAGCTGGCCTACACCCTGCTGACCTTCCACTTCGTGTTCCTGCGTGGCCTGCGCCGCCTCGGCCTTGGGCTGGAACGCGAGGACGAGGAAGCCTACCTGCACGCCTGGAACGTGCTCGGGCACCTGCTCGGCATCGAGCGCGAGCTGATGGCCTGGACCATGGACGAGGCGCGCGCCCGCTTCAAGACCATGCAGGCGCCCGGCCTGGCGCCCGCGCGCGGCGCCGACCCGCGCCCGGCGCTGACCGCCGCCCTGATGGCCACCATGGCCGACTACATTCCGGTGCGCCTGTTCAAGCCCTTCCCGAACCTGCTGACCCGCCTGCTGTGCGGGCGCCGCGCCGCGCGCGCGCTCGGGCTGGTCACCCGCGCTTCGCTGGTCTCCTACCTGCTGTTCATCGCCGGCTATGGCCTGATCCGGGTGGTGGACGGCGTGATGCGGCTGTTCGTGAAGGACTTCAGCATCACCGGCATGCTGACGCGCGCCGCCGGCTACCGGCTGGTGACGCGCTTCCTGATGGACCAGACCCGCCCGCTGCGCCTGCCCGCCGCCCTGGTGGGCCAGGCCGGCGACCTGGCGGCGGCCGCGCCGGTGGCCAGCCAGGGGCCGCGCTGGGTGCGCCGGCTGGAAGCGCGCATTGCCGGCAGCGCGCCGGCACCGGAACCGGGACCGGGACCGGGACCGGGACCGGGACCGCAACGATGAGGCTTTTTTCCTACCCGCGGTGGCAGGAGCAGGCAATGATGGCCTGGCTGGCGCTCGCGCTCCTGCTTCTGGCGCTCGCCCTGCCGGCCGGGGCCGCGAGCCTGAGGCTGGAACGCGACGCCCACGCCGTCGACGCCTGGCCGGCGGTCACCCTCTACCACGACACCGAGGGCAGGCTCGACGCCGCCGGCGCCCTGGCCCTGGCCCGCGCCGGCCGCTTCGCCGTGCCGGACAAGGCGCGCGCGACCCTGGGCGTGCGCCAGGAGCCGCACTGGCTGCACATTCCGTTCAGGCTGGCCGCCGACGCGCCGGCCGACTGGGTCGCCCAGCTCGACTTCGCCCTGGTCGACCAGCTCGACTTCTACCTCGCCGAAGGGACCGGCCCGGCGCGGCACCTGGCCAGCGCCGGCCGCCGCCAGCAGCACAGCGGGGAACTCGACGGCCGCGTCCCCGCCGTCGCCCTGCACCTCCAGCCCGGCCGCGACTACACCCTGCTGCTGCGCATCCAGGCGCGCGGTCCGAAGGCGGCGCCACTCACCCTCTACCAGCCGGCCGCCTATAACCGGGCGGCGCTGGGCGAGCAGATGCTGCAGGGGGTCCTGATGGGCATCGCGGCCTGTCTCTTCCTCTACAGCCTGGGCCAGTGGATCAGCGTGCGCGAACACATGTACGGCAAGTACGCGATGTTCGTGGGCGGCCTCACCGGCTATTCCCTGGTCTGGTTCGGCCTCGGCGAGCAATACCTCTGGCATGGCAACGAATGGCTCACCACCCACATGATGGGCCTGAGCTCGATGGTCGCTGCCAGCGGCGCCTACCTGTTCGTCGAACAGACCCTGGCGCGCCCTGGCATGGACCGCAAGTTCAGCCTGCTCATGAAGGGCTGCGCCCTGCTCTGCCTCCTGATGGGCCTTGCGTGGGCCTTCGACCTGGTCGGGCACCTCGCGATGATGGCCTTCACCACCACCATCGGCAGCGCGCCGATGCTGCTCGGCCTGCCGGGCGCCTTCCGCCGCGCCCGCGCGCGCGACCCGATCGGCATCTACTTCCTGGTCGGCTGGATCGCCAGCCTGGCCGGCTCCATCGTCCTGAGCTCGGTGACCATCGGCGCACTGCCGGTGAATTTCTGGACCCAGCACGCGCTGGTGTTCGGGGTCACCCTCGACATGCTGATCTTCCTGCGCATCATCGGTCTGCGCACCAAGGCGCTGCAAAGCGCCATGCTGCGCGCCGAGGCCGAGGCGCGCATGAAGTCCGAATTCCTGGCCAACATGAGCCACGAGATCCGCACTCCCATGAACGCGATCATCGGCATGAGCCGCCTGGCCCTGCTGAACGAGCCGCCGCCCACGCTGCGCAACTACCTGGGCAAGATCCTGGGCGCGGGCGAGCACCTGCTGTCCCTGGTCAACGACATCCTCGACCATTCCAAGATCGAGGCCGGCAAGCTGGCGATCGAAGCGGTGCCCTTCGAGCTCGACGAGCTGCTCGAACACCTGTCCGCCGTGACCAGCGTGAAGAGCGACGCCAAGGGCATCGAACTGATCTTCCGGGTCGGGCCGGGCGTGCCGCAACGCCTGGTGGGCGATCCGCTGCGCCTGGGCCAGGTCCTGATCAATTTGGCCGGCAACGCGGTCAAGTTCACCGAGCGCGGCGAGATCGTGGTCGCCGTGGAAGCGCTCGAGACCGAGGGCAAGGCGGTCACCCTGGCGTTCTCGGTGAGCGACACCGGCATCGGCATGCAGCCCGGGCAGCTCGAGCGCCTGTTCCAGTCCTTCACCCAGGCCGACAGCTCCACCACCCGCAAGTACGGGGGCACCGGCCTGGGCCTGTCGATCTCGCGCCAGCTGGTGGAGCTGATGGGCGGCGCCATCCGCGCCGACAGCACGCCCGGCGTGGGCAGCCGCTTCGTCTTCACGCTGCCGCTCGGGATCGCCGACGGCCAGGCCGCCGCCGGCGCGGTGCGGCGCGCCGCCCTGCTGGACGTGCGCGCCCTGGTGGTGGACGACAGCGCCACCGCGCGCGCGGCCCTGGCCGAGATGCTCGATGCGCTGGGCGTGCGCGCCGACACCGTGGCCTCGGGCGAGGACTGCCTGGACGCCCTCGCCGCCGCCCAGGACGCGGGCCGGCCCTACGGCATCGTGCTGATGGACTACCTGATGCCCGGCCTGGACGGGATCGAGACCATCCGCCGCATCCGCGCCGGCGCGCGCGGGGCGGTCCCGCCGGCAATCCTGATGGTCTCGGTCTGCACCCGCGACACGGTGCTGGCGCACGAGGGCGTGCTGCCGGTCGACGCCTTCCTGCACAAGCCGGTCGGCCCGGCCCTGCTCTACCACAGCCTGCTGCAGGTGCTCCATCCCCAGCTCGGCCTGGAGCAGGCGCCGGCGCCGCGCGGCATGGCCGACATCCCGCGCCTGGACGGCGCACGCATCCTGCTGGCCGAGGACAACGCCAACAATCGCGAAGTCGCGCTCGACTTCATGGCGGCCGCCCGCATGCGGGTCGACGTCGCCTTCGATGGCCTGGAAGCCGTGCGCATGGCGCAGGCCGGCGACTACGACCTGGTGCTGATGGACATCCAGATGCCCGGCATCGACGGACTGGAAGCGGCGCGCCGCATCCGCGCCATGCCGCAGCTCGGCAAGCTGCCGATCGTGGCCATGACCGCCCACGCCATGCCGAGCGACCGCGCCAGGAGCCTGGAAGCCGGCATGAACGACCACGTCACCAAGCCGATCGACCCCGACCTGCTGTTCTGCACCCTGCTCAAGTGGATCGACCCGGCGCGCCTGGCCGGGCGCCCCCTGCCCGAGCGCCCGCAGCGTCCCGCCGCGGCGCCGGCTCCGGCGCCCGCGGCCTGGGCCCTGCCGGAGGTGGCCGGCATCGACTGGGCGCAAGCCCTGGACAAGGTCGACGGCCAGCGCAGCCGGCTCGAGAAGCGCGCGGGCAGCTTCGTGCGCGAGTACGCCGGGGCCCCACGCCTCCTGCGCGAAGCCCTGCGCGGCGGCGACCATGCGCGCCTGCAGCTGCTGGCCCATAACCTGAAGTCGAGCGCCGCCTACGTGGGCGCGGTCGAACTGTCCACCGCCGCCGGCCGGCTCGAACAGGAGCTGCGCGCCGGGCTGGTGGAGCGCGTCGGGGTCCTGGTGCCGCCCCTGGTCGCGGCCACCGAATCGGCGCTGGCGGCGCTCTCGCTACTCGCGGCCGCGGCCCTGCCGCACCCGCCAGACGCCGACGCGCTGGCCCAGGTCGCCGCGCGCCTCGACACCTACCTGCGCGCCGACGACGCGCGCGCCGAAGATGCGCTGGCCGAACTGGCCGCCCTGCTGGCCGGCAGCGCCCACGAGCACGCCCTGGAACCCCTGCGGCGCGCCATTGCCGAAATCGAGTATGCTGCGGCGCTGGCGCCGCTGTCGGCCTTGGCGTCCCAGCTCGAGATCAGCCTGGAAGGAAGCGCATGAACGTAGTCGAGACCCAGAAAGTCCTGGTGGCGGACGATGACGCCATCAACCGCGAGGTCCTGGGAGACCTGCTCAAGCCGGAGTACACGGTGCTGCTGGCGAAGAACGGCGCCCAGACCCTGGAGCGCGCCGAGCGCCACCAGCCCGACCTCATCCTGCTGGACGTGATGATGCCGGACATGGACGGCTACGAGGTGCTGCGCCAGCTGCGCGCCGACCCGCACACCGAGCACATCGCGGTGATCTTCATCTCGGGCCTGGACCGGCCCGAGGACGAAGCCAACGGCCTCAAGATGGGCGCCTCGGACTACATCGTCAAGCCCTTCAACCCGACCGTGGTGATGGCGCGGGTGGCCCTGCACCTGCAGGTGGTGCGCCAGCGCCGCATGCTCGAACGCCTGGCCAACATCGACGGCCTGACCGAGCTGGCCAACCGCCGCCGCTTCGACGAGAAGTACGCCCTCGAATACCAGCGCGCGCGCCGCACCCGCCAGCCGCTGTCGCTGGCCCTGCTCGACATCGATTCCTTCAAGCAGTACAACGACCGCTACGGCCACCCGGCCGGCGACCGCGCGCTGCGCTCGGTGGCGCGGGTGGCCGGCGCCGCCATGCGCCGCCCCGGCGACCTCGCGGCCCGCTACGGCGGCGAGGAACTGGTGCTCCTGATGCCGGAAACCGACGCCGCGCACGCGCGCCAGGTGGTCGAGGCCCTGTGCCAGGCGGTGGCCGAACTGCGCATCGCCCACGAAGCCTCGAACGTGGCGCCGGTGCTGACCGTGAGCGTGGGCGGGGCCACCCTGGACGCCGCCGGCGCCGAGCTGCCGGCCGAGCTGTTCGAGGCGGCCGACGCCCAGCTGTACCGGGCCAAGCAGGCCGGCCGCAACCGCATCGCTTGGCGCGCGCCGGAATGAAGCCGCGCCTGCCTTCCACGCCGTGCTTCCTGCGGACCTGGCTGCTGGCCTGCCTCTTGTCCCTGCTGGCCTGGTGCGCGCCGCCCGCCGCCGCCCAGGCGGCCCTGGTGCTCGACGGCCGGCTCGAACGGGTCGAGGCCTGGCCCTCGGTCTCCACCCTGCGCGACCCCGAGCGGCGCCTGGACGCCGCCGCCGCCGCGACGGCCGGCGCCGCCTTCGCGCCTCCGGGCGGCGCCTACGCCACCCTCGGCATGCTCGAGGGCGCCACCTGGGTCCGGATCCCGGTCGACCTGGCGCCGGGCGCGCCCGAGAACTGGGTGCTGCAGGCCGACTTCGCCCTGCTCGACCGGGTCGACGTCTACGTGGAACGCGAAGGCAGGCTGCGCAAGGCCGGATCCGCCGGCCGCGCCCAGCAGCAGGACGGCTGGGCCCTCAAGGGACGCGTGCCGGCCGTGGTGCTGCGCCTGGAGCCGGGCGCGCGCCAGACGGTGCTGCTGCGGATCGAGACGCTCGGCCCGACCATCCTGCCGCTCAGGTTCATGCAGCCGGCTGCCTTCCACATCGCTTCGCTCGAGGAACAGATGCTGCAGGGCGTGATGCTGGGCCTGGGCGCCTGCCTGTTCCTGTACGCCCTGGGCCAGTGGTTCACCCTGCGCGACGCCATGTTCGGCAAGTACGCGCTGATGGTGGGCTCGGTCACGCTGTATTCCGCATGCTGGTTCGGCATCGCCGACCAGTTCATGTGGCGCGGCCATCCCTGGTTCAGCGAGCACGGCGCCGGCATCGCCTCCATCATGGCCTCCTGCGGCGCCTACCTGTTCATCGCCCAGGCCCTGGCCCGGCCCGGCCTCGACCGCGGCTTCCTGCGCCTGATGCACGGCTGCGCCATCCTGTGCGTGCTGACCGCCGCAGGCTTCGGCCTGGGCCTGATCGGCCACAAGCCCCTGGTGCTGATCGTCGGCACGCTGGGCATCACCCCCATGCTGTTCGGCCTGCCGGGCGCCTGGCGCCGCGCGCGCGCCGGCGACCGCGTCGGCAGCTGGCTGCTGATCGGCTGGGCCGCCAGCTTCTTCTCTGCCGCCGTCACCGCCCAGGTCATCAACGGCAAGTTGCCGGCCACCTTCTGGACCATGCACGCGCTCGAATTCGGCAGCACCTTCGACATGCTGGTCTTCATGCGGGTGCTGGGCCTGCGCACCAAGGCCATGCAGAACGCCATGCTGCGCGCCGAGGCCGGGGCGCGCATGAAGTCCGAGTTCCTGGCCAACATGAGCCACGAGATCCGCACCCCGATGAACGCCATCATCGGCATGAGCCGGCTGGCCCTGATGGGCGAGCCCAGCCCGCGCCTGCGCAACTACCTGTCCAAGGTGCTGGGCGCCAGCGAGCACCTGATGGCCCTGATCAACGACATCCTCGACCACTCCAAGATCGAGGCCGGCAAGCTGCAGATCGAGTCGCTGCCCTTCGAGCTGGACGAGATGCTCGACCATCTTGCCAGCCTGATCGGGGTGCGCACCGACGCCAAGGGCCTGGAGCTGGTGTTCCGCGTGGCCCCGGGCGTGCCGGCGCGCCTGGTGGGCGACCCGCTGCGCCTGGGCCAGGTGCTGATCAACCTGACCGGCAACGCGGTCAAGTTCACCGAACGCGGCGAGATCGTGGTCTCGGTCACGGTCGAGGCCCGCCACGCGGCCGGCGTCAGCCTGCGCTTCGCGGTCAGCGACACCGGCATCGGCATGAGCCCGGAACAGATCGGGCGCCTGTTCCAGTCCTTCACCCAGGCCGACAGCTCGATCACGCGCCGATACGGCGGCACCGGCCTGGGCCTGTCGATCTCGCGCCAGCTGGTCGAACTGATGGGCGGCGAGATCAGCGTCAGCTCCACCCCCAACGCCGGCAGCTGCTTCAGCTTCACGGTGCCGCTCGGGATCGCCCCGGGCCAGGCCGCCGGCAACGCCCCGGCCTCGATCCTGCAAGGGGTGCGCGCCCTGGTGGTGGACGACAGCCCCACCGCCCGCGAGGCCCTGGTCGAGATGCTGCACGCGCTCGGCGTGCGCGCCGACGCGGTCGACGGCGGCCACGCCTGCCTGGCCCGCCTCGAGACCGCGCGCCGCGCGCGCGATCCCTACCGGGTGGTGCTGATGGACTACCGGATGCCGGAGATGGACGGCATGCAGACCATCCGCCGCATCCGCGAATGCGCGCCCGGCGAGGCGCCGCCTGCGATCCTGATGGTGAGCGCCCTGACCCGCGACGCGGTGCTGCGCCACGAGGGCGAGCCGGCCTTCGACGCCTTCCTGCACAAGCCGGTCGGGCCGGCCCTGCTCTACCACAGCCTGCTCCAGGTGCTGCAGCCGGCGGCCGACCCACCCGCCCCGGCGGCGGCCGCCGAGCGTTGGCCGGACCTGTCGCGCCTGGACGGCGCCCGCATCCTGCTGGCCGAGGACAACGCCGACAACCGCGAGGTGGCGCTCGACTTCCTGGCGGCGGCGCGCATGCGGGTCGACGTGGCGGTGGACGGCGCCGAGGCGCTGCGCATGGCGCTCGACGGCGACTACGACCTGGTGCTGATGGACATCCAGATGCCGGAACTCGACGGCCTGAGCGCCGCCCGCGAGCTGCGCAGGCACGCCCACCTGGACGGGCTGCCGATCGTTGCCATGACCGCCCACGCGCTGCCATCCGACCGCGCGCGCAGCCTGGCCGCCGGCATGAACGACCACCTGACCAAGCCGATCGATCCCGACCTGCTGTTCGCCTGCCTGATCCGCTGGATCGATCCGGCGCGCCTGGTCGGGCGCCCGCTGCCGGAAGGGGAAACCGGCCGCGCCGCGCCGGCGGCCGAGGAAGCGGGCCCGCCCTTGCCGGCGGCGCCCGGCATCGACTGGGAGCAGGCGCTGGCGAAGGTCGACGGCCGCCGCAGCCTGCTCGACAAGCGCGCCGCCAGCTTCGTGCGGGAGTACGCGGGCGCGCCCAAGGCGCTGCGCGACGCGCTGGCCCAGGGCGACCACGCGCGCCTGCAGGCGCTGGCGCACAATCTCAAGTCGAGCGCCGCCTATGTCGGCGCGCTCGAGCTGGCGGCCGCCGCCAGCCGCATGGAACACGAGCTGCGCAGCGGCCACTTCGAGCGCCTGGCGCAGCAGGCGCCGGCCCTGGTGGCCGCCACCGAGACCGCGCTTGCGGGCCTGGCCCTGCTGGACGCGGCTGCCCAGCCGCGCCCGATCGCGCCTGCCGCGGCGCCGGCCGCGCTGGCCGAGGTGGCGGCCCGCCTGCGCGACTACCTGCACGCCGACGACGCCCGCGCCGAGGATGCCCTCACCGAGCTCGAGGCCCTGCTGGCGGACGGACGCCATGCGGCCACCCTGGCCGAGCTGCGGCGCGCCATCGGTGAACTGGAATACGCGGCGGCGCTGGCCCCGCTCGCGGCCCTGGCGGCCGAGCTGGAGCCGAGCGTCCAGCCGGGCTAGGGAAAGCCCGCGCCGCGGTTCAGCCGCGGCAGGCCAGGCCGAACTTGGTGGCGGTGCAGCCGCGCTTGAGGCACATGCTGGCGTGGTAGCCGGCGGCGCGGCACTGGCGCAGGGTCTCCTCGAGGGAATCCTGGACCGCCGGCGCGGCGGGCGGCGGCGCGGGACGCTCGGCGACGACGCGGGGCGCCGTGCGCACGGCGGCCAGTTCGCGCCGGGCCGGCGGCTGCGCCGGGCGCGCGGCGGGCCGGGGGGTCTTCTTCACCGGGGCGCTCCTGGGCGCTGGCGGCGCGGGATCGCCGACCGCCTTGCGCGCCGCGGCGGCGACCACCGCCGCGCCGGCGGCGCCGGCAGCGCCGGCGATGGCCTCTTCGCCGGCGTCGAGGCTGGCTGCCGCGGGCTGCGGCGCCGTCGCCATCTCATTGGCGGGCGCGGCCACCGTGGGCGCGGCTGGGACAGGGCCGCTCAAGGCAGGGTCGCTCACGGCAGGGCCGCTCAAGGCAGGGGCGTTTGATACTGGAGCGCTCGCGACCGGCGCGCTGGTGCTTGGCGCGGCCGGCAGGACTGGCGCAGGAGTCGTCGGCGCCGGACTCTGGTCGGCGACCAGGGCCAGGGTCGATTCGACCTGGGTATCCCCGTAAATCCACCAGCCGGCGCCCACGATGGCGGCCACGGCCGCCGTGGCGATGCTCCAGCCGAGCAACTTGCGCCCCCAGCGTTCGGTCCAGGGCACGGGCTCCTCGGGCAGCTGGATCGAGAGGTCCGGCTCCTGGCTGGCGAAGGACGAAAAGTCCGCGCTGAAGGACGGGGACGCGGTGAACGGGGACGGCGGCGGCTCGGGCGGCGGCTCCGGCGGACGTTCCTGGCGCGGGGCGCGCGTCTCCTCCGCCGACGCGTTCTGGCGCTCGCGCCACACCTTCGGGCGCGGCGCGGGATCAGGCGGCGGCGTGGCCGGCCGGCGACCGGCAAGCCGGGCGCGCGGGTTTCCGTTGGGCGCGGAATCGTTCGCGCCGATATCTTCCAACAGCTGGTTCTTCATTGACTAAGGCCTGCATGCGAACAGGCGGATTGTAGCCAATGCGCCGAAAACGCCGCGTACCGCAGCGCAGCAACGTTGCGCGCGCGCCTCGCCGCCCGGCCGCGCCCTCAGGTCTCCTTGGGTTTCCAGGTTGCCACGCGGTACAGATACCATCCCACCAGCAAGATCAGGATGCCCTTGGAAACGGGATCGACGTATTGCGACACCCTTTCGTATTGGCTTTCCAGCAGGTAACCTGCGGAGGTGAGGATGCCGGTCCAGATCAGGGAGCCGATCGTCGAATACAACAGGAACTGGGCCATCGGCATGCAGGCCAGCCCGGCAGGCACCGAGATCAGGGTCCGGATCGCCGGGATTAGGCGGCCGAACAGCACCACCTTGCGGCCGTGGCGATCGAAGGCCTCGAGCGCGTGCTCGATCTCGCCGTGGGTCACCGTCATCCAGCGGGCATGCTTGTCGGCAAATTTCTCCAGCCTCTCCTTGCCATAGATCTTGGCCGCGTAATACCAGGGCAAGGCGCCGGCAATCGAACCGGCGGTGCCGGCGATCAGCACGCCCGCGACGTGCAGGTCGCCGCGCGCCGCCACGAAGCCGGCGAAAGGCATGATGAGTTCGGAAGGGATGGGCGGAAAGACATTTTCCAGCGCCATGAGCGCGAACACGCCCAGATAGCCGCTGGATTCGAGGAACTTGGTGATGAAGTCGAACATCGCGCGGGGCTCCTTGTCATTTTTGCAGCCCCTACCTTACCAACTTCCTCGAAATTACTGCGCCCGCTATGCCGCCTCGGCCGTCATGGCTTCCTGGCGCCGGCGCCAGGCCTGGGGCGCGACCCCGATCACTTCGTGGAAGGTGCGGGTGAAATGGGACTGGTCGCAGAAGCCGTGGGCATGGGCGATGGCGGTCAGCGGCTGGCTCGAGTCCAGCATGGCCGCACAGGCGGCCGCCAGGCGGCGCCGGATCACGAAGACGCGCGGCGGCACGCCCACGCTATGCTTGAAGGCGCGCGTGAAATGGCTGACCGACAGGCCCAGGGTCGCGGCCAGGGTGCAGGTGCGCAGGGTGGCGCCCAGGTTGGCGTCGATGTAGTCGGTCACCCGCTTGACCTGCCAGGCGGGCAGGCCGCCCTGGGAGGCGGACGGGAGGGGCATGGTGGCCGGACGGGCGGCCGGAAACGCAATCGCGGTGTGCACGTGCTTTCTCCATGTGGCTGGTGGTTACGAATTCAGCCGTCATGGTGCAGTGCGGGGCGCATATTGATAAGACAAGATCGGGGCGCGGCCCGACCACACGAAAGTGTTGGCTCCGTTTCTACCGAAATCGCCCGGGTCCGGCCGGCGCAAGGCCACGCCGCCCCGGGCGGCTCTCAGATTTCGAGGAAGCCGCGCTCGATGCCGATCGTCACCGCGTGGGTGCGGTTGTTGGCCCCGAGCTTTTCCATGATGCTGCGCATGTGGCCCTTGACCGTGTCCTCGGACAGGCCCAGGGTCGTGCCGATCTGCTTGTTGCCGTAGCCGCGCGCGATCAGTTCCAGCACCTGCAGCTCGCGCACCGTGAGCGATTCCTGGCCCAGGTGGTTGGCCAGCTCGGCCGCGATCTGCGGCGGGAAGTAGCGGTGGCCGCTGGCCAGCGCCCGGATCGCGTCGGTCAGTTCCTTGCGTAGCGCGCTCTTGAGCAGGTAGCCCTGGGCTCCGGCCTTGATCGCGTGCATGGCCCGCGCGTCCCCCTTGTAGGTGGTGAGGATGGCCAGGCAGGCCTGGGGAAACTCGGCGCGGATCGCCTGGATCGCCTCCATCCCGTTCAGGTTCGGCATCTGCAGGTCGATCAGGCAGACGTCCGGGCGCAGCGCGCGGTACAGGGTGACGACCTCGCGGCCATCGCCTGCCTCGCCGACCACCCGCATGTCGGGCTGGCTGGCGATGACGGCGGCGATCCCTTCGCGCATCAGGGGATGGTCGTCCGCGATCAGGACACTGATTGGGGTGGCTGGGGTATTCACGTTATGCCTCGTCATTGTTGTCGGTTGGTGCCAACGGGCGCGTGCGCCCGCCTTCCTGCATGTTGTGGGTGTCCTGCGTAATCTGCGTCGTCTGCGTAGTTTGCGTACTCTGCGAACCGTTGCGGCCAGGTCCCTGGCGCTTTTCCCGCGCGTCGCCCACATAGGCGCGCGCCGCCGGCACGCACAGCATCACCTCGCTGCCCTCCCCCGGGACGCCGCGCACGGCCAGGGTCCCGCCCAGCTGGGCCGCGCGCTCGTGCATGCCGCGCATGCCCCAATGGTCCGGGCGGCCGCGCGGGCCGGCATGCTCGGGCGCGATGCCGGCGCCGTCGTCGCGCACCGCGAGCCTCAGCAGGCGCACGCCGTAGTCGACCGTGACGTCGATCCGCCTGGCCTGGGCGTGGGCGAAGGCGTTGGCGATCGCTTCCCGTCCGATCCAGTAGGCCTCGTCGCGCACCTCGTCGTGCAGGCGGCGCGGACTGCCGGTGACCTCGATCGCGAACACGGTCTCGCGGCCGGCCGCCGACTCGGCGCCGCACTCGCCCAGCGCGTCTTCCAGACTGCCCTTACCAGTCGCGCCGCGCAGGGCGCGCACACGGTCGCGGCCCTCGATCAGCACCTGGTCGGCGCGGTCCAGGATGCGCTCGATCTCGGCCCGCGCCGGGTGCTGCGGCCCGAGCGAGTCGGCGATCACCTGGAAGCGCAGCACCAGCCCGTTGAACCCCTGCAGCAGGGTGTCGTGCAGTTCGCGCGCGATGCGCTCGCGCTCGCGGTGCCGCTCTTCCAGGCGCTGGCGCAGCTGGCGCCCCGCGCGCCGCAGGTTGGCGCGGTACAGCAGCCACAGGCCGAGCGCGGCGGCCGCCGCCACCAGCAGCACGAAGCCGGGACGGCGGTAGAACACCGGTTCGATGTGGAAGTCGTAGCGCGCCTCGCTGCTGCTGCGCGCGCCCTCCTCGTTGTAGGCGATCACGCGGAAGGTGTAGCTCCCCGGCCCGAGGCCGGTGTAGACGGCCTCGCGCTGGCGGCCCGCATCATGCCACGCCCCGTCGTAGCCGTCGAGGCGGTAGCGGAAATTCAGGCGCTCGGGCGCCGACAGGCTTGGCGCGGTGTAGTCGAACACCACGCGCTGGGTGGCCGGCCCGAAGCTGCCCGGCTGGCCGGTCGCGACCCGCGCGCCGTCGACCGTGACCGCTTCGATGGTGGCCACCGGCCCCGCCAGGCCGGGCGCCGGCCGGCTCGGATCGATCCAGGCCACGCCGGCGCTGGCCGAGAACCACAGGCGCCCGTCGGCCCCGCGCACCGCGGTCGGCAGCGGCAGCACGCCATACGGGTCGTTGGCGAGACCCCCCATCAGGTCGTAGGAGCGGTAGCGCACCCGGTGAGCGGGATCCAGCAGGGCCTGGCGCAACTCCCCGGCGTCGAGCTGGAAGATGCCCGAGCGCGACTGGATCCACAGGTCGGACGGCGGGTTCCCCTCCTTGGCGGCGCGCTGGGCGACCGGCACGATGGCGTAGATGTTCTCGAACAGTCCGTTGGCCGGCAGGCCCACGCTGCGGTAGATGCCGCGTTCGATCACGCCCAGGCCGTGCTGGCCGCCCAGCCAGGTGCGCCCGCCTTCGTGCGCCAGGGCGGTGACGTGCCCCAGGTCGAGGCCGTCCTCGCGGGTCCAGCGCCGCTCGCCGCCGGCATCGCGCGAGACCGCCAGGTTGTCGCGGTAGCCGAACCACAACTGGCCATCGGGCGCGCAGGAGGCCACGACCGGCATGCGCTGGCTGGGCGCGGCGCTGGGCGCGGGCAGCGCCTGCCAGCGTCCGTCCTGCAGCCGGAACAGTCCGAGGCGGTTGAGCGAGACCCAGAGCGCGCCGTCCGGCCCGCGCGTCAGCGCCCGCACCGCCGACTCGGTCACCTCGCCGCTGGGCAGCGGCGCCACCTTGACCAGCCGCTCGCCCTGGCTGCGCCAGATCCCGCCCGGACCGCCCATCCACACCGTCCCGTCCCGGTCGGCCACCGCCGCAGTCACGGGCGGCGGCATGCCGGCCACGCCGACCACGCCATCGGGACCGATGCGCAGGGCCGGGCGGTTGACCGGCCCCGCCCAGATGCTGCCGTCCGGCGCCGCCGCCAGGGCCACGTTATGGGTGCCGCGCGGCAGCCCGGCCGGCACCAGGGTGCGTTCGCGCAAGCGGTCCAGGCCGGCGCTGGTGCCGGCCCAGAGATTGCCCTCGTAGTCCGCGTACAGCTGCCAGACGAAATCGCCCGACAGACCGGAACGGCTGTCGACATGCTCGGCGCGGTCCAGCGCCGCCAGGCTGGCCGGCGCCGGAAGGTGGCGCAAGCCGTCGCCCGAGGTGGCGATCCAGAGCGCGCCGGTGCGATCGAACAGCAGGCCGCTGGAGCCGAGGCCCAGCGGGCGCGACGCGTGTTCGACCCGTCCATCCCTGAGCTTCACCCGGTGCAGCATGCCGCGGTGGCGCTCGGCGATCCAGAGCGCGCCGTCCGGGGCCTGGGCCATGCGGCTGGCCCATTCCACCTCCACCCCGGCGGGGGAAAAGCCGGCCGCGCCGGGCGGCTTGTAGAACAGGCGGTCGTGGCTGGCAGCCCACAGCACGCCTTCGCGGTCGAGGAAGACGGCGCGCGCCTTGCGCACCGGGAAGCCGAGGGCGGCATCGACGATCTCCCAGCGCCGCCCGTCGAAGCGCGCCAGGCCGTCGTCGACGGCCGCCCAGAGGACGCCGTCGCGGTCGCGCGCCAGCCCGTACACCGCGCCCTCGGGCAAGCCCTGCTCCAGGCCATGGTCGGTGACGCGCCCGCCCTCGATGCGGCGCACCCCACCGTAGCGCAGGCCGACCCAGAGCGCGTCGCCGTCCGGCAGCAGCGAAGCTACGATGTTGAAGCGGTTGCTCCCCGGCGGCTCGAAGCGCACGAAGCGCGAGCCGTCGAAGCGCATCAGCGAGTCGTTGGTGCCGAGCCAGAGGAAACCGTCGGAGGTCTGGGCGATCGCGCCGACCTGGCTGGGGCCGCCGTCGGCCGCGATCCAGCGCCGGTGCTCGAGCTGGTCGAGGGCGCCTCCTGCCGCCGGTAGGCAGGCTGCGGCGCAGGCTCCCAGCAGGAGCAGGCAACGCGCCAGAGCATGCCACCGGGAGGCCATGGGCGGTCCCGCCTCAGCCCCGCGCCTGACGCAGCTGGCCCTGCGGCACCAGCCAGGCCAGCGCCAGCAGCACGTGGACCGCGGCGGCCAGCGGGGGACGCCACAGCGACACGCCCACCGCCAGCGCGTAGGCCGGCAGCGACATCGCGTTCCTGCGGTTGCTCCAGGCCAGCACGTGGCCATCGGCGCCTTCGCGCAGGCGCCATGCGAGCAGCATGAAGGAGCCGGAACACAGGAGCAGCACCACGCCGTACATGGCCACCGGGACCGGCGCCGTCGGATTCTCGCCGGCCCAGGCGGTGACCCAGGGGATCAGCGACATCCAGAACAGCAGGTGCAGGTTGGCCCACAGCGCGGCCCAGTCGACCCGGGTGGCGCGGTCCAGCAGGGCGTGGTGGTTGACCCAGTAGATGCCCACGTAGACGAAGCTCAGCCCATAGCGCAGCCAGCCGGGCAGCGCGTCGAGGAGCGCCTCGGGCTCGGTGGAATGCGGGACCTTCAGCTCCAGCACCATGATCGTGATGATGATTGCGATCACGCCGTCGCTGAAGGCCTCCAGGCGGTTCTTGGTCATTGCGCCGCGGGTTCAGGAAGGAAGAGATGCAGGCATAGTATCGCAAGCGGGACGGCCAGCGCCACGAAGCCGAAGGCCAGGTAGGCGAAAGCGGCCGCCACGCAGCCCAGGGCGAAGGCCAGCACCGGCCAGAAGAACTTGCCGCAACGGGCGCGCGTGGCGGCGTCGCCCGCCCCGCGCAGCTGGTCGACGCCGTCGATCACGAGCTGGGTCACGTTCCCGGTCATCATCGAGGTCGGGGCCAGGTGGGTGAGCAGCAGCTTGCTGGCCGCGCTGTGCGCCCCCATGGCCGCCGCGCCCAGCAGGCCGGCCGCCATCGCGAACGCGCCGACGCTGTCGCCCACCGGCTCGGCCAGCATGCCGCAGGCCATGAAGCCGGCCAGCAGCAAGGCCTGCAGCAGGTAGGAGGGCTTGACCGCCGGCCGGCCGTGTCCCTCGCAATAGGCCACCAGCAGGCGCGCCGCCGCCACGCCCAGGATGAAGGCCGGGAAGGCCAGCAGCTTGAGCAGGCTGGGCGTCTGGGCCGGGTCGGCCAGCGACACCGCGATGAGCACGAAGTTGCCGGTGACGTGGGCGGTGAACAGGCCGAACAGGGCGATGAAGCCGAGGGTGTCGACGTAGCCCGCCAGGAAGCCCATGCTCACGCCTTCCAGGCGCTGGTTGTGTGGGGCCGCCATGTCAGAACGCGAAGCAGCTGCAGCCCAGCGCCCCCCAGAAGCCGCTGAAGTCCGACACCGGCACCTTGGAGCGGCGCGCGACGTCGTGCTGGTGGGCGTGCACGCCGCAGGCGCCGCGGCACTGGTGGGCCAGGGCGGCCGGCTGGGCCGCCGGCGCGCTCTTTCTCCAGTGGCCAGGCGTGCTGCGCACCGGCGACCATTCCGGCAGCACCGGGATCGGCGGCGGCCCCAGCGCGCTGAACTCGGCGGCGCCGTGGACGACCTTGCCGCCGACCACGGTCAGCACCGATTCGATGGATTTGATCGCTTCCTCGTCGACGCTGAAGAAATCCTGGGACAGCACCGCCAGGTCGGCCAGCATGCCTTCCTGGATCTTGCCCTTGCGGCCATGCTCGCTCGAGAACCAGGCGCTGCCCGCGGTCCAGAGCTCGAGCGCGACGCTGCGCGGCAGGTGGCCGCCGCTGCCGTACAGCGGCAGGCCGCCCACGGTGCGCCCGGACACCAGCCAGTACAGCGAGGTCCAGGGGTTGTAGCTGGCCACCCGGGTGGCGTCGGTGCCGGCGCCGACCGGCACACCGGTGTCCAGCATGCGCTTGACCGGCGGGGTCTGGCGCGCCGCCTCGCTGCCGTAGCGCTCGACGAAGTATTCGCCCTGGAAGGCCATGCGGTGCTGGATCGCGATGCCTCCGCCCAGCGCCTTGACGCGGTCGATGTTGCGCGGGGTGATGGTCTCGCAGTGGTCGAACATCCAGTGCAGGCCGTCGAAGGGAATCTCGCGGTTCACCTTCTCGAACACGTCGAGCATGCGCGAGATCGATTCGTCGTAGGTGGCGTGCAGGCGGAAGGGCCAGCGGTTCTGCACCAGGTGGCGCACCACCTTTTCCAGCTCGTCTTCCATGCCGGCCGCCAGCTCGGGACGCGGCTCGAGGAAGTCCTCGAAGTCGGCGGCCGAGAACACCAGCATCTCGCCGGCGCCGTTGTGGCGGTAGTAGTCGCTGCCCTGCCCCGGCGCCACCATGCCGGTCCAGCGCTGGAAGTCTTCCAGCTCCTGGCCCTTGTTCTGGGTGAACAGGTTGTAGGCGATGCGGATCGTCAGCTGGCCGGCGCGGTCGAGCTCCTCGATGACCGCGTAGTCCTCGGGATAATTCTGGAAGCCGCCGCCGGCGTCGATGGCCGAGGTCAGGCCCAGGCGGTTCAGTTCGCGCATGAACTGGCGCGTGGAGTTCACCTGCAGGTCGTAGGGCAGCTTGGGGCCCTTGGCCAGGGTGGCGTAGAGGATCATCGCGTTCGGGCGCGCGATCAGCATCCCGGTGGGGTTGCCCGCCGCGTCGCGCACGATCTCGCCGCCCGGCGGGTTGGGCGTGTCCTTGGTATAGCCCACCGCGCGCAGGGCCGCGCGGTTGAGCAGCGCGCGGTCGTACAGGTGCAGGATGAACACCGGGGTATCGGGCGCGGCGGCGTTGATTTCGTCGAGCGTCGGCATGCGACGCTCGGCGAACTGGAATTCGTTCCAGCCGCCCACCACGCGCACCCATTGCGGGTTGGGCGTGCGGTCGGCCTGTTCCTTGAGCATGCGCAGCGCGTCGGCCAGCGAGGGCACGCCTTCCCAGCGCAGCTCCAGGTTGTAGTTCAACCCGCCCCGGATCAGGTGCAGGTGGGAGTCGTTCAGGCCCGGGATCACGGTGCGGCCGTTCAGGTCGATCACCTGGCTGTCCGGATCGCGGAAGCGCATCACGTAGTCGCTGTCGCCGACGGCCAGGAAGCGGCCGTCGCGAATGGCGACCGCGCTGGCCTGGGGCTGGGCGCGGTCGACGGTGTGGAAGCATCCGTTGATGAGGATGAGGGCAGGCGAAGTGCCCGGGGTCGGCTGTGCTTGCATGTCTGGTCACCTTGGCAGGGCGCCGGGCACGAGGCCCGGCGCCATGGTTGAAACGGTCTGGCTGCGCCGGACCGCGCGCACGGCGCGGCCCGGCGGATGGGCGCTTAGCGCACCGGCGCGGCGACCGGCGCCAGCACCGGGTTGTCGCCCTTGTTGCGGGCGGCGGCCTTGTGCACCATGGTGTAGGCGTAGTCCACGCCCATGCCGTAGGCGCCCGAGTGCTCGGTGACGATCTTCATCACGGCCTCGTAGGTGTCGCGGTGCGCCCAGTCGCGCTGCCATTCCAGCAGCACCTGCTGCCAGGTGACCGGCACGGCGCCGGCCTGCACCATGCGCTGCATGGCGAAGTCGTGGGCGTCCTTGCTGGTGCCGCCCGAGGCGTCGGCCACCATGTAGATCTCGTAGTCGCCTTCCAGCATCGCGCACAGGGCGAAGGTGGTGTTGCAGACCTCGGTCCACAGGCCGGCCACGATCACCTTCTTGCGGCCGTTGGCCTTGAGCGCGTCGCGGACCTTCTGGTCGTCCCAGGAGTTCATCGAGGTGCGCTCGAGGATCTGGTGACCCGGGAACACGTCCAGGATTTCAGGATAGGTGTGGCCCGAGAAGGACTCGGTCTCGACGGTCGTGATCACGGTCGGAATGTTGAACACCTTGGCCGCCTTGGCCAGGCCGACCACGTTGTTCTTCAGGGCCTGGCGGTCGATCGACTGCACGCCGAAGGCCATCTGCGGCTGGTGGTCGATGATGATGAGCTGGGAGTTCTGCGGGGTCAGGACTTCGAGTTTTGGATTGGTCATGGTGGTTCTCCTGTGGTGGAAAAAGCAGCCGCGGCGGCATGCCGTGGCCGGCGATGGGGGTTCGGCCGAATCGGTGCGACTCTGGCGAGTTCAGCCGTGGCGGGTGTCGGGGGCGGCGGCGTCCGCGCCTTCCTTGGCCGCGGGCGGCACGCCCGTGATCTTGGGCTGGCACTCCGACTGGAACCAGGCTCGGGTGATCGGGGCGCCTTCCAGCATGCGCTTGGCCACCGGCACCACCTGCTCGCCGAGCAGCATGCCGAGCAGGCCGACCAGGGCGATGGCCGGCGGGGCCGGCGAGCGCACGTTGATGAGGCCATAGATGATCCCGACGAGGATGCCGGCGCCGAGTGAAATGAGGTACATTGCTCGCTCCTTGTTCTGGCCGGCGCGGCGTGCGGAGGCGCGCCGAACCGGATAGCTGCAGTATCGTTTGACCGCGTTCGCGTCGATAGAATCAGATTGCTGTCGCGTTACGGACGGGACTTGGTAGGCGGCCGCCAAAGCCGCTACCATGGCGGGGTCAACCCGCCAGGACCGCCATGCTCAAACTCAGCCTCGACGCCCTCCAGATCATCGAAACCATCGCCCGCAAGGGCTCCTTCTCGAGCGCCGCCAAGGAACTGTTCCGGGTGCCTTCGACCATCTCCTACACCGTCTCCAAGCTCGAGGACGACCTCGGCGTGCGCCTGTTCGACCGCTTCGGACCCAAGGTGGCCCTCACCCCGGCCGGCCAGGAACTGCTCAAGGAAGGCCGCTACCTGCTGCGCGCCGCCAGCGACCTCGAATCGAGGGTGCGGCGCGTGGCCTCGGGCTGGGAAACCGAGATCGCGATCGGGATGGATTCGATGCTGTCGGCCGCCGGACTGGACCCGGACATCAAGGCCTTCTACGAGGCCGCCGACCAGACCCGGCTGCGGATCGTGCGCGAGTCGCTGTCGGGCACCTGGGACGCCCTGCTCGACCGCCGCGTCGACCTGCTGGTCGGGGCGGCCGGCGAAGGGCCGTCGGGAGGGGGATATACGCTGGAGCCGATCGGGACCAGCAGCTTCGTGTTCGCGGTGGCGCCCTGCCATCCGCTGGCCGCCAGCGAGCGGCCGCTCGACAAGGCCGACCTCCTGCCCTACCGCGCGGTGTCGGTCTCGGACTCGGCGCGACTGCTGGGCGCGCGCACCGTGGGCCTGCTGTTCGGCCAGGACACGCTCGCGGTGCCGGACATGATCACGAAATATGAATTCCAGGTGCGCGGCCTGGGCTTCGGCTTCCTGCCCGAAGCCTGGGCGCGGCCGGCGATCGCGCGCGGCCTGCTGGTGGAAAAGCAGGTGGTGGAACCGAAGGCCGACGAGACCTTCTACCTGGCCTGGCGCAGCGGCGAAGACGGCGCCGCGCTCAGGTGGTGGATCGAGCGGGTCAGGAGCAGCGCGCCTTTCGCGCGCATGATCGCCGAGCCCTGCGGCGCCAGCCTGGTGGGCCTGCCCTGAATCAGGCGGCCTCGGTCAGGATGCGGATGGCGCCGCTCAGGGTCTTGTGGACCGGACACTTGTTGGCGATGTCGGTCAGGCGCTGGCGCTCTTCAAGGCTGAGATTGCCCACGTACTCGATGTGGCGCTTGAATTCGTAGGCCCCGTCATGCTGGCCGTGCTCGATTCGTACCCGGATGTCCTCCAGGGCCATGCCCTTGCGGCCAGCGTAGAGCCTGACGGTGAGCGCGGTGCAGGCGGCCAGGGACGCGGCCAGGATGTCGTGGGGTTCAGGACCGCTGTCTTCGCCCCCGAGGGCCTCGGGAACGTCGGTCAGGATCTGGTGCTTGCCGATCTGGATCACCTGCTGCAGTTTGCCCTTGCCGCCGGTCGATGTCACTTCCATGCTGGTCTCCTGTGTGGATATGCTTGCTTGGCTGATGGACGCCGCCCCGGCCTCGCGGGGCGGCGCCGTTGATTATTGCGGCAGGTCGAACACCAGCACTTCGGTATCGACCGCGTCGGCCAGGACCACCTGGGCTTCCTCGCTCACCTTGAGGGCGTCGCCGCCGCTCAGGGCCACGCCGTTGACCGTGACGCTGCCGCGCACCACGTGGACGTAGGCCTGGCGGCCGGCGCGCAGCAGGTGGGTGAGCGGGTCGCCACCGTTGAGGATGGTCGCGTAGATCTCGGCATCCTGGCGAAGCGAGACCGAACCCTCACGGCCGTCGGGCGAGGCGATCAGGCGCAGGCGGCCGGTCTTGGAGGCCACGTCGAAGTGCTTCTCCTCGTAGCCCGGATCGCCGCCCTGCACGTTCGGCTCGATCCAGATCTGCAGGAAGTGCACGCCCTCGGTCTTGGAGTGGTTGTACTCGCTGTGCACGACCCCGCTGCCGGCGCTCATGCGCTGCACGTCGCCGTAGCGCAGCACCGAGCCGTTGCCCATGCTGTCCTTGTGCTCCAGTGCGCCGTCCAGCACGTAGGAGATGATCTCCATGTTGCGGTGGCCGTGGGAGTCGAAGCCGCGACCCGGCGCCACGTTGTCCTCGTTGATCACCCGCAGCGGACCGAAGCCCATGTGCTTCGGATCGTAGTAGTGGCCGAAGGAGAAGGTGTGACGGGATTTGAGCCAGCCGAAGCTTGCGGCGCCGCGTTCGTTGCTTTTACGTACGTTCAACATGATCTGCTCCTTGTGTGATTGGGATCATCGAACGCTTCGAAGGTTCCGTGCGGGCCTGCCGGCCCGCCTGTCTCTCCGCAATGTCCGATGCGATGGAGAGATTATGCGCGCCCCGGCTTGGAATGAAAAACGGATAATTTACTGTCGTATGATCGATTTTTTCGAACGCCAGGTGGAGAAAAAAGGCGGCGCGCCGCGCCGCCCGTCCTCACTTCTGGGCCAGGATCCACTTCGCCAGCGCCTTGGCGTCGGCATCGTTGACCTGGGCGTTGGGCGGCATCGGGATCGGGCCCCATACGCCGCTGCTGCCCTTCTGGATCTTGACCGCCAGGCGCGCTTCCGCGCCGGCATCGCCCGCGTACTTGGCGGCGATCTCCTTGTAGGATGGACCGACCAGCTTCTTGTCCGGCGTATGGCAGGTGATGCAGTTCTTGGACTTGGCCAGTTCGGGGCTGGCATGGGCCTGGAGGGCCGCAACGGCCAGCGTGGCGGCGAGGATGGTGTGCTTGTACATGCGTTCTCCTTGTAGCGATGGTTCTTCTGGGGGCGGGATGGCGCGCGCCGACGGCTCATCATAGCGGCGCGCCAGGGACTGCGCACTCTTCCGGAGGATGGGGCCGGCTACACGCCGGCCGCCAGCGCCTCGGAGGCGCAGATGATCAGGGTGGCGCCGACGGTCACGGCCAGGACCGACACCGACATCGCGGCCAGGCGGATGGTGTGCATCATGTTCATGGACGACTCCTTGGTGGGCGTGGACGGCAGGGCATCAGGCGGCGGCCAGGCGCGGCTGGGGGCGCTGCGCGGCAGGCACCGGGGTGGCCGCGCCCTCGCGCTGGGGCGCGCGGCCTTCCGGCGCCAGGCGGAAGGCGCCGACCAGGCGCGTCAATTGAACCGACTGCCGCTCGAGCTGGGTGGTGGCCTGCTGCGAGCGCCCGGCGAAGGCGGCGTTGTCGCGGGTGGCCAGGTCCATCTCGACCAGGGTGCGGCTGAGCTGCTCGACCCCGCCGCTCTGCTCGCGGGTGGCGGCGCTGATGTCGCTCATCAGGAGCGCCACCTGGCGCGCGTTGTCGGCAATGTCGGCCACCTGGGCCCGGGTGCGGCCGGCCACCTGGGCCCCGGCGCGCACGCTGGCCAGGGCTTCGCCGATCAGCTGGCGGATCTCGCCGGCCTGGGCGGCGCTGCGGTTGGCCAGGGCGCGCACTTCGCCTGCCACCACCGCGAAGCCGCGGCCCCTGTCGCCGGCGCGCGCCGCCTCGACCGCCGCGTTCAGCGACAGCAGATTGGTCTGGAAGGCGATGCCGTCGATGGCGTCGACGATCGTTGCCATGCGCTCGGCCGCGCCGCTGATGCTCCATGGTGGCCCCGACCTCCTCCATCGCCTGCATTCCGCTCTGGGCCGCCCCTGCCCCGGCGCCGGCCAGCTGGCTGGCCTGGAGGGCGTTGGCCGCGTTGTCGCGCACCGTGGCCGCCATTTCCTCCATCGTGGCCGCGGTCTCCTCGAGCGCCGCCGCCTGGCGGCCGGCGCGCTCGGACAGTTCCTGGCTGCCGCGCACGATCTCGCCCGAGACCCCGGCCAGGCGCTCGGCCTCGCCGCGGATCTGGCGCACCATGCCGACCAGGCGCTCCTGCATGCGGTGCAGGGCTTCGAGCAGGTGGCCGGTCTCGTCGCGGCCGCCGCGCGGGAAGCTGGCGCCCAGGTCGCCCTCGGCCACCCGGCCGGCCAGCGCCACCGCTTCGCGCAGCGGGGCGGCGATCAGGCGCGCCACCCACCATGCCAGCAGCGTGCCGCCGGCCAGGCCCGCGCCCAGCAGCAGCATGGTGACCTGGCGCGCATGCGCCCAGGCCGCGCCGGAGGCCTCGACCGCGGCCGCGCTGCCCGCCTCCTCGACCCCCACCAGGCGGTCGACCAGGCCGGCGCTGCGGAAGTTATGCTCGCGCGATTCGCCGCGCAGCAGCGCGCGCGCGGCCAGCTTGTCGCCGGCGGCCGACAGCGCCAGCACCTTGGCGGCGGCCGCCTCGTAGGCGGCCAGCTCGCCCTCGAGCTCGACGTAGGCGGCCAGTTCGGCGTCGCTGCGCAGCAGCACGCGCAGCTCGCGCATGGTGGCCCCCAGTTGCTCGGACTGGGCGGCCAGGTCGGACGCATAGCGTGCATGGTCCTGGGAGGTGTCGGACAGCACGTGCTGCAGCTCGTAGGTGCGGTAGCGGGTCAGCCCCGCCTTGACCAGCAACGCCTCGCGCACCCCGGGCGCCCACTTGCCGTGGACTTCGGCGGCGGCGGCCTGCATGCGCGTCATCTCGGTCAGGCCGACGCCCGCCTGCACGGCCAGCAGCGCCAGCACCGCAGCCACCGCGAGCATGATCTTGCTGACGATCTTCATGTTGTGGAACCAGTTCATGGTCTTCTCTCCCTGTTAGCCGGTTTGCCGTCGCTCCGCTCCGAGGGTGGACGGCTTGACAATCATGATAGGCAGCCGGGGCGCCGGGTAAAATCGGGCCTAGGTATCGCCGACCTATACCAAGGTGTGATACACCCCGCCTGGAGGACTGGGATAATGACGCCGGAGCGGTTCCGGACAGTCCGGGGCCGCCACGAGAACACCTACAACAAGCCTTTAACCATGTTCCGCTCCAACCGCTCGCCTGCCCAGGCCGCGGGCATCGTCCTGCTGATGCTCGCGATCTTCCTGATCGACGCCTTCACCCCGCTCGACGTCGCCATCGCCGTGCTGTACGTGGTCGTGGTGCTGTGCGCCACCAATGTCTGGTCGCGCCGCGGCGTCCTGGTCACCGGCGTGGCCTGCGTGCTGCTGACGGTGGCCGCCTTCGCCATCAACCACGGCCCCGAGCTGTCGCGCTCCCTGGCGCGCTGCGTGGTCAGCATGTCGGCGGTCGGCATCACCACCCTGCTTGCCCTGGCCGGTCTGACGGCCACCGAATCGCTGCGCCGCCGCTCGGAGTCGCTGCGCATCAGCGAGGCCCTGCTGGCCAGCACCCAGCGCCTGAGCCGCACCAGCAGCTTCCGCTTCCACTCGGTGCGCGGGATCACCTGGTGGTCGGACGAAGCCGCGCGCATCTACGCCCTGGCCCCCAGCGAGCCGCCGACCATCGAACGCATGCTCACCCGCTGCCACCCGGACGACCTGCCGCTGGTGCAGGAAGCGATCGCGCGCGTGCGCCGCGGCGAGCCCTCGATCGAATTGCGCCACCGCCTGCGCATGGAGGACGGCGCGATCAAGCACGTGCACATCATCAGCAGCCTGACCGCCGCCAGCAACGGCGACTTCGAATACCTGGGCGCGCTGATGGACGTCAGCGCCGCCCACGAGGCGGCCGAGGCCCTGCACCGGGCCCAGGCCCAGCTGGCCCACGTTACCCGGGTGACCACCCTGGGCGAGCTGGCGGCCTCGATCGCCCACGAGGTCAACCAGCCGCTGGCGGCCGTGGCCACCAACGGCAACGCCTGCCTGCGCTGGCTGAACCGCGCCACGCCCGACCTCGGCGAGGCGCGCATGGCGCTCGACCGCATCCTCGACGACACCCGCCGGGCCAGCGAGGTGATACGCCGCATCCGCGCCCTGGCGCGGCGCGGCGACACCCAGCGCCGCGAGCTCGACCTGAACCAGGTGCTGAACGACACCGTGGCCCTGGTGCAGCGCGAGCTCTCGGCCCAGCGCATCTCGCTGCGCCTGGACCAGGGACGCGAGCTGCCGGCGGTGCTCGGGGACGCCGTCCAGCTCCAGCAGGTGCTGATCAACCTGGTGATGAACGCCATGCAGGCGATCGCGGCCATGCCGCGCGGCGCCGCCGGCGGGCGCCGGATCGACGTCGCCACCGGCCTCGACCCGGAGGGCCGGGTGATGGTGACCGTGGCCGACACCGGACCTGGCCTGTCCGAGGCCCAGGCCGGGCGGCTGTTCGAGGCTTTCTACACGACCAAGGAGGATGGGATGGGAATGGGACTGGCGATCTGCCGCTCCATCGTCGAGGCGCACGGCGGGCGCATCTGCGCGCTGCCCCAGGAAGACGGGCGCGGGGCGCGCATCGCCTTCTCGCTGCCGCCCGCACGGGTGAGCGCATGAAGGCCGGCACGCCGGCGGGCAAGGACCCGGTGGTCTTCATCATCGATGACGACCAGCCCCTGCGCGAGGCGCTCTCCGGCCTGCTGCGCTCGGTCGGCATGCAGGCCCTGGCCTATGGCTCGACCGCGGAGTTCCTGCTGCACCCGCTGCCGGACGCGCCCTGCTGCCTGCTGCTGGACGTGCGCCTGCAGGGCAACAGCGGCCTGGATTTCCAGGGCGAGCTGCAGCGCCGCGGCATCGAGCTGCCGATCGTGTTCATGACCGGCCACGGCGACATCCCGATGTCGGTGCGCGCCATGAAGGCCGGCGCGGTCGACTTCCTCCCCAAGCCCTTCCGCGAGCAGGATCTGCTGGACGCGGTGGCGGCGGCGCTGGCGCGCGACAGCGAGCGGCGCGCCAGCTCCCAGGCGGCGAGCGACCTGGCGGCGCGTTTCGCCACCCTGACCCCGCGCGAACGCGAGATCATGGGGCTGGCTGCCAGCGGCCTGATGAACAAGCAGATCGCGGGCGAGGTCGGCACCAGCGAAATCACCGTCAAGATCCACCGCGCCAACGCGATGCGCAAGATGCAGGCCAAGACCTTCGCCGACCTGGTGCGCATGGCCGAGGCCCTGGGACTGGAAACCAGCCGGCCTTGAGTCCGCCTCATATCCCCCACTCTCATACCCTGGTATGATTCCGCGCGGCCGGAACAGGGGGTATTCTGCGGGCATGACCGGATGCTTTCCGCATCCGCACCAGGAGCACCACGTGTCAGACCACATCACCATTTCCATCATCGACGACGACGCCTCGGTGCGCCAGGCCCTCGGCAGCCTGGTGCGCTCGCTGGGCCACGAGGCCAGCCTGTACGACTCGGCCGAGCAGTTCCTCGACGCCGGCGCGGTGGGCGCCAGCAACGTCGTCGTGACCGACGTCCAGATGCCCGGCATGAACGGCATCGAGCTGCAGGAGCACCTGCGCCGGGGCGGCCACGGCGTGCCCGTCATCTTCATCACCGCTTTCCCTGAAGAAACCCTGCGCCGGCGCGCCTTCGCGGCCGGCGCCACCTGCTTTCTGAGCAAGCCCTTCGAGGGCGACATCATGATCCGCTGCATCGAGTCCGCCCTTTCGGGCGAGCCGCAGATCTACTGAGCCGGCGCCCATGCCCCTGCTCAGCCGCCTCGACGACTGGCTGTCCGCCCGTCCCGCCAGCCGCCCACGGGTGACGATGCGGGTCGGGCGCCAGCTCCTGACCCTGCCCCAGCGCCTGGCCACGCGCCGCTTCCGGCCCGCCGTCTACGCCCTGCTGGCGACCGTGATCGGCAGCGGCATCGTGCTCTCGGTGATGATGGAGCGCACCACCGCCGCGATCCGCCACGAGAGCGCGCCCCTGTTCGCGCGCCAGGTGCCGCTGCTGGGCGAGCTGGCCCACGTGGAAGCGGCCGTGCAGCGCTACCAGATGGCGCTCGGGCGGCTCGACCACTCTCCCGGCGCCAGCGAGCGTTTCATGGAGGCCGACCGCGCGCTCGGCCTCGAACTGGCCAACCGCCTGGTGCGGATCCAGGCCGGCCTGGGCGATGATCCCGAACTGCGCCACCTGCGCACCCTCACCAGGCGCCTGGCCGCCAACGGCCCCGAGTACGCCCACGCCCTGGAAGCCGGCGCCATCGCCGAGCGCGCCATGCTGGCCTCGCTGCAGCGCGACCTCGCCGCGATCGGCGGGCACGTCGACACGCTCGAGGACCGCGCGCGCGCCGCCATCGTCGCCACCAGCCAGGACACCGAGGCCAGCGTGGCCCTGATCACCCGCATGGTCCACATGTTCAACGTGCTGGCCCTGCTGACGGCCGTGTTCATGATGTACCACATCTGGGTGCGCTTCCGCTCCGAGGACGAGCTGGCCTACCAGGCCGGCCACGATCCGCTCACCGGCCTGCCCGACCGCCGCACCTTCGAGCTGCGCCTGCAGCAGCTCCCGGTCCAGCCGCACACCGTGGTCCTGGGCACCATCGACCGCTTCGGCGCGGTGGTGGGCGGCTATGGCCACAGCTTCGGCGACCGCATGATCCAGGCCATCGTGGCGCGCATCGAGGCCGCCGCCCAGCTGCACGGCGGCGAGGTGTTCCGCCTGGACGGCGCCAACATCGCGGTGCTGTACCGCCTGCCGCAGGGCGGCGCGGCGCTGCAGGAAGCCACCGACGCCCTGCTGCGAAGCGTGCGCACCCCCTTCAATTGCGACGAGCACGAGCTGTTCTCCAGCCTGAGCCTGGGCAGCGTGGGCTTCCCGGACGACGGCGCCGGCGCCCTGGCCCTGCTGCGCAACGCCGACGCCGCCCTCCAGCATGCGCGGCGCGGCGGCGGCGACCAGCTGGTGGCCTACTCGCGTTCGCTCAACGAACGCACCGAGCACCGCCTGCACCTCGAGGCGGCCCTGCGCCGCGCCATCGAACGCGGCGAGCTCGAGGTCCATTACCAGCCGCAGCAAGCCCTGGACGACGGCGGCCTGCTCGGCTTCGAAGCCCTGCTGCGCTGGCGCCACGGCGGCGAACAGGTGTCGCCGGCGGAATTCATCCCGCTGGCCGAGGAGACCGGCCAGATCGTGGCGATCGGCAACTGGGTGCTGCGGCGCGCCTGCGAGCAGGCCCTCATGTGGCAGCGCCTGGGGCCCGAGCCCCTGGTGGTGGCGGTCAACATCTCGCCGCGCCAGTTCGCCCACCGCGGCTTCGTGGACGGCGTGCGCCAGGTGCTGGAGCAGACCGGGGTGCGCCCCGAGCTGATCGAGCTCGAGATCACCGAGGGGGTGATGGTCGAGGGCGGGCAGCGCGCGGTCGACATCCTGAACGCCCTGCGCGCGCTCGGCCTGCGCCTGTCGATCGACGATTTCGGCACCGGCTACTCGAGCCTGGCCTACCTGAAGCGCTTCCCGATCCACAAGCTCAAGATCGACCAGTCCTTCGTGCGCCAGCTCGGGCCCGACACCGGCGACGCCTCGATCGTCCAGGCCGTCATCGGCCTGGGGCACAACCTCGGCCTGGCCGTGATCGCCGAGGGCGTGGAAAGCGACGAGCAGCGCCGCCTGCTGCGCGCCTGGGGCTGCGACGAGATCCAGGGCTACTGGTACGGCCGGCCGATGAACGCGGCCGCCGCCTCGGCCTTCGTGGTCCAGGCCGGACTGGCGCGCCGCCATTCTCCGCGCCGCGCGGACGCGCGCCACGCCCTGGTGACCGCCGCCTGAACCGGGCCGCCCGAAGTCCGCCTGGGCCGGGCCGCCCGAAGCGGTCCGCCTCGGCCGGGCCGCGCCGCGCCACCGGGCGCCTTATCCTTCCCTATGCCGTTGTCATACTCAGGTGTAATAGCGCCAGCCCGAGCGCGCGCCTAGCATGTGCTCATCCTCAGGAGACCACCATGCCAGTGCACCATCCCTTGCGCCTTCTGCGCGCCCGCCGCCGCCTCACCGAATGGCTGGTGTTCGGCGCCGGCCTCGCGTTCAGCGCCACCATCCTCGTCTACATGCTGCTGGTCGAGCGCAGCTCCACCCTCGACGGCGACGCCGACCGCATGCGCGGCCAGGCCCTGGTCATCGACGGGGCCCTGCAGCGCCAGCTCGAGGGCGTACGTTCTGCGCTCGAGAGCGCGCGCCTGGCCCTGGGTGCGGACCGCGCCTGCGACCGCGAGTGCCGCCTGCTGCTGCTGCAGTCGCTCAAGCGCTCGATGCCGGGCGTGCGCGCCCTGCTCTCGATCGGCCCGGACGGGCGCATCGAACTATCCGACGACGACCTCGGCGACCGCCGCCTGGACGACCGCGACTTCCTGCACGAGATCGCCCACATGTGCAACGGCGCCATGGCCTATCTGTCCGAGCCCTACGAGAACGCGCCGGGCGAATTCAACATCAAGATCTCGATGTCGCGCAGCAGCGGCAACGGCTGCGGCCACGGCGCCATCAGCGCGATCCTGAACCCGGAATACTTCGACGCCGTGATGCGCTCGGCCCTGTACGCGCCCGACATGCACGTCGCCATCACCGACACCGGCGGGCGCCGCCTGTTGTACGTGCCGCCAGACCCGGCCCAGATGCGCCGGCGCGAGGCGGACGCCCTGGTCGCCGCCCACCGCGCCGGCGGCGAAGCGGTCTCGGTGCGGCGCGCGCGCGGCGAGGATGGGGTCGAGCGCCTGGTGGTCCAGCGCAGCATGGCCCTGAGCGGCCTGAAGATGGACCGCGGCCTGGTGATCGGCCTCGGGCGCGACGCGCGCCAGGTAACCCAGTCCTGGCGCCGCCTGGCCTTCACCTGCGCCGCCGCCTGGCTGCTGTTCTGGATCAGCTGCGGCAGCGCCCTGGTGCTGGCCCAGCGCCGCCGCCGTTCGCTGCTGCGGATGCAGCATGCGGCCGAAGCCGAGCAACTGGCCGCGGCCGAGCGGGTCGAGCTGGCCCTCAATGGCGCCAGCCTCGGCCTGTGGGACTGGGACGTGGTGAGCGGCAGGCTGAACGTGGACGCGCGCGCCTGCGCCATGCTCGGCTATACGCTCGAGGAACAGGAGCAGCAGGAAGTCGACTGGAGCGCCCTGGTCCATCCCGACGACCGCGAAGCCTTGGCCGCAGCCACCGCCCGTCACCTGCGCGGCGAAACGCCGTCCTTCGAGGCCGAGTTCCGCATGCGCCACCGCAGCGGCCAGTGGCTGTGGATCCAGTCGCGCGGCCGCATCGTGGCGCGCGACCCGGACGGCCGCGCCCTGCGCATGGTTGGCACCCGCTCCGACATCAGCGCGCGCAAGCAGGCCGAAGCCGAGATCGCCCACCTCGCCTATTACGACGGCCTGACCAACCTGCCCAACCGCCGGCTGCTCACCGACCGCCTGCGCCATGCGCTGGCCAAGTCGGAGCGCTCGGGCGGGCACGGCGCGGTGCTGTTCGTCGACCTCGACAACTTCAAGACCCTCAACGACACCCTCGGCCACGAGATGGGCGACCGCCTGCTGGAGCTGGTCGCCTCCCGCCTGCGCGAGGTCACGCGCGAGGCCGACACCGTGGCGCGCCTGGGCGGCGACGAGTTCGTGATCCTGCTCGAAGACCTTGGTCCAACCACCCAACACGCCAGCGCCACCGCCGAGGTGGTGGCGCAGAAGGTGCTGGAGGCGCTGTCGCTGCCCTACCGCCTCGAAAGCCACGAGCTGCGCAGCTCCCCCAGCATCGGCGTGGCGGTGTTCGGCGACGCCCGCCACAACATGGGCGACCTGCTGCGCCAGGCCGACATGGCGATGTACGAGGCCAAGTCGGCCGGCCGCGCCACCTACCGCTTCTTCGACCCGGCGATGCAGGCGGCGGTCGACGCCAGCACCTCGCTCGAGGCCGACCTGCGGCTGGCGCTCACGCGCCAGGAATTCGTGCTGTTCTACCAGCCCGTGGTCGACGCGCGCGGCGAGCTGACCGGGGTGGAAGCCCTGCTGCGCTGGCGCCACCCGCGCAACGGCCTGGTGCCGCCCTCGGCCTTCGTGCCCCAGGCCGAGAAATCCGGCCTGATCGCCGCCATCGGCGACTGGGTGCTGGAAGCGGCCTGCGCCCAACTCGCGGCCTGGGACGCGGCGGCGCGCACGGCCGGCAATCCCTTCGGCTTGACCATGGCGGTCAACGTCAGCGCGCGCCAGTTCCACCAGGACGGCTTCGTGGAGCGGGCCCTGGCCATCGTGGCCCGCAGCGGGGTCGAACCGCGCCGGCTCAAGTTCGAGCTCACCGAAAGCATGCTGCTGCGCGACGCCGACGAGACCGTCGCCCGCCTGGAGGTGCTGCGCCGGCACGGGATCCGCTTCGCGCTCGACGACTTCGGCACCGGCTATTCCTCGCTCAACTATCTGCAGCGCCTGCCCCTGGACCAGCTCAAGATCGACCAGTCCTTCGTGCGCGACATGCTGCACAACGAGGGCGCGGCCGGCATCGTGCAGGCCATCGTCCAGCTCGCCGCCAGCCTCGGGCTGCAGGTGGTGGCCGAGGGGGTCGAGCTGGAGGCCCAGTGGGCGCAGCTGCGCCGCCTCGGCTGCGAAGGCTTCCAGGGCTACCTGTTCGCCGAGCCCCTGGCTGCGGACGAGCTGGCGCGCCGCTACGAGCTGCACGCGACAGGGGTCGAGGCATGAGCCTCCCCCTGACTTTTAGTAGTAGGCAGGGATGCGCTCGGGCGTTACACTGCCGGCAACATGGAACCACAACTGACGCCGGAACCCGGCCGCCGCCTCGAATCCGCGGTACTGCTCATCCTCACGGCGGCGATCTTCGCCGTCGACGCCTTCACACCCCTCGACGTGGCGATCGCGGTCGCCTACGTGCTGGTGCTGCTGCCGGCCTCGCGCATCTGGCCTCCCGCCGGCGTGCGCGCCCTGGGCCTGGGCTGCATCGGCCTGACCCTGGGCGCCTACCTGCTGTCCTACGGCCCGCACGTCGTGCCCTCGCCGGCAGGACGGATGCTGGTGGCGGTGGCCGCGATCGGCATCGCCACCCGCCTGGTGCTCCAGTGCCAGGGCGCGATCGCCGAACTGCGCCTGGGCCAGGAAGCCCTGCGGCGCAGCCAGGCCTACCTGGCCGGGGCCCAGCGCCTGACCCGCACCGGCAGCTTCGGCCTGCGCGTGCCCAGCGGCGAGATGGTGTGGTCGCAGGAGGCCGCGCGCATCCTCGGCTACCCGCCATCGACCCCGGCCGGGATCGACCGGGTGCTGGAACGCACCGTGCCGGACGACCGGCGCAGCGTGCGCGAAGCCTATGCCCGCGCCCTGGCGCGCGACGGCGACTTCGACTTCGAGTACCGCATCCAGCTGCCGGACGGCGGCATCCGCCACCTGCACGTGCTGGCCGAGCTCTCGCACGACGAGCGCGGCGGCTGCGAATACCTGGGCGCGGTCACCGACGTCACCGAACGGATCGAGGCCGAGCGCCAGCTGCACGCCTCCCACGTCCAGCTGGCCCACGCCAGCCGGGTCAGCATGCTGGGCGAGCTGGCCGCCTCGGTGGCCCACGAAGTCAACCAGCCCCTGACCGCGGCCACCTCCAACGCCCAGGCGGCGCGGCGCTGGCTGCGGCGCGCCGAGCCAAACCTGGAGGAAGCCGGGCTGGCACTGGACGGCATCGAACGCGCCTGCGAGCGCGCCACCGGGGTGGTGCGCCGCATCCGCGCCCTGGCGCGGCGCGCCGAGCCCGAGCACCAATCGCTCGACCTGCATGCGCTGGTGGCGGACACGGTGGACCTGCTGGCGCGCGACTTCGAGCGCGCCGGCGTCGAACTGCGCCTGGAGCTGCACGCCGATCCGGCCGAGGTGGTGGGCGACCGCATCGAACTGCAGCAGGTGCTGCTCAATCTCCTGATGAACGCGGTGCAGGCCATGGCCGGCGGCGCCGGACTGCCGCGCCTGACGGTCGCCAGCCGCAACGAGGATGGCGCGGTACTGCTGCAGGTGCAGGACAATGGCCCGGGCATCGCGCCCGAGGCCGCGGCCCAGGTCTTCGATCCCTTCTATTCGACCAAGCCGGATGGCATGGGCATGGGGCTGGCGATCTGCCGCTCGATCATGACCATGCACGGCGGCAGCATCGCCCTGCGCGAGTCCGCTGCCGGCTGCTGCTTCGAGCTGCGCCTGCCCGCGATGGCGGCGGCGCCGGCGGCGGCAACCTTGGCCTCGCTCGAGGCCTAGGCCTCCAGCCGCAGGTCCGGGTCGGCCGCGAACAATTCCCCCAGCCAGGCCGCGAAAGCCTGCAGGCGCGGGCTGGCCATGCGCCCGCGCGGATACAGCAGGGACACCGGCATCGGCGTCGGCCGCACGCCCGGCAGCACTTCCACCAGCGCCCCGCTGGCCAGGTGGGCGCGCGCCTGGAAGCGGCCCAGCTGGGCCAGTCCCAGTCCCTGCAGCGCGCAGCACATGTTGGCGTCGGCGTCGTTCACCGCTAGGCTGCCGCCCAGCGGCAGCTTGACGACCTTCCCCTCGTGCTCCAGCTCCCAGTCGAAGGCGCGCCCGGTGCGGCCGGAGAAGTGCACGATGCCCTCGTGCGCCGCCAGCTCGTCGATGTCGCGCGGCAGCCCGCGGCGCGCGATGTAGGACGGCGCGGCGGCCAGCACGAAGCGCATGCTGCCCAGCGGCCGCGCCACGAAGCTCGAATCCTGCAGGACGCCCACGCGCACCGAGCAGTCCACCCCCTCCTGGGTCAGGTCGACCAGCCGGTCGCTCAGGCTGATGGTCAGGGCCAGCTCGGGATAGGCGGCGCGGAAGGCGTGGATGCGGGGCAGGATCAGGCTGCGCCCGAGCGCGCCCGGCAGGTCGATGCGCAGGCGGCCGCGCAGGCGCGCCGCCGACTGGCCGAGGAAGTCCGCCTCGGCGCTCTCGATCGCCTCCAGGATGGCGGCGCACTGCTCGTAATAGCGCTCGCCCTCGGGCGTGAGCGACAGGCGCCGAGTCGTACGCTGCAGGAGCTGGGCGCCGAGATAGGCCTCGAGATTCTTCATGGTCGCGGTCAGCGAGGCGCGCGGCAGGTTCAGGGTCTCGGCCGCCTTCGAAAAGCTGTTCGCCTCGACGATCCGCACGAATGTCTGCATTGCCTTGACCTTGTCCATGATTGTTCATGAAAAGTGAAATGTATAAGAGCATTATGCCCTAATTATCTTTGGGCCCTGCCTCTCTACAATGGCCTACATCATCTACACACCCAGGAGAACGCGATGTCCACTCCCCTTTCCAACAACCCACCGCGCGGCCTGGTGCTGCTGCTGGCCGCAGCCGCCGGCATCATCGTCGCCAACCTCTATTACGCCCAGCCTCTGGTCGCCCCGATCGCGGCCGCCATCGGCATGCCCCCAGGCCTGGCTGGCCTGGTGGTGACCCTGACCCAGATCGGCTACGCCCTCGGCCTGCTGTTCATCGTGCCGCTGGGCGACCTGGTCGAGAACCGGCGCCTGGTGGTGACCGGCCTGGTCGCGCTGGGCGCGGCCCTGCTGCTGACCGCCACCGCCGGCGGCGCCCTGCAGTTCCTGGCCGCCGCGCTGGCGATCGGCCTGGCCGCCGTGGTGGCCCAGGTGCTGGTGCCCTTCGCCGCCCACCTCGCGCCCGAGGCGACCCGCGGCCAGGTGGTCGGCAAGGTGGTCAGTGGCCTGCTGTTGGGGATCATGGTGGCGCGCCCCGCCGCCAGCCTGGTGGCCGAGGCAGGAGGCTGGCAGGCCGTGTTCGGCATCGCCGCGGTGCTGGTGCTGCTGCTGGCCGCCGTGCTGCGCCTTCGCCTGCCGCAGCGCCAGCCTTCCGCCGCGCTGCCCTATCCGAAGCTGATCGCCTCGCTCTGGCCGGTGCTGCGCGACACCCGCGTCCTGCGCCGCCGCGCGCTCTACCATGCGGGCCTGTTCGGCGCCTTCAGCCTGTTCTGGACCGTGGCGCCGATGGCCCTGGCCAGCGAAGCCTTCGGCCTGTCCCAGGCCGGCATCGCCCTGTTCGCCCTGGTCGGCATGGCGGGCGCGGTGGCCTCGCCGATCGCCGGCCGCCTGGCCGACCGCGGCCACACCCTGGTCGCCACCGCCGCCGCCCTGGCCCTGGGCGCGCTGAGCTTCGCCCTGCCGCTGCTGGCTCCGCAGTCGCACTGGGTGGCCCTGGCACTGCTGACCGTGGCCGCCATCGTGCTCGACGCGGCGGTCGCCGCCAACCTGGTGCTGGGCCAGCGCGCCCTGTTCAGCCTCGGCGCCGAGATGCGCAGCCGCCTCAACGGCCTGTACTTCGCGCTGTTCTTTGCCGGCGGCGCGCTCGGCTCGGCCCTGGGCGGCTGGCTCTACGCGACCCATGGCTGGCATGCCGCCCTGTTCGCCGGCATGGCCCTGCCCGCGATCGGCCTGGCGGCCTGGGTGGCCGAGTACGCCGAGCACGTGGCGGCGCGCCAGGCCGCATGAGGCCGGGGCCGGCCGGCAGGGCGCGCCGGGATGTGATCTAATCGCCTATCGAACGCACAAGGAGAACCCGATGCAAGCCAGCTCCCCCGCCCCTGCCGGAAACAAGGCCGCAGAACTCGACGAAGCCACCCTGGAATGGGTGCGCAAGGTGTTCCAGCATGCGCGCGGCGGCGAGGCCGAGGCCCTGGGCGCGCTGCTGGCCCAGGGCCTGCCGCCCAACCTGCGCAACGAGCGCGGCGACAGCCTGCTGATGCTGGCCAGCTACCATGGCCACCTCGACGCCGCGCGCGTGCTGCTCGAGCATGGCGCCGATCCGGAGCTGCTGAACGACGCCGGCCAGACCCCGCTGCACGGCGCCGCCTTCAAGGGCGACCTGGCGGTGGCCACCCTGCTGCTGGACCGGGGCGCGCGGCCGGACAGCGCCGGGCCGGGCGGCAAGACCGCGCTGATGTTCGCCGCCATGTTCAACCGGGTCGAGATCGCGCGCCTCCTGATCGAACGCGGCGCCGACCCGCGCGCCGTGGACGCGGACGGCGTCAGCGCCCTCGATGCCGCGCGCCGCATGGGTGCGCCGGATACGGCGGCCCTGCTGGCGCAGCTCGCCTGAGCCATGCATCCCAGCCGCATGGGCGCGCACCGCAGGGCTGGCGTTTGCAATTGTCCTGCACATCTGGCGTAATACCGGCAACGCCCGGCTGCCCGGACTACAAAGTGCCATATGGAAACACCACGCATCCCCCCCGATGAAGCACACCGCATCGCGGCGCTGCATGCCACCAATCTTCTCGGCACCGACCCCGAGGAATCCTTCGACCGCATCACCCGCCTGGCGGCGCGCCTGCTGGACATGCCGATAGCCGTCATCTCGCTGGTGGCCAAGGACATCCAGTGGTTCAAGTCGACCTGCGGCCTGGACGCGCGCCAGACCGCGCGCGACATCTCCTTCTGCGGTCACGCGATCCTGACCGACGAGCCGCTGGTGGTGCCGGACGCCACCAAGGACCCGCGCTTCTTCGACAATCCGGTCGTGACCGGCCCGCCGCACGTGCGCTTCTACGCCGGGGTGCAGCTGGAATCGGTCGACCGCATGAAGCTCGGCACCCTGTGCGTGATGGACACCAGACCGCGCGAGCTGACGGCACGCGATCTCGAGGCGCTGCGCGACCTCGCGCACATGGTCGAGGAGCAGATCTTCCATCGCCAGCTCGCGATGGCGGCCCAGACCCTGCACGAGGAATTGCTGGAGCAGGCCGGAACGCTGCGCCTGCCGGCCGCCGCCAACCAGGTGCATTACCTGCTCAATCACGACGTCCTGACGGGTCTGGCCAACCGCGCCGCCCTGGTGCGCGCGATCCAGGACGGGCTGGCCGGGTGGCGCGAGCGCGGCGCCCACCCGATCGTCGCCTGCATCGACCTCGACCGCTTCAAGCGCCTGAACGAACTGCTCGGCCACCGCGCCGGCGACGAGGCCCTGGTGGCGATCACCCGCAGCCTGCAGGACAACCTGCGCGAGGGCGACGTGCTGGCGCGTGCCGGCAGCGACGAATTCATCCTGCTGCTGGGCGACGCCGGCGGCGACGAAGCCGCGCGCGCCCTGCTCGAGCGCCTGCTCAACGCCGTCAACCGCCAGATCATCTCGGGCGGCAACGAGATCTCGCTCACCTGCAGCATCGGCTACGCGCGCTATCCGGACAATGGCGAGGACGCCGACACCCTCCTCACCAGCGCCGCGCTGGCAATGCGCTACGCCAAGACCCTGGGCGGCGGCGTGGTGCACCAGTTCTCGAGCGAGCTGAGGCTGGAACAGGGCCGCCGCCTGACCCTCGAGAGCCATCTGCGGCGCGCCGCCAACCACGGCGAACTGTTCCTGCAATACCAGCCCAAGATCGACCTGCACACCGGGGGCATCGGCGGCTTCGAGGCCCTGATCTGCTGGCAGCATCCGGAGTACGGCCTGGTGCGGCCCGACGAGTTCATCCCCATCGCCGAGGAAACCGGGGTGATCGTGCCGATCGGAGAATGGGCGCTGCGCACCGCCGTGACGCAATTGGCGGCCTGGCGCGACGAGGGCCTTCCGCCGATTCCGGTGGCGGTCAACGTGTCGGCGCGTCAGTTCCTGCAAACCGACGTGGTGGCCCTGGTGGACAGCCTGCTGCGCGAGGCCAAGGTGGACCCGCGCACGCTGGAGATCGAGCTCACCGAGAGCGTGTCGCTGACCGACCCGGTGCGCACCGCCTCCACCATGCGCCGCCTGCGCGAGCTGGGCGTCACCCTCAGCATCGACGATTTCGGCACCGGCTATTCCAGCTTCGCTTATCTGAAGCGACTGCCGATCGACAAGCTGAAGGTGGACCGCTCCTTCATCCTCGACATGACCCAGAGCGCGGAATCGCTGGCCATCGTGCAGGCCATCGTGGCCATGGCCCACCGCCTGCACCTGATCGTGATCGCCGAAGGGGTGGAAAACGCCGACCAGGTCGAAGCTCTGCGCAAGGCCGACTGCGACCAGATCCAGGGCTACTACTATTCGCGGCCGCTGCGCGCGGCCGATACCGCGGCCTTCATACTCAAGCACACGCCGGCGGCCGCGGCCTGAGGCCTGCCCGCACCAAGCACACCTGCACCCCAGGCATGGGGGTCAGGTCTGGCATTCGGACACGAACCCAGCTGCAGTTTCGCTGGCCCGCCTATTTAGCGCCGAGACCGTGTCCGAATGTCAGACCAGACCAAAAGAGGCCTGCCTTAAAAAGGGGCGCTGAATCCAAACGGCTGTCACAGACTATTAAAATCCGTTACAACCCCACTAGAACTCGCCACAAAGCAATAACGACTGCCACAGAAGCTCTAGCGGTACACCGACGCCCAGCGCCTTGTCAACGTGGCATCATGATCGTACACTGAGCCGTACCGACCGTCCACTATCGGCCAAGATCAGACGTACTCGCGAACGAGGTTCACTTTGGCCTGACAGCAGGCTTTGTCGCAATAGCCCTTTCCAGAACACCCCTATGGCAAACACGCAAGCTCATTCGCAAAAGTGTATAAGCTTCCTGTTGACGCAGGACCTACCGTTTATCGCCACATTGTCGAAACAGATCGCAGCCGGTAAGGTTGGCGAGCTTCATCAGTGCGGCTGTCACGGATTTGCGTTTGAGGTGCATGGTGACGCAAACGTTCCACCGCTAAACGACGGACAAGGCCCATTTTACGAAATGGCTTTCACGTCGAACTTCCCCGAAGAGATCGACATGCTTCTCTTTACTGACGAGCGAGGGTATCTGAGTTGGGTGGACGTTACGTACGGCGCGGCGAACATCGCGCCCATGCCTGAAGGGGTGATTCCAAGTGCCAAAATCGGTGTTTGGCCAAGCTGTGCGTGACTAGCCCGCTGGAAACCAAAATCGCTATTAAAACAACATGCTGACACCCTGAACTCCACGCTCAACAGCCGGCCGTCGCTTGCCATAGCCTAGGCAGAGGACACTGAAGATGCATCAAAACATCGCGTACTCCTTTGAAGTTGGCAATACGATTGAACGCTTCAAAACATGCACGCCCGAAGAGCAGGCAAATATCGAGGAACACATCGTAAAAGTGATCCTTGAGTCGTTCGTAGAGCCAGCCGACGACGATTACCTGGCCGCGCGAACCCTTGCAATAGGTGGAATGCATCGTTCATTCTTCTGGTCTGCAGCGCAGGCCGTTGAGAAGTATTTGAAAGCATATCTGCTTTTACGTGGAGTTTCCGTAGTGGATTTTTCACACAAACTAAATAAATTACTCAATAAGGCGGAAGAGGTTGAAGCTGGTTTTGCTGACCTAAATTTGGGGCCGCACCCAAATATAGCGTTTGCACCGGGTTTCTCGCTAATCAGGTTCAGATTGCGAGAGTTCACTTCTGTTTTAGAAAGGTACGGATCAGCCAGTAACCGCTACAACAACCACGGGGCCATTTACGATACCGGCCACCTGCTAGCCCTTGACGCGCTGGCATTCTATCTGCGCAACAAGATGCAGGTACCAAATATAGAGTCCTCGTTTCATCGCGTTTTGGGCAATGATTTCAGACGCTACCTCTTCGAGGCCAATCCCTACTTCGCTCCGGTCGATTTCACACACACACCGCTCCCAAGCAACCAATTTTCTATTTCATTCAGCGCTTCTGTTCCTCATTGGGAATTTCTGCAGCGGAGCGATACGATGCAATATCTTTTTGCAAAGCAATGGTTAGCGGCGCACATGCAGCTCGACTGGCCTCCTAGGAATAAGAAGTGATAGCTAGCGTTGCTCCCTATATGTCAACGCGCGAGGAAGCACACAGCCCGCCACTCCGTAGGCCAGCTGCCGTTGTATTTCAGCATGTTGCGGAAGGGTGCCGGGCCCTGCTGAGCGTGAACCTCCCTACGCACAAAGTACGCATAGTAGCTTAACCATCTGATTTTATGGAATTTGGAATATGGCCGGATGCCCCTTGGCCAGCGCCCTCAAAGAGGTAACAGACCGCGTTCCGAAGTGACACTCGCAGCTCGGTTGCCATAGGTGCAACAGTATCCTACACTGAGCCATATATGATGTCTGCAATCGGCCAAAAAGCGTTCTATTGCGATGTCATGGTTTGTTAAGAAATCCATCGATCTGCTCGCATATGCTGGCCATGTCCGCAGTCTATTTGCATCAGAGAACGGATTTGTGAGTGATGAGCAGCAGTGGAAAAACGCCTGTCGAATTTAATTCTAAAGCAGTCTTACACACCTTGATTGAAGCCAAGGTAATTTGTATCTGCAAGCAATTCATTTCAATACAGGAGAGAACTATGACCCATGTTTCATTCGCGTTAAAAATTGCGAAATGCTTCTCCATGTCGTGGATTCTTTCAAGCGCCGCACTTGCTTTAGCACAAGGCAACAGTTCGCACAAAGAATGCCTTACACAGGAGAATCGAATAACTATCGCTTGCGGCAACAAATCGTGTCCAGGTGGCACTAGGTTATATCGCAGTGTCAACGAGGCTCATCCAACGTGCAATAGAAACTCGAGTGATGACGTTTTTCGAATTCCATGCGGAGGAGGGACAATCGAAGGAAGTTTAGGTAGTTATAAACCAGTGGTTTGGAAGGTTGAGGGAAAACCAGAGGTCACTATTTTCCAATCTGTTGGCCCGCGACCAACCCTTCTTACGCATTTAGAGGTATGTGGAAGCGGTGTCGTTGCTAGTTTTGCTAACTTTAATAGCGAAGCTTTTGTCACATACAGCCCAAGCTGCACCAATCTGTTCAGCGGCGGGGATACAATTTTAACATTTCGCGGACACGATTATGGCATCATGGCGTTCGCCCCTGATCCTAGAGGAGGCATAACAATTGATGCGTACCATAACCACCGTCGCGGTGCAAGATTCGCCAAATTCTACAGTCCAAATTGTCTCAACCCCATGGGGGGCGGAAAGACTCAGATACTGCAGGATTGGAAGAAGATTCGGTAGCCTTGATGAATGTGTTTATCTGACGTAAGTCTAGCGAAGTTTCTTCAAAATCTTTAACATTTGCGTCTGCTTCGGGTCGGTTGCGGTCCTTCCTCAGCCCCAATCGCACGCTAAGGTTTTCACATGAGCAAGCCTGCCCGGTAGACTAGCGGTCACTGCACTTCCGCTGTCGGCAAAAAGCAGTCGTTGTCGCATAAAAATCCAGATCACGAACCAAATCAGAAATCTCTCTCGTCGCTCGTTCAAATAGCTTTGATCTAATTGGCCATATGCGAGACCTATATAATATAATTCAAGAATATACCGGGCAACCATTAACGCCATTGGGGCGGCGTTCAATTAATGCATTTGAGGCGTTGCCCGCTGCTAAAGACTGGGAGCCAGATCAATTTTTTGCGATGGAAGTTTCGAGGATATTTGACTTGGGATTGCCGTTAACGTTAATAAATAACACTCGGAACTCAAAAAAGATCAGGGAGGTATTATCTGCGAACTTGGCAGGAAAAATACAGACGAGTGATATCGAAAGCACACTTGCAGAACTCCACGCCTGTGCTTTATTAAATGCCCTTGGACTGCCTGCCGACTTCGTCGCACGGTCCACCCGCAAGACGCCTGATCTGAGATTTGTAAGTGAGCAAGGCCAAGTAGATGTAGAAGTCGCATATGCTGAGAAAAAAGCTGTACATGAAGAAGCCAGAGCGTATTTGGGCGATTTCATTGGAGGTATCCAACCTGGAGAGCTTGAGAACGATATTGCGTTTTACTTCATTGATGTAAATAACGGCTTGCACCGGAGTCAAGCCTTTGACGCAGCGATGACGCTCGTGCCGGGTGAGGTTGTGTCGTGTGAAAATTGTTGGCTGGTTGCACAATTTATCGACAGCGTAGAAACCGACTTTCATTCGAAATTGGCCGCGCTGCAGCCACATTGGTGGCCAAAATCTAGCGCAAGTTTCGTAGCAACAGGGGTCTGGACTGGCTCTCCGCCCAGGTATGTTTATTTTAAGACAGCGCCGCCCGCTGCAGATTATATAAATCCCATTAGACGCAAAGCGGAAAAATTTCAAGGAACTGCTGGTGTACCGTTCGTTATTGCGTTGGAAGGCAGTAACCTTCCAAATGTGTATCTACAAATCGAGAATGAGGTCGACCCTTATTGGCGACTATGGGAGCATGTGTCAGGAATAATGGTGTATGAGCCAAGATTTTGGACTGTGGGCACTCGTAAGACCTACGTATGGAAGCTGCTCAAGAACCCATACGCCTCTAATCCGCTGCCAATGTTGTTTCCAGTTTCTACGGGAGATAACGAGAAGCTGGACATGTATATTCTGGAGCCAGAAAAAAGCTTCATTTGGAACGCCTAACAGAGCTTTCTAGTTACTGTGAAAGCAACAACCCGATATGGTGCGCCGTGACGACCGTCCGGCATCGGCCGAAAGCGGACGTACGGGGTTGAGCTCTACAAGGACACAGATAAATCTCATATTGGAAAGGACAGCTCAAGTCCGTTGGTTCACAAACATGCGCGAGGTGCTCGATGCCGCGAACATTGCCCCTCAAGATTATGACTGGTACGTCAGCGACATAGAAACAAACTGGACACCACCGGGGTTCTCGCCAGTTGATCAATGGTTCTCTGGCGAAGAGCTGGCGTCATTTTTAGATGAACATTAGGTGCAATTCACCTGGGCAGTATTTAGTGCGGTCCCCAGAGGGTTTCGGTTCACTACTTCTCCCGCAACATGCGTTGAGGGCAACCCGAGCTACTGGAGCGCGGAAGAACCTGATCCTCAGCTTGATGGTGCGTTGTCCGATATCGCTTGCTGGGACAGTAGTGGAACTATCCTCATCAACTTACCTGAGGAAGCCGCTCTATCAGTCGTCGCGAGACTTACCGATACCCGGCCCTTGGCGAATGCACGGGTCTAACCACTGACTGAACGTCCGCTTTGGATCGACAGCGGACTCTCGCGCAGCCAACGCGCCGACTAGGCTGCCGCAGACTTTGTTTTTCCTGGCAAACGATGCAAGGCCGTTCGGCTGGCTTTTGCGGCAAACATTATTTGCAAGAACAGCAGGGGGAATCAGTGCGGCGTATAGAGGACCCTGTGCCAGACTTTATTGTTTGCCCACAAGGCCCCCGTGAGGACCGTGTTAGGCGGCCTGAGCCGTGAGTCCGGCGGCGCTTCGCTCGACCTGGCGCCGGAAGAAGAACAGTCCCACCAGCACCAGGGCGATCGGCACCAGCGTCAGGTAAAAGGCGAACTGGCCGTTGTAGCGCCCGAACACATAGCCGGTCACCATCGAGCCGGTGGTGCCGCCCAAGGCCGAGAAGATCACCAGCAGCCCGGTCATGGCCGCGTGCTGGTGCTTCGGCAGGGAGCTGAGCATGACGGAATTGATGCCCGGGTAGATCGGCGCCATGAACAGGCCGATCAGCGGAAACACGAAGGCCGCCAGCGGCGCGCTGGCCCAGCTGACGTCCGGATCGTGGGCCACGCCGTGGCTCAGCGGCAGCGCCAGCAGCACCACCGCGCCCATCGCCAGCACGCAGGCGACCATCACCGGGAACCAGTTCAGGCGGCGCATGATGAAGCCGGCCGAGAGGCGGCCGACCGCCAGGCAGAAGGCGTAGATGCTGGTCACCTGCACGCTCATCGCCGCCGGCAGCTTGAGGATCTCGTTGTTAAAGGTGGGCAGCCAGGTCCCCACGCTCTGCTCGATCAGCACGTAGAGGAAGGCGGTCAGCACGAACACGCACACCAGCGGGCGCAGGAACAGGCGCAGCATCTCCATGAAGTCCTGGGCCGGGCCGCGGCTGGCCGGCGCCACCGCCGCGCTCTCGTCGAAGCGGGTGAACAGCACCAGCACAAAGGTCAGCGCGCACATCGCCGACAGCAGCCAGTAGACGTTCAGCCAGGAGGTCGAGGCCGGGTTCTCGGAATCGATGAAGTAGCCGAAGATCCAGTAGGCCGACAGCACCCCCACCATGAAGAAGCCCTCGAGGGTGTTCATGATGCCGGCGTGCTGCTTGCGGTCCTCGGCCACCAGGCCCACGGTGGTATAGACCGACACTTTGACCAGGGCGAAGGCCACGCCCACGCACAGGAACAGCAGCTTGGCGGTGCCGAAGCCCGGCAGCAGCGGCATCGCCAGGGCGGCGCAGGCCACGATGGCCAGGGCCACCAGCATCGCCTTCTTATAGCCGAAGCGCGGCAGGCTGGACGCGACCAGGAAGGACACGATCGCGATCGGCAAGTCCTTGAAGCCTTCCAGCACGCTGGCTGAGGACTTGTCGACGCCGTAGTTGTTGATCACCTGCAGGATCACCGTTCCCACGCTGTTGAGCAGGATGGCGAACATGAAGTAGATGAGGAATAGTGCCAGTAATATGCGACGGTGGTTCACGCTGTCTCCTGTCTTGTAAGTATGTGCTGCGTGCCGTGTCGGTGTCAGTAATCGGCGAGCCGGAACTCCCTCATGGACGGGATCACCCAGTCGGCGCGGGTCAGCACCTCCGGACGTCCGACCCCCACCGCGCGCATACCGGCGTCCTTGATCGAGGCGACGCCGGCCACCGCGTCCTCCACGCCCAGGCAGTCCTGCGGCGCGAGGCCGAGCTGGCTGGCCGCAGTCAGGAAGATCTCCGGATGCGGCTTGCTGTTGGCGATGGTCGCGGCGTCAACCACGGTGTCGAAGCGGTCGCGGATGCCGAGGCGGTCCAGCACCGTGAAGGCGTTCTTGCTGACCGAGGCCAGGCCCGTCTTCAGCCCGGCCGCGCGCACCGCTTCCAGGGCCTCCAGCGCCCCCGGCAGCAGGTCGTCCGGCGTCATGGTGGCGATCAGCTCGCGGTAGTGGGCGTTCTTGGCATCGGCCAGGTCCAGCTTCTCCTCGTCCGAATAGCTGCGCGGCGCGCGCGCCAGGATCAGGGCCAGGGAACCCATGCGGTCCACGCCCTTGAGCTCCTCGTTGAAGGCTTCGTCGAAGGGCGCGCCGATCGAGTCCGCCAGCCGCTTCCAGGCCAGGTAATGATAATGCGCGGTGTCGGTGATGACGCCGTCGAGGTCGAAGATGACCGCCTTGTACTTGCCGTGATTGCCGCTCATGCCGCCTCCATGCGAATTTCGGGGGCCGCGCGCGTCAGGTGCAGCGCCTGCCCGTGGTGGGTGAATGCCAGTTCCTCGCCATCGACCAGCCGGTAAAGCACGCCCTGGGCGTCGACCGCCACTGCCAGCAGCGCGCCATGCACGTGAACCTGGAAGCGGTAGCCTTGCCACTTGCCCGGGAGGACAGGCGCGAAGCGCAGGCCGCTCGCGCCCAGGCGCATGCCGCCAAAGCCGTAGGCCACGCCCAGCCAGGTGCCGGCCATGGCCGCCGTGTGCACGCCGTATTCGGTGTTGTCGTGGGTATTGTCCAGGTCCAGGCGCGCGGTCTCCATGAAGTAGTCGTAGGCCTTGTCGGCCTGCCCCACTTCATTGGCGATGATGCTGAAGATGCAGGACGAGAGCGAGGAATCGTGGGTGGTGACGCGCTCGTAGAAGTCGAAGTCGCGGCGCTTGTCCTCCAGCGCGAACTCGTCCGAGAGCAGCAGCAGCGCCAGCACCACGTCGGCCTGCTTGCACACCTGGTGGCGGTAGATCACCAGCGGGTGGAAGTGCAGCAGCAGCGGGTACTTGTCCTTGGGCGTGGCGGCGAAATCCCAGGGCTTCTTGGACAGGAAGCTGTCGTCCTGCTCGTGGATGCCCAGCGCTTCGTCGTAGGGCAGGCGCATGGCGTCGGCGGCGGTCTGCCAGGCCTGCAGTTCCGCCTCCTCCAGCCCGATCGCGGCGGCCACCCGCGCATATTCGCCGGGCGCCTCGGCGCGCAGGCGCTGGGCGATCTCGAGGGCGAAGCGCATGTGCATGCGCGCCATCGCGTTGGTGTAGTAGTTGTTGTTGACCACGGCCGTGTACTCGTCCGGGCCGGTCACCGCATTGATGCAGAATCGCCCCGCGCGGTCGTAGCTGCCGATGCCGGTCCAGATCCGCGCCGTCTCCAGCACGATCTCGGCGCCGTATTGGGCGATGAAGTCGAAGTCGCCGGTGGCCAGCAGGTAGAGCCGGATCGAGTAGGCGACGTCGGCGTTGATGTGGTACTGGGCGGTGCCGGCCGGGTAGTAGGCCGAGCATTCCTCGCCCGCGATGGTGCGCCACGGATAGAGCGCCCCGCGCTCGTGCGACATCTGGCGCGCCCGCTCGCGCGCCTTGGGCAGGCCGCTGTAGCGGTATTGCAGCAGCGCGCGCGCCACTTCCGGGCGCGAGAACAGGAAGAAGGGGAAGACGTAGATCTCGGTGTCCCAGAAATAGTGGCCTTCGTAGCCCTCGCCCGTCACGCCCTTGGCGGCGATGTTGGTGCGGCCGTCGCGGCCCACCGACTGCAGCAGGTGGTACTGGTTGAAGCGCACGCCCTGCTGGAGGGCATCGTCGCCCTCGATCCCGACGTCGGCCTCGCGCCAGAAGCGCTCCAGGTAGGCGCGCTGCTCGGCCACCAGCACGGCGAAGCCCTCGCCCGCCGCCCGTCCCAGCTCGGCGCGCGCGAGCGCCGGCACCTCGGCTTCGGGCACGTCGCGCGAGCTGACGTAGGCGATGTACTTGTGCAGGGTGATGCTCTCGCCTTCGCGCAGCGCGGCCGAGAACACGGCGGCGCCGTCCTGGCCTTGGCTGGACGGATGACTGCAGGCGTGCAGGACGCCGGTCGCCAGCAGGAAGCCGCTGTTGCGGGTGCGCTGCAGCAGCAGTTCGCCGCCTTCGCCGCGCTCGCGGCTGAGCACCGAGAGCGCCGGCCCGGTCACCGCCGAACCGACGCGCGGATCGTCGCCCGCCTGCAGGTTGGTGACCTCGGCATCGATGCTGGAGGCGATCTCGACCTGCCCGCTGAAGTTCAGCGCGGTCACCTTGTACTCGAGCGCCGCCACGTGCTTGCGCCCGAAGCAGACCAGGCGCCGGCTCTCGATGCGCACCCGGCGCCCGCGCGGGCTTTCCCATTCGAGCGTGCGCTCCAGCACGCCGTGGCGGAAGTCGAGGCTGCGCTCGTAGGCCAGCAGCCTGCCTTCGGCGAATCCGAAGCGCTCGCCGTCCACCGTCAAGGCGATGCGCTTGGCGTTGGGGACGTTCAGCATGAACTCGTTGGTGCGCGCCAGGCCGTAGGCATTCTCGGGATAGTGGATGGCCTCGTTCTCGTAGAAGCCGTTCAGGTAAGTCCCCTCCAGGGTCGGCCCCTGCGCCCCTCCCTCTTCATGGGTGCCGCGCATGCCGATGTAGCCGTTCCCGAGCGCGAACAGGGTCTCGTGCAGGAAGGCGCGCGGGCCATTCGCTGCGCTTTCGCGGATGCCCCAGGGTTCGGCCGGCAGCTTGCCGATGACATCGATAACATTTTCCACTTCGTTTTCCTCGTGTTGGCCGCGGGGCGGCGCTGGGTTCGCTCGTTCTGTGTGTGTTGGTTCGCTTGCTCAGGTCTGCCGCACGATCAGGGTCGTGGGCAGCATTTCGGACTGCGAGGGGCGGCCCTCGATCATGGCCAGCATCTTCCGGGCCAGCAGCACGCCGCCGTCGCGCAGGTACTGGTGCACGCTGGTCAGCGGCGGCACGAAGCTGGCCGCGCCCGGCGTGTCGTCGTAGCCGATGACGGAAATGTCGTCCGGCACCCGCAGACCGGCCTCGGTCAGGGCGCGGATGGCGCCCATGGCCAGCAGGTCGCTGGCCGCGAACAGGCCGTCGGCCGCCAGGCCCGGCTTCTTCTTGAGCAGGGTCTGGACGCAATCGAAGCCCGCCTCGAAGGTGAAGGCCTTGGGGCGCAGGATGTGCACGGTGGCGCGGCCCGAAAGGGTGTCGATGAAGCCGGCGCAGCGCTCCTGCACCTCGGCGTGGTCGACGTCGCCCAGGAACACCAGCTTGCGCCGGCCCTGCTCCAGGAAGCGTTCGGCCGCGCTGGCCCCGCCCTTGCGGTTGTCCGAGCCGACCACCACGTAGTCGCCGTCGCGCTCGGGCGCGCCCCAGACCACCAGCGGCAGATTGGTCTGCTGCAAGGTGCGCACCGCCTCGCCGTGCGAGCCCTGGCCCAGCAGGATCAGGCCGTCGGCGCCCTGCACCGGCGCCGTGTCCAGCAACTGCTTGGAGGTCAGCACCACGCTGTAGCCCGAGGTGGTCAGTTCCTGGGTGATCCCGCCCAGCAGTTCGAGCGGATAGGGATCGGACATCGGCCGGCCCTTCACCGGCGTCATCTCGACCACCACCGCCACCGAATACGAACGGCGCATGCGCAGGTTGCGGGCGCTGATGTTGAAGCGGTAGCCCTGTTCGGCCGCCAGCTGGCGGATCTTCTCGCGCGTCTTCTCGGTCACCAGCGGGCTGTCGCGCAGGGCGCGCGAGACCGTGATGGTGGAGACCCCGGCCAGTTTCGCCAGGTCTTCCATCGTCGGCGCGCTATCGCCGTTTGCCTTGTTGTGCTTCGCCAGTGCCATCGTGCTCATCGTATGTTGCGTCCCACGCATTATGACAGAACTTTTTGTTTTGTCGACACAAAATGACATCGATAACAATTTCGTTGACATCGATAACATTCGATGATTCAATGACACGACTTTCCCGAACGGATCACACATCGGGACGGGAATGCGGGGAGGAGACGCCCCGCGCGGTTTCGATTCCACGACAATAGAGAGCCCACAACATGAAGACAGCAACCCAGTTCCCGCAACTGTCCGCCATCGCCCTCGCCGTGCTCGCCCTCGGCGCCCATTGCCAGGCCATGGCCCAGGACGGCGCCCCGGCAGCCACCGGCAGCAGCGCCGCCCAGAACGCCCCGGCCACCCCGACCGCGGTGCAGAAGGAAATCCAGCAGGTGGTGGTCACCGGCACCGCCTCCGCCAGCGGCACCCGCAAGATCGACGCCGCCTTCAGCATCACCACCGCCAACGAGGAACAGCTCAAGGCCGCGGCCCCGATCAGCACCGCCGACATCATGAAGATCGTGCCCGGCGCCTATGCCGAAGCGACCGGCGGCCAGTCGGGCGCCAACATCCAGGTGCGCGGCTTCCCCTCGGGCAGCGATTCGCCCTTCGTGTCGGTGCAGCTCAACGGCAACCCGATCTACCCGGTGCCGGTGCTGTCCTTCTTCGAAGGCTCGTCCTCCTTCCGCCTCGACGACACCATCGAGCGCGTCGAAGTGCTGCGCGGCGGGCCCAGCACCATCTATTCGGTGGGCCAGCCGGGCGCCACCATGAACTTCATCATGAAGAAAGGCACGGACACCCCGGAGGGTTCGATCCGCGTCACCGCCGGCACCGGCAACCTGCGCCGCGTCGACGGCGTCTACAGCGGCAAGATCGCCGAGGGCTGGTACGGCATGATCGGCGGCTTCTACCGCGTCACCGACGGCGTGCGCAAGTCGGGCTTCCCGGCCGACGACGGCGGCCAGCTGTCCGCTTCGCTGACCCGCAAGCTGGACCAGGGCGAGCTGAACTTCTACATGCGTTCGACCAAGGACAAGAACGCCTTCTACACCGGCGTGCCCCTGATGTCGGCCAACGAGGGCCGCACCATTACCGCCTTCCCGGGCTTCGACCCGCTCAAGGGCACCCTGATGAGCAACGAGATGCGCCGCTTCACGGTCGAAGCCGCGCCCGGCCGCACCCTCAACTACGACCTGGGCGACGGCCGCGGCCTGGATTCCAACCTGTTCGGCGTCGAGTTCCAGCAGAACCTGAATGGCTGGCAGGTATCGAACAAGCTGAACTACTTCGACGGCGACCTCAATACCATCGCCATGTTCACCGGTAATAACCCGCTGCGCGCCGGCGACTACCTGGCCAGCGCCATCACCAGCGCCAACGGCAACGCCGCGGCGGTGGCGGCGGCCGGTGGCGTGCGCGCCACCACGGGCAGCATGACCTATGCCAATGGCGGCGGCGCGGTCGACCCGAACCAGCAGGTGGTGCAGGCCGGCCTGTGGGCGGTCGAGAAGAAGCTGCGCTCCTTCACCGACGAGTTCCGCGTCAGCAAGAACATCGGCGAGGACCACACCCTGACCCTCGGCGCCTATGTCGCCAACTATTCGTCCAAGGACGTCTGGTACCTGGGCAACAGCCACCTGATGACCGCCACCCCGAACGCGCGCCTGATCGACGTACGCCTGAACAACGGCGCGGTGGTGTCGAACAAGGGCAAGGAAGGCAACATCTTCTATGCGCCGGTGGCGTCCTACGATGGCGACAACACCGCCTTCTTCATTGCCGACGAATGGCGCGTGACCGACCGCCTCAAGTTCGACGCCGGTTTCCGCCGCGAGAAGCAGCGCCTGAACGCCACCATCTCGAACCTGACCTCGGTCGACCCGGACAACAACCCGCTGACCCTGTACAACAACGGCACCTCGACCCCGGACGGCAGCTTCACCGGCCTGTCGCGCGACGACTCGGTGAATTCCTTCACCCTGGGCGGCCTGTACAAGCTGGGCAAGGACAGCAGCGTGTTCGTGCGCGCCAACCAGGGCCACACCTTCATCTACTTCGACGACATGCGCAACGCCGGCACCCAGGCGGTGCTGGATGATCGCTCGCGCGTGCCGACCCCGAAGGTCAAGCAGCTCGAAGTCGGCTTCAAGACCGCGAACCCGCTATACAGCGCCTACGTGAACGCCTTCTTCACCGACTTCACCGGCATCTCCTTCCAGCAGATCACCACCACCGGCGTGCTGTATTCGGTGAGCGGCTCCAAGGGCAAGGGCGTGGAATTCGAGTTGGCCGTGCGTCCGCTGGCCGGCCTGCAGCTCCAGCTGACCGGCAACTGGCAGGATTCGGAGTACCGCGACAATCCGGCAATCGAGGGCAACACCGTGCAGCGCCAGCCGAAGTTCCAATACCGCTTCTCGCCGAGCTACCGGATCCCGATGGGCGACTACGCGCTGCGCCTGTACGGCACCTACTCGCGCATCGGTTCGCGCTGGGCCGACCAGGCTAACCAGCAGTATCTGCCGAAGTATGAAACCCTGGACCTGGGCCTGCTGGCCGAGCTGTCCGAGAAGCTGGAGTTCCGCGTCAGCGCGACCAACGTCACCAACGAGCTTGGCCTGACCGAGGGCAACTCGCGCCTGACCGCGGGCAACGCGACCGGCCCGATCAACGCGCGTCCGCTGTTCGGCCGTGCGGTGGAGGCCTCGCTGACCTACCGCTTCTAACCCCGCACCTGGCCCCTGGCTGCTTGGAAGCCGGGGGTCGCGTGTTCTCCACCCCTCTTTTGGCGGAACTGCGGTTCCGCTTTTTTTATTGTTGCACCCCAAACGTCGCTACAGGCACTGCCTGGAACACCCCCGTCGCGGAGGCGGGCACCCAAGTTAGCCAGTGTCTCGACAAGGCCACGGATGCAAGACAAGGCCACAGATGCTCGACAAGGCCACAGATTCTCGACAAGGCCACAAATTCTGGCGGAACTGCGGCTCCGCTTTCTTAATTGTTGGCCCCAAAACCGTCGTCCCCGCGCAGGCGGGGACCCAAGTTTGCCAGCGTCTCGACAACTCGAGCCGAACAAGGCGCCAAATTTTGGCGGAACTGCGGTTCCGTCTTTCTAATGTTGCCCCCAAAACCGTCGTCCCGGCGAAGGCCGGGACCCAAGTTTGCCAGCGTCTCGACAACTCGAGCAGAACTTGGGTCCCGGCCTTCGCCGGGACGACGTGCGGCGGCTAACTCTGACAGATGCTGCCGGGTGTTCGTCTGGCGCTCAGCGTGTCTCGTCCAGCTGCGCGATCGCCCTGGCGACCCCGTCGCCATACTCCGGATCGCACTTGCTGCAGTTCGAGATGTGGCGCGCCTTCACCTCGCTAGAGGCGCCGGCGATCGCGCGCGCGGTGTTCTGGAACAGCAGCTCGCGCTGCGCGGCCGACATCTTGCGGAACAGGAGGCGCGGCTGGGTGAAGTAGTCGTCGTCCACCCGGTGGTTCCAGTGGTCGGCCGCCCCCTCCAGCGACAAGGGCGGTTCGCGGAAGTCCGGCTGCTCCTGCCACTGGCCGTGGCGGTTCGGCTCATAGGAGGTGGTGCCGCCCATGTTGCCGTCGACCCGCATCGCGCCGTCGCGGTGGTAGCTGTGTACCGGCGAGCGCGGCGCGTTCACCGGGATCTGGTGGTGGTTCACGCCCAGGCGGTAGCGCGCCGCGTCACCATAGGAGAACAGGCGGCCCTGCAGCATCTTGTCCGGCGAGAAGCCCACGCCCGGCACCACGTGGGCCGGATTGAAGGCGGCCTGCTCGACCTCGGCGAAGTGGTTCTCGGGATTGCGGTTCAGCTCCAGCACGCCCACTTCGATCAGCGGATAATCCTCGTGCAGCCAGACCTTGGTGAGATCGAAGGGATTGAAGCGGTAGCTCGACGCTTCCTTCTCCGGCATGATCTGCACGTACATGGTCCAGCGCGGGAAGTTGCCGGCCTCGATGTTGTCGTACAGGTCGCGCAGATGGCTCTCGCGGTCCCCGCCGATCAGGGAAGTGGCTTCGGCGTCGCTCAGGTTCTCGATCCCCTGCTGGGTCTTGAAGGTGAACTTGACCCAGAAGCGTTCGTTGTCAGCGTTCAGGAAGCTGAAGGTGTGGCTGCCGAAGCCGTGCATGTGGCGGTAGCTGCGCGGGATGCCGCGCTCGCTCATCACGATCGTGACCTGGTGCAGGGCTTCCGGCAGATTGGTCCAGAAGTCCCAGTTGCTGTCGGCGCTGCGCAGGCCACTGCGCGGGTCGCGCTTGATCGCGTGGTTCAGATCGGGGAACTTGAGCGGGTCGCGCAGGAAGAACACCGGGGTGTTGTTACCCACCAGGTCCCAGTTGCCCTGCTCGGTATAGAACTTGATGGCGAAGCCCCGGATGTCGCGCTCGGCGTCCGCCGCCCCGCGCTCTCCGGCAACGGTCGAGAAACGCATGAACAGGTCGGTCTGCTTGCCCACTTCCGAGAACAGCTTGGCGCGGGTGTAGCGCGTGATGTCGTGGGTGACGGTGAAGGTCCCGTAGGCGCCGGCGCCCTTGGCGTGCATGCGGCGCTCGGGAATCACTTCGCGGTCGAAGTGGGCGAGTTTTTCCAGGAACCAGACGTCCTGCAGCAGGGCTGGGCCGCGCGGTCCCGCTGTCATGGTGTTCTGGTTGTCGACGACGGGAGCGCCGGCGGCGGTGGTGAGCTTGTTCATGGTTCGGTCCTGTAAATGGTGACGGACACGCTGCGGCCTGCAGCGGTTTGCGAACCAAGTGTAGCGGGACGGGGTGGGCCGGGCCATCATACCTAGGTAGGTGCTGGACCACCCCGAAATGGGTGTGCACGGCCGGGCGGCATTGGCTGCCTCGCATCCGGCCATGCAGCGCGCATCGCGGGCGCCGCAGCCCCGCCCGCGCATCAGGCGGCAGGCGGGCCGACGCGGGCGAACTTCTGGATCGTCACGCGGTCCGCCACGAGGTCCGGCAGGTCGGCCACCAGACGCTGCATGTGCGGGGTCGCGAAATGGCGGTCGAGGGCGGCGGCGTCGACCCAGTTCTCGATCATCACGTAGACCGCCGGGTCCTCGTGCGAGCGATGCAGGTCGTAGTCGATGCAGCCCTCTTCCTTGCGGGTGTCCTCGACCATCTCCAGCATGCGGCGTTCGAGGTCGGCCTCCTTGCCCGGCAGGGCGTGCAGCGTGGCGATGATCGTCAATGGCGTGGTCATGCTTGTCCTTTTCAAGAGATGGCGGCGCGGTCTGGATGGCGCGCCGCAGGGGTGCGGTCAAATCGGGCAGTATAGGCGCTTTGCGCGCGCCTTGCCGGCGCCCGGCTCAGGCCAGCGGCCGGGCCATGTAGACCGCCGCGCCCGGATACGAGCCGAGTCCGCGCCCGGTTGGCGCAGGACTCGCGGTGGCCGCGCGGTAACCCAGCCCTTCCCAGAAGGCCAGGGTATCCTGCACCGAGACCAGGGCCGACCAGGCCAGGCCTTGTTGCCGCGCCTGGTCCAGCAGGCGCCCGACCAGACCGCGCGCCACGCCGCGCCCGAGCGCGCGGCGCGCCACCGCCAGGTCGTGCAGGTAAAGCGTGTCCGGGTTGCGGGCCGGGGTGAAGCCGGCGCCGAGGTCGGTGACCAGGCCCAGGCGCGAGGGGTAGGCGAACAGATAGGCGCACAACTGGCCGTCATCGACGGCCGCCAGGCAGGTGCCGGGCGCCGCGCGCAGGCGCGCCATTACCACCTCGGCGGACTCCTGCATGGCGGGCGGATAGCATTCGGCCTGGATCCGTAGCACGGCGTCGAGATCGGATCCGGTCAGGGGGCGGAACTGGCAAGGCATGGAAACGTGGAGGCGGTGCGCCTGCGTGGCGCCGGCAAAACCACGGATGGTAGCACGTCGCCGCCGGCACGCTTGACGCGGCCCGGCTCATCGGCCATGCTATACATTCTGACAAGATCATCCGGCGCGCCAACCAGGCTCGTCTGGAAACCGCAGCCGCGGCCGGCCCATTCCGCCGGCGGCGTGGCGGACGCGTTTCCCGGACCCGGCACGGCCAGCCCGCGCCGTCCGCCATTCACTCGACCGCACCGACCACAGGATGACAGCATGAGCAGCAAGGCCGACACCGCGCCCACCCGCATCGAATACATACTCACCGCCACCTGCATGGCCGGCACCGGGATCGTGGCCGCGGTCGCGACCTTCCTGGCCGAACGCGACTGCTATATCTGTTCGCTCGAACAGTTCGACGACGATTCCACCGAGCGCTTCTTCATGCGCCTGGTGTTCCGCCAGCAGGACGGTTCGCCGGCGGTGGATGCGCTGCGCGAGGATTTCGGAACCCAGGTGGCGTCGCGCCTGCAGATGCAGTGGAAGATCCACGACCCGCGCGAAGCGGTCAAGACCGTGATCATGGTGTCGAAGTACGACCACTGCCTGGACGACCTGCTCTACCGCCGCCGCAACGGGGAACTCAACATGGCCATCACGGCCGTGGTCTCGAACCACCTCGACCTGCGCCCCATGGTCGAGCGCGAAGGCATCCGCTACGTGTTCCTGCCGGTGACGAAGGAGAACAAGGCGCAGCAGGAGGCGCGCCTGCTGGAGATCGTGGAGGAGACCGGGGCCGAACTCGTGATCCTGGCCCGCTACATGCAGATCCTGTCGGACGAACTGGCGCGCCGCCTGGCTGGGCGCTGCATCAATATCCACCATTCCTTCCTGCCCGGTTTCAAGGGCGCCAAACCCTATCACCAGGCCTTCGATCGCGGCGTCAAGCTGATCGGCGCCACGGCCCACTACGCCACGCCCGACCTGGACGAAGGGCCGATCATCGAACAGGTGCTGACGCGGGTCGACCACACCTTCCGGCCGGAGCATCTGGCGCGGGTCGGCCGCGACAACGAGTGCATGGCCCTGGCCGCCGCGGTCAAATTCCACATCGAGCGCCGCGTTTTTGTCGACGGCAACAAGACGGTGGTCTTCCGCGGCCCCTGACACGGGCCGAAGCTAGCGGATCTGGGCGACGTCCACGCCGTCCACCGCGGCCACGGCGTCCAGCCGCACCACTTCGCCGCTGTCGAGCAGCGCGTATTCCACCCCGCCTTGCGTATACAAGTCGCGGATGCTGGCCACGCGCGTGCTGGTGGCCCCGCCGCGGCAGTTCACTTCGATCGCCACCTTGCGGCGCTGGACCGCGATGGCCTCCAGCGTGTCGTAGAGCTCGCAGCTCACCGGCTCGTAGGGTCCGGACGCAAGTGTCAACTCTTCCATGGCTCCTCCTGTCACGTTGATGCCGAAGAGGCATTATCGCCGCCGCCGCGCCGGCGCGCCTCCCACTTTGGTGGATCCAGGGCCGCCAGGTATTGCGCGGCGCTACCGGCCGTAGCGCGGCGCGCGCCCGCCGCCACGCGCGCTTGCCGCCCCGCGCCGTGGCGGCGAAGATGCGCACACCTTCCATCCGGAGATGCCCATGAAACACCTGCTGCTTGCCACCCTCCTTAGCGCCGCCTGCGCCACCGTCCACGCCGAAGCGGACGCCTCGAATCCCTCACGCGCCCTCAGCCAGGTCACCGCCTCGGTGGTCGGCGGCTCGGTGCTGGTCAGCGCGGCCGGCGGCAGCCTGGTCGTCGAGAGCGTCAACGCCGTCGGCGACGGCATCGAGGTCGTGGTCCGCAACGCGGCCGACGCCAGCCGCGCCACCCTGCGCCTGTCCGGCAAGGCCGCCGGCGGCATCTCGATCGCGGCAGGAACGGTGCTGGAGGTGCTCGCCACCTCCGCCGGCCAGTTGCTGGTCCTGTCCGGCAAGGCGATCGCCTTCCTGCCGAACGAAGCCGGCAAGGCCCTGCTGCACTCGGCGCGGGCCAGCTGACATGACGCGCCTGCTCGCCCTTATCCTCGCCGTACTGCTCGCGACCGCCCTGCCCGCCCGCGCCGGCCAGGGCTGCTCGGAAGCCCCGCTCGGCGCCAGCGAGGCGCTGCAGTCGATCGAACTGGCGCAGCGCACCGTGCGCGTCCTCGAAGACAGCGGCGCCAGCGTCGCCCTGGTGTCGCGCGCCGGCCAGGACCTCGACCGCTATGGCGTGCGCTACTCGCACATGGGGATCGTGGTGCGCGAGCACCACGCGGGGCGCTGGACCTTGGTCCACGCCCTCAACGATTGCGGCTCCGACCGTTCCGCCCTCTACGACGAAGGCATGGGCAACTTCTTCCTGTCCGACCTGTTCCGCTTCGAGGCGCAAGTCGTGATTCCCGGCCCGGAGCTGCAGGCCCGGCTCGCGCGGGCGATGGCGGCCAGGGCCGGCCTGCGCCTGCACGAGCCGCGCTACAACATGCTGTCCTATGCCTTCTCCACCCGCTACCAGAACTCCAACCAGTGGGTGCTGGAGACCTTGGCTGCGGCCGCCGCAGACGAACCCGCGCCCGGGCGGGAGGCCGCCCAGCGCTGGCTGCGCCAGGCCGGCTTCGCCCCGATCACGGTCGAGATTCCGGCCTCGGTGCGCCTGGGCGCCCGCCTGTTTCGCGCCAACGTCGCCTTCGACGACCACCCGACTGCGCGCCGCCTCGCCGGCCAGATCGACACCGTGACCACGGAATCGGTCGCGCGCTTCGTGCTGGCCCGCGACCCGGCGGCGCGCGTTCTGGTCATACGTTAACGGTCGGCAAACATCCTTCCACCTGCGCCACGCCGGGCGGTTGCGGAAGCGATTTCGGTGTGTGACTTAACCGAGCGACAACCGCCAGCGGTGTAAGGTCGGGCCTCCGTTCATCGAGGGGAAGGCCATGGAACTCTACAAGCAGTACCCGCTGCGGCTGCACATCAATCGCCAGGAACGACGGTTCGAGGTCGAGTCCTGGGTCACCCTGCTCGACCTGCTGCGCGAGCGCGCCGGCCTCACCGGGACCAAGAAGGGCTGCGACCACGGCCAGTGCGGTGCCTGCACCGTCCTGGTCGACGGACGCCGCATCAATGCCTGCCTGACCCTGGCCGTGATGCAGGACGGGCGCGAGATCACCACCGTCGAAGGCCTGGCAGAGGGAGAGGCCCTGCACCCCTTGCAGGAGGCCTTCATCGAGCACGACGCCTTCCAGTGCGGCTACTGCACCCCGGGCCAGCTCTGCTCGGCCCTGGGCCTGATGCAGGAAGGCCAGGCCCGTACCCGCGACGACGTGCGCGAACTCATGAGCGGCAACCTGTGCCGCTGCGGCGCCTACCCCCAGATCGCCGACGCCGTCTGCGAAGTGCTCGGGATCGAACAGCAGCGCGGCGAAGCCGAGCGGCGCCAGGACCGCGGCCCCTTCACCACCGGGGGGGTGCTGGCATGAATCCCTTCCTCTACACCCAGCCCGCCGACCTGGACGGGGTGCTGGCCGAGATCGCGCTCCAGGACGCCAGGCCGGTCGCCGGCGGCACCAACCTGCTCGACCTGATGAAGGCGGGGGTGCCACCCGCCGACCTCGCCGCGCCGCAGCGCCTGGTCGACATCACCCGCATCGCGGGCCTCGACGGCATCGAGGAAGACGGCGGCGGCCTGCGGCTCGGCGCGCTGGCGCGCAACGCCGACACCGCCTACCACCCGCTGGTGCGCGAGCGCTACCCGCTGCTGTCCAGCGCCATCCTGGCCGGGGCCTCGGCCCAGTTGCGCAACATGGCCACCAACGGCGGCAATCTGATGCAGCGCACCCGCTGCATCTACTTTTACGACACCGGGACGCCCTGCAACAAGCGCGAGCCCGGCAGCGGCTGTCCGGCGCGCGAGGGCCTGAACCGCCAGCTCGCCATCCTCGGCGCCAGCGAGCACTGCATCGCGACCCATCCGTCCGACATGTGCGTGGCCCTGCGCGCGCTCGACGCCACGGTGCACGTGCGCGCCCGCGATGGCCAGCGCAGCATTCCCTTCGCCGACTTCCACCGCCTGCCCGGCGAGCATCCCGAGCGCGACAACACCCTGGAGCCGGGCGAACTGATCACCCACCTCAGCCTGCCGGACGCCGACCGTTTCGCCGCCCACAGCGCCTACCTCAAGGTGCGCGAGCGCCTGTCCTATGCCTTCGCGCTGGTGTCGGTGGCGGCCGCCCTCGACATCCAGGGAGGATCGATCCGCGCGGCCCGCATCGCCCTGGGCGGCGTGGCCCACAAGCCCTGGCGGGTCGAGGCAGCCGAAGCGCTGCTGGCCGGGCGTGCGCCGGACGCCGGCGCCTTCGCCGAGGCCGCCGAGCTCCTGCTGCAGGGCGCGCGCGGCTACGGCGAGAACGACTTCAAGTTGCCGCTGGCGCGCAACGCCATCGTCCAGGCCCTGGGCATGGCCGCCCGCGGCACCGCCTACGCGAAGGGAGAACGAGCATGAGCGACCTGATTCCCGAACTCGAGACCCCGACCGCGCCCGAGGGCACCGGCCGGGTGCACAGCGGCATGCGCGTCTCGCGCGTGGACGGGCGCGCCAAGGTGACCGGCGCGGCGCGCTACGCTGCCGAGCAGCAGGCGCCCGACCTGTGCTACGGCGTGGCCGTCAACAGCACCATCGCGCGCGGCCGCATCCGCCGCATCAACCTGGTCGACGCCCTCACGTCCCACGGCGTGATCGCCATCCTCACCCACGAAAACCGGCCCAAGATGCGCGAGACCGACCTCGCCTACAAGGACATGACGGCGCCGGGCGGCTCGCCCTTCCGCCCCCTGTTCAGCGAGCGCATTTTCTATAGCGGGCAGCCGGTCGCCCTGGTGGTCGCCGACACCTTCGAGGCCGCGCGCCACGCGGCCGGCCTGGTGCGGGTCGAGTACGAGAGCGAGGAGCACGACACCAATCTGCTGGCGAGCCTCGACCGGGCCTACAAGCCCCGTCCGCTGAAGGCCGGCTTCACGCCGCCCAGCTCCACCGGCGATGCGCACCAGGCCTTCGGCACGGCCCCGGTGAAGATCGACGCCGAGTACTACAGCGGGGTCGAGCATCACAACCCGATGGAGATGCACGCTTCCACCGTGATCCGCAGCGAGGACGGCCACCTGACCATCTACGACAAGACCCAGAGCTCGCAGAACTGCCGCTGGTACGTCTCGCGCGCCTTCGGGCTGGGCAAGGACAAGGTCACGGTGCGCAACCCCTACGTGGGCGGCGCCTTCGGCTCAGGCCTGCGTCCCCAGTACCAGCTACCGCTGGCCGTGATGGCGGCGCTCAAGCTCAAGCGCTCGGTGCGGGTGGTGCTCACGCGCCAGCAGATGTTCAGCTTCGGCCACCGCCCCGAGACCTGGCAGCGGGTGCGCCTGGCGGCCGACCGCGACGGCCGCCTGCAGGCCATCCTGCACGAGGCGATCCAGGAGACTTCGCGCCTGGAAGACTATGTGGAAGTGGTCGTCAACTGGTCGGGCCAGCTCTACGCCTGCGAGAACATCGAACTGGGCTACAAGCTGGTGGCCCAGGACCGCCACTCGCCGATGGACATGCGCGCGCCGGGCGCGGCCCACGGCGTGCACGCGCTCGAGGTGGCAATGGACGAACTGGCCTACGCGCTCAGGATGGATCCGCTCGAACTGCGCCTGAAGAACTATACCGATGTCGCCCCGATCGAGGACAAGCCCTTCTCGTCCAAGGCCCTGCGCGACTGCTACCGGCTGGGCGCCGAGCGCTTCGGCTGGGAGGGCCGGCCGCTGGAACCGCGCGCCAAGCGCGACGGCGAGGAACTGGTGGGCTGGGGCATGGCCACCGGCATCTGGGATTCGCTGGTGATGGTGGCGCGCGTGTCGGCCGTGATGCACGCCGACGGGCGCCTGGTGGTGTCGAGCGCCGCCTCGGACATCGGCACCGGCACCTATACTGTGATGTCGATGATCGCGGCCGAGGCCATGGGGCTGCCGATGGAACGCGTCACCTTCCAGCTGGGCGATTCGACCCTGCCGATGGCGCCGGTCGAGGGCGGCTCCTCGCACGTTGCGACGGTGGGCTCGGGCATCGTCGGCGCCTGCGACAAGCTCAAGAAACATCTGCTGAAGCTGGCGGCAGCCATGTCCGGCTCTCCCTTCGCGGGGGCCAAACTGAAGGACGTCGAATTCGCCGACGGCGACCTGGTGCTGCGCGCCGACGCCACGCGCCGGGTGGCGCTGTCCGAGGTGCTGGCGGCCAGCGGCCGGGACCGGGTCGAAGAGAAGTTCCTGATGACGCCCCAGATGCTCAAGCAGCGCAAATACACCCGCGCCGTGCATTCGGCCGTGTTCTGCGAGGTCAAGGTGAACGAGGCGCTGGGCATCGTGCGCGTCACCCGGGTGGTGAGCGCGGTCGCCGCCGGGCGCATCATCAGCGCCAAGACCGCGGCCAGCCAGGTGAGCGGCGGCGTGGTCTGGGGCATCAGCCAGGCCCTGCACGAGGAAACCTATACCGACCACCGCTTCGGGCGTTTCATGAACCATGACTTCGCGGGCTACCACGTGGCGGCCAACGCCGACATCCACGAGATCGAGGTCATCTTCGCCGAGGAGGACGACCGCATCGTCAGCCAGCAGCTCGGCGCCAAGGGCGTGGGCGAAATCGGCCTGGTCGGGGTGTCGGCGGCGGTGGCGAACGCGATCTTCCACGCCACCGGCAAACGCCTGCGCAGCACCCCGATCACCCCGGACAAACTGTTGCTGGGAGACCGCAGCCTGCCGGTCGCGAAACCGGGCTGAAACCCGGGCGGCGCCGCAGCAGGCGCCGTAGTAGTTGATGCTCAGCAATTAATACGCGGGTGGCGCGGAAACGCCATCCGTAGTATCCCCTAGTTGCGTCAATCATATGTTGTCCGGTATAACCCGGAATGCGTACGTACGCGCTGTAAAACCAACAATACCGAGATCAGAGGACGACACCATGAAATTCAAGACGATGTGCACGGTCGCGTGCATGGCCATGTTCGGCGCCGGCCTGGCCCAGGCGCAGGGCTATCCCACCAAGACCATCACCATGATCGTGCCGTTCGCGGCGGGCGGTCCGACCGACACCGTGGCGCGTCTGGTCGCCCAGTCGATGGGCAATACGCTCAAGCAGCAGATCATCATCGAGAACGTCGGCGGCGCCGGCGGCACCATCGGCGCCGCGCGCGTGGCCAAGGCCGCGCCGGACGGCTACACCATCTTCCTGCACCACATCGGCCACTCGACCGCCCCCTCCCTGTACCGCAAGCTGAGCTACAACGCCCAGAACGACTTCGAGACCATCGGCCTGGTCACCGACGTGCCCATGACCCTGGTGGCGCGCAAGGACTTCCCGGCCAAGGACTTCAAGGAGCTGCTGGCCTACGTCAAGGCCAACAAGGACAAGGTCACCTACGCCCACGCCGGCCTGGGTTCGGCCTCGCACCTGTGCGGCATGCTGCTGCAGACCGCCATCGGCGTCGACCTGACCACCGTCGCCTACAAGGGCACCGGCCCGGCCATGAACGACCTGCTGGGCGGCCAGGTGGACATCATGTGCGACCAGACCACCAACACCACCAGCCAGATCAAGGGCGGCAAGATCAAGGTCTATGGCGTGACCACCAAGGCCCCGCTGGCCGCCCTGCCGGGCGTGCCGACCCTGGCCTCCTCCGGCCTGCCGAACTTCGAAGTCGCGGTCTGGCACGGCATGTACGCGCCGAAGGGCACGCCGAAGCAGGTGATCGATACCCTCAGCAACGCCCTGCGCGGCGCGCTCAAGGATCCGACCGTCAAGCAGCGCTTCGCCGACCTCGGCACCGAGCCGGTGGCCGACGAACGCGCCCGCCCCGAAGCCCTGCGCGCCCATGTAAAATCCGAGATCGACCGCTGGGGTCCGATCATCCATAAAGCCGGCGCCTACGCCGACTGAGGACGCGGACCTCCCGCGCCGCAAGACCGGTCCCGCCGGCCCTTTAGGGCCGCGCGGGACCTTCCCGTACAACAAGCTTTGAATAATCGACGAGAGGGGACCACCACGTGCCATCCTTCATTCGCCATCCGAAGGACTTTTGGACCGGCATCATCTTCCTGTTTTTCGGCCTGGCCGCCGTCATCATCGGCCAGGATTACGAAATGGGCACTGCCGGCCGCATGGGTCCCGCCTACTTCCCGACCGTGCTCGGCGGCCTCCTGAGCATCATCGGCGCGATCGGCGTGATCCGTTCCTTCCTGCGTCCGGGCGAAGCCATCGGCCGCTTCCACATCAAGGAACTGGTGCTGATCCTGGCAGCCGTGATGCTGTTCGGCTTCCTGGTGCGCACCGCCGGCCTGGTGCCCGCGGCCGTGATCCTGATCATGGTCAGCGCCTTCGCCAGCCCCAAATTCCATCTCGGTAAGACCATCGCCCTGGCCGCCGGCCTGGCGCTGTTCGCCGTGGTGCTGTTCGTCAAACTCCTGGGCCTGCCGATGCCGATCTTCGGCTCCTGGTTCGGTGGATAAGTAAAAGAATATGGAAATCCTCGCCAACCTCGGTCTGGGCCTCGAAACGGCCTTCACCCTCACCAACCTGATGTACTGCCTGATCGGCGTGTTCGTCGGCACCGCCGTCGGCGTACTGCCGGGCCTGGGTCCGATCGCCACCATCGCCATGCTGCTGCCGGCGACCTTCGGCCTGCCGCCGATCTCGGCGCTGATCATGCTGGCCGGTATCTACTACGGCGCCCAGTACGGCGGCTCGACCACCGCGATCCTGGTCAACCTGCCGGGCGAATCGTCCTCGGTGGTGACCGCCATCGACGGCTACCAGATGGCGCGCAACGGCCAGGCCGGCAAGGCCCTGGCCACCGCCGCGATCGCCTCCTTCTTCGCCGGCACCGTCGCCACGGTGCTGCTTGCCCTGGCCGCGCCGCCGCTGGCCGACCTCGCCCTGAAGTTCGGCCCGGCCGAATACTTCTCGCTGATGGTGCTGGGCCTGGTCGCTTCGGTGGTGCTGGCCAGCGGCTCGCTGCTCAACGCGATCGGCATGGTGGTCCTGGGCCTGCTGCTTGGCCTGGTGGGCACCGACGTCAACTCGGGCGCCGCGCGCTACACCTTCGACCTGCCGCAGCTGGCGGACGGCATCAACTTCGTGATCATCGCGATGGGCATGTTCGGCATCGGCGAGATCGTGCGCAACCTGGAGCACGACGAGACCCGCAACCTCCTGATGAAGAAGGTGAAGGGCCTGACCCTGGACAAATCCGACCTCAAGCGCATCATCGGCCCGGTGCTGCGCGCCACGGGCCTCGGCTCCCTGCTCGGCATCCTGCCGGGCGGCGGCGCGATGCTGGCCTCCTTCGCCTCCTACTCGATCGAGAAGAAGGTCTCGCCCAATTCGCGCAACTTCGGCAAGGGCGCGATCGAAGGCGTGGCGGCGCCGGAAGCGGCCAACAACGCCGGCGCCCAGACCTCCTTCATCCCGATGCTGACCCTGGGCATCCCGTCCAACCCGGTGATGGCCCTGATGATCGGCGCCATGATCATCCAGGGCATCCAGCCGGGTCCGGCCGTGATGACCGAGCAGCCGGCGCTGTTCTGGGGCCTGATCGTCTCGATGTGGTTCGGCAACCTGTTCCTGGTGGTGCTCAACCTGCCCATGATCGGCCTGTGGGTGCGCATGATCATGGTGCCTTACCACTACCTGTATCCTGCGATCCTGATGTTCTGCGCGATTGGCGTGTTCAGCCTGAACAACTCGGAATTCGACGTCTGGCTGATGGCCCTGTTCGGCCTGCTCGGCTACGTCTGCGCCAAGCTGGGCGCGGAACCGGCGCCGATGCTGCTCGGCTTCATCATCGGACCGATGATGGAAGAATACCTGCGCCGCGCGCTGCTGCTGTCGCGCAGCGATCCGATGGTGTTCCTGGAGCGTCCAATCAGCGCCACCATGCTGGTCCTGGCGGCGGTCGCGATGGCGGTGGTGTTGTCGCCGTCGCTGCGCAAGAAGCGCGAGGAAGCATTCCAGGAAGACTGATTCCTGCCGGCTCCCATAAGCCCGCCCCGGCGCAACGCCCGGGCGGGCTTTTTACTTCCATCTGATCCGGCGTGCAGGCGCGCCCGCCGCCGGCAGAACGTCTCTGCACCGGAGCCCGGTTCCAACTCCCTGGCCTTCCGGGCCATGTCCCCTGCACCTCAGTCGAAGCTGCGTTGGCGAAGCAATAGGGCCGCCCCGGCCAATCCCACCCACATCAGGATCCAGAATGCGTCCATCCCTGCCAGCAGCGCCGTCTGCTGCGCCAGCGGCGCGCCCGCGTCGAGCGTCGCCTCGGCCAGGCGCGCGCCGTGCAGCGCGCTGCGCTCCTGCAGCAGCACCCCCGTCGCGCCCACGCCCAAGGCCAGGGCCGGCTGGCCCATCATGTTCTTCAACTGCTGGGCCTGGGAAAACACCACGTTGTCCGCCATGAAGTCCTTGAAGCCATGCACCGCCGTGGTCGCCATCCCCAGCACCAGGAAGCCGCCGAACAGCCCGATGCGGAAGGTGATGCTGTCCCAGGCATGGGCGCGCGGGTCGAGGTGGGAGAAATACCAGCCGAGCAGCGCCAGCATCAGAAAGCCGGTGACGTAGAACTTGGTCGCGTGCGGCCGGCGCTTCATCATCAGCAGCAGGACGATGAAGGCCGGTATGGTGAAGGACATCCCCACCGTCTGCAGCTGGCCGGCCTGCTCGAAGCCGACGCCCAGGGCCCGCTGCACAAGCTGTGGCAGGCCGGCGTTGACCAGCCCCAGCACCACGTAGCACAGGCTGAAGATGGCCAGCGCGGCGCGGTAGCGCCCGCTTTTCAGGACCGCGAGCTGCAGGAAAGGCTGTTCGCGCCGCGCATGCGACAGGCCGAAGGCCAGCAGCAGCACCAGGCCGGCCGCGAGCAGCGCCAGCACATGCAGGCGCTCGCCGTGCCAGTCGTAGCTCAGGCGCTGGGCGGCGTACATGGTCAGGCCCGCGCCTGCGCCGAGCAGGACGGCATCAAGCACATACAGGCGGCTCGGCCGGCCATCCAGCGTGACCGCGTCCAGCGGCAGCCAGCGCGCCGCCAGCGCCGCGGCCCCGATGGCGGCCAGCGCCAGCGCCAGGAACATGCCGCCCCAGGCCTGGTGGCCGACCATCAGCGCCGCGGCGCCCGGCCCGAGCGTGATCCCGAGCGAGAGCGCGCCGCCGAAGGCGGCGATGCCCTGCATGCGCTGGGGCGAGGGCGGAATCAGGTTGACCAGCATGCGAGAGAAGGTCATGAACACGCCCCCGCCCATCGCCATCAGCACGCGGCCGAGCGCGAACACCGGAACGCTGCTGCTGCCCGCGCACAGCCAGGCGCCGAGCACGAAGCACAGCAGGGCCGACAGCAGGTAGTTGCGCCAGCCCAGGCGCTGCACCAGCACCGTGAGCTGGGAAATCGACAGCACGGCCACGCTCGCGTACAGCGCGCTGATCGCCGCGTACTCCTCGGGCGCGGCGCCGATATGGCCCTGGATCGGTCCGGCGGCGAAGACCAGCATGCCGGTCTGGAAGAACTCGATGAAGTTCAGCAGGAAGATCGCGGCCAGCAGGGCGGGACGCGGGATCGACGGGAAGCCCATGGCGCGCCCCGGCTCAGCGCGCGGCGGTGGCCTTGTCGACCCCGCCCAGCGCGCGCTGCACCGCCTCCTCGGCGCCGACGTCCTCGGCGGCATAGACCGCGGTCTCGTAGCGGTGGCGGCTGCTGCCCGCCCCCATCAGCGTGGGACCGTCGCGCCGGCTGGTGTCGATCTCGACCTTCATCGACAGCCCCAGGCGCAGCGGATTACGCGCCACTTCGCGCGGATCGAGGGCGATCCGCACCGGCACCCGCTGCACCACCTTGATCCAGTTGCCGGTCGCGTTCTGGGCCGGCACCTGGGCGAAGGCGCTGCCGGTGCCCGCTTCCTGGCCGGCCACGCGCCCGTGGAACGTGACCTTCCTGCCATAGGCGTCTGCGGTGACGGTGACCGGCTGGCCGATACGCACGTCGTGCAGCTGGGTTTCCTTCAGGTTGGCCGTGACCCACATCTGGTCCAGGGGCACGATCGCCATCAGGGGCGCGCCCGGCGCCACCCGCTGGCCAAGCTGCACGTTGCGGCGGGCGACGATGCCGCCAACCGGCGCGGCCAGGGCGGTGCGCTGCAGGCTGACCGCCGCGTCGCGCACCTGGGCGACCGCCGCCGCTACCTCGGGATGGTTCTCGACGGTGGCGCCGTCGACCAGGGCATGGCTGGCGCTGGCCTGCTGGCGCGCCGCCGCCAGGGCCGCGCGCGCGGCGGCCACCGCGTCCTGGGCGTGGCGCAGCTCTTCGCCGGCGATGGCGCCGCTGTCGGCCAGCTCGCGCCGGCGTCCCAGATCGCTCTCGGCCCGCGCCAAGTCGGACTCGCGCTGGGCCACGGTGGCGCGCATCTGCCCGACGTTCGCGAACTGCGCGCGCACGCCTCGCGCCGCGCGGGCCAGCCCGGCCTCGGCGCGGTCCAGGGCCAGCCTGGCGTCCAGCTCGTTGAGCTGGACCAGCACCTCGCCGGCGCGCACGAAGTCGGTGTTGTCGGCGCCGATGCGGGTCACGGTGCCCGCCACCTGGGGCGTCACCTGGACCAGGTTGCCCTCGACGTAGGCGTCCTCGGTGAACTCGGTGTTCGGCTTGAGGTGCAGGATGCCTGGCGCGCTGATGGCGATGCCGGCCGCCGCCGCGGCCACGGCGGCCGCCAGCCCGGCAGCCAGGCGGATTCGTCCGCGCCCGGGCGCCTTGTCTGGGGTGGTGGTGTTCTGCATGATGACTCCGGAATCAGGCGTGACCGCCGCCGAGGGCGCGCACGAGGTTGAGGTCGAGTTCCTTGGCGCGCGCCGCGAGGTCGGCGCGCGCGCGGCGCTGGGCCACCACCTGGGTGTCGGCCACCAGCACCTGCAGGAAGGTGCCCAGCCCGGCGCGATAGCGCCGCAAGGCCAGGGCGTAAGCGTCTTCGGCGGCCGCCAGCGCCAGGTCCTGCTCGCGCAGGCGCCCGTGCAGCGCCTGCAGCGAGGTCAGCTGGGCCACCACGTCGCGCATGGCCTCGACCACCGCGCCGTTGTATTGTTCCACCGCCACGTCGTACTCGGCGTTGCGCGCGCCGAGCTGGCCGCGCAGGCGCCCGCCGTCGAACAGCGGCAGGGAAATCGCCGGGCCGGCCGACACCGCCAGGCTCCCGCCCTGCAGCAGGCGGTCGAAGCCCAGGCTCTGCAGGCCGATCAGGGCCGACAGGTTGACGCTCGGATAGAACTGGGCCTTGGCCACGTCGATGTCCCTGGCGGCCGCCTCCACGCGCCAGCGCAGGGCCACCAGCTCGGGGCGACGCCCGAGCAGGGCCGCCGGCAGTTCTGCGGGCGCGCCGGCGCGCTGAGGCTCTTTCAGCTGCGGACGGCGGATCGCGGCCGCCGCGTCCTGGCCCTGCCCTGCCAGCGCGGCCAGCTGGCCGCGGGTCAGCGCCAGCGCCTCATCCAGGGCCGCGATCTGGCCGCGCGCCAGCGGCACGCCGATCTCGGCCTGCTTCAGCTCCGCCTGGCTGTCGAGCTGGGCCTTCACCCGCTTGCCGACCAGTTCCAGGATCTGCTCGCGCTGGCGCAGCTCGGCTTCGGCCAGGTCGCGCTGGCGATGCAGCAGGTCGAGACGGAAATAGGCCTGGGCCAGGGCGGTCGACACCGCCAGGGTGGCGGCCTCGCTCTCGGCGCGCTGGGCGTTCACGCGGCCGGCGGCGGCGGCTACGGCGGCGCGGTTCTTGCCCCAGAAATCGAGTTCCATCGAGAGGCCGAGATTGGCCTCGTTGACCCACTGCCAGCTGCCGGCCAGGGGCTTGGGGACGCTGCTGTTCTCGCTGTAATGCTGGCGCGTGCTGCGCGCGCCGGCGTAGGCCTGGGGGCCGAGCGCGGCGGCGGCCACGCCCTCGAGGGCGGCGGCCTGGCGCACCCGGGCGGCGGCCACGGCGATGGTCGGGCTGCTGGACTGCGCCTGGCGGATCAGCGCGTCGAGTTGAGGGTCCCCATACTCGCGCCACCAGTCCTGGGCCGGCCACGCAGTGTCCGAGGCCGCGAGCGCCGCGATCGCGGTACTCGACGGCACGGCTGCGGCGTCGCGCAGTCGCGCGCGCTCGCCCTGGGGACCGAAGGACATGCAGCCGGCCAGCAGCAGCGGCAGCAGCGCGGCGGCGGCGTGGGCCGCGTTGGGACGGCGGAATGGTGAGGACATGGCGCACCCCTGGCGAATTCGATGCCGGAAGCATAGTTGCCATCGGTCACCAACGCCATGCCGCAAGCCGCATTCAGGTCATGCGGAATCTGCATGACCTCTGCGTTCAAGACAAGGAATTATGCGTTTTCTGGCGCCAGCAGGGTCGTGCGCGCGAACTCGCGCAGCCAGCGGTTGGCCGGATCGCGGTGCGCGTGCTCGTGCCAGTACACCGATAGCTGGAGGGGCGCGATCGGCACCGGCACCGCGACGTAGACCAGCCCGAGGTCGCGCGCCAGCGCGGTCGCAAGCCGGCGCGGCATGGTGACCACCGCGTCGGTGTGCAGGACGATGTGGGATGCGGCCGTAAAGCCCGGCACGTGGCACAGGATGTTCTCGGGCGGCAGCAGTTCCTCGAGGGTGCGGGTGACCTCCACGTCGTGGTGGCTGGTCTGGAACATGTTGATCAGGACGTGGCGCTGGGCCAGGTAGGTGGAGCGGTCGAGTCCGCCGGCGCGGGGATGGTCGCGCCGCATCATGACCACATGGTCGTCGTCCCACAGCAGGCGCCGGTGAATGTTGTTGACCAGGTGGGTATAGCGCCCGATGACCAGGTCGATCTCGCCACGTTCCAGTCGCCCTTCGAGCGCCAGCGGATCGCCCTGCACGCTGCGCAGCTGGATCCCGGGCGCGGTATGGCGCAGCGCATCGAGCAGGCGCGGCAGGACGTGCACGATGGCGCCGTCGACCATGAACAGGGCGAAGGAGCGGCGCGCGCTGCCCGGATCGAAGGCGGCGCCGCCTTCCTGCAGGCGGCGCGCCGCATTCAGGAGCGCGGCCACCGGCTCGGCCAGTTCGAGCGCGCGCGCGGTGGGCTGCATGCGCTGGCCGGCGCGCACGAAGAGCGGATCGTTGAAATGGGTGCGCAGGCGCGCTAGCACGCGGCTGACGGTGGGCTGGCCCATGCCGAGCAGTTCGGCGCTGCGGGTCAGGCTGCGCTCGCGCAGCAGGCAGTCGAGCACCACGAGCTGGGACAGCTCGGGCAGCGCCGCGGGCTCGGCCGCGCTGCGCACTGGCCGTGCGCGGGACGCGGATTCAGGCAATTCCATCTGGGTGGCTCCGGGACGCCCGCGCCGGGAGCGGCGCGGGTGGCGGCATGATAGCACTGCCCCGGGCCGGGGTTCAGGCGTGCAGCACCTTGCGCAGGGTGCGCGAGAGGTCCTCGGCCGAGAACTTGGCCACGTAGGCGTCGGCGCGCACGTTCTTGACGTGTTCCTCGTTGGTGGTGCCGGACAGCGAGGAATGGATCACCACCGGCATGTTGCTGAAGCGGTTGGTGTTCTTGATGTTGCGGGTCAGGGTGAAGCCGTCCATCTCCGGCATCTCGAGGTCGGTCAGCACCATTGCGACGCGGTCGTAGACCGAGCGGCCCTCGGCTTCCGCCGAACTGGCGATCGCGTTGAGCTGCTCCCAGGCTTCCTTGCCGCTCTTGGTCATCACGAAGGGCAGGCCCATCGCGTCCAGGCCCTGCTCGATCAGGGCGCGCGCCACCACCGAGTCGTCCGCCACCAGGATCACGCTGCCCGGCTTGATGGCGATCCGGTCGCCCACCGCCTGCTGCAGGTTCTCCGGCTCCTGCTCGGGGTTCAGCTTGCGCAGGATGGTCTCGACGTCCAGCACCTGGGCCAGGCGGCCCGGCAGGCCGTCCACTGGATCGAGGCGGGCGATCGAGGTCACCATGCCGCTGCCGGCGCTGTGCTCGGCCGACATCACCTGGTTCCAGTCCAGGCGCACGATCTCTTCCACGCTCTCGACCGCGAAGGCCTGGGTGGTGCGCGCGAATTCGGTCACCAGCATGATGTTCAGGCCGGTCTTGGGCTTGACGCCGGCGATGGCGGGCAGGTCCAGCACCTGGATGATCTGGCCGCGCAGGTTGACCACGCCCAGCACGTGTTCGGGCGCGCCGGCCACCGCGGTGATCGACGGCATGGCCACGATCTCGCGGATCTTGAATACGTTGATGCCGAACAGCTCGCTGCGCTCGCCGTTCTCGTCGCCGCCGAGACGGAACAGCAGCAGTTCGAATTTGTTGGTGCCGGTCAGGTTGCTGCGCTCGTCGACTTCTTGTTGTACCGATTTCATGTGGATTCCTGGAGTAGTAATGCCGTGCGGAAACCATTCTAGAGGGAGGTCGAGAGCTTGGGTCAATACGCCATCAAATTCCGTGCAATCCGACCGGTAAGCGTTCCCAAAAAACCACGGAATCTTACAAAACATTGCATAAGCCGCAAGGGCAAGGGGGCATATACTGTTGCCCTAAGGATATCTACAAGAAGGGAAGTCCATGTCAGCCTACCGCATCGGCATCGTCGGCGCCGGCACTGCGGGCCTCGCGAGCGCGATCGCCTTCGCCCGCGCCGGACACGAGGTCGAGGTATTCGAAAAGCACCCTGCCCTGTCCACCCTGGGCGCCGGGGTGCTCATCCAGCCGCAGGGCGTGGCCGCGTTCGGAGACCTGGGCGTGGGCCCGGCCTTCGAACAGGCCAGCGTGCCGGTCCGGCGCCTGATCGGCCATTGCGAGCGCGGCTGGCCCCTGGTCGACATCGCCTACGACGCCCTGGAGGCGCGCGCCGTCAGCCGCGCGGCCCTGGGCGGTGTGCTGCTGCGCGAGTGCGAGCGGCTCGGCGTGCGCCTGCGCTTCGGGGCCGAGGTGGAAACGGTCGCCGGGCAGGGCCGGCACGGCGTGGTGGTCGCGGGCGGCGTCGCCCACCACTACGACCTCGCGGTGATCGCCAACGGCGCCAGCTCGCTGCTGCCCGCGGCCAGCGGCCTGGCGGTGCGCGCGACGCCCTACCGCTGGGGCGCGCTGTGGTCGCTGATCGACCTCGACGACTGGCCCCAGCCCGAGGTGCTGGCCCAGCGCTATGGCGGCACCGAGCGCATGTTCGGCATCATGCCGACCGAGCGCATCGATGGACGCCTGCGCGTGTCCCTGTTCTGGAGCCTGCGCCGCGACCGCCACCAGGCCTGGCTGGATACCCCCATCGCCGACTTCCGGCGCGAACTGCTCGCCCTGTGGCCCGAGGCCGAGCCGGTCGTGCGGCGCATCCACGGGCATGATCAGTTCGCCTTCGCGGCGTATTGCCACGCGCGGCCACGCACTCTGGCCCAGGGCCGGGTCTGCATCGTCGGCGACGCCGGCCATGCCATGAGCCCGCAACTGGGCCTGGGCACGACCCTGGCGGTGCAGGATGCGCTGGCCCTCGCCGCCCGGGTCGGCCAGGCCGGACCGGAACGGGGAGCGCTCGCGTATTCGAAGAGCCGGCTGGGCGCCGTGCGCGCCTACCAGGCCCTGAGCCGGGCGCTGACGCCCTGCTTCCAGCGCGATGGGCGCGGCCTGTGGCGCGACCTGCTGTTCGCCGGGGCGCTGCACCTGCCCGGCACGCGCTGGCTGATGCGGCGCAGTATCGCGGCGCCGCGGCGCAGCGTGCGCCAGGCCTGGGCCGCCACGGGCGCGCCGGAGCTCCCGGGAGCGGACTAGAACAAGGCGCCCTGGCGGCTGGTCAGGCGGTCGAAGCGCTCGCCCAGGAAAGGCAGGATGGCGTCCGCCACCGGCTCCAGCTGCCGGCTCAGGTAGTGCTCGTAGTCGATCGGCGAGTGCAGGGTCTCGAGCGGTTCCGGGCCGTTGGTCGTCATCACGTAGCGTATCCAGCCGCCCCTGCGGTAGATCGGCGGCCGCCCCTGGCGCTCGAAATGCTCGTCCGCCATGCGCGCCGCCCGCACGTGGGGCGGCACGTTGCGCTGGTAGTCCTCGAGCGGACGGCGCAGGCGCTTGCGGTAGACCAGCAGCGCGTCGTGATCGCCGCGCAGGGTGGCGGCCACGTAGTCCTGCAGCCAGGCGGCATAGGGCTGGCCCTTGAAGATGCGCTCGTAGAGCCCCTGCTGGAACTGCTGCGCCAGCGGCGTCCAGTCGGTGCGCACCGTCTCCAGTCCCTTGTAGACCATCTCCTCGCCGCCGTCCGCGGTGCCGGCCAGCCCGGCGTAGCGCTTCTTGCTGCCCTCCTCCGAGCCGCGCACGGTCGGCATCAGGAAGCGCCGGAAGTGCACGTCGTACTCCAGCTCCAGCGCGCTGTCCAGCCCCAGCTCCTCTTTCAGGTGGCTGCGCCACCAGCCGTTGACGTGGTCGACCAGGGCGCGCCCGATGCGCTCGGCCTCGGCGTCCGCGTGGGCGCGCCCGAGCCAGACGAAGGTCGAATCGGTGTCGCCGTAGATCACCTGGTAGCCCTGCTCCTCGATCAGTTCGCGGGTGCGGTGCATGATCTCGTGGCCGCGCATGGTGATCGAGGACGCCAGGCGCGGATCGAAGAAGCGGCAGCCGGTGGTGCCCAGCACCCCGTAGAAGGCGTTCATGATGATCTTGAGCGCCTGCGACAGGGGCGCGTTGCGCTCGCGCTTGGCGGCCTCGCGTCCGGCCCAGATGCGGGTCACGATCCCGGGCAGGCAATGCCTGGTGCGCGAGAAGCGCGCGCCGCGAAAGCCCGGCACGGTCGCTTCCTCGGGCTCGCGCAGGCCTTCGACAAGGCCCACCGGGTCTATCAGGAAGGTGCGGATGATCGAGGGGTAGAGGCTCTTGTAGTCGAGCACCAGGACCGAGTCGTACAGGCCGGAGCGCGAATCCATCACGAAGCCGCCCGGGCTGTCCGCGCCGGGCACGTCGCCGATGTTGGGCGCGACCCGGCCCTGGCGGTGCATGACCGGCATGTACAGGTGCTCGAAGGCGGCCACCGAACCGCCGCTGCGGTCGGCCGCCAGTCCGGTCACGCTGGCCCGTTCGAGCAGGAAGGCCATCAGGCCGGTCTTGTCGAAGATGCGGGTGACCAGCTCGCAGTCCTTCAGGTTATAGCGCGCCAGCAGCGGCTTGTCCTGGGCGAACATGCGGTCGATCTCGGCCATCCGGTCGTGCGGATTCTCGATCGCCTTTCCCTCGCCCAGCAGGGTCTGGGACACGCTTTCCAGGCTGAAGGACGGGAAGCTCCAGGTGGCCGAGCGCAGGGCCTCGATGCCGTCGATGACCAGGCGCCCGGGAATGCCGACGAAGTAGTGCTCCTGGCCGCCGCGGTCCTCGCGCCATTCGAGCGCGCCGCCGTCGCGCCCGAGGCGCAGCGGGCGCTTGAAGCGCTCCGCATGCTGCTGCAGCACGCGCAGGTCGAACTGGACCACGTTCCAGCCGATGATGGCGTCCGGGTCGTGGCGCTCGAACCAGGCTTCCAGCCGGTCGAGCAGCTCGACCCGGGTGGCGCAGTATTCCAGATCGATGCCGAGGTCGGCGCACAGCGCCGGGTCGCCGTTGGGCGGGCCCAGCATGTAGACCTGGCGCTGCCCGCAGCCCTCCAGCGCGATCGAATACAGCTCGCCCTGGAAGGTGGTCTCGATGTCGAGCGAGACGGTGGAGATGCGCGGGCGGTAGTCGGGGTCGGGCTTGAGCTGCCCGTCCAGCAGCAGGCGGCCGTCGCCCGCCGGCGTGCCGGCGAAGACCACCGGCGCGGTGATGAAGCGTTCCATCAGGTAGCGCTCGGGCGGGCGCACGTCGGCTTCGTACAGCGCCACGCCGTGCTGGCGCAGGCGCTTCTCGATGCGCAGCAGCTGGCGGTAGTGGCGGCAGTACAGGCCCAGCACCTGCCGGTGGCGGAAGTCGCACAGGGCGAGCTCGCGCAGCTCCCAGCCCTTCTCGCGCTCCAGCAACTGCTCGACCGTAGCGCGCAGCTCGGCCGCCACGAAGGCCACCGGCATGGCCGGCGCCAGGCGCACCCGGCGCGGCCCGGCCTCGGTGGCGAGCCAGAACTCGACCTCGCAGCCGGCGTCGGTGTCGCGCCAGTGGCGCGTCAGGAGGAAGCCCCGCTGCGGGGCGCCGGCAGCGTCCATCAGGCGTAGCGCTGCAGCTCGGCTTCGCTGAAGCCGGCCTGGCGGCGCGCCTCGACGTTGAACGGCCCCTTGAGCACCGGCGCCCCATAGCGCACGGTCAGTTCGTCGTAGGTCGGCGCCGGGTCCAGCCCGCGCCCGGCGCACAGGTGCAGGTACCAGCGGTTGCCGATCTCGACGTGCCCCACTTCGTCGGCCAGCAGGCGGTCGAGGATGGCGGCCGCCGCATGGTCGCCGGCCTGGGCCAGCTTGGCGCGCAGCGGCGGGATCGCGTCCAGCCCGCGCGCCTCCAGCGTGCGCGGCACCAGGGCCATGCGCGCCAGCACGTCGGCGCGGGTCTTCTCGACCATCTCCCACAGGCTGTCGTGGCCGGGGAAGTCGCCATAGGCATGGCCAAGGGTGGCCAGGTGGGCCGACAGCATGCCGAAATGGATCGCCTCCTCGTGCGCCACGCGCAGCCAATCCAGGTAATAGGCGCGCGGCATGCCGGGAAAGCGCCACAGCGCGTCCAGCGCCAGGTTGATGGCGTTGAACTCGATGTGGGCCAGGGCGTGGATCAGCATCGCGCGCCCTTCGGTGCTGGCCATCGAACGCCGTCCGACCAGGCGCGGCGGCACCAGCTCGGGGCGTGCCGGGCGGCCCGGAATCGCCCCCTGCGACGTCATCGGGGCGTCGGCGTCGAGCGCGAAGGCGCCGGCGCGGCAGGCGTCGGCCATGGCCGCGACGGCGGCGGTCTTGGTGGCGGGGTCAGGGTCGAGCAGGGCCTGCAGTGCGGCCGCGCGCAGCTCGGTGGGTCGCTCCATGGCTGGGTCCAGGCTGGAAAAGCATGGAGTTTACCAAAGCCGGGCCGCCGCCGCGAGGGCCGGCGATCCCCCCGCCGGTGGGGGGAGACATGTCCGGCCGCCCTGCCTAGACTGCAAGCTGCCCGCCTGCCTCTGCACTGCGCACACGCACAGCGCCGGGCCGGCTGGCGAATCCGTCCACCGACGCCTGCCACCACGTTTTTGGGACGCCATGGAATTGCTCGACCACGTCATCGCCCGCCGCCAGGCGCGCCTGCGCCAGTCCGCCCTCTGCACCACGATCGCCAACCCGGCCGGCGATCCGCCGGTCCGCCTTGCCGTCGTGCCGGCCATGCTGTGCTTCGCCCTGGGTTCGCGCGAGGTGCTGGCCGCCCTGCAGGACGAGTTCGACCGCAGCGCCTTGCAGCGCAAGGTGCACGCGCGCTGCAAGACCGCCCACGTGCTGGGCCTGTGCTACATGGAGGACCTGGCGCGCATCGACCATGCGCGGCGCCTGCTGGCCCCGTCCTGCGAGCACGCCGCCGCCCATTGGGCGCGCGTGCACCGGGGCACCCGCGACCTGGTCCGCCACGCGGCCTTCCTGGCCCGGACCCACCAGACACCCTATCTGCGCATGGCCGTGCTGGATGCGATGGACGCGATGCTCGGCTGCTTCAACGAATCGCTGGGCCGCACGGTGCGCGAGCTGGGCCTGGACGAGGGCCTGCGCTCGCTCGGGCTGACGCAGGCGCCCGCACGCGGCTGGCCAGGCCAGGCGCGGATCCCGGCGCCGCCCCCGCCGCCCCTGCTCAACTACGTGCCGCGCGCCGGCGAGGTCGCCACCGCGGCCGGCCTGGTGCACGAACTCTTCGACCTCTTCGAAGCCATGTTCGAGAGCTGGCAGCGGGCCATCGTGGCGCCCCGCCCCCTCGCCCTGGCCGCCTGAGCGCGCCTCGCGGCCAGGCATGGCCGCGCCCGTTTCAAGCTCGCGCCCATGGTTCAGGGCAACTGTTAGTATGCTCCCAGGCGTAACTAGTTGACCTGACGAACCATGATGACGCCCCGCTCGACGCCCGATCCCCAACGGCGCCTGGACGAGCTGCTCCAGCATCTCCCGGCGGGCGTCGTCGTGCACGACGCCGATGGACGCATCCTGTCGGCCAACGCGCTCGCCTGTCGCCTGCTGGGCCGGGATGAGGGCGAGCTGGTCGGGATGCGCTCCGATACCGCGGCCTGGTCTTTCCTGCATGACGACAACACGCCGATGCGGGCCGACGAGTTTCCGGTCAACCGGGTATTGCGCAGCGGCGAAGCGGTGTCGCACCTCGTGGTGGGCCTGCAACGGCCGCCGCCGGGCCATGTCCGCTGGGTGCTCTGCAATGCCTATCCGGAGCGGGGGCCGGATGGCGCGCTGGCCCAGGTCGTGGTCTGCTTCACCGACTGCACCGCCCTCAAGCATGCGCAGTCGACCGCCCAGAAATCGGAAGAGCGCCTGCGCCTGGCCCTGCGCGGCTCCACCGACGCCATCTGGGACTGGGATCTGCGTAACGACGAGGTCTATTATTCCGATCGCTGGTGGGAGATGCTGGGCTACACGCCCGACGAACTGCCGAGCAACCCCGACACCTGGGTCGACCTGACCCACCCCGACGACCTCGACAGGGTACATGCCGTCCTCGCCGGGCTGATGGCCGATGGCCCCGAGAGCTTCAGCTTCGAGCTGCGGCTGTGCCACAAGCAGGGCCACTACGTCCCGATCCTGGCGCGCGGCTTCGTGCTGCGCGACGCCGGCGGCGCGGCGCTGCGCCTGTCCGGCACCAACACCGATCTCACCGAGCGCAAGCGCGCCGAGCAGCGCATCCACGAGCTGGCCAATTTCGATCCGCTCACCGGACTGCCGAACCGCCGCCAGGTGATCGAGCAGCTCGGCTGCACGGTGGCGCGGGCCCGGCGCCAACAGCATTACGCGGCCCTGCTGTTCATCGACCTCGACAACTTCAAGCTGCTCAACGACACCCTGGGCCACGACGTCGGCGACGAACTGCTGCGCCACGTGGCCCAGCGCCTGCGCGCCGTCCTGCGCGGCAGCGACCTGCTGTCGCGCCTGGGCGGCGACGAGTTCGTGGTCATCCTCGACGCGCTCGACCCCTGCCCCGACGAAGCCGCAGCCGAGGCGCGACGGGTCGCGTCCAAGATCCTGGCCGGCTTGTGCCAGCCCTACCAGCTCGGCGGACACCTCGCCACCAGTACCCCGAGCATCGGGATCGCCATGTTCGACGGCGAGCCGGTCGCCCTCGAAACCCTGCTCAAGCAGGCCGACCTGGCCATGTACCGCGCCAAGGCCGAGGGCCGCAACACCGTGCGCTTCTTCGAGCCTGGGATGCAGGCGGCGGCCGACCGCCAGATGGCGCTGGAGGCGGCGCTGCGCGGGGCGCTGGGCGGCAGCGAGTTCGTGCTGCATTGCCAGCCCCAGTTCGCGCGCGACGGCAGCCTGGTCGGCGCCGAGGCCCTGGTGCGCTGGGACCGCGGTCCCCTGGGCCTGGTGCCGCCGGGGGAATTCATCGGCCTGGCCGAGTCCTCCGGGCTGATCGGCGCGCTCGGGCGCCACGTGCTGGAACAGGGCTGCGGTCTGCTGGCGCGCTGGCGCCACGATCCGCGCCTGGCCCGGCTCAAGCTCGCGATCAACGTGAGCGTGCACCAGTTGCGCGAGCCCGGCTTTCCGGAAAGCGTGGGCGCCGCCCTCGCGGCCAGCGGCGCTCCCGCCCACCTGCTGGTGCTCGAGATCACCGAGAGCGTGTTCGCCGAAAACCTGCCGGAAGTGACCGAACGCATGGAGCGCCTGCGCGCGCTCGGCGTGCGCTTCGCGCTGGACGACTTCGGCACCGGCTATTCCTCGCTGGCCTATCTGCGCCGCCTGCCGCTCGCGACCCTCAAGATCGACCGCTCCTTCGTGCACGAGGCCCACGAGGACCCCGGCGCAGCCACCATCGTCGAGGCCATCGTCGCCCTGGCGCGCAAGCTGGGGCTGGAAACCGTGGCCGAGGGCGTGGAACTGGACGCCCAGCGGCGCTACCTCGAGGCCTGCGGCTGCGACGGCCTGCAGGGCTACCTGCTCGGGCGTCCGGTCCCGGTCGCCGAATTCGAGCGCCGCTATGGGGGCGGGGGCGCGTCCTAGGCGCGGCTACATCTGCCGGAACAGGTGGGCATAGACCGGGCTCACGCGCGGCTTCTCGGGCCGGTTGCGCAGGTGCAGGACCGTCTTGCCCATGGTGTCGCGCGTGGCGCTGGCCACGCAGCGCATGTTGACCACCGTCCCCCGGTTGATCTGCTGGAACTCCTGCGGGTCGAGCTGGGGCAGCAGGTCCTTCAGGGGCAGGCGGATCAGGGCCTCGCTGTCGGCCGTGGCCACGTTGACGTACTTGTCGACCGCCTGGAACAGCACCACCTCGGACACGGGAATCATGCGCACCATATTGCCCACCGCCGCGCGGATGGTGGTGAGGCGCTCGGGCGAGCCGCCCTGCGGCAGCAGCGCCTGCAACTGGCTCACCAGCTGCGACAGCGCGCCTTCCCCGGCGGTGGCGACCTCGGGCGCCGGCGACGCTAGCCGCGCGCGCAGCCTGTCGACCGTGCGCGCCAGGCGCTCCTCGCTGACCGGCTTGAGCACGTAGTCGGCGGCGGCGCGCTCGAAGGCCTGCACCGCGTAGTCGTCGTAGGCGGTGACGAACACCACCTGCGGGAAAGGCTCCGGCCCCTCCCAGCGTTCGGCCAGCTCCTCGGCCGCCTCCAGCCCGCTCAAGCCCGGCATGCGGATGTCGAAGAACAGCACCTCGGGGCGCAGGGCCAGGGCCTGCTCGACCGCCGCCACCCCGTTGGGCGCGGTGGCCACGATCTCCAGCCCGGGCCAGAGGCGCTGCAGGGTCTTGGCCAGGACGGCCGCCAGGATCGGTTCGTCTTCCGCAATCAGTGCTCGGGTCATGCCGTGGTCTCCAATGGTAAGGTCAGTCGTACGATCGCGCCCGAGGGCTGGGCCGGAGCCAGTACCACGCCGGCGGCTTCGCCGTAGATGGCGCGCAGGCGCTCGCGGGTGGTGGACACGCCGACGCCGCCGCCGCGGCTGGCCGGGGCGTCACGCAGTCCCAGGCCGGTGTCGCGCACGCAGATCTCGAGCAGGCCGTCGCGCGCCTCGGCCACGATGCGCACCTCGCCGCCTTCGATCTTCGGTTCCAGCCCGTGGATGATGGCGTTTTCCACCAGGGGCTGGAGCAGCATCGGCGGCATGCCGGCCTTGCGCAGCGCCTCCGGCAGCTCGAGGTGGAAGGACAGGCGCTCGCCCATGCGCACCTGCATCAGGCCGAGGTAGGCTTCCATGGCCGCGAATTCCTGGCCCAGGGTGGTGCGCTCGCTGCGCGTGGCGCCCAGGGTAGCGCGCAGGTACTGGATCAGCTGGTCGAGCATGCGGCCGGCGCGCTCGGGGTCGAGGGCGATCAGGCCCTGCAGGTTGGCCAGGGTGTTGAACAGCATGTGGGGCTCGATCTGGGCCTGCAACAGGCGCAGCTGGGCCTGCAGCGCCTGGCGCTCGATCATCTCGGCGCGCAGGCGGGCGTCGGCGTGCTCCTGGCGGATGCGGCGCAGGCGCTCGCGGTGGCGCACCAGCATCGTCACGCTGGCGATCACCATGAAGGTCAGGCCGATCATGCTGACCCGGCCGGGGTTCGGATACTCGGCCAGGGTCGGCGGCTCGTAGCCCATGATCGCGAAGCCCATGTGCATGCCGGTGAAGTGGGCGATCGGCGCGGCCAGCAGCATCACCCCGACCAGAGCGAGCCACTGGCGCAGCGTGATGATGGGACGGTCCCAGAACAGCAGGCGGGCGCCGTCGACGATGCCGAACGCGAGGGTGCCGATGCAGAGCGAGAACACGATCTGCTCGTACAGGGTCTCGGGCCTGCCCACCACCAGGGTGATGACGATGGCCGCCACCACGCACATGATCATGGCCAGCCTCAGGTCCTCGAGGAAGCGCGCCAGGCGGGGCCGCTCGGGCGGCAGGGGGACGGCGTCGGTGGTCATCGCGTGCTCTTCATCCGCAGTACAAGAATGGCCGCATTGTGCCCCTCCCCCGGCGGCGCGGCAAGACGGACGCGACGAAGCGCGCCCGGGACGGCGCCAAACGGCTTCCCGATCGAGCGAAACCGTGGGAGGCGGCATGCATATGGACGGATGCACCGTGTTGACCGGCGCGCGCCTCCCATGCGATATTGCCATTCTTACTATCAGAAGAAAGCGTTCCGCATGCGCCAACTCGCCCTCGCCACCGCCCTCGCCACCACCCTGCTGTCCGCCGGCGCCCTGGCCCAGGCCCCGCAGGACGGGGCCGGCTCCCTCGGAGCCCGGATCTCGCCCGACTCGCTGCGCGGCCACCTGTCCTACCTGTCCTCCGACCTGCTGGAGGGCCGCGCCACGCCTTCGCGCGGGCTGGACCTGGCGGCCGAGTACATCGCCGCCCAGTTCCGCCGCGCCGGCCTGGAGCCGGCCGGCGACGACGGATACTTCCAGACCGCCAACTGGCAATACGCCCAGCGCCAGCCGGGCGACCTGGCGCTCACCGTGAACGCGGGCGGCGCCACCCTCAACGTGCCGCATGGCGGCGCCAGCGCCGGCTTCCTCGACCCCCTCAGCCTGGCGGCCACGCCGGCGGTGTTCATGAGCTGGAAGGCGGCGCTGGAAGACGGCGGCGCGGCCAACGGCAAGGTGCTGGTGGTGCCGGCCGCCCCGGTGCCCGGCGCCGCCGCGACCCTGCAAAAGCAGCTCAAGAGCAAGCCCGCCCTGATCCTGATGGTCGACCGCGAGCGCCGCCACAGCCGCAGCGGCGACGGCTGGCTGATCGACCCGGAGCAGCCGGTCGTCAAGGGCGCGCCGCCGGTGGTGCTGCTGCACGCGGCCGACGCCGCAGCAGCGCTCGAAAAAGGCGGGGCCACGGTCGCGGCCAGCGTCAAGCCGCCGCAGGTAAGGCCTGTCAAGCTGCGCAACGTGGTCGGCCTGCTGCGCGGATCGGACCCGCAGCTGAAGAACACCTATGTCCTGCTATCGGCCCACTACGACCACCTCGGCATCCGCGACGGCGAGATCTACAACGGCGCCAACGACGACGCCAGCGGCACCGTGGCGGTGATCGAGACCGCGGCCGCCCTGGCCGCCGAGAAGGAGCGCCCGAAACGCAGCATCGTCTTCATCGCCCTGTGGGGCGAGGAACTCGGCCTGCTCGGCTCGCGCTACTACGGCCGCCATCCGGTGTTCCCGGTGAAGGACACGGTCGCCAACCTGAACCTGGAGCAGGTCGGCCGCACCGACGACAGCGAAGGCCCACAGGTGGCCTCGGTCACCATGACCGGATTCGACTACTCGAACGTCAGCGACTACCTGCGCAAGGCCGGCGAGCAGACCGGCGTGCGCCTGTGGAAGCACCCGAAGAACAGCGACATGTACTTCGCGCGCAGCGACAACCAGTCGCTGGCCGACCTCGGCGTGCCCTCGCACACCCTGGCGGTCGCCTTCGGCTTCGGCGACTACCACGGCAAGGACGACACCTGGGACAAGATCGACTACGACAACATGGCGCGCGTCACCCGCACCGTCGCCCTGGCGCTGCGCAACATCGCCAACGACTCCAGCAAGCCGGCCTGGACGAGCGTACCCAACGCGGCCAAATACCTGGAAGCCTCGCGCCAGCTGCACGGCGGGAAATGAGGTGATCCCGGTGCGCCCGGCCATCCGGCCGGGCGCCTTTTGGCGTCGCCGCAACAGCCTCGTTGAGGAATAGGCAAGTAAGCGGTATTTACTTGCATTTGGGCATTACACTCGTTTGAACAACATGACTGCCGCCTGGCAGCGTCCAACCGAGAGAAACCCATGACCGCCCTCAGCGACTTCTTCCACGACCTCAAGCTGCCGACCATCTCCCAGGTCGCGCATTCCCTCATCGCCACCCTCGACGACGAGGACGCCTCGGCCAGGAGCGTGGCCGCCATCATCGCCCGCGATCCGGCCCTCACGGCCAAGCTGATGCGCCTTGCCAACAGCGCCCGCTTCGGCTCGCGCGGCCACGTCGCCACCCTGGACGAAGCGATCGCCCTGGCCGGCATGGGCCATATCCGCACCCTGGCGCTGGCGGCCTGTTTCGCCGACGCCTTCCCCGAACTGCCCGGCCTGGACAGCGACGAGTTCTGGAAGAGCAGCATGGCCTGCGCCGGCTATGCCAAGTGGCTGGCCGGCGGCCTGGGGATCGACGGCAGCGAAGCCTGGCTGGCGGGCATGATGCTGCGTTTGGGCGAACTGCTGATCTACCAGGTCTCGCCCTCGACCTTCGCCGAGATCGAGCAGCAGCCCCATCTGCCGGGTGGACGCTGGGAGCGCGAGCAGCGCCTGCTGGGCCTGTCCGAGGGCCAGATCACCGCCGAACTCGGACGGCGCTGGAACTTCCCGGCCAAGCTGGTGCGCGCGCTGGAGTGCTCGTCGGATCCGCTGGCCGCCCATCCCTTCTGCCAGCTGGCCGGCGTCATCCACCTGGCCAGCCTGCTGGCCGACACGCCCAGCGACGATCCCGCCATCGTCGACGAGCTGCCGCAAGACCTGCTCGACACCCTGCGCCTGCGCAAGGAGTGGATGCAGGCACGCTTCCCCGCGCACGAGTCCTTCGCCGCCGCGGCCTGAGCGCGCGTCTTAGCCGGGCAGCGCGGTCCAGCTCCCGCCGGCGCGGCTGGATGCCTGCACGGCCTCGATGAACTCGACCGCCCGCAAGCCGTCGTCGATGGTCGGGAACCAGGCATCGGGCGGCGCCGAGCGGCCTTCGCGCGCGGCCAGCAGGTGGGCCGCGATCTCGATGTAGAGCGAGGCGAAGCCTTCGAGATAGCCCTCCGGATGGCCGCCGGGGATGCGCGACAGGCGCGCCGCGGCGGCGTTGGCGTGCGGGGTGCCGCGCTTCAGGATCCGGGTCGGCTCGCCCACCGGCGTCCACCACAATTCGTCCGGCGCTTCCTGGCGCCACTGGATCCCGCCCTTGCTGCCATAGACCCCGATGCGCAGGTCGTTGCCATGCCCCGGGGCCACCTGGCTCGCCCACAGCATGCCGCGCGCGCCGCCGCGGTAGCGCAGCAGCACCTGCACGTTGTCGTCCACCGCGCGGCCGGGCACGCAGGCGCTCAGTTCGGCCGCCACTTCGGCCAGCGGCTGGCCGAGGATGGTGTCGGCCAGCTGCCAGGCATGGGTGCCGATGTCGCCGATGGTGCCGCCGCCCGAGCGCGCCGGGTCGGTGCGCCAGGCGGCCTGTTTCTGTCCTTCCTGCTCGATCGGCAGGGTCAGCCAGTCCTGGGCGTACTGCACCTGCAGCACGCGGATCTCGCCCAGTTCGCCCTCGCCCACCATCTGGCGCGCATGGCGCACCATCGCATAGGCCGAATAGTTGTGCGTCACCGCGAACACGAGTCCCCGCTGGCGCGCCAGGTCGCGCAGCATGCGGGCGTCGGCGCTGGTGGTGGTCACCGGCTTGTCGCAGATGACGTGGATGCCGGCCTCCAGGAAGGCGCGCGCCATCGGGGCGTGCAGGTGGTTCGGGGTGACGATGCTGACCGCCTCGATGCCGTCCGGCCGCGCCGCTTCCTCGCGCGCCATGCGTGCGTAGTCGTCGTAGATGCGTTCCGGCGCCAGGCCCAGGGCCTGGCCGGAGCGGCGCGCCGCGTCCGGGGTCGAAGACAGCGCCCCCGCCACCAGTTCGTAGCGGTCGTCGAGGCGGGCGGCGATGCGGTGCACGGCGCCGATGAAGGCGCCCTCGCCGCCGCCGACCATGCCGAGGCGGATTCGATGGTTCGCGGAAGGACTGCTCATGGGATGCTCCTCGGGGTGTTGTGATGGCGCGGCCAGGCGGCGCCGGTAGAATGGCCGCATGATAAACGTTTCAGGACGACTAGTCGGCATCGCGGTGCGCGGCCAGGCAGCGCCGGCGCAGGCGCAGGCGGCGACGCTGATCGGCGGCGCAGGGATCGCCGGGGACCGCCATGCCGACCCACATTCGCCCCGGCAGGTGCTGCTCGCCGGGACCGCAGTCTACCGCGAGCTGGGTCTCGCTCCGCTGGCCCTGCGCGAGAACCTGCTGCTCGACATCGATACCTCCGCGCTGGCCTCGGGCACCCTGCTGCGCGTGGGAGCGGATGCGCTGCTCAGGGTGATGTTCCAGTGTGAAGCCTGCGGCGGCCTGGATCGCCACCAGCCGGGACTGTCGGGCCGGATCGGCGCGCGGCGCGGGGCGCTGGCGCGGGTGGTGGGCGGCAGCGACATCCGGGTCGGCGACCAGGTCAGCATCCTCGGCCAGCGGCTTCCGGCCTGGCCCGAGGAGTGGCCCGGGCGCGTGCGCCGCGTGCTCGACGCGCTGCCGCCTGGCCAGGTCATCGAATACCGCGACCTGGCCCGCCTGGCAGGACTCATGTCCAGCTATTGCCGCGCCTTCCCCGCCGCGATCCGCCGCCTGGGTCCGGACTATGCGGGCAAGGCGGTCGCCGCGGGGAGCGAATCCGGCTTGCCGCGCTGGACGGGCGCGGGCCTGTTCGAGGACGAAGGCGCGGCGTCGGGCTGACGCCCTCGGGCTCACGGACGCGGCAAGGCCATCAGCCGGTCGAGCTCGGGCTGCATGGCGCGCGCCCAGATCTCGTAGCCCTTCTCGTTCGGATGCAGCAGGTCCGGCATCACCTCCTTGGGCAGCCGGCCGTCGGGCTGCAGGAAGGCCTGGTTGATGTCCAGGTAGTAGACATGGCGATTGTCGGCGAAGCCGGGCAGGATGGCGTTGACCTGCTGGTTCAGCCGGCGCAGCGGCCCCTCGGGGGTCTCGTCGCGCGGGAAGATCGCCAGCAGCAGGATGCGCGAGTTCGGCAGGCGCCGGCGCAGCTCTTCGATGTTGCGCTTGACGCCCTGGGCGGTCAGGGCCGGAATGTCCTGGCGCTGGCCGGTGTTGTTGGTGCCGAGCATGAGCACCACGAGCTTGGGATCGATGCCGTCCACCTCGCCGTTCACCAGGCGCCACAACACGTTCTCGGTGCGGTCGCCGCCGAAGCCGAGGGCGATCGCGTCATGCCGCTTGTAGAGGCGGTCCCAGATGCTCGCGCCTTCCTTTTCCCAGCCTTCGGTGATCGAGTCGCCGATGAACACCAGCTGCGGGCTGCGGCCGGCCGCCTTCATGGCCTTGATGTCTTCCAGCTTCTTGAGGTGGCGCGGCATCCACCAGTCGAGGGCCCAGGACTCGTTCAGCGGAGACGGGGTGACGCCGACGGTGCGGTAGTCGGGGCAGCTGGTATTCGGCGCGCCGCGGCGCTTGATCTGGACATTTGCCACGCTCACTTCCCCCCTGCCTGTGCCCTCGAGGCTGAAGGGCCGGGTGACGGCGCTGAAATCGTCGCCCTCGCGGTAGAAACAGCTCAGCGACAGTTCGACGTGCTGCCAGCCCTTGCCTTGTGCCGCGCGCCCCGGCAGGACGTAGGAGACGGGGCGCTCGCAGCCCGGTCCGCAGCCCATCTTGAAGGCGATGCCGCCCTTGGACAGCTCGGTCACGTTCAGGTCGAAGGCCAGGGTGCCGCCGTCCAGGTAGGGGCGCAGGTCGGTCGGCGCGCCTTGCAGGCGCAGGCCGCTCTTCCAGATGTTCTGCCAGCGCAGGGTGAGCGCATCGTCGGCGCCCTGCTTGCCGGTACGCGCCAGGCTGATGGCGCTATTGGGGAATTTGGGCTGGAGTGCGGCGTCGATGCTCAGGGACTGCCCGGTGAGCGGATGCTCGTTGTCGGGGTCGATCGCGACCACCTGGTAGCCGTCGAGAGGACGGCTGTCGTAGAGCGCCAGCCCGGGGGTGGCGCAGCCGGCAAGCAGCGCGGCGGTCAAGGCGGTGCCGAAAGCGGCGCCCAAGGCGCGCGGAGTATGCGTCATCGTGTCTCCTTGTTTTTTTGTACAGGTGACACCATGATGCGCGATTGTTATCGCTAACGCAATCTGTTATCGGATGTTAGCGTAGGTGGCTGGATGGCGGTGACCTGGTGGTAGGTGTTCTTCCAGCCGTCCGGCTGGCGCACCCACACGCGGGCGTAGCGTCCACGGAAGGGACGCGGGCCGGAGGCCGACTGCATGACGGACTGGAAGACGCCGGTCACGAGGGCGGCGTCGCCCCTGCCGAGCACCTGGACTTCGGCCGATTCGATCTCGTAGGCGCGGAACTGCATTTCCTGGCGGTTCAGGAGGGTGAGGATCTCGGCCTTGCTGCGTACCCGGCCACGGCTTTCGACGTGCAGGTAGCTGCGATCCATCAGGCGACGCAGTGTTTCGGCGTCCCCCTTGGCGATCGCCTCGGCGCGATCGCGTTCGAGGGAAACGAGGGTGGCGCGCAGCTGCGGTGGCGCGAGCGGTGTGGCGGCCGCGGGCAAGGCGATCGCGGCGGCGAGCAGCAAACTTTGCAAAAGCTTCAAATGCGGTCTTTCGGTTCACTGCGCGTCGGGGGCGGGGACGCGCTTGGGTACATAGATGCTACCTCATGGGCGTGCGCATGCGTCAGCTTGGCCCGGAATGTGGCTTTACCACTACATCAGAGCATTGGTGATGTGTCAGGATGACCACGGCGCCGGTACTCCTTCTGCATTTCCAGGCCCTTATCGGTCTCCTGCGGATAGTGGACGGTTGGGATCAACTCGACCGTATAGTCCGGATAGATGTGAACCGCAAGGAAGCATGCGCCATCGGGCACCGACGACAAGGTCGGCGCATTGGTGGCATTCACGCGATCACCGTTGCGGGGCATGCTTTCCGGTCCATCCAAGCGCCAATGCACGATTTTTGGCCCCAGCTCCAAGGTGACGCCGCTGATCGTGCCGCCGCCAGTGTTGGGATAGGGAGACGATACGCCACTGTCCTTACCATCTATAAGGACTTCGAAAATAGGACGGTTCAGATAATTGAAGAGCACGAGGTCCAGGGTGACGCGTTTCGGCGATTTCAAACAAGCTGGGAGCGATGCGATGATCCCCGCAGCTGCGAGCAGGCGGCAACTATGACGCTTGAGTGGAGTAAACATCCTTACTTAGCTTTCTATAAAGGAGCTAGACGTGCGCATCAGGGTCAGGGCGTCTGGTGCTCAAGCATGGTGGTGATCCGCGCTCACTGGTTGACGGCCGCGCGTGCCATTGCGTGGCCCTTTTCGGTCTTGCGCGGATAGTGCACGGTAGGGATTAATTCCACGGTTTCATCCGGATAGATATGAACAGCCAAAAATTCGGCGTCGGGTGGCACCGCGTTCAGTGACGGGCTGTTCTTTGCAAGGATCGTCTCACCGTTACGTGGCATGCCTTCAGGTCCGTCGAGCCGCCAGGTTACGCGCTTCGGTCCGAGAGCGAGCCTTACACCGCTAATGGTGGTGCCGCCGGTGTGGGGATAGGGGGTCGAAGCGCCGCCGCCCTTGTTATCAACGAAGGCGTCGAAGATGGGGCGGTTGAAGTAGTTGAAATAGACGACATCCAGCGTCACGGTCATGGGAGCAGCCTTACAGGATGAAATAACAGGTGCCAGCGTCATCAAAATGAGGGCATGACGGCGCTGCAGACATACGGATTTCATTGTCATGGATGATGTATCGCCATGCGTTGCGCGCGTCGTCAGCCCGGCAGATCTGTCGGGAGCTGCCCAAGTAGAGACCCGGCCGCCATGGCCTTTCCTTTCTCTGTTTCAACGGGGTAGTGTCTGCTAGGGATGAGTTCGACCGTCTCGTCAGGATAAATGTGCACGCCCAGGAACTCGGCATCCGGAGCCAGATCAGCCAGCGCCAGCCAGTTTTTGGCCACCACCTTCTCTCCGTTGCGCGGCATTCCTTCGGGACCATCCAGCCGCCACGTCACTGTCTTTGGTCCCAGCTTCAACCGCACGCCGCTGAAAGAAGCTCCGCCAGTTTTTCGATAGGGTGCCGAGACTGCGCCAGCCTTGCCGTCGATGTACGCGTCATAAATGAACCGATCCAGATAGTTGAAGAAGACAACGTCTAGGGTGACGGTCATGGCAGCTCCCTCGCAGGAAGAAAGAATTGGAAGCATTGACACCATCAGGAGGAGACGGCGCCGACAATTCGTAAGCTCACGGTCGATCATGGAATTCATTTAGTCAAAGGAGAGTAGATTGCGCGAGCATGGCAATCCTGCGCTCGCATCGGCAAACCGAGCCTGCCAGCGTATGCGAGCCAGCAAAACGGCAATCGCGGGTTGGTGCGCCTGGCCGCAGTGGCTTCGATCGATTCTTCAATTGGCATTCGAAGATACCCGTCAAACTTGTTGATTGGCTTCGTTGTATTTTCCGAAGGAAGAACTATCAGCGTCGCTTGGCCTTCATGGACATGGCAACTCCTTTTTCAGTCTCTTGGGGGTAATGGACGCTCGGAATCAATTCAACAATGTCACCCGGGTAAATGTGCACAGCCAGAAACTCAGCATTCGGCGGCAGACTAGTTAATTCGAGGCGATTCTTCGCAGCCACTGTCTCGCCGTTGCGTGGCATGCCTTCGGGTCCGCCGAGTCGCCAGGTTACTGTCTTCGGTCCAAGTTGCAGGCGAACGCCACTAATAGTGCCTCCCCCGGTATGCGGATATGGAGTCGAGAGTGCAGCCGCTTTGCCGTCTATAAACACATCGAAGATCGCACGGTCGAGATAGTTGAAAAGGACGACGTCGAGAACTACGGTCATTGGGGCTGCCTTGCAGGAAGAAAAGAAAGGGAACATCATCGTCATGTGCAGGATACGGCGGCGCGCAGGCGTGTGATTCTCGTACGTCATTTGTTCACATCAATTTGATTAGCGTATGGTCGTAAGCACTCAAGCATCTCTGCCATCGCATCGGTAACTGGCGCCTACGGGCGCATGTCCGGGCCAGGAGAGCGTCAAATGATGGTCGATAAATTATCAAGTTCCACCATCGGCGTCATGCATAAATTTGCTCTGGTCGCGCAAAGTGCTCGCCATTGGACCCTTGAAACCAGCCGCGCAAACCTGGGCAGCTCTTTAGCGCGCGGCCGTAGCGGCCATGGCGACACCTTTTTCTGTCCTTTTCGGATAATGCCGACTTGGCAGCAACTCCACTGTGTAATCGGGGTATATATGAACCCCAAGATACACTGCATCAGGTGGCACTCCGTCGAGAACGACTTCATTGATTGCCTCGATTTGCTGGCCATTCCTTGGCATTCCAGGGGGGCCGCCCAGACGCCAGGTCACTCGTTTTGGCCCGAGCTTGAGCTTTACGCCACTGATCGTGCCGCCACCAGTTGCCGGGTATGCGCTCGAGCTTTCGCCGGCCTCTCCGTCGATGAATACCTCATAGATAGGCCTGTCGAGGTAATTAAATAAGACAAGGTTAGTAGGGACCCTCATGGGAGCTCCAGTGCCGTATGGAACTGCGAACATCGCGGTTAGAGCGGCCAGAAAATGGCGGCGCACTGCAGTTACGCAAGAAGTCATGGCGTGTTCCTACGTAAAAGCCGATAACGATGGCACTATTCCGGCAGCGGGGATCAGGCCCAGGCAGCTCCTTAGGAGAATAGCGAGGGGGGCAAATCGAACGAAGCCCAAGGAAGAAGCCCTAGTCACTAGTTTTCCCTTCTCCGAACCAATCGTTGAAAGTGCTTCGAACCCAAGACGTCCCCGACTCAATCATCCGATCCGCACTCTCTTTCGCGGCCCGTGCACGCTCGGCCGCCGCATGTGCCGCCTGGCGTGCCTTCTGCGAAGCGGCGGTGTACACGTTGCCGGCTGCCTGGCCAACCTGGTCCGCCGTGCGCCTCGCACCGCTCGCGATATTCTCCGCAGTCTCGCGCGCCACACCCACCGCGTGGTCGACCTTCTTGGCGGCGTAGTCCCTTGCCTCAACTGCCCGTCGCTTGGCTGCCTCTGCGGCTTCCTGCACTGTCTCAGCGACCTCGTGGGCAGTATCTTCCACAGTAGTCTTTAGAGTGTCGGCAACCTCTCCCGCCTTCGCCTTGCCCGCTGCCACTGTGGATTGCACGGTGTCGCTTACCCCAGCTGCTGTGGTTTGAATCCAGGCACTGGCATCCTGCCATACGCTGGACGTTGACTCGTCGACTCCACGAGCTTTGAAATAGCTGAAAGGCTCCTTGTTAGCGATGAAATCGACCTTCGAATCATGCACGAAGCGAGCCACGAATTCGAGAATACCCGGTTGAGCATTACTGTCCCACGCTTCAAGTTGCCAGTCCGGGATTTTGACGTACTGAGCGTACGAATTCGTTGCGACTCCACCGATGCGAACCCACCCTGCTGCCTGAGCAGCCACGGGACTACGCCCAAGCGTACCAGCGGCGGCCTCCAACTGCGCACTGTGGGCCAATGCATCGCGGTATTTCTTGACCTCGGCGGCCATCCCCTTAGGACCAATACGCTTCCATGCACTGGCGGCGCGACTAAGGTCGCCGGGATTGAGTAAGCCACGCCGGTGCATAGTGCCATATGCCGCGTAAAGAAACCGCATGTGCCGCTTCATCTGGTCTTCAATAGGTCCGGACGCCTCGCCGTAGATACGCATGTAGCCTTGATACGCGGCCAATGTATCGGACCTGCATTCGAAGCGCTGAGCGAACAAGAGTTCGGATTTCTTTCGCAGGGTCTCGTCGTTAAATAGACGCACGCCTGACGCACGCGCCTCGCGCATCATGTCGCCCATTGGGATTCGGGCGTAATTGTTGTCGATGTTCTGGGCTAAAGGCTCGTAACCGCCCCCCACGTCGGAATGCACCCCAGGATAGGTTCTCTCCACCCAGTCGCCACCTAGTTTGCCGTTCAGCCGAATGAGGTCTACCGGGAATGAAAACCGGATTTCATGGCCGGCCACATAGTGCACACAGCGCTCGACCTTGGTTGAAACGCGCAGGTCCTTGACTCTGAACGGTGCCTGAACATTCTGTGAGGGCAATCCGAATGACGCAACCGTGTCGAACAGGCCGAGGAAATTGACGCGGATTGGATAGCCTTGATAGAGCAGACCGCCATTGTCTTCCTCACACAGGTCGAGAATACGATTGGTGAAGGCGCGCGCCAGCGCCGCACCGCGCGAAAAGCCGAATACCGACAAGTTGATCTGCTTGATCAGCCTATGTTTGCCCAGCGCCCTGTTCAATTCATCGAAGCTCTTGTCGCCGCTGGCTTTCGCATAGGACGCAACCTCGCCACCGTGAGCGATGGCATTCAGCAGCAAAGCGTCGCGGAGAAACCTATTGACAGTGACGCCGCCAAAAATCAGTCGCCTCTCCCCACCCGCTCCCGCGATCAGTCCTGGTAGGCCATCCTCAATCCAGATACCGGCACTGTCGAGCCAACCCGTCGCATCTCCGTTGAAGGCTGTGCCTACGCCTGCGATATAGATGTGATACTGGCCCCGCTCTGGCGACTGGTGCCCTGCATAAAAGATGCGAGCGACATTACTCCAACTTTTCTTGGCTTCATCGGCGTTCCGATTATTTCCGGTGCCATCGAAATAGACGGAAATGTGCACGACGTCGCGACAGTCCTGGAACGGTCCAGTGGGCTCTTCGTTCAGGTCCCGGTTTGCCGCTGTTGCTTCAATCGATTCTTCTATTGGCATCAGACGATCCTCACTCGCCCCTTCGTTCAATCTCGGGTAAGTCCGGCAATCGCCGATTACCGGCGTTCCTGAGCAGCCCGAGCCATCGCAATTCCCTTCTCGGTCGCCCGCGGATAGTGAATCGTCGGGATCAGCTCGACCGTCTCGTCGGGATAGATATGTACCGCAAGGAATTCCGTGTTTGAGGGCGGCTGCAGGAGCTCGAGCTTATTCCTTGCAACTACGGTCTCGCCATTCCGCGGCATGCCTTTCGGGCCATCGAGCGTCCAGGTGACGATCTTAGGACCCAGACGTAATCTGACGCCACTTATGGTGCTGCCTCCGGTGTCCGGATATGGAAACGAGACACCTCCGGCCTCACCATCAATGAATGCGTCGAAAATTGGACGGTTCAGATAATTGAAAAACACGATGTCGAGGGTCACGGTCATTGGCGAAGCCTTGCATGAAGAGATGGCGGGTGCCAGCGCCACCAGAGCCAGAATGCGACGGCGCAGCAATTTAAATGGTTTTATAGTCATGGATGATTAATCCGTATGGTTTCATGGGTCGCCCACGCTGACAGTTCGGCCAAGCGGTGGCCCCAGTGGGGCGATGCCGGCATCAGTTCTTCCTCCTCCGTCTCATTGGGATAGTGCTTGCTGGTCGGTAATTTGATATGCATGAGTTTATGCGCCGAAATCGATCAATACTACGCAATCTCGGCTATTGCATCGGTAAAAGTGAGCCTGCCGGCACGCACTCGCGCGAGCAGTGCGGCAATCGCGGGATCGGTGTCGAATCGCGCACCATAAATCAGCTTTGCGCAGACGAAGTTGACCTGGTCGCGCAAGCCCGTGATCTCATGCATGCGCGCCTCGTCATAAGCGCGGCACATGAAGCGATACGGAGCTTCGCCCTGGATCCGGTCGAGCAGGTGACGCTGATTCAGGTCGACGTAATACAGTAAATGATCCGGCATGCTGGCCTCGACCAGCGCATCGACCTGCTCCTGCGTCAGCACGAAGGGCAAGGGCGCAGGCTCGACACGCTCCGGCATGGTCGCGAGGGCATGTAGTCCACCGTCGCGGTCCCAGTACCACCAGCCAGCCAGTTCGCAAGTCAGCGCCGCGATCTGCGCCGGCCCCAAAACCGGGCCCGGCACGTACAAGGTCGTATCGTCCGGCTGTCCCACGAGCGTACCGAGAATCGCCGGATCCCAGAACGCGAAGAACATCTCGTAGTCGTCCGGCAGCACCACCTGCGACGCCGCCTGGCACTGCGCGAACAGCGCGTCGAAGCCAAGGCGTGTGGCGATCACGGTGAGGCAAGGCGCATGCGGCGCTTCGCGCAGGATCCATTGCCAGGCCGGCTCACCGGCCGATGGAGACGGCAGCTCGACCAGGTGCGGCGCCTTCCCCGCCAGCGGCGTACCCTGCTCTGCGTCGAACAGGCAGCGCACCGAACGGCCCGGCTGGAGCACCGCGCGTGGCAGGTCGAACGCCTGCGCGCTGTCGGCGATCGCATACCAGCGCAGCTCGGGATCGGCGTCAGCGGCGTCGAGGAAAGTCCGCAATTGCTCGGGGTGCTCGCGCCGCATCATGCCCCCTTGTTGACGAAAGCCGTACGCTGGCCGGCGCGCTTGGCCAGGCATTCGAGACAAACAGACTGCGGCATGATCGGCAGCTTGTAATTGCGCTCGGTGCTGCCGCCGAAGCTCTTCTTGCCGGCGTGGATGGTGATCTTCCCTGGACACTGCACGGTGATGTTGCCTCCTTCGATCGTGATGTTCGCGCCGCCGGCCGTCGACAGGCTGATGCTCTTGGCCGCCGCCCAGTCGATGTGGGCGTTGGCGCTCACCACACTGAGCTCGTCGCGGGCCTGCACTGTAAGGGTGTCGGCCTGGGCCTGGATATCGATCGCGTCTTTGGCGGCGATCATCTGCAGGCCGATGCCGCCCTCGCCCGCCTTGACCGCGCCGGCGAGCACGCCGATCGCCTGCCCGCTGTGCACCCGCCATTGGCCGCCGGTGACGAACTGCGTGTCCTGGCCGCTCATCAGGCTCACGGTCTCGCCGTTGGCAAGCTGCACTGCGCCGCCAGCCGTCACGCCCAGGCCCGCTTTCGCCGCGATCGCGATCACCGGGTCGCTCGAATGCGGCAGCTTGCCGTCGCCCGGCGCGGTGTCCTTCCTGGCCCCATCGGCCAGTGCGGCGTCCGCCCCTTCGCTGCCGACCATGCCGGAGACCGCGGTCAGCATCGCCTGCAGCGGCGCAGCCTTCGGATCGAGGACGCTGACCTTCGGCCTGGCCGCGCCCAGGTGGGAGGCCAGCCCCACCGTCTGATGGGTCAGGGCCGCCTGGTTGAAGCTCTCACCCAGCTTGACCGCCTGTTTGAGCAGCGCGATGCCGGCCACGTTGTCGCCGCCCGGATCGCGCGCGCCGGCGCCATGCTCGATCCGGTAGCTCGACACCAGCAGCCCGGCATGGGCGCGCAGTGCGCCGTAGGCGTCGGTGCGCAGTTCCGCGCCCAGGCCACGGAAGCTGCCGCGATAATTGTCGGCCCCATGCACCAGGTGGCCCAGATTGAGTTCGGTCGCCGCCGCCGTGGTGCGCAGCTGGACCCGGCCCTGGGCATCGGTGTCGTCGAACAGGAGCTGGTTGTAGCCGGCGCCGCCGAACTCCTTGCTGCGCACGCCCCACAGGGCGGCCGCGTTGCGGTGCCCGGCGCTGTCGCCGGAGGCGCCATGCCATACCGGGCTGTTGCCGCCGGCGAGATTGCCCTGGCCTGAGACGGCGTGATCGTGCGCGGCCGCGAACGGGGCGCTGCCGGATTGCGCGTCGTCCGCGGCGCCGCCGGGAGTCGGGGCCACACCGCCTTCCCCCTGGCCGTTGTAGACCGCGCCCACGATCAGCGGACGGTCGATGTCGTTCTCGATGAACTGGACGATCACTTCCTGGCCGATGCGCGGCAGGAACTGGCTCCCTAGCCCACCGCCGGCCAGGCGCTGCGCCACCCGCACCCAGCAGGTGGCGTCGCCGCTGTCCTGCCAGTGGAAGCGGATGCGCACCCGCCCGAGCCGGTCGCAATACACCTCGTCCGCGCCGTTCGGGGTGTCGGCGCCGTCCGGCCCGACCACGATCGCGCTCTGCGCGCCGCCCGCCGTCGGACGCGGATGGGCGCGGCCGTCGCTGCCGCCGAGCTGGGGACGCCAGGGCAGATCGGCGGCCACCGCCTCGAAGCAGTTGGCATAGCCGGACTTGCGCGCCTGCTCGATCATCAGCCCGAGCTCCGGTGGCGCATCCTGCCCGACAGCTTCCTGCAGCAGCTCGGGAATAGGGCCGAACAGCTCCGCCAGCGCTTCCCGGGCCCGCGACGGCAGGTTGTTGACACCGACGCTGGTGACGCGAAACACCGTGTAGCCTGCCGCTTCGCCAAGCCGCTGCAGAGGCGCACCGGTGATGCTCAGGCGGGTCCCAGCGCGCAGGGTGCGCACGGTGGAGCGGCCACGCCATAGCTGGGTGCGCGCCTCGCGCGCCTCCATCTGCAGGTTGGCGTAACGCTCCGCCTGTTCGCGGCTGGCGTAGGCGTACTGGCCGGGCGTGTCATAGGATTCGAGCGGCGGCAGGCGGGCCGGCAGATTCAGGCGCGAGGGGGCGCTGGCCGCCACCGCCTTCTTCGCCTTGTAGTCATAGCTCAGGACCGTGCTCGCGCTCGGCGCCAGGCCGCGCTGGGCCGCCAGGGCCTGGACGGTGTCGCTCTGCTCGCGGGCGTGGGCGCCATGAAAGCGTACGCCGGTTCCCAGGCTGCTCGGGTCCTCGGGAATGGCGCTGGGCATGGTGGTGTCGGCGAAGAGCACCATGGCGGGCCCCTCCTCGCCCTGCTCGAAGCGCCAGGCCAGTCCTTCCTCCGTGAGCAGGCGCTCGACGAAGTCCAGGTCGGTCTCGCGGTACTGGCAGCAGTAGCTGCGCGCCAGCGCGCCACCCATGAAGGCCAGCGCATCCTCGCTCCAGCGCCAGCGCGCCGCCGGAGCGTAGGCCTCGAACACGGCGTCGACGATCTCGATCACCGTGCGGTCTTGCCATACGCGGCTGTTGCGCACGTGGGCCAGGCGCCACACCCAGTGCGAAATGCGCAGGCGGTAGCGCGCGAAACCACCTTCGCTGCCCAGCAGGGCCGCCGCGCTGACCTCGCCGCCGAAGCGGGCGCGGCTGCCGTCGGCCAGGCTGACTTCCAATGCCGCCTGCTGGCCCAGCAGGGAAGCGGGATCGATGTTGGCGTTGGTGGACAGCGCGATCACCTCGCGCGCGCCGACCCCGTGCACGATGTCCTGCGCGGCGAAGGCCTCGACCAGCAGCGTGTCCGGGGCGCCTTCCTCGCTCCCTTCGCCCAGCGTCAGCGCGTACAGCCTCGTCGCGCTCGCGAACCCGGCGAGCGCGCCGAGGGCCTGGTCCAGCAGGTCACTACGCATGGTCAACTCGACGCTTTGGAGATCCGCACACCCTTGCACTCGGCCGCGCCCTTGGCGCTGCCCTCGCACAGCCGCACGCGGCAACGCTCGGCTTCCGCGCTGCTCGCGCTCGCGGCGCAGCGCTTGAAATCGCTGGCCGCCTTGGAAGGCGCCGGAGACTTGGAGTGCGCCAGCAGCGCCGCCAGCAGGGCCACGTCGCTGTCGACCGCCGGCTCGGCCTTCTTCGGCGCGGGCTTCGGCTTGGCCGGCGCAGGCTTGGCGCGCTGCTTGTCGGCGCTCGCCAGGCGCGGCGCCTCTTTCTTCTTCGCTTCCTTGCGCGGCGCGTCCTTTTCCGCCCGCTTGGCAGGCGCCTGGTCCGCTTTCGGTGCATCCTGGGCGGGAGCGGCCGCCAGCAAAGGCGCCAGTTCATCCTTTCCGTCACCGGCGCCAGGCGCCGGCTTGGGGCTGGCCGCCGCGGCCGGCGGCGCGCTCAGCGCCTGGGCCAGCACATTGTCCGGAGCCAGCGCGGGCGCGCCATCGGCTCGCGCCGGCTCGGCGGGCGCCTCGTCTTCGATGCGGGCGGCCGCGGGCACGACCGGGGCCGCCGCGGCGAGCACCGCCGACACCTCGGCGACCGACGGAGGCGCCTCCGGCGCGCTCACGCCGGCGCGGGCAGGCGTGGCGGCCGCCGCCATCGCCGCCTCCGGCGCCTGCGCCGTGTCGGCCTTGACGAACCACAGCACCGCGCCTGCGCCTGCCAGCGCCACGGCGAGCACGCTGAGCACGACGCCGCGCTTGCGCGGCTTCGCAGCCGTCCATGCAGGCGCCGCCTCACCGTCGAGCTGACTGAGGATGCCGCGATTTTCGGCCGGCGCCTGGGCGGGGGTTAGCAGGCTGGGTCGGCCTGGCCCTGGCCGATGCTGGGTACTGTCGGACAAAACACACTCCTTTGTTGAGCTAAACATAACTCTACGCCAAATGTAAAAACAGTGCCCAAAATCAAGTAACCAATTGTGCGCGCCTTACCCGCTACTCATAATTTCAATCGTGCGGGGTGTTATCGCTGAGTAAAGTTATACTCCGCGGAAACTAACTTTCCGTAACAACCTTGCCTTAGAAGGAAGATCCGCCTTGCTGTTTTTCGCTGTGGCGCTCTACTTCGTGCTGGCCTGCCTGATCAGCTGGATGCTCCTGTTTCCGACCGGACGCGCCTTCGTGATCCAGACCCTGTCCGGCGCGGGAGCGCGCATCCAACGGCACTGGCAATCGATGACGCAGCGGCGCACGCTGCGGGTCGCATCGATCAACCAGTCGGGCCGCGCCCTTGTCGGCGAGGCACGCAACTTCCTCCGACAGCATTATGTAATTTGCATAATCGGCGCCATCCTGCTGGCCCTGCCGCCGCTGGCCGCCATCCTGTCGGGCGCCCACACCCGCCTGAGCGGCTTTCAGGATTCCACCCGCGAGGTCAACGGCCAGGTCGCCGCCCTGCTCGAAGGCGAGCACCTGGCCCCGCCGCCGCCCCTGCCGCCTGTCGCCTTCACGACGGCCGAAGTGCGCCAGGAACGTCCGCTGATCGCTTCGGCCAGCCGCGACTGGGGCATGCTGCGTCCCGAATTCGAACAGCGCCTGCTGCTGGCCTTCCGCATCATGAAGGAGCAGCACGGCTACGACATGACCCTGCTGGAAGGCTACCGCGGCCCCGAGCGCCAGCAGCTGCTGGCCGCCATGGGCCCGAACGTCACCAATGCCGCCGCCTTCCAGAGCTGGCACCAGTACGGCCTGGCCGCCGACAGCGCCTTCGTGCGCGACGGCCGCATCGTCATCTCGGAAAAAGACCCGTGGGCGATGCGCGGCTACCAGCTGTACGGCCAGGTGGCGGAATCGGTCGGCCTCACCTGGGGCGGCCGCTGGAAGTTGATGGACCTCGGGCACACCGAACTGCGCGTGCCCGGCGTGATGAAACGGAAGTGAGGAGAGCGACATGCCAGGACCTTTGATCAGGCTCGGAGACAAGACCACCCACGGCGGCGCCGTCATCGAGGCGAGCGGCGCCAGCGACGCCGGCGGCGTCGGCATCGCCCGCATGGGCGACAAGACCGCCTGCCCCATGCACGGCGTGGTGCCCATCATCAGCGGCGACATGACCCTGATCGTGGACGGCAAGCCGGCGGCGCGCCATGGCGACATGACAGCCTGCGGCGCCAGCCTGATCGCCGGCCAGCAAGCCACCGTGGACAAGGTCTGACATGCGTCCCTGGATGAAGGCCTCGATGCTGGCCCTGTTCGTGTTCGCCGCCACGTGGGCGGGCGCGGTGTGGTACTGGCGCGCCACCAACCGCATGCCCTCGACCACCGACCTGCTGGCCTACATGGTGGCGCTGCCGCTGTCGGTCCTGCTCGCGCTCTGGGTCGGACGGCGCCTGGCCGCCCTGCCGGCGGCGTCCGCCGCGGCGACGGCCGCGCCCCAGGCGCAGGCGGCAGCCGCCGCGCCGGCTCGCCTGCCCTCCCTGGCCGTGCTGGCCTCCAGCATCCGCACCCCGCACGGCGCGTCCGCGCCGGCCCTGGACGAGGCGCTCGCCGAGGGCCGCGCCCGCGCCGACCTCGATCCCGAGCTGCTCGACGACGAGGGCTACCCCTTGATGACCCTACGCGCCGACGACGCCTTGGACGCCGCGCTCAGGAAGGACATCGAAGACTGGCTCCTGCTCACCGGCCTGCCCGACCCGGCATGGAGCGCGGCCCAGTGGCGCGCCCTGGTGCTGGGCAGCGCGGTCGCCTCCGAGCTGGCCCTGCACGCGGCCGCGCACCCCGACGCACTGGCCGGACCCGAGGATCCGCAAGCGCCGCTGCTGCACCTGCACGCCTTCGCCACCGCCGACTGGACCGTCGAGCAGTGCGCCACCGCGGCCGCCTGGCTGTCCGAAACCGTGGTGCAGGCCGGCTGGCCTGAAGACAAGGTGCGCGCCGTGGTGATGCCGCCGCTGGGCGTGGCGCCGGGAGCCACCCTGCTGACCGAACTGGCGGCCCAGGCCGAACACGGCGCCGAGCCGGTGCTGGCCCTGGTGCTGGCCTTCGGCTCGCACATCGGCGCCGACAGCGTCGACGAGATGGCGCGCGCCGGCCAGCTGTTCGCGGCCGGCCGGCCGCAGGGCCGGATCCCCGGCGAAGGCGCGGCCGGCCTGCTGCTGGCCGACGCCTGGCAGGCGCGCCTGTTCGCCGAGCCCGCGCCACTGCTCCAGGTGGCGTTCGCGCCGCACCAGGGCGGCGCGGCGGGGAAACCGGATGCGGCGCTGCTGCGCCGCCTGACCGACGAGCTGCTGCCCGGGTCCGGCGACGCGGCTATGGTGACGGCGGTCTACGCCGACACCGGTCACCGCACGGCCCCGATCATGGAACTGATGGCGCTCAGCGGCGCGCTGTTGCCCCACCTCGACCCGGGCCTGGATGTGCGCCGCCTGGGCGCGGCCTGCGGCGCCTGCGGCGACGCGCCCTTCCTGGCGGCGCTGGCCCTGGCCCACCAGCACGCCCTCGAGACCGGCGCCGCCGCACTGTGCGTGGCCAACGAAGCCGAACAACAACGCAGCGCGGCCCTGGTCCGCCCAGCTGCGCCGCCCGACCTGAGCGGGCAAACCTGATCAAGCAACCACCCTGAGCGATGATGCAAACACTCTGGCAACACCTGACCTCGCGCACCGGCATGACCGTGATCGGCCTTCTGGCCCTTGCCGCGCTGCTGTGGATCGCCACCGCCCTGCTCGGCCTGCCGGCCGCCTGGGCTTACGGCATCTTCATCCTGGCCATCCTCGCCGGCGGCGCCGCCTGGCTGTGGCGCTGGCTGCGCCGGCGCAAGGCCGCCGGCCAGCTCGGCGACATGCTGGAACAGCAGGCCGCTGCCGCGCCCAGCGCGGCCGTCAAAGCCAGCCCGGCCCAGCGCCAGGAGCAGGAGGAGATCCGCGAGCGCATGCTCGAAGCCATCTCCACCATCAAGGGCTCCAAGCTGGGCCAGCTCTCGGGCGACGCCGCCCTCTACGAGCTGCCCTGGTACATGATCATCGGGAACCCGGCGGCCGGCAAGAGCACGGCGATCGCCAGCTCCGGCCTGCAGTTCCCCTTCGCCGACAGCAAGATCGTCCACGGCGTGGGCGGCACCCGCAACTGCGACTGGTTCTTCACCACCGACGGCATCCTGATCGACACCGCAGGGCGCTATGCCGTGCACGAGGAAGACCGGGCCGAGTGGTTCGGCTTCCTGTCGCTGCTGAAGAAGTACCGCAAGAAGGCGCCCATCAACGGCGTGATCATCGCCGTCAGCGTGGCCGAACTCACCGGCAACCGGCCGGAGTTCGCGATCAACCTGGCCAAGAACCTGCGCCAGCGCGTGCAGGAGCTGACCGAGAAACTCGAAGTGCATGCGCCGGTCTACGTGGTGTTCACCAAGGCCGACCTGATCACCGGTTTCTCGGAGTTCTTCCAGGATGCCGAGCGGGGAGAACGCGACCGCGTCTGGGGCGCCACCCTGCCCTACAACCAGAACGTCACCGGCCAGCAAGTGCTGGACCAGTTCGACGCCCGCTTCGACGAACTGTACGAAGGCCTGAAGGACATGAGCGCGGCCAACATGGCCCTGCAGTGGCGCGAGCGCATGCCGCCCGGCGTGTTCACCTTCCCGCTCGAATTCTCGACCATCAAGGCGCCGCTGCGCGCCTTCATCGCCACCCTGTTCGAGGAAAACCCCTTCCAGTTCAAGCCGGTGTTCCGCGGCTTCTACTTCACCAGCGCGCTGCAGGAAGGCGAGCCGGTGTCGGCCTCCTCGCGCCGCGTGGCGCAGCGCTTCGACATCAAGCTGCAGCCGCAGGAGCATGACGAGGTCCAGCAGCAGCAGGGTTACTTCCTGCTCAACCTGTTCCGCAAGGTGATCTTCGCCGACAAGGACCTGGTGGCCCAATACGCCAGCCCGGCCAAGATCCGCATGCGCTACGCCGCCTTCATCGCCTGCGTGGCCCTGGCCGGGCTGGCCCTGGGCGGCTGGACCTGGTCGACCATGAACAACCGCCAGCTGGTGGCCAACGTCGAAGCCGACCTGGCCCAGGCCGCGCGGGTGCAGGCCAAGCGGGTGGACCTGCAGTCGCGCTTCGAGGCCCTGCAGATCCTGCAGGACCGCATCGAGCAGCTGGAAGCCTACCGCGCGGACCGCCCGCTCTCGCTCAGCCTGGGCCTGTACCAGGGCGACTACCTGGAACGCAAGCTGCGCGAGGAGTACTTCAGCGGCGTGCGCGAGGTGATGCTCAAGCCGGTGGCCGAGTCGCTCGAAGCTTTCCTCACGGAGGTCAACCGCAACGCGGCCCAGCTCCAGCCGTCCTCGCGCACCAGCGCCGAAGGCGAGGACAAGGCCGCCGCCAACGCCCAGGCCCAGCTCGCCCAGCAGTTCAAGGATTCCTCGCCCACCAGCAGCGAGGACGCCTACAACGCCCTCAAGACCTACCTGATGCTGGCCGATCCGGCGCGCGCCGAGGGCGCCCACCTGAACGACCAGCTGACCCGCTTCTGGCGCAACTGGCTGGACGCCAACCGCGGCGCGATGCCGCGCGAGGAGATGATCCGCGGCGCCGAACGCATCATCAGCTTCTACCTGGCCCAGGTCCAGGACGTGTCCTGGCCGCGCCTCGAGCCCAAGCTGGCCCTGGTCGACCAGACCCGCGACAACCTGCGCCGCGTGGTGCGCGGCATGCCGGCGCGCGAGCGCGTCTACGCGGACGTCAAGGCGCGCGCCGCCACCCGCTTCCCGACCATGACCGTGGCACGCATCGTCGGCGAGCAGGACAAGGAGCTGGTGCTGGGCAGCTACGCCATTCCCGGCACCTTCACCCGCCAGGCCTGGGAAGGCTTCGTGCAGGACGCCTTCCGCGACGCCGCCAACCGCGAGCTGCAAAGCGCCGACTGGGTGCTCAAGACCGCTTCCAAGGACGACCTGACGCTGGAGGGCAGTCCGGAGCAGATCCAGAAGGCCCTGGTGGAACTGTACAAGAACGAGTACGCCAAGGAGTGGCAGAAGTTCCTGCAGGGCGTGACCATCCGCGAGCTGGGCGGCTTCGACGCCGCCGCCGGCGCCATGAACCGCCTGGGCGACCCGCAGACCTCGCCGATCGCGAAGCTGGTGACCACGGTCTACGAGCAGACCTCCTGGGACAACCCGACCTTGGTCGACGCCGGCATCCAGCAGGCCCAGCGCGGAGCGATGGCCTGGTTCCGCGAGACCATCCTGCGCCAGAAGCCCTCGCAGGTGAACATCAACATCCCTGCCGACGCCAAGGCGCAGAACGCCGCCCTCCCGCTCGGACCGGTCGGACGCGAATTCGCCGGCGTGGCGCGCATGGTGGTCGCCAAGGACAACAACGCCTCGCTCATGCGCGGCTACATGGAGCACATGTCCAAGCTGCGCAGCCGCTTCAACACCATCAAGAACCAGGGCGACCCCGGCCCCGGCGCCAAGCAGCTGATGCAGCAGACCCTGGACGGCAACGGCTCCGAGCTGGCCGACGCCCTCAAGTACGTGGACGAGCAGATGCTGACCGGGATGACCGACGTCCAGAAGCAGGCGGTGCGCCCCCTGCTGGTGCGCCCGCTGATGCAGAGCTTCGCGGTGATCGTCAAGCCGACCGAGGCCGAGATCGACAAGGTCTGGGCGGCCCAGGTGGTCAAGCCCTTCCGCCAGAACCTGGCCCCGAAATACCCGTTCTCGGTCGAATCCAAGCTCGAGGCCAGCAACCAGGAGATCGGCGAGGTGTTCGGCCCGAGCGGCGCGATCGCCAGGTTCTTCGACACCACCGTCGGCCCGCTGGTGGTCCGGCGTGGCGACACCCTGGCCGCCCGCACCTGGGCCGACATGGGCGTGCGCCTGTCGCCGGCGGTGATGTCCAGCTTCCCGGGCTGGGTCGCGCCGCTGTCGGCGGGCGGCGTGGCCAACGTGGCCGCGGTCAGCGGCGGTGAGGAGCAGACCATGTTCGACCTCCAGGCCCTGGGCGCCAATGGCGCCACCGAGTTCACCATCGAGATCGACGGCCAGGCGCTGCGCTGGCGCGGCCAGCCCCAGCCCTGGGTGCACATGGCCTGGCCGAGCAGTTTCGGCGCGCCCGGCGCGCGCATCACCGCCATCACCCCGCAGGGCCGCACCGTCACCCTGCTCAACGAACCGGGGCGCTCGGGCCTGAAGAACATGATCGAGTCGTCCAACCGCAAGCGCAAGGACGGCGGCGTGTTCGAGTTGACCTGGTCGGCGGAAGGCGTGAGCGTCACCGCCAACCTGAAGGTGGTCGGCACCCGCAAGCCGGTGGCCGCGCCCGCTCCCAGCGCAGGCCAGGGCTTCAAGCGCCTGCGCCTGCCGGAGACCGTGATCGCCGCCGCCGCACCGGCAGGAGCCGCGCAATGAGCCGCGCCGCCACCCCCGCCACCATCGGCTACTTCGGCAAGATTCCGAGCCGGGGCGATTTCATCAAGGGCAGCGACAACCCGGCCCTGATCAAGGTGCTGGACGACTGGCTGGCGCGCGCCATGGACCTGCTCAGCAGCGACGCGCGCTGGAAGCTCAGCTACGACGCCATGGCGCCGTTGCACTTCGCCATCATCGGGCCACGCCGGCGCCACGCGATCGCCGGCCACATCGTCGCCAGCGCCGACCAGTCCAGCCGCCGCTTTCCCTTCCTGATGATGAGCGCCCTGGAAGTGAACGACCCGTCCGAATTCGTGCCGGACGCGCCGCTGGTCCTGAACCGGCTGTGGAACCGGCTGGAGACCCTCAGCACCGGCGTGGTCAGCGCGCCGGACGCCAGCGCGCCGCTGGCGGCGGCCGCCAGCCAGACGGTCGAACTCGACCTGCGCGCCTCGGCCTACGACGCCGCCTTCGCCGACTTCCTCGAGATGCAGACCGTCGGCGGCCTGCAGGCCATGCTGGCCCAGGCCGGCTTCGAGGGCTCGGTGCGCCAGGTGCTGCTGGCCCTGGGCATGCTGCTGCAGCCGGTGCTGGCCAGCAGCTCCAGCCGGCTGGAAAAGAGCCTGTTGCTGCCGCTGCCGCGCGACCCGATGTACCGCAATCTGGTCGCGGCCTACTGGATGCACCTGATCACGCCCTTCCTGGCGCGCGCCGATTTCGAGCTCGCCCTGTTCCTGACCCGGATCGCGGACCGGCCGGCGCTGGTGCTGGGATTTTCGGGCGCGTCCGCCCATACCCTGCAAGCCATCATCGACCCGCATGCGGGCCTGGAACGGCACATCAGTTTCGACCAGCTGGACTGGGTGGAAGACCAGGTCGACGACGACTACGCCGTCAAGAAGCTCTCCACTTATCTGGCGCAATCCGACCTCTCGCTCAAGTCCGCGCTCGATTCCCTCGGCACGGCCTTTATTGGAACCTGATCATGGCAAGACTCTTACCCGCAATCCTCCTTGCCCTGGCCGGCTGCGCGAACACGCAGGCACAGGGCGTCGCGCCCCAGCCTGGCCAGGTGCTGGCCTCGGGCACCGTGCCGGACGAAGCCACCAAGGCGAGCGTGCTGACGCGCCTGCGCGAACTGTATGGCGACGACAAGGTGGTCGACCAGATCAGCATCGGACAGGTGGCGATGCCGGCCAACTGGAATGGCTACGTGCAAAAGCTCTTGAGCCCCGACCTCAAGCAGATCAGCCGCGGCCAGCTCAAGATCGACGGCACCACGGTCAGCCTGCGCGGCGAGGTGGCCAACGAGGCCCAGCGCCAGAAGATCGCCAGCGACGTCGCGACTAGCCTGAACCCGACCTATACCGTCAACAACGGGCTGCGTGTGTCGAGCAGCGAACAGGGCATCCTCGACAGCGCGCTGGCCAACCGCACCGTGGAGTTCGAGAGCGGTAAGGCGACCCTGACGCCGGCTGGCCGCGCGATCCTGGACGAGATGATCCGCGCCATGCAGAAGGTAAAAGGGCGCAAGGTCGAGATCATCGGCCACACCGACAATGTGGGCCTGCGCGCCACCAACCTCGGCCTGAGCCAGGCGCGCGCCGACGCCGTCAAGGCCTACATGGCCGCCAATGGCATCAATGGCGATTTGCTCAGCGCATCCGGCCAGGGATCGGACCGGCCGGTCGCCGGCAACGACACGCCTGAGGGCCGGGCGCGCAACCGCCGTATCGAATTCCGCATCGCGCAATAAGCGCGAGGCTCACGCTCAAGAGGACGAATCATGTTCACCGCAGAAGAACTGCTGCAGCCCATCAGCCCCGACCAGCCATCCGGGAGCGATCTGACCTTTTCCAGCGACATGGACGCGATCGCCCATGCGCGCCGCTTCGACGATCCTTCGCTCGACCAGGGCGAATGGGTGACCGACCTGAAGGAAGCGGACTGGGACTTCGTGGTGCGGCGCTGCGCGGCCCTGTTGAACGACACCAGCAAGGACTTGCGCCTGGCGGTCTGGCTGACCGAGGCGGCGACCAAGCGCCACCAGCTTTCCGGCCTGGCGCAGGGACTGCGGGTGGTCGCCGGGCTGGTGGAGCGCTTCTGGGATCAGGGGCTGTATCCGGAAGCCGAGGACGGTGACCAGGAACAGCGGATCGGCAACCTGGCCTGGCTGCTCGCGCGCATTCCGGCCATGCTGCAGGAGATTCCGGTCACCGACGGCAAGGGCAGCGCCTGGACCCTGCTCGACTTCGATACTGCGCGCAAGGCGAATCTCGATGATGGGCGCAGGCTGGCGGAGATGGAGGCGGCAAAACGCGCCAGTTCGGCCGCTTTCCGCGCCGCGTTCGCGGCCGACGCTCAGGCCTGCCTGGAGGCGCTGCTCGACCTGGAGCGGGCGGCAGACGCGCGCCTCGGCAATGACGCGCCGGGCTTCGTTGGGGCGCGCGACGCTGTGCAGAACCTGGCGCGCTTGATGCCGGCGCCGGGGAACGCACCGGCAGCGCCAATCGAGGCGGAGGGCGCGCTGACGCTGGCGGGCGATGCGGCGCCGACCACGGTGATCCAGGCGGGGCCAGCGGGGGCGATCAGCTCGCGTCAGCAGGCGATCACCCAGTTACGGGCGATTGCGGACTTCTTCCGACGCACGGAGCCGCATAGCCCGGTGTCCTATTTTGCGGACAAGGCGGCCAATGCGGGGGAGCAGGATTTGCATACATGGCTGCGCTCGGTGGTGAAGGATTCGGCCTCGCTGGCGCATATCGAGGAGATGCTTGGGGTGCAACCGCCGCAAAGTTAAGGGAAGAACTCGCGGTAGCAACGGGAGCGGGCTGACCAATCTGCGGGTCCTCGGCAATTGCGCTCACGTAGATGGCGCCCGCCGCGCCGACCATGAGCGGCGATACCGAACAGCGTTGCATCATCATGTTCACGCCTGGTCGACATCCTTCGGTTTCGGGCTGCTGACCTTGATCGTACCGCCACTCCAAGGTCTAAGATCTAAACGATGATGATGCGGCGGAGACAACGCGCCACTAATCCTGGGTCCGCACCGGGCGTTCTTGCACGTCAGCAGCTAACCACCAATTCAAGGGCTTTCTTCTTCCTGAAATGTGAAGAACACAAGATTGGATTTTTTGCGCTCGGCTAGCTTGATTATCCGGGCTGGCTTCTTCTTGGGGGTGATGCGCCATTTGCTGGCACATACGCCATCACTGGAATGCGGTTTTCCATAACGCCGACTCAGTTCAGCTTTCATGTAGGCGCAATTTTCGGCCTGTTTGAAACTGCTTTGCACCATCGATAAAGAGGGCTCGTCGCTGCCGCTTAGTGTCAGTCGGTTGACGGCTGCAGCCTCAGTGCATGAAACATTGCCTCTCTTAACGTAGTCCCAGTCTTCTGCCATTCGCTCCGTGCAAATGCCTTTTAGCTTGAGCATGATGGCCGGAAAGGACGACGTTAGAACCTGCTCAGAACTAATCACGGCGAATACCGCTGCGAATTCTGGCGTCGGGGGCTGCGCATGGGCTTGGCAACCCGCCAAGACCAATATGAGGACGAGAGCTTGTTTGAATGCTTGATAGTTCATTGATCGACGCTTTTATCCAGGGTCGCAGTTGGGTCCCCGAGATCCGCTCTGCGCATATAAGGGCTTGACTTGTTTGTCAACCTGTTCTTCACAGGCGATTTGTTTGTCGAGTACATCTCGAGATGGATCAACGAGTTGAGAAAGCGATCCCAGCGGACAGCGACCGTCGTGTGGAGGACCAGCGCACACCGCATTCTGTTCGTCGTTCATCGATTGTGCAGGTTGCGCCAACCTGGCCAGGTCGTCATTAAGATGCCTTAGCGTAGCGTGGTAGCACTGGGCATCGATATAGGGCTGACGACGACGTCGCTCGAAGTCACCATTCATTGTTTCGTCCTGATTTCTTTCGTTCGAACAAGTTTGCCGCCGGCCGCCTACTCCTCCTCCACGGCGTCATTCATTGCAGCTATGTGCGATGGCCCCGAAAGTTCAAGAAGCCAGAAGATTTCTCCTCGCCGCCATGGTCTCCGAGCGAGACGCCGATCTCGCTGCAAACGGGTGATTGACGCTACTTTTAACCGTCGGAACTGCGGTCAGCGTGGGATGCGGCACCACCTCGCCAGGGCGTCGGGTTTAGTCTTGCACTCACTAGGGCGCGCACGTGAAGATAATTCCGAGCTGCTTTTGTAAGTCGTCGATCGCCTTGGCCTCGGCAATCCGATTCCCGATCAGTTGAAAGAAAAATGCGCCAAATATGGCACAAGGAATTCCCCACGCGAATGCGCTAAATACCGGATAGGGAATACGCAAATTCAGTCCGATTAGCATAGAGAAGACGGACACCACCGCAATGAAAGATATGGCTCGGTGTGGCACACCTGGGATATACAGGTGCGTATGATGCCGCAATATTTTTTGCACTCTCCACCATTCGATGGTACGTCGTTGTGCGTTGACTTTTCCGATACGAGCCGGATCATGACACTCTGACCAGCGTTTCGAAAACGCCTTGTAACCCCTGCCAAAATTTGCCGCGCATAGCCATCCTAGAATACAGGTAACAAGTACTTTCACCGAAACGGGTAAGCCTTCAACCCAGTAAATAGGAAGGAACAAGCTCAACAAGAACCATGCAAGGTCCAGACCGAACACGGCGTAGAAGAGAGGTGCCAACCACAAACGGTTATTGATCGTGAAATGTACGGCAAGCTGAATGCCGAACGTCAGTGCCGCCAAGATACCACAAACGAGCAAAGCGCTGTAACCTGCGCCAGTACCCGCCATTTTAGACGTCAATAACCACCCGCCAGCCACGCCGAGTAGAAGAAGGCTGAGCGACAAGATCAACTTTCCAGAACCTACATCTTCCTTCACCGCGTCCATTCTGCAACCTTATTCTTGAGATGAAGTTACTCATCCGCCACTCGACGAGCATAGCTGCGACTACGTAGCCGTCGCCAGGAAAGGACGCGGCGCGTCATGGCTGCCGTAGGCCAATCGCCCAATCTCAACTTCTTGCGACGAGGTAGCTATTATGGGCCCTGTTCTCGCATCATCGTAAAGTAGACCAGATTTTCTTCTTTAGATACCTCAAGCTCAATAACGAGCGCACGTGAATCTTGCCCCCCAGACAATTTCCAAACACCACCGCACGGTTGCTTAACCGGCTTTGGCTTTCCATAGCTGCTTACCAGTCGAGTGAACATATACCCGCATTTCTCGGACCCAACAAAACTAGCCTGCACCATTGAAATAGCAGGACTATTTGAGCCGCTAAGTAGCAAGGAATCAGAGCCTGCAGATTTTCCGCAAGCCACGTTGCCTCTGGTCAGATAATCGGGATCGCTGCTCAACCGCTCACTGCACACTCCACTTAACTGTGAAATTACGTGCTTAAAAGGTGTCGCAAGAACCTTTCTACTACTGATCAATTCAAAAACCTTTCGGAAGTCCCCTGGCGGATCCTGGGCCTGGGCAGAGCATCCGATCAAGCTTAAAAAGACTAAGGTAAAACCTGTTAAGCATCTCATATTTATCATCTATCAACACATTTATCTAAAGTTGGCGTTGGGTCTACCAAATCCGCCCTTCGCCTATAAGGTCCGGAATTAACGGTAAGCTCAGATTTCGATGGTAATTCATCTGAGGAATACATCTCGAGGTGAAGCATGGAGTGCTTATACGGCTTGCCACTGGGCATAACCAAACGGCCTACCGTTCCGATAGTTTCGCCACGTACAACGGTCTTCCCGACCAATTTCTTCCGCTCCGCAACGGATCTCGGAGCTACCTCGCCGTACCGAACGATGAAATTTCCATGGAGAACCTCAATTGCATCAGTTCCCCAATAAAACCCGTACACATTCAAGATGCGACCGTCGTCCATTGCTCTAACCGGTGTCCCTACAGGAGCATAGAGATCGCACCCCCCGTGAAGGCGTCCATTCCCGCGGGGAGAGCCAAAACGTCGGGCCTCCGTATCGTATCTGGCCGTCGAGCGGAATGGTACTGGGAATAACAGCCCTTCGCGTAGCACTCGTCCGTTCCTGCCGGGTACGGCGACGGTCTTTTTAATCTCCTTTTCTACGGTCGTGTGTGGGATTTTCGTCGCTTTCGCCCGAGTAGCAACTTGTTCACTCGTGGCTTTTCCGCGTATAGCGATGACTCTAGACTCGCCGCCATGCCGCTGAGCAGCGTTTCCTTCAGGCAAGACGATATGACTGCGCTTGTGCTCTACGATCGCTGGAGCAGCTGCGGGGCGCATGTTTAATACCTCCGACAGATAACTACCTATGAGTTCGATCGGCGGGCGCCGCCAGAGGTACTCTCCATCATGGATCCGCAAAATCTGGCCTGCCCTGATCCGGTCAGGATTTTTGAGATTGTTCAATTTTTGCAGTTCCTCTACGGTTTTTCCGTTGGCAGCAGCGATACGACCGAGAGTTTCTCCCGGTTTTACCGTGTGCACCACGTCTTCAACCGTGCCAGAAACGTCAATATAATCTTTGTAGTTATGGTTAAGGATAACAAATACGACCTCAGCCAGACCTGACGTCTCGATCTGCTGGGTTTTGCCACTTCCATCCGTGCGCCCTTTCACGATACTCGGCTTGGGCGGTTTATCGGCTTGAATAGTGGAAGGACGCTTCACCGATGCAACTGGTGGCACGATTGCGACGTAGGGTTGATCCGCATAGGGCTTGTTATCACTTGTAAGGAGTTTAAAGGATACGATGCCTTTTTGCCTCAAGAGCGCCTCCGCGGGGCCAAGAAGCGGCATGATCTTGGTGCCAATAATTTTCTGGACCTCGCGAACAGTTTCGCGGCCCATTCTTTTGGGGGTCGGATTGAAGTACCAAGATTCGTGATGAAAGATGTATACATGTCTTTCCCAATCCCGGCCGAAAAACTTTAGCGCCTTCTCTTTGCTCAACATGTAGGAAAGCACTACACCGTAGGCACCGCGTTCTGCGTCGAAGACGCCATCTCCGGATAGATCGAGGTTGAATCCCAAACGCTTCTTCGAGATATGGTCCTTTGCTGCTTCAATAACGGTGGCCTCCGTGTACTGCCCAAGTCCAGCAGCCGTTGTTGTTCCGGCGGCAGCGTCCGGGTTGAACCCAGACTCAACCCGACAGATTAGCAGAGTATGTGCGATATCCCGATATGAAAGCTTATAACGAGCCCCGATTTCGATGAGGATATCCATTACACGGTCTTGTACCTCGTCCGTCGCGTCACCGATCACACGAGAGCGCCCTGCAAGCGCACCGGGAGGCTTGTCAATCTCAGGTTTCCGGCGTAGGTAGGAACGCTCTATAATTTGCTTGTCAGAGTATGCCGCGCCACGTTTCGTGCGCAAGTAATCGTAGATCGTTCCCATGTTATTGATCAGGCATGATGGATGGCACCGGCTTCAAGTTTCGCATTGCCTCCGATATATCGTTCGGTGTGAGTCTGGGCCCGGCATCCATCAACATACCCGACATGTCGTAGTGTGCTAGCGCCTCAGAATACTCCGCGGTGCCTCCGCCGATAGAGTAGTAGAACGTTGCGACGGGCCCAATACTCGACTCTGTGCAGGCCCATGCGATCACGTATAAGTCCTTCAAATCTCCACCACTTTCCCTGATACGCGCGCGCTCTAGCTTGGTCAAGTCCGGCAAGGAAGCCACACGCTTTACGCCGCCGTTCGCCACTTTCAAGGTTTGCCGTTTGCATTCATTCAACGTCAAAGCATCTCCGCTTTTTTTGCAAATCGATGTGACCGCATAGCTAATTTTCCCGCAAGTCATCTTGGCCGTGTATTCTTTGTAGGCTAAGTTCGCGGCCTGGCCATGCCCCCATGCGCCAATGGCAGCAAAGACAAGCATGAATTTAGTGGCATTCCTCATTGTGATCTCCGAGTTTCGGTCAGTCCCAGTCCTTATCCATCTCTTGGTGCCAGACGTTGATATTCTCCTGGCCCCAATCATCCTTTTCGATTAGTGACAATTTGATATCCTTCGGCTCAGACGTGCCTACCTTGATCGTTTCGCCATCGGAATTCGTTTCTCCGAAGTATCGAGAACCGTCCGGCAAATCCAAGATATATGCTTGAGCGGGTTTCGCGACGTTATTCGACACGACTCTGTATCTTGCGGCAAAAGTGTGCCAAATCTCATTGCTCAGCATGATGTTTCGAGTGGGGAGACGCAATTCAGAAAGTGTCGAAGACTTTGGTCCAGCGAGCTCTTTTGACGAAGCTTTAAACTCGATCCTCCCAGGACCGTGTACTTCGATGTTCCCACCCTCGAGCTTTATGTAAGCTCCTTGCGCTGTCAGGAGCACATGCTTTTTTCCAGCGATCCTGATGTCTTTTTCGACGCTAGCCACGATGACCGAGTTATCAGCCATCAGTGAGCTCGGACCATTCTGGCTTTGCATGCTGAACTTCCCCGACGCGGCGTGCAGGCGAATCCCCGTCTCCTGATTCGGCTTGTTCGCATCGCTTGCCTTACCGTAAGTGAACATGCCTATCCCAAGCCTGGCCACATGGAACCAATTAGCCTGAGCGGCGAAGTTGACATCCTGGCTGGCTGCAATGCTGGTCGACGCACCGGCGCTGAACACCGCGCTGGCCGGCGTCAGCGCCGCAATTCCCGACGGCGAAGACAGTTGCATCTGCGCTTCGCCATAGGCCACCGCCCTTCCCAGACCACCTTCACCCGCCCCGGCTGCCCCCGCCCCGGCTGCCCCCGCCCCGGTTTCCTGCACCGTCTCCAGACTGCGCCGCAAATCGCGCGCGGCCGACAAATCCTCCGGCTTGCCCTCGCCCGGCAACTGCGCCTTGTGCTTGAGCGCCGTCGCCGCAAGATCCCCGACCAGATTGAGCGCCCGCTCGATCTGCATCGCCGCCGGCGTCGAATCCAGCTGCGCGCCCCCCACCGAGGCCTGATCGGTCGACACCAGCATCCCCTTCCCCGCCCGCAGCGCGACCGAGCGCGCCGACTTCAGCTCCGCGCCGAATCCCACCGGATCGAGCCGCTGGTTGTCGGTCTGGTGCCGCAGGTGCCCCAGGTTCAATTCGTCCGTGCCCTCGTGGGGTTTGGCATGCCGCTGCAGCGCGACCCGCGCCTGCCCGGCGCTGTCGTCGAACACCAGTTGCCCATACCCGCCGTTACCGGCCTGGCTGGCCTGCATGGCCTGGCTCTTGATGCCCGACAGCGCCGCCGGATGCGCGTGCGCCCCACCCTCGCCCGGAAACCACGCCGGCGCGTTGCCGGTCGCGGCGCCGCCGCCCTGGGCTACCTGGTTGTGCTGGGCATCCATCCGACCCGCTCCGTTATAGACCGCTCCGATCACTACAGGACGATCGATGTTCCCGTCAAGGAAATCGACCAGCACCTCCTGGCCGACACGCGGCAGTGCATGACTGCCCCAGTTGGCGCCGGCGACAGGCGCCAGCGGCGTGGCCACGCGCACCCAGGTTCCCGCCTGGTCGTTGCCCGGCGCTCCCGAGTGCCCATCGGGCGCCGGATGCGGCAGCCGGCTATGGCTCGCATCGCCGCGTTGCCAGTGGAACTGCACTTTGATGCGGTGATCGCGGTCGGTATGGATCACCGCACCCGGCGGCCCCACCACGATCGCGGTCTGCTGCCCCTGCACCCGCGGCCTCGGGTGCAGCAGCTTTCCATGCCCGTCGGTGCGGCTGGCGCGGTAAGGCACCGCGGCAGGAATCGCCTCGAAGCGGTTGCGGTAGACCGGCCGCTCGCCTGGCCCGCAGCCCAGCGCGTGCAGGCTGCCGGCAAGATCCTCGTCGTTCGCCCGGCGCAGCGCGCACTCGCCGAGCAGACGCGCCAGCGCGTTGCCGGTGTCGGCGTCGAGGTTGTTGTGCGCCAGGTGGGTGACACGGACCAGATTGAAGGCCGCATCCTCGCCGCCATCGAAGCGGCTGTGATCGTGCAGGGTGAAGCTCGTCCCGGGCCGGAAGCTGCGCACGGTGCCAGCGCCGACGTGGATTTCGCGTCCTGCCTGCAGCGCCTGCAACTGGCGGTCGGCGATCCGCAAACCCTGCTCGCGCGTGCCATAGGCGTAGACACCGGGCATGTCGCGGCTGGCCAGGCTGATCGCCTCACCCGTGCCGCTGCTCACTTCGCGCAGCGAACGGCTGCGGTAGTCCCAGCTCGCCAGTTCGATGGCGTTGGTCTGCAAGCGTGTCTCGATGCGCCAGCGGTCGATGCTGTCCTCGCGCATGACCGCGCCCGGTTGGGTGAACCGCACATCCGACCTCGCATTGCGGGCAAAGGCGCCGTTGTGGTCCGCGACGACCAGCGTATGGCTGCCGAAGCCGGGGCTGGACGCGTCGCCCTCGTGCTCGAAAAAGTAGAACAGCCCTTCCTCGCTCATCAGGCGCTCGGCGAAGGCGAGGTCGCTTTCCTGGTACTGGGTGGTGAGGCTGCGCTTCGCGTAGACGCTGCGGTCGCTCAGCTCGAAGCGCCAGGCCGGCGCCAGACGCCCCTTGTGGTCATAGGCGCGGAAGACCGCGTCGAGGATGTCGCACACCGTCATGTCCTGGAACACGCGACTGTCCCGGCCCAGGCCGAGGAAGCGCGTCCAGGGCTCGATGAGTAGCCGGTAGCGCGCGAAGCCGCCGTTGGCCCCGGTCAGCTCGGCCGCCGTGACGTGGCCATGAAATGGACGCGGCGCGTCATGGCTGCCGTCGGTCAGCAGCTCGACCAGTACGGGCTGGCCGATCAGTCCCTTCAGAGGCAGCGCGGCGTCCAGCGAGAGCGCCGCCACCTCCAGACGGAAGCCTTCGCTCAACCCCTCGCTGCCGCGCAGGCTTTCGGCCAGCAGCACGTCCGGGCCAGCGGGCGTGCTCAAGCGAAGGACTCGCCGGTGCTGGGTAAAGCGGCCACCAAGGCCTTCCAGGACAGCGGACGCCAAGGATGCGATCGAGGCTGTCATGCTGTTCCCCTAGAAGTTGCCAACGTTAAATAAAATGCCATTCTATAGTTGATCTAAACACGGATTTTGACCAGGACGCCTGCTCATGAACGCTGGGTGGCAGGCCTGTACGGCATCAAGCGATCGTGTAGGCGAATCTACCCTCCCCATCCGCCGTCACGGCAATGCGCTCGATGACTGCCCCCTCGGCCATGCGCGCCAGCACCGATTCCGCCACCTCCGGCAGCAGCGTGCCGTTGAGGATGTTGTCGACATTGCGCGCCCCCGAATCCACTTCCGTGCAGCGTGCCAGCACCGCCTCCACCAGCGCCTCGTCGAACTCGAAGTCCGCCTTGTGGTTGGCGGCGATGCGCTCGCCGATGCGGCGCAGCTTGAGCTCGATGATCTCGGCCAGCACGTCGTCCGACAGCGGGTAGTACGGCACCACCTTCAGGCGCCCCAGGAAAGCCGGCTTGAACTGCTTGACCAGGTAGGGCCGGATCATCTCCTCCAGCGCGTCCGGGGACGGCAGCTCCTCCTCGCCCTTGTTCAGGCAAGCCTGCATCATCACGCTCGACGCCACGTTCGAGGTCAGGATGATGATGGTGTTGCGGAAGTCGATCTCGCGCCCTTCGGCATCGTCCATCACGCCCTTGTCGAACACCTGGAAGAAGAGTTCGAGCACGTCCGGGTGGGCCTTCTCGACTTCGTCCAGCAGCACCACGCTGTAGGGATTGCGGCGCACCGCCTCGGTCAGCACCCCGCCCTCGCCATAGCCGACATAACCCGGCGGCGATCCTTTGAGCCCGGAGACGCTGTGCGCCTCCTGGTACTCGCTCATGTTGATCGTCACCAGCTTGCGCTCGCCCCCATACAGCACGTCGGCCAGCGCCAGCGCGGTCTCGGTCTTGCCGACGCCCGAGGGGCCGACGAACAGGAACACGCCCTTCGGCTTGTTCGGATCGTCGAGGTTGGCGCGCGCGGTGCGCACCCGCTGGGCCACCGCCTCGATCGCGTGCGGCTGGCCGATCACCCGCTCTTCCAGCGTGCCTTTCAGGTTGAGCACGGTGCGGATCTCGTCCTTGACCATCTTCCCGAGCGGGATGCCAGTCCAGCCGGCGACGATCTCGGCCACCACATGGCCGTCCACCTGCACCGGCACCATCGGGCTCTCCCCCTGCAGCGCGCGCAGCTCGCCGACCAGCGCCTGGACGTCCTTGCCCGCCCCGCCATCCAGGCCGCCGCCCTGCTCCAGCGCCTGGCGCGCGTCCACGATACGCTGCGACAGGCCCTTCTCCTGCTCCCAGCGCGCCGCCAGGCTTTCGCGCCGCGCGCTCAGTTGGGCGCGTTCTTCCTCCAGCTCTCCGAGACGCTGCGCATGGGCGGCGCCGGCAGCCCGCTCGCGCCTGAGCGCGCCCGCCTCGGCCTCCAGGCGCTCCAGGCGCCGCGTGAGGTCCTCGATCAGGGCCGGCGTCGCGTTCTGTCCCAGCGCCACCTTCGCGCAGGCGGTATCGAGCACGCTGATGGCCTTGTCCGGCAACTGGCGGCCCGCGATGTAGCGGTGCGAAAGCCGCACCGCCTCGGTGATCGCCTCGTCGAAGATGCGCACGCCGAAGTGCTTCTCCATCAGCGGCGCCATCCCGCGCAGCATGGCGCAGGCCAGTTCTTCGCTCGGTTCCTCGACCTTGATTACCTGGAAGCGGCGCGCCAGCGCGGCGTCCTTCTCGAAGTACTTCTTGTACTCGCCCCAGGTGGTGGCCGCGATGGTGCGCAGTTCGCCGCGCGCCAGGGCCGGCTTGAGCAGGTTGGCGGCGTCGTTCTGGCCGGCCTGCCCGCCCGCGCCGATCATGGTATGGGCCTCGTCGATGAAGAGGATGATGGCGTGCGGGCTCTTCTTGACCTCGTCGATGACATTCTTGAGGCGGTTCTCGAATTCGCCCTTCACCGACGCGCCGGCCTGCAGCAAGCCCATGTCGAGGGTATGGATTTCGACGCCCTTGAGCACCTCGGGCACGTCGCCTGCGGCGATGCGCAGGGCCAGCCCTTCCACCACCGCGGTCTTGCCGACGCCCGCCTCGCCGGTCAGGATCGGATTGTTCTGGCGGCGGCGCATCAGGATATCGATCGCCTGGCGGATCTCGGGGTCGCGCCCGATCACCGGATCGACCTTGCCCTCGCGTGCGCGCTGGGTCAGGTTGGTGGTGTACTGGTCCAGCGCCGGGGTCCTGGACGCGGCGGCGGCCGTCAGTTCTCCCACCGGGTCGCTGCCCTGGGCCTTGGGCGGCTCGACGCTCACCACCTCCTGCGAGCCGGCGGCGATCTTGTCGAGGTTATGCTTGATCTGGTCGACGTCGAAACGGTCGAACAGCTTGGAGCCGCGGTAGGCCAGCTGGGACAGCTCGGGGTCGCCCAGCAGCGCCTGCAGCAGGTGGCCGCTGCGGATCGCGGCCGGACGTCCGGCCGGGATGTCGAGCGAGGCGATCAGCCAGGCGTGCTCGAACAGCTTGGGCAGGCGCGCCGAGAACACCGGCGTGCGGGCGTTGCCTGACCGGAGGCGCGCGATCTCGGCCTGCAGGTCGGCTTCCAGCATGCCGGCCGGGATGCCGCTCTGGCGTGCGATGATGGCGAAGTCGCTCTTGGGCTGCTCCAGCAGCGCCAGGAACAGGTGTTCCAGGTCGACTTCATACTGGCCATGGGCCACGCACAGGCCCGCGGCGCGGGTGGCGGCGTTGCGGCAGGTGTCGTTCAGTTTGCCGATCAGGGTCTTCAGGTTGAGGCTCATACAGGGATCCCTTTGGATGTCGATGTTGTCATTCAGGCCGCTCTCAGGCCAATTCCAGGGCATGGATGTCGTAGCGCACGTCGTCGCGATCGCGCCCCTCCTCGCCGGTCAACAGGAAACTGTCCCAGCCCAGACGGCCGCAGGCGCCGCCGGCCTCGTCCTGGGCGCCGCCGAGCGCGGCGCCGCGCACGTCCGCGGCGCGCAGCACCAGCTGGACCTCGTATTCGAGGGTCACCCCGGTCATCATGGACAGCATGCTGCCGAGGGCGCGCGCCGCCTTCCCGCCCGGCAGGAAGGCGTCGAAGCGGCTGCGCTCGAGCGGGCCGACCACGATGCGCACCCGCAGGTCGCGCTGCCAGACGCGGGTCCCGGCCATGGCGCCCGCGCCCAGCACCGCCGCCCCGAAGCCCAGGCGGCTCTGCTGCTCCGGCGGCACGTCGTACCAGCGCCCGACGAACTGCTCGGCCTTCACCGGTGCCCCGAAGTACTCCGACAGCACCCGCGCGATCTGCACCGCGGACGCCGGCTTGTGGCGCATGCTGGTGGCGAAGTAGGCCACCGACTCGTCCAGCAGCTCGCCGTGGACGTCGTCGACGAAACGGCGCCGCAGCGGCTCCTGGCCGACGCCGGCCATCGACAGCAGCAGCGGCAGGAAGCCGTCGCGGCCGTCGACCTGGTACTTGAGCTCGAGCCGGTACTTGCGCCAGGCCTCGTAGAACAGCGCCAGGGAGCGGTTCGAGAAGGTGTCGAGGAAGGCGCGCGGCGCCTCGTCCTTCTCGTGCAGGATCTGGCCGGCGATGCGTTCGGTGTAGTGGGCCGGCAGCGCGCCGGCGCCGCCCAGCAGGCCCATGAAAGCCGGCGTGATGCGCACGTAGCGCAGCGGTTCGGCGTCCTGCCCCGGCTCGCCGCGTCCCGGGGTGCGCTCGCGCGGCTCGGCCTGCATGGCTTCCAGCTCGCTCGCGGGAAAGCTCAGGCGGGTCGAATTCTGGAAGCGCAGCAGGTTCGCCACGGCGCCGCTGCGCACCCCGCCGTGCCGCTTGAGCCAGAGCTCGAGCAGGCGCACGGCCTGGAAGTACTGGAAGCGCTGCGGCTGCGCGAACAGGCGCTCGATTACAGCAGGCTCGAATCGCCGCTGCGGGGCTTGCATTTCAATAGCTCTTCTCCGGTTTTGCTCGATACCACCACCAGCTGGGTGAAGCTGTTGGCGTGGACGTACAGGCCCAGGAAACGTTCGATCACATGCGCGAACGCGTGGATGCCGCTGCCGACGAATGCCTCCTCGTCGATCGTCAGGCGCACCTCCATGCCTCGCACCAGGCTGGCGAAGGGATTCCCGGGAAGCCAGGCGGTGCTGGCCTTGTACTCGACCGCGTGGATGCCGCCGATCTGGCGCTGCGAGGCCGGAGAACGCGGCAGGTCGTACATGGCCAGCATTTCGCGCAGCGCTTCCACGCCAGCCCCGCTGAGCGAGAGGTGGTTCAGCGACAGGTGCGAGATCAGGCGCCAGTGGGCGCCGCCACCGCGCTCGAAGCCGTGCGACAGGCTGGGCTTGCGCAGGAAGGTGATCGCGTTCACGCGCGCCCCGCCTTCCATGAACAGGTCGCCGCCGCGCTGGCCCCAGGCCAGCATGGCCGGCAGGTCGCGGTTGGTGCAGGTCAGCTCCAGGCTCAGGGTGTCGGTTTCCACCGCCGCCGGATCGAAATCGATGTCGACGATCGAGATCTCGGTCTCGTAGCCGGGGCTCAGGCGCGCCACCGTCTCGTCGCGCCGCATCACCCAGTAGTGGCCGTGCTTGTCCGGCGTCTGGCCGTGGCGCAGCGAATAGAAGGGACGGAACTGGATCACCGATTCGCCCTGCGGCGTCTGGCGCACCAGCTTGACCGAGTCGATCGACACCACCTCGTAGGCGAAGGCGCGGCGCGCGTCCGCGATCACCGGATAACTGGCCTTGGTGTGGGTCAGGCGGATCGGTTCGCCGCGCTTCTTGAACAGGTTGACCACCGGGGTGCAGCCCAGCAGCAGGTTGCGGCTCGAGAGCGTGCCCAGGGTGCGCGCCACGTTGGAGTCGCTGCGCACGCTGCTCAAGGCCAGGTGCAGGGTCGCCGCGCGGCAGCCGGCCGGCAGCGCGCGCGCCAGGGCGTCGGTGTCGATGTCGATGAAGTTGAACTTCTCCGGGAAGCTGAAGTATTCGGTCAGCAGCCGATAGGCCGGGTGGGAGCGCGCCGAAAAGTCGATCAGGGCGTCCTCCTCGTCGAAGCCGGCCGGGATCACCGGCAGCGCGTCGAGCTGGATCCAGCGCCCCGAGTCGCCGTCCTCGACGTAAGCCGCCACGGTGCGCATGAAGATCGCGTCGCGCAGGGCCGCGCAGAAGGAGGCTTCGCCATCCATGAAGACGCGCAGCCTGCCCAGGCCTATCCTGGCGAGCGGCACCTCGGGCGCGGTGCCGGACAGGGTGATGCGGATGCCGGAACTCGCCCCCGCCGGCAGGCGCGCCGCCGCCGGCGCCTCGATGATCGGCGCGAAACTCGCATGGCTCAGGGCCACCGGCGCCACCGTGACCGGATAGGCGGTGCGGAAGGTGCATTCGGCGCCACGCACCTTGCGCGTGCCGAGCAGGGTCCCGCGCGCGATGCTGGTGGCCGCCGTCAGCTGGCTGGCCGCCGCCGCGTAGTCCATCTGCACGATGGAGCAGGACGGGAAGGGGCGCAGGTAGTGCGGGTAGAGCACCTCGAACAGCGCCTCGGTGAATTCGGGGTAGTCGTCGTCCAGGCGCTTGGCCACGCGCGCGTTCATCAGGGCGAAGGCCTGGATCATGCGCTCGATGTGGGGGTCTTCGCAGACCTCGCCCCCCATCAGGAGGCGCCCGGCGATCTTGGGGTAGCGTTCCGAGAACTCGCGCGAGTAGCGGCGCAGGAATCCCAGTTCGCTTTCGTAATACGGTAACAGCTCTTCCAACTCAGGCTCCTGCGAGATGGCTGCGACGCGCCCGGCTGATGGTGTAGTGCTGGCTCGCGGGCTGCAGGATGGCGTCGAAGTTGACCGGCTCCTGGGCAGCATGCACGACCAGCAGCGCGGTGATCGAAAAATTCAGGCAGTTGACGGCGTCCTCGCGCAGTTCGAGCGAAGCGCGCACGTTGCGCAGGCGCGGCTCGTGGCGCGCGATGGCCTGCTCCAGGCAGGCGCAGATGTGGGCGCGGTCGTCGAAACTCGACAGCGACAGGCCGGCGAAATCGTGCAGGCCATAGGTCACCAGCGAGCGCCGGCACTCCGGAAAACGCTTGGGATGCAGCTCGGGCATCGCGATGCGGGTGTTGAGCAGCGCCTCGAGGTCGCGCGCGACCGAGTCCTTGAGTTCCTCGATCGACACGCGCGCGACCCCGGCGCCGCCGGGACCATGCGACGGGCCGTCCATCAAGCGGTCGAGCAGCCCGGGAACGTATCCTTGCATGGTCGCCACGCCTTCAGGCTATCAGGCCGTCTTGTTCGAGGCCAGGTCCCAGCCGCCCGAGGTGTTGCCACCCGCGCCGCCGCCGACCTTCTGCTGGGTGTACTTCCACTTGACCTTGGAGTACTTCAGCTTGACGTCCTCGGTGAGGATGTCGCCCGGCTGGACCGAGGGCGCCACGCTGCTGATCAGGACGTTCTCGAGTTCGATCTCGAAGTACTTGACGCGCTCGCCCTGGCCGTCGGCGCGCAGGAATTCCAGCTTCGCCTTCGGCAGGGTTTTGCCCGACGAGCAGTTCTGCAGCAGCAGCGGGGTCGACAGGTCGGCCAGCTTCGAGATCACGATGTCGCGGTGCTCGGTGCGCTCGGCGGTGTGGCCGCCGCCGGTCGAGGCGGTCGCCGACTTCGGCTGCAGCACTTCCCAGTTGACGGATTTCACCTCGATCCAGTCCTTGTGACCCGAGTCGGCGGATTCGCCTTTGATCCCGTCAATTTGGAGGTAGACGTCGATTGCCATGTTGTTCCTTTCAGTGATGATGAGTGATTACGATTTGGTCGATGCCGGAAGCTCCGCGACCAGTCGGAGGGAAACGGAGAGCTCGTCGAGCTGGAAGTGCGGACGCAGGAAGGACACCGCGCGGTACACGCCCGGGCGGCCCGGCACCTCGGACACCTGGACCGAGGCCTCGCGCAGCGGGAACTGCGCCTTCTGCTCCTGGCTCGCGTTGTCGTCCAGCAGGACGTACTGGGCCAGCCAGCGGTTCAGGAAATCCTCGACGTTCGAGGCGGCGGCGAAGCTGCCGATCTTGTCGCGCATCATGGCCTTCATGTAGTGGGCGATGCGCGACACCGCGAAGATGTACTGCAGCTGGGACGAGAGCACCGCGTTGGCGTTGGCCGCGTCCGAGTTGTACTTCTTGGCCTTCTGGGCCGACTGGGCGCCGAAGAAGGCGGCGTAATCCGTGTTCTTGCAATGCACGAGCGAGATGAAGCCGAGGTCGGACAGCTCCTTCTCGCGGCGGTCGGTGATCGCGATCTCGGTCGGGCACTTGAGCGCGACCTCGCCTTCGTCGGTCTTGAAGGTGTGGGTCGGCAGGTTCTCGACCAGGCCGCCGCCTTCGACGCCGCGGATCGCGGCGCACCAGCCGTAGTCCTCGAAGGCCGCGGTCAGCTTGCTGGCGAAGGCATAGGCGGCGTTGCACCACAGGTATTTGTGGTGGTCGGTGCCGTCCACGTCCTCGACGAAGTTGAAGCCCTCGGTGGTGGCGCCGTCCAGCGGGTTGTACGGCAGGCGGCCGAGGAAGCGCGGCAGGGTCAGGCCGACGTAGCGCGCGTCTTCCGATTCGCGGAAGGACTTCCACTTCGCGTATTCGACGGTGTCGAAGACCTTGGCCAGGTCGCGCGGGCGGCCCAGGTCGGCGTAGCTCTCGAGGCCGAACAGTTCCGGCGAAGCGGCCGAAATGAAAGGCGCGTGGGCGGCGGCCGCCACGTGCGACATCTGCTCGATGAAGTACATGTCTTCCGGCTGGCGGGTGATCTCGTAGTCGCCGACCAGGGCGCCGAAGGGCGCGCCGCCGAAGGTGCCGAACTCCTCTTCGTAGACCTTCTTGAACATGGTGCTCTGGTCGAACTCGAGCGCGCTCTGGAAGTCCTTGACCAGCTCGCGCTTGGTGGCGTTGAGCATCTTGATCTTGAGGTTGGCGCCGGTGGCGCTGTTCTTGACCAGGTAGTGCAGGCCGGTCCAGCTCGATTCCAGCGTCTGGAACTCGGGCGCGTGCATGATCGCGGAGAGCTGCTCGGAGATCAGGCGGTCCAGCTCCGCCACGCGGGCGTCGATGGTCGCGGCCAGGTTGTCGGACACCACCACGGTGCCCTCGAGCACCTGGTTCACCAGTTCCGAGATCAGGTCCTTGGCGCGGGCATGCTCGGTGCTGGACTTGGCGACGCGGCTTTCCTCGACGATCTGGTCGAGCAGGCCGGCTTCCTGGGCGCCGGCGCCGGAGGGAGTGAGTACGGCGGACATGTCAGTCTTCCTTCTTGCTAGTGGCTTGCTGGCCCAGTTCGGCCAGTTTCTCGGTGCTGTTCAACACGTCGTTGAGCAGGTCTTCCAGCTTGTCGTTGCCGGCCATCTTGTTGCGCAGGTCGGCCAGCTTGGTGCGCGCCTCGAGCAGCTTGCGCAGCGGCTCGACCTGCTCGACCACGGCTTCCGGACGGAAGTCATCGAGCGAGGTGAACTTGAGATCGACGCCGATCTTCGTCTCGTCGCCGGCCAGGGTGTTCTCGACCTGGAAGGCGGCGCGCGGCTCGATGCCCTTCATGACTTCGTCGAAGTTGTCGCGGTCGACGTTGACGAACTTGCGGTCCTTCAGGCGCTTCTGCTCGACTTCGGACTTGCCGGCGAAGTCGCCGACCACGCCCAGCACGAACGGCACTTCCTTGGTTTCGATGGCGTCGCCGATCTCGACGTCATAGGTCATCTGCACGCGCGGCGGGCGGATCTTCTGCAGGCGCTTCTGCACACTTTCAGACTTGGACATGGTTTCCTCTTGTGTTGGGGTTGCGGGAAGGCGTCAGTTCAGCGCCTGGAAGGGATTGGCGTTGCCGCTGCCGGTATTGGCGGCGGACTTGGCGGCCTTCTTGGCCTTGCGCACCGGCGGGCGCTCGGCCACGGCCGGCGCCGCGGGCGGCGGCACCAGGACCGATTCGCCCAGGTTCTCGCGCAGCAGCTTGGCCAGCTCCTGGGATTCGCTCTTGATCGAGCCGGACAGGTTGTTCTGGCGGCTCAGGTCACCCAGGGCGCGGGTCGACAGGCGCAGCCCGCTGATCGCGATGATGCTGTTGGCCAGCTTGTCGTTGGGGTCGCGCACCAGCACCTCGAGCGCAGCCTGGATCGCGTCGCCGTACTGGCCGGCCTCGTAGCGGGTCTGGGCGATGTGGCTCCACGGCGCCTTTTCGGCCGGGAAGGCGGCGGCGCCCTGCTTCCACAGGGTGACGGCCTGCTCCTTGTTGCCGGTGGCGGCGGCCTGGCTGGCCTGGGTCAGGAGTTCGTCCAGGTTCGGCGCCTTGGGAACGGCGGTCGGGGTCGAACTGCAGGCGCTGAGCGTGACGGCCAGGGCGACGGCGGCGCCAAGGCGGAAGCCAAGGCGGACGCCACGGCGCAGGCCACGGAGCGACAGCGAGGACAAGGGCGAGATGCTGTACGGCATTTTTTTATCCTTAACGGGTAACTAGTGGTTATTACTTGTGTTAAACATTGCACGTTCGGCGGCACAATAGCAGAAAACAAATTTTTGCAATTTTCAATTGAATCTCACTAATTCTCACTCTGTGCTACCCGCGCACGATTGAAATCCGGCGCGACTTGTGTCCCGCAGGAATGTTACTATCCGCTCAATTTTGTAAAAGCCGGTCTCTTTTTCGGCCCTTCGGGATCATGACGGAATGACAAGCAAAGTCTTATGGGGAGAGGGGCTCCTGCTGCGGCCCCAGCACTTCCAGCAGCAGGACCAGTACCACGAGCGCCGCCTGCACGAGAGCCTGCGCGCGGTCCATCCTTACGCCTGGGGCGTCAATACGCTGCGCATCGACATCGACGCCCTCGGCAGCAATGTGCTGCGGGTGCTGGAGCTGTCGCTGCGCTTCCAGGACGGCGAACTGGTCGACGCGCCGGCCGTCGACGTACTACCGGCCAGCATCGATCTCTCGACCTTGCTGCAGAACCAGCAGAGCGTGACCTTCTACGCCGCGCTGCCCGCCTTCAAGCCTTTCGGCGGCAACTTCGCCCAGCCCGGCCAGGCGCAGGACAGCGCCCGCTACGTGCAGGACAACCGAGAGACGCCCGACCTCTACACCCAGGCCGCGCACGCCCAGCTGTCCTACCTGAAGAAGGCGGTGCGCCTGGTGCCCGAGCACGAGCCGCGCGATTCCTACACCAGCTTCCCGCTGCTGCGCCTGCGCCGCGTGGCCACCGGCGGCTTCGAGCTCGATCCGGACTTCGTCCCGCCCAGCATGTCGGTGCACAGCGCGCCGGTGCTGGGCAACCAGCTGCGCCGCCTGCTCGACGCCCTGCAGGCCAAGGTCAGCGCCCTGTACGGGCACCACCGCGAGCCGAACCGCAACGTGATCGAGTACCGCTCGGGCGACATGTCCTCGTTCTGGCTGCTGCACACGGCCAGCACCGCCTACGCCTCGCTGACCCACTACTACCACCATCCGGCGCTGCATCCGGAGCGCCTGTACGAGCAGCTGCTCGGCCTGGCCGGCTCGCTCATGACCTTCTCGAAAAGCTGGACCCTGGCCGACCTGCCGGCCTACCAGCACGCCGACCCGGGTCCGGCCTTCGGCAAGCTGTACGCCATCATCCGCGAGCTGATCGACACCGTGATCTCCTCGAAGTACTTCGCCATCGCGCTGGAGGAAATCAAGCCTTCCTACTGGCTGGGCAAGCTCGACTCCGGCAAGATCGACGACAAGACCGTGTTCTACCTCGCCGTGACCGCCGCCATGCCTGTGGTGGAGCTGGTGGGCGCGGTGCCGCTGCGCTTCAAGGTCGGCTCGCCGGACGACGTCGACAAGCTGGTGCTGGCGGCGATGCCGGGCGTGCGCCTGCAGCACGCGCCGCAAGTGCCGGCTGCGGTGCCGGTGCGGCCGGACACCGTCTACTTCCTGGTCGAGGCCAAGGGCCAGCTGTACGAGCGCATGCTCCAGGCCCAGTCGGTCTCGGTCTACGTCCCCGCCGGCATGAGCGACCTGTCGATGGAACTGGTCGCCGTCGCCTCCTAGAACCCCATCGAGCGCACCATGAACACCATGACCGCACCTTCCCTGATCGGCGCCGCGCCCCTGCCCAACGCAGCCCCGGCCGCGCCCCAGACCCTGCTCGACCTGATGTATGACGGCTTCTACGCCCTGTTCATGCTCAAGAACGGCAACGCACCCAAGAACGACGGCGAGTTCGCCGCCCGCATGACCCAGTTCCTCGACGAGTTCGGGCGCGCGGCCAGGAAACAGGGCGCGTCGACCGACGACATCGACGCCTCCAAGTACGCCTTCTGCGCGGCGGTCGACGAGATCATCCTGCGCAGCGGCTTCACGATCCGCGACAGCTGGGCCAGGAATCCGCTGCAGCTGACCCTGTTCGGCGAACAGCTGGCGGGCGAGAACTTCTTCAACCGGCTGGAAGCCTTGCGCGTGCGCGGCTCCAGCCACCTCGAGGCGCTCGAGGTGTTCCATATGTGCCTGCTGCTCGGCTTCCAGGGACGCTACGCGCTCGAAGGCACCGAAAAGCTGAACTACTTCACTTCGCGCCTGGGCGACGAGATCGCGCAGATGAAGGGCAAGCGCGGCGGCTTCGCGCCCCATGCGGAGCGTCCCGACCAGGTGGTGCACAAGCTGCGCAACGACCTGCCGTTGTGGGTCTTGGCGACCGTGTTCGCGCTCATCTGCGCCCTCGGCTACATCGGCCTGCGCACCACGCTGGCCAAGACCACCGAGGAGCGCATGGCGGCCCACAACGACGTGGTCAAGATGGCGCCGCGCCAGGCCAACCTGACGATCACCCTGCCCTGATGGAGCTGCTGGACCGGATCGGCGCGGTGTCCGGGCTGGGCCCTTTCGGGACCAGGCTGTCGCAGCACGCGCGCCTCGTCACCCTGGCGAGCAGCCAGGACGGCGCCCTGCCCGAGGCCCTGATGGCCGAGCGCCTGCGCGGGCGCGAAGCGCTCAACGAGCTGTATCGCTTCGACGTGGACGCCTTGTCCACCTCGACCGACCTCGAGCTCGAGCAGTTCATCGGCGAAGAGCTGACCGTGACCCTGCTGCAGCCCGACGGCAGCCGGCGCGCCTGGCATGGCCTGTGCACCCGCGCCGAGTGGCTGGGCGCCGACGGCGGCGTGGCGCGCTACCGCCTGCGCCTGGAGCCGGCGCTGGCCCTGCTGCGCCTGCGCCGCGACAGCTACATCTTCCAGGACAAGCACGTCCAGGACATCCTGACCGAGCTGTTCGCCGATTACCCCCAGCTGCGCTTCGAGTTCGACCTGAGCCAGGAGCTGGCGGTGCGCCCGATCTGCACCCAGTACCGCGAGAGCGACTACGACTTCTTCGTGCGCCTGATGGCCTCGGAGGGGCTGTCCTGGCGCTTCGAGCATGACCAGGCGCCGGAGGGCGAGGACGGGCAGGCGCGCCACAAGCTGGTGATCTTCGACAGCCAGGCGGCGGCGCCGGCACTACCGGGCGATGCAGCGTTGCGCTTCCACGGGGTGCGTGCGACCGACGTGGACGACGCCATCGACAAGTTCAGCGCGCGCCGCCAGGTGGCGGCCAACTTGGTCAGCATCAGCAGCTGGGACCCGGCGCAGCTGCTCGCCCCAAGTGCCGAATTGGCGTCCAGCCTCGACGCGGGGGAGCTGCCGCCGCTGCCGGTCTATGACGGCAGTGGAGAACGCATCGCCGCCGACGCCGCCGACCTGCACGGGCAACTCATGCTGCGCGCGCTGGAGCTGGAGAACAAGCTGTTCGAGGGCGAGGGCGCGGTGCGCCGGCTGGCGCCCGGCTGCGCCTTCCAGCTCACGCGGCACGAGCGCTATCCAGAGGGCGACAATGCGTTCAAGACCCTGTGGGTGGAGCACGAGGCGCGCAACAACATCGATGCCCAGATCGCGGTGGCGGACGCCGCTGGCTGGGTCGAGGCGGGCACGTATCGCAACCGCTTCGGCTGTGTGCGCGAGGCGGTGCCGATCGTGCCGCGTGCGACCGCCCTGCCTCACGCCCATACCGCGCTCGGGCCGCAGACGGCGCTCGTGGTCGGGGTGGCCGATTCAGTCGCCACCACGGTGCGCGACCACCAGGTGCGGGTGCAGTTCGCCTGGCAGCGCGGCCAGGGGAGCAATCCGGGCGGCATGCTGCACGACGTCGATGAGCAAGGCGCGGCGCCGGGTGACGAGCGCTCCGGCACCTGGGTGCGCGTGGCCGAGGCCTTGGCCGGGCCGAACTGGGGCTCGCAGTTCACGCCCCGTATCGGCACCGAGGTGCTGGTGGACTTTATCGAGAACGACATCGACCGGCCGCTGGTCGTGGCCCAGCTCTACACGGGCGCCGATGCGCCGCCTTTCGCGGCCGGGGTCGATGCGCAGGCCAACCATGCGGGGACGATCTCGGGGATCCATACGCGGAGCTTCGACGGAGCCGGCTACAACCAGTGGCAGCTCGACGATACGCAGGGGCAGCTGCGCATGCGGCTGGCGACCAGCACCGCTAATACCCAGCTGAACTTGGGCCATCTGGTGCAGCAGTCGCCGGGGACGGCGCAGCGCGGCGGCTACCGCGGGAGCGGCTTCGAGCTGCGCACCGACGCCTGGGGCGTGGTGCGCGGGGGTGAAGGGGTGCTGCTGACGACGCAGGCGCGAGCGGCGAATGGCAGCGGCGTGACGTCGACGCAGATGGACACGAGCGAGAGCGTGGCTGCCCTGAAGGCGGCGGAAACCCTGGATACCGCGCTGCTGGACGCCGCCAGCGCACAGCAGGCGCTGACAAGCAAGGCCGCTCGCGCGGCGCACAAGGAGCTGCTGTCAGCCATTGATCCAGAGCAGAAAGGCAAACTCGACGGCGCCGTAGGCGGGCAGGATGCGCTCAAGGGGAAGACCGGGGCGCGGGAGCTGGACCGGGGTGCGCCGGTGGAGAAGTTTGCGGCGCCGCATGTGATCCTTGATGCACAGGCCGGAATGAATTGGGCGACGCCGGCGTCGACGGTGTTATTTGCAGGCCAGCAAATGCAATGGACAACGCAGCGAGATGCACACATCGCCGCCGGGTTTACAGTTTCGTCGGTGGCGGCGGAGGCGACCAGCGTCTATGCGCATGAAGGCGGGATTCGGGCAATCGCGGGCAATGGTCCGGTTTCGCTGCAATCGCACACGGATCAGCTGGAGATTCTCGCGGACAAGGAAGTCACGGTGCTGTCGGCGAACGATTGCATTTCGATCCAGGCCAAGCAGAAGATCGTGCTGCATGCGGGACAGTCGTCCGTCACCCTTGATGGCGCCAACATTACCTTTGCCTGTCCCGGAAGCTTCACTGTCAAAGGCGGTCAGCATTCGTTCGAAAGCGGTGCTAACAAGGCAGCCAGTCTCGGAGAACTTCCCTCGGCAAAGACCACGGTTTGTATCGATTGCTTGAAGAAGGCGGCCGCGAAAGGGGCTGCCTTCCTTGTTCGTTGAAATGCGATTCTTTATGTCGAACGACACCGACCAGACCGTCAACTATTACGCCCTTCTCGACTGCGCTGCTCATGATGGCGCCCATGCAGAGCTGGTGAGCCGTTTTCCGGAGTCGGCATGGTATTCGCTGTTCGAGGGAACGTCAGAGAGCGAACTGGTAAGTGCTGCCCCGATTCTCTTGGCAGTCAGGCCCGATAGCGATGACTCTCGTTTGAGGAAATGGCTCATTGAGCTGGAACGCCGCGTCCCAAGCGTGAGCTGGATCGAAAGCAGGTTCGGACTCGCGACACTTGGCTCGATGCTTAGCGGACGGATGCCCTGCCTGATCGATGGAGACAAGGAAGCCATACTCCGATTTTGGGATCCGCGGATTCTACTCGGCCTTGCATCAGCGCTCGATGTGGAGCAACGCCGCCACTTCTTCTTTCCGGTGAGCGCCTGGACTACCTGGGAATCCCGACGACAGCGTTACTACACCGTCTCCCCACCCGAGGATGCCGCACCGGCGCCAAGGTTTGCCTTTGCTCCGCTGAGTTTCACCGATGCGCAGCGGGAGCAGCTCATGTACTACGACAAGGAAAACCTGTACGACGCGATTCTCGATCATTGGGCAGTGCAGGCTCCCCGGCTTGTCCAACACCTGGGTGTTGCGGTCCAGCGCGAAATCGCCATCGCGGCCGTAGCACGCTGCACAAGCTACGGCATCGTCTCGCCCAATAGTCAGATCCTGTTTGCCGGGCTGATGATGAAGGTTTCGCCTTCGTTCGACCATCATCCTGCGGCAAGGCGGATTCTCGAAGATGCGGGGATAGCGCAGGAAGAGCGCGTGCATTACCTGATCAAAGCGCTGCCGGAAGACGCCTGGCGCGAAATTGAAACCGCAAAACGCTACGACGCGCTGTTCGAAAAGGAACCGCGTCCGAGGACGAGTCTCGCATGAACTATGGAATGAGTCTTGCGGAAGTTCGAGCGCAGCTCGCAGAAACTACCGCTGCGATTGCTAATGCAGACAGGGCGCTGCAGCTCGAGATGGCCGCCAGTGCTGCCGATTTGACCGGCATAGTCGACCCGACGCCAGCTTCCGATATTGTGGGCGCAAGCATCGCCATCTATAAAGGTGACTGGATTGGTGCAGGTCTCAGCCTCGCGAGTATGATCCCGTATGCCGGCGATGCGCTTGCGAAGCCGGTCAAAGCAGGTCGGGCCACCAAGAGGCTGGCTGCGCTTCGCGCGCAGTTGAGTGATCTTAACGAGAAAGCCGAGACGCTCCGCAAGGCCGAAAAGCGACTCGCGGGTACGGACGCGAAGGCGATCGAGCGCGCCGGCGACGGAAAAACCGCAAGAAGCACGAAAAACTCCGACGAGGTCGAAACTGGATTGGCTCCGTCGAAAGACAAGGACTGTCAGGAATGTGGCGGCGAATCTAATCCGGTGGCGACGCGCGCACGCAAGATGCCGCTTCGCCGCGTCGAGCCGTGCTTCAGCGCAGAGAACCTCGACCCTGCGAAAGCCGATGAGTTTGCTGCACAGCTCCGACGTCAGGAAGAAGCACTGAACCGACTGACGGTTGAGGAGTTTGAAAACGCCAGAGCTTACTTCAAAAAAAATGGACGTGGCAGAGGAAGCGCCCAGCGGAAGGCACGCGCTGAGTATAGAAAGAATTTGGAGGCCGGGCTGCGAGCAGAATACCGAAGGAAAGGGATGTCACGGGACGAAGCTGAAGGGGCTGCACGGACGCGGGCTGGCGAAGTGATGAAGAACCTTGCCGCCTTACACGAACCAGATATGATTGCCGGCGGCGCTGATAGGGTCGCCAGAATGGGCGACCGATCAGTTAACTCGTCTATTGGTAGCCAGTGGAAATCTCGAATAGAGCAGCTCGACGATGCGGCCTCACAAGTTCCAGCGGCTGATCGAAAAGTGACCTTGATGAATGTAAAATTACCAAAATGTTGAAGGAATAATCATGGATGATGATCTGAAGGACCTCATTGCTCATCTCCCCCCCACAAGCTTGCGTCGTCAACCGAGTGCTGAGCACGCCAAGATATTGTCCGGCCACTTACCGGAAAAGCTTTTTGAGTATTGGCGCGAAGTTGGGTTGGGCGGGTTTGGTGATGGCCTGTTCTGGCTCGTCGATCCGATCGAGTATTCGCCAGTGGCGAAGGCTTGGGCCGAAGCAGGTGGCCTTGACAGCGGTGGTTTATGGATCATCGCGAGAAGCGCCTTTGGCCAACTCTTTTTATGGGACGAGTCAACGACATCGATAGTCACGATATCGGCTTCGGATCAAACCATTTACCGATCAGACGCGCGCACCGCGCCAGTACCAGAAGAAGCGGATCTGCACCTGTCGATCTTTATCGGCATGCAGAATCCCGACGACCTCGATCTCGAGGATGTCAACGAAAAGGGATTATTCCGGCGAGCTCTGAAGAAGCTCGGACCGCTCAACGATAACGAAATGTACGGTTTTGAGCCAGCCCTTGTGCTGGGCGGGATGCCCGTTCTCGAAAACCTAAGAAAGGTAAGTGCGATAGAGCATCTCCTGCTGCTACCGCAGTTAGGCGACGTCGAGATTGTTAGCATGGCGATCAGACAGCATCTGGGATCGATATAGCCTGACGACATGTGTGATCCTGGCCATTCTGGTGTCGATTGCAACGGGAATCCACATCCGGCATATCCTCCAGCGCCCGACATGAACTCAGGGCGCGTAGCGCAGGCAACATAGTGACGCTGATGGCGCAGTTCTCGAGAACTTCGCAATTGCTGTACGAGAAAGGTGCTTGTTCAGCCCTTGCATACTTAACACATATTGTCGTGGGCGCCTGCATGCTGTGGTCAACGGGCGACAGCAAAGCGCAGGCTGGGGTCGGCAAGCCACACGGAGTCCACGCCAAGCAGCTCGCGGCCGAGCGCATTCCCATTGAAGGCAGGCTCGCCGCGGCCTTTCGCATTGCCGACCGCGATGGCGAACACATCCTGGTTCTCAGCCGAAAGTCCGGCGCGTCACCCTCCGCACCACACTCGGGCCGCATCGAACGCGTCGACCTCCGCGCGGATTTTTATCGACGTCTCTCCCCCGGTCAGTGGCAACGCGAATGGACCATCCGCGACATGAGCGATTGCCCCGGCCTGGACGTCGACGGTGAATTCTTTACGGCGCAGGTTCGTTTCACGGATCTCAACAAGGACGGGAAGGCAGAGGTCACCGTACCCTATAGCTTATATTGTGGAGGCGGGGTCGACCCCTCGACTATCAAGGTCATCCTGCGTGAAGGCGCGACAAAACTGGCAATTCGCGGCGCCTCCTTGGTACAGCCACGGCAGCCGGGAGTCGAAGCATTTGGAGGGGAGCGCAAACTCGACGCTGCACTGAATAAGCCCGAAGCGGCGCTTTACAGGCAGCACATGACCGCGATTTGGGACCAGGTCGCAGTCGAGAAGCGCTAGGTCGCCATCTCGTGCAAGCCAAGTGCTTGGGGAGCCAGAACCGGTGAGATGATTGGGAGCGTCCGGTTACCAATGTAAAGACGTAATTAGCGACCTTGGCGCATCAATGAGATCCGAAAGCATGTCACGAGCGCTCGACGCGACATGCGCTGACCGCTAATGAAACCAGGATTCCCGCACCGATGTTAGCAAGCGGTACGAAGGCGTACGCGTGACGATGGGACGGCATTTGAAACAGCGACAGCGTATAGCGCCCCCCCGGGCCCCACCATCAGCCCGACCGCGCCACCTTCGCCGTCCATCAGCCGGTGCCCCCCCCCCTGTCCGTCAGCCCTGCCGCGTCCCGCACTCCGTGCAAAACTTGGACCCCGGCTGCAGCATCGTGGAGCAGCTCACGCACGCCACCTGCTGCGCCATCCGGTAGCCACACTCAGGACAGAACTTGGCCCCATGGGTCTCCGCCCGGCATTGCGGACACACGAGCTGCATGGTCTGGCGCACGTCGTGCCGCACGCCGCGGCTCTTGCCCTCGTCGTAGGCCAGGTCCGACGCGCTCTGCACCTCGCCTGCCGCGCGCGCCTGGGTGATCTTGACCTGCACGTTCGGCGCGCAGTTGAAGCACAAGCCGTTGGCGCCATCGAAGCATGGACTGCACACGTAGCTGTGGCAGTTGCCGCAGCGGTTGAAGTGGGCCTTGCCCGCCGCCACCGCCTCCTTGAAGGCCTCGTCGCGCGCGCTGTGCCACCCGGCCTGCGCCATCCCGCTCAGCACTGAACTCGCATTGCCCAGCATGCCGCCGAACATGCTGGCGCCCTTCTGCAGCCAGCCCGAGGCCTGGGCGCTGCGATAAGGCTTGAAGTGGGTGCGCCAGCGGTCGCTGCAGCGCTGGCAGTAGAACTCGAACTGGAAGCCGGCATCGACGCCGGATGAATTGCTCAGGTCACGGTAGTTGTTCGAGAACTGTATTTCAGCCGACATGACGCCCTGCCCGGTTGGATTGGTAAGCGTGAAATTATAACCAGAGCTCACCCCGTAAAACCTTGTGCGCATGATATCTCGTGCACTCTATGCAACACCCATAGGAAACCGGCACATCGCTGTCGCTCGCCCGCCGCAGGACGATGCTTTCTTGCTATGCTGGCGGTCCTGGTCCCTGCCGAACACACCGACATGCCCGCCTCTTCACGGTTCACGCTTGCGCTTGCCCTCATCGGCGCCGTCCACACCGCCGCCCAGGCCGCGGCCCCGATCCCCGCCCACCGCCTCGACAACGGCAGCATCACCGTGCTGGCCAGCGAGGCCGCGGGCGGCCGCGTGCTGTCTTTCGGCCTGAGCGGCAAGGCCAACGTCCTCCACGTCGACGAAACCGCCGGCGACGCCGACGCGCCCGTGAACGCCGCCACCGGCTACATCCGCTACCAGGGCCACGAAGTCTGGGTCGGCCCGCAAAAGACCTGGTGGACCGACCAGGACGTGCTGCCCGATCGCGCGGCCGCCAAGGCCAGCTGGCCGCCGGATCCCTTCCTGACCCTGGCCCCTTACAGCCTGATGCAGCGCACGCCGTCCGAACTGGTCGTACAAAGCCTGCCCAGCCAAGTCACCGGCATCCAGCTGCGCAAGCGCTACGCCTTCGTCAAGAACCGTCCCAACAGCCTCCAGCTCGAAGTCACCGCGACCAACATTCGCAAGAAGAAGGTCGTACGCGACATCTGGTTCAACACCCGCGTGCGGGTCGACACCCACGTCTACGTGCCGATCGCCGCTGAAGGCGACGTGCGCATGCAGTCGCCCGAAGGCGTCGATCCGATCCGCTACACCATGAAGGACGGCTTCGTGAGCGTCGACCTGCCGGAGCCGGACGCGGCCGTCCGCAAGGGCAAGCTGTTCATCCAGCCGGCGGCGGGCTGGATGGCGGGCTTCCACAGTGCCCAGGCCTTCATCATCCAGTTTCCGCTGCAGCCGCGCGGCGCGATCCATCCCGACCAGGGACAGGTCGAGCTCTACCACGACGTGGCGCCGGGCGATCCGGTCTCGGGAATGATCGAAATGGAAGTGCACGCGCCCCTGCGCACGCTGGCGCCGGGCCGGTCGATGCGGGCCTCGGAACGCTGGACCGTCCTGCCCTACGACGGCCCGCCGACGCGCGAAGCCCACCTGGCCTTCCTGCGCCAGCACGCCAGGCACCTGGGACTGTCGGCCCTTTAGCCGCTCAGAACAGGGACAGGTTGGGCGAGACCTCGGGCGCCGGCGCGGCCTTGGCCACGGTGCGCGGGGCCGCCCATGCCTTCATTCTCTCCGCAGGATAGTGGCGCAGGAAGCTGCGCGCCGTCTCAAGGTCGCGGCAGGCCAGCCACTCTTCGACCTCGCCTGCCGGCAGGATCACCAGCGAGCGCTTTTCGTCGTCCGGCTTGTGCATGCGGCGCATCAGCGCATGCTCGTCGGCGTTGATGGTGATCTGGGTGAAGGAGGCCTGCACCGATCCATCCGCCTCGCTCCACTCGCGCCATAGCCCCGCCACGAAAAACACAGCATCGTCCTGCATGCCGATGCCGTAGCGCTCCGCGCGCCCGCTCTCGTAGCAGGGTTCGTAGAAACAGGTCATGGGCACCGCGCAGAACTGCAGCCGCCGCCAGGCCGGCGCGAAGGAACGCCGTTCGCCCAGCGATTCGGCGCGCGCGTTCATGGTGTCGAAAGGCTTGACCCCGGGCGGGATGTGCCGCCGCGGCACCATGCCGTAGCTCGCCAGCGCCGGCGCCAGGCGCCCCGCGCCGTCGCGGCGCAGGATGGGCGCCTGGTAATCCTTCCACACCTCTTCCGGCCAGCGCCAGTCGGCCGGCAGCTCGCTGAAGGCGCCGAGGGTGCCGAATTCCTCGCGCGTGGGAGTCCGATAGTTGACACACATGATGGGTTCACTTCCTGCAGGGAACAAGATGATAACAGCGCCGCCAACGGGCGGCCGCCATTGTCAATTGTGCGGTATGAAACCGGGTATCGATGATATATTTTTAGCACCATTCTCACCGCCTCACCGATATCTCCATAACAAGACCGTGGAATGAAACGGAACAGATCACTACAGAAACATAGGAACCACTCATGAAAAAAAACATCGCCATCGTCGGCGCGGGCTTCTCAGGAGCTGTCATTGCGAATCAGCTCGCCCAGGCCGGCTACACGGTCGACGTCTTCGAGTCGCGCAACCACATCGCTGGTAATTGCCACTCGGAGCGCGACAGCGATACCGGCGTCATGGTGCACGTCTATGGACCGCACATCTTCCACACCGACAACGAGCGGGTCTGGGAGTACGTCAACCGCTTCAGCGAATTCAAGCCTTTCGTCAACCGCGTCAAGGCCATCACCCGCGGCCAGGTGTTCACCCTGCCGATCAATCTCCTGACCATCAACCAGTTCTTCAACAAGACCCTGCGCCCGGCCGAGGCCCAGGAGTTCCTGCGCGAACTGGGCGACAAGAGCATCGAGAACCCGACCACCTTCGAGGAGCAGGCGCTGCGCTTCGTCGGCCGCGAGCTGTACGAGGCCTTCTTCAAGACCTACACCATGAAGCAGTGGGGTCTGCACCCCAGCGAGCTGCCGGCCAGCATTCTCAAGCGCCTGCCGGTGCGCTTCAACTACGACGACAACTACTTCGCCCACAAGTACCAGGGCATGCCGGCCGACGGCTATACCGCCCTGGTCGAGCGCATCCTCGACGTGCCGGGCGTGAGCGTGCACCTGAACACCCGCTTCGACCCGGCCAACAAGGGCGATTATGCGCACGTGTTCTACAGCGGTCCGATCGACGCCTGGTTCAACCACGCCGAAGGCCGCCTGCCCTACCGCACCCTGGACTTCGAGGTCTTCCGCGACACCGGCGACTACCAGGGTAACGCCGTGATCAACTACTGCGACGACGAGAAACGCTACACCCGGATCACCGAGCACAAGCACTTCTCGCCCTGGGAAAGCCACGAAGGGACGGTCTGCTATGTCGAATACAGCCGCCAGTGCGAGGAGAAGGACATCCCCTACTACCCGATCCGCCTGGCGCGCGACAAGCAGCAGCTGGAACTGTACGTGAACCTGGCGCGCAAGGAACCGAACGTGACCTTCGTCGGCCGCCTCGGCACCTACCGCTACCTTGACATGGACGTGACCATCAACGAAGCCCTGGTCACCGCCGACAAGTTCCTGGCCTGCGCCCGCGACAGTGCGCAGATGCCGGCCTTCGCGATCGATCCGCTGGCCTGATCCTACCGCCCCGCGCCTAAAGCGCGTGGCGCTGCATCGCCTTCGCGCTCATTGCGGCGCCCGAGCCGGCGTCCTGGGCGCTGAGCGGCGCCGGGCTGCTGGTGCTGCTGGCGGCGCCGCGGCGGCGGGCACGCCCGCTCCCGGCGCGGCCAGGGACGCGCGCACGGTCACGCTGATCGGGAAGTTGCGCATTACCGGCCGCTGCCCGCCGTCGAGAAGATTGAGCAGCATCGCGATGCCGCTGTGGGTCATCTCGCGCCAGGGTATGCGCACCGAGTTCAGACGCGGCGCCGAGAAGGCCGCGCTGGGCGCGTCGTCGTAGCCGATTACGGATACGTCGCGCGGCACGTGGATGCCGGCTTCATGGAAACAGGACATGGCGCCCAGCGCCATCTCGTCGTTGGCGCAGAACAGGGCCGTGAAGCGCCGGCGCGAGGCCAGCAGCTCGTGCGCCGCCGACCAGCCGCCGCTGGAGGAGAAGTCGCGCTCGGCCACCCAGATCGCCTCGGTGTCGATTCCCGCCGTCTTGAGTTCCTCCATGAAGCCCTGAAGGCGCTCCACGTTGTCCGCCACCTTCCAGGGCCCGGCGATAACCGCGATCTCGCGGTGGCCCTGTTCGAGCAGGGCGCGCGCCGCCAGCCGGCCGCCCAGGCGGTGGTCGACCGTAAAGCACTGGCTGGCGATACTGTCGAAACTGGTGTTCAGCGCGATCAGACGCTCGCGGCGCGGGCCGAACAAGGCCAGGTCGCTTTCCTGCAGGGGGCTGGTGAGCACGATCACGCCGTCGCAGCCCCGTTCGATCAGCAGGCCCACGCCGTCGATCGCCTCGCGCCGCGCATCGCCCTTGCCCACCCCGAAGGCGACCATCATGTGCAGGCCGGCGCCGCGCAGCTCGGCGTCGACGATCTTGAGGATCGCCGTGTAGAAGGTCCCGGACAGCATCGGGATGTAGACGCCGATCATGCGCGAGCTCCCGTACAGCAGCGAGCGCGCAGCGTGCGAGGGCCGGTAGCCCAGCGCGTCGACCGCCTTCTTCACGCGCTCGAACTTGTCCGGCGACACCGAGCCCTTGCCGCGCACCACGCGCGAGGCGGTTCCGAGTCCCACCCCGGCCAGGCGGGCGACGTCTTTGATGGTCGGCACGAAGGATCCTTGGTCAAAAAAGCGGGCGGCGGCCGGCCTGTCCGGGCCCGCCGCCTGGGCTGCCGCTACCGTACCACAGTCTGGATCGCGTGGGCCGGAATCTCGACCGCCACTTCCTGGCCGTCGACCATCAGGCGGTAGCGCTGCGCCGCGTCGGTCTTGTTGAGCACCACCACCGCCAGGCTGCCGTCGGCGTTGCGGAAGGCCACCGTGTCGAGCGTGCTGCGGCTGGTGGTGGCGCCCACGCGCCGCGCCTTGGGCTTGATGTAGCGGGTGAAGTGGCCCATGTAGGCATAGCTCGGGGTGCTCACCAGCTGGCCGTCGTCGGTCGCGTGCAGCAGCGCGAAGCAGTAGTTGCCCACGTGGTTGGGACCGCCGCGCATGTCGAGCAGCATGTTCCAGTCCACCCAGCCCGAGGCGCCGGCCGCCAGGTCGGCCAGGATCTCGCTGCCGTAGCGCTCCGCGTTGGCCCAGGACTGCAGCCTGGCCGGGTCGAACTTCTCCACCGTGGCCTCGGTCATGATCAGGGGCACGTCCGGGTAGGCCGCGTGCACGGCGGCCACGTTGCGGTGCATGGGCTGGCCCTTGGCCCAGGTCTCGTACCAGTGGAAGCCCACGCCCCAGACGTAGGGTCGGGCCTTGGGGTCGGACAGGATGTGGGCGGCGCGCTGCGGCAGCAGGTCGCGGTTGTGGTCCCAGACGATGATCTTCTTGTCGCCCAGGCCGGCGCGCTTCAAGGCCGGTCCGAGGTGGTCCCCCAGGAAGCGGGTCTCCTCCTCGGCGGTGTAGAGCATCGATTCCCAGGTCTGCTTGGCCATCGGCTCGTTTTGCACCGACAGGCCCCACAGCGGGATGCCCGCCTTCTCGTAGGCCTGCACGAACTTGACGATGTAGCTGGCCCACAGGTCGCGGTCGCCCGGCAGCAGGCTGCCGCCCTGCAGCATGTTCTTGTTGGTCTTCATCCAGGCCGGGGCGCTCCACGGGCTGGCGAACACGCGCATGCCGGTGCCGTAGGACTTGCTGGCGGCCAGCGACTGGCGCAGCAGCGGCACGCGGTGCTTCATGTCGTGCTCGATGCTGAAGGACGCCAGCGAGCGGTCGCCGTCCTTGACGTAGGTGTAGCTCTCGCTGCTGAAGTCCGAGCTGTGGATGGTCGTGCGCAGCACGTTGTAGCCCAGGCCTTCGCGCGGGTCGAAGTAGGCCTTGATGAATTCGCGCTGGGCCTGGGGCGTCAGGCGCGCGTAGACCTCCGCCGTGGCGTCGGTGATGGCGCCGCCGAAGCCGAACACCTCCTGGTAGCGCTGGCGCGTGTCCACGAACACCGCGGTCTCGGTCTCGAGCGGCTGGCCGGCGGGGCGCGGCGCGTCCAGGGTCCTTGCGGCGAAGCGCTGCGGCGCGCCTTCGGCGGTCGTGAACACCTGCCACTGCGCTGCCTTGGCCGCCGGGGCCCCGTGGGCCGCGAAGGCGGCCATCAGGGATGCCCCGCACAGCAGGCGCATCGCATGTCGTCGTGTCGTCACTCTGTTCTCCTCTGTTTCGGTAAGCCGAAGCTTACAGCTTGTAGTTCACGCCGAAAAGCACCTGGCGGCCGTAGGTCGTGTAGCGTTCCGGCGCATTGGCGCCACTGGCGAAGGGGCTGCCCTGGCGGGTTTCGTAAGGCTCGTTGCCCAGGTTGTTCACCTGGAGCAGGAAGGACAGGTTCTTGTAGGGACCGTCCTGGAACTCGTAGCCCAGCTGCAGGTCGACCTGCTTCTCGGCCAGGATCTCGCTGAAGGCGCGCTGGGCGAACAAGCCGGTCACTTCGCCGCGGAAGGCCGAGCGGTAGCGCTGGGCCACGCGCGCCGACAGGCCATTCTTCTCGTAGAACATGGTCAGGTTGGCCACGACGCCCGACAGGCCGGGCAGCTTTTCCTTGGTGTTCGGGCCGTTCGGGTGGATCGAGCTCTCGGTGCCCGAGGCGCTGGCCTGCACGCCGAAGCCGTCCAGGCGCTCCCACAGCATGCCGAACTGCAGGGCGGCGGTAATCTCGATGCCGCGCACGAAGCCGCCCTGGCCGTTGGCCGGCTGGTTGATGGTGCCGATGTTCGAGATCGGCACCACGGCGCTCGAATTCGGGAAGCCGGTGTAGTCGAACTCGCGCTGCTGGTTGTAGATGTAGCTCTTCAGGTCCTTGAAGAAGTAGGCGGCCGAGACATAGCTGCCCTTGCCCAGGTAGTGTTCGAGCGAGAGGTCGAAGGAATTGGCGCGCCACGGTTCCAGCTTGGGATTGCCGCCGCCGCCGTTCCAGCGCAGGGTGGTCGTGCTGACCCCGGCCGAGACGCCGGCGCGCATGTCCGACATGCGCGGACGCGCCACGGTCTTGGCCATGCCCACGCGCAGGTAGGTGTCGTGCACGTAGTTGCCGAGGTCGAAGTTCAGGTTCAGGCTGGGCAGCCAGTCGTGGTAGCTGTGGTCGCCGCGCAGCGGGGTGATCACGTTGCCGCTGACCGCCTTGCCCATGCCGGTCTGGTCGACGCGCACGTACTGCACGCCCAGGTTGCCGCGCAGCGGCACCTTGCCCAGCGCGCTGTCAATGCCCAGGCGCAGGTAGCCGATGGCCTGCTCTTCCTCGACTTCCCAGTCCTGCTGGGCGACGTCGGTGTCGACTGGACGCTTGTCGTAGAAGGTGGCCAGGGCGGCGCGCGGGTCGAAGGACAGCACGCCCGGGATGCCGGCCCAGGCCAGCGAGGTGGTCGGGCCGATCAGGTCGGCCGGCACCGTGGTCAGGGCGCGGTTGTTCTTGAGCCAGAAGGTCTGCGACACGTCCGAGTGCGACTTCTCGCGCTTGGAATAGCTCAGGCCCGCCTGGACGTCGCGGAAGAAGCCATCCAGCTCGCCGCGCACGTTCAGCTTGGCCGCGCCGAGGCGGTCCTCGACGATCGGGTGGTGCTGGGTGGCGTCGTGGCCCCAGCCGCCGACGTCGGTCAGGCGGATCAGGGCCGGGTTGGCCAGGTCGACCGAGGGCGTGAAGCGCGGCAGGCCGGCGCCGAGCGGGATGTCGAAGCCGAAGTTGTTGTCGGCCGCGCCCGTGCCGCCCGGTCCCAGGCCGGCGTAGGTTTCGGAGGTCATTTCGCGCCGCTTGGCCGAGGAATAGGACAGGTCGCCATCCACCGACCAGCGCTCGTTCAGGCGCAGCCTGGTGTTCCAGCCAACGGCCGACATCTCGTCCTTGCGGGTGTTGTAGTCGTTGCGCACGATGGGCTCGAGATTGACCAGGGTGCCGCCAGTGAGCATGCGGATGCCGCCGACCGACTCGATGCGCGGATCGCGGTAGGTGACGGTGCCGGCCGAGTTCCACATCACGCCGCGCATGATCTCCTTCTGGTCGAACTCCGAGTAGTACAGGTCCAGGGTCGAGCGCAGGTCGCGGTTGGGCTTGAAGTCGACCACGGCCAGCACGCCGTCGCGCACCTGCTTGCGCGAGGTGGCGGTGACTTCCGCGCCCTTGAGCGCGGTGACGTCCTGGTTGCCCGGGCCCAGGTTGTTGTCGGTGCCCCACCACCAGGACTTGTATTCCTTCTGCTGGCCCGGGGTGTCGAGGTGGGCGTAGCCGATCGCCAGGCCCAGCTTGCCGTCCAGGTACTGGTCGATATAGGACACCGACACGCGCTTGCCCTTGTTCGACCAGCCGCTGTTGAGTTCCTTGTTGCTGTTGTGCTCACCGCGCAGGTTGAAGGCGATGGTGCGGCCCTTGCGGTCGAGCGGGCGCACGGTGCGCAGGTCGATGGTGCCGGACAGGCCGGCCGCGGTCATGTTGGCGTCCGGGGTCTTGTACACGGTCACGCCGCTGAGCAGCTCGGACGGATACTGGTCGAATTCGGCGCTGCGGTCGTTGCTGGTGCTGGTCTGCTCGCGGCCGTTGAGCAGGGTGACGCCGAAATCCGGCGCCAGGCCGCGCAGCGAGATCACCTGGGCGCGGCCGGCCACGCGCTGGGCGGTCAGGCCCGGCAGGCGGGCGATCGATTCGGCGATCGAGGAGTCGGGCAGCTTGCCGATGTCCTCGGCGGTGATGGCCTCGACGATCGAATCGGATTCCTTCTTGATCGCGATCGAGCTCTCGATACTGCCGCGGATGCCGGTCACCACCACGGTGGACGGCGCGCCATCCTGGGCCGCGGCAGCGAAGCTCCACAGCAGCGCGGCGCAGGCGGCGGCGATCGGGGTGACGGTGAGGGCGGGACGGGCGCCGCGGGCGTTGCCAAGACTTGCCATGTTCGGTCTCCAGAGAATGTTGTTATATGTGTTTGGAAACGTTGCCAGATGTGGCGAAAATTATTGGCAACGTTTCCAGACCAAGACGCACTGGAGCATTGCCAGTAAGCCGCCGGACCCGGTCGGCCGACGCTTCCATTCGGTGCGGCACGTCCGCCAATTCATGCAGCTCGAATTGGAAACGTTGCCAAACCGTTGGACACATTATCTGCTTGCTTTTATTTCACTGTCAATAAGGGCGAGCGGGAGTGTGGCGTTTTCTCATGGCTTGCCATCCCAGGCGAAGGTGGCGACGCTCTGCGGCGGCAGCGTGTACGAGAACTGCTCCTTGCCGAGCCTGACGGAAAACGCGCGCGCTTCCTTGCCGCCATTGGCCACCACCAGGGCCAGCGAGCCGTCGCGGTTGCGGAAGGCGACGTTGGACAACTGCCCCGCCGCCTCGCTCGAGGCCACGCGGCGCGCGCCCGGCCGCACGAAGCGGCTGGCATGGGCCAGCGCATAGTACTCGACGTTGCGGGTCACCTCCCCAGTGCGCGAATCGATGGTCACCACGCCGCGGCAGTCGTTGCAGCCGCCCAGGTGCGGGCCGTCGTTCTCGTCCAGGGCCAGGTTCCACAGCAGCACGCCGCGCGCCCAGCCGCGCGTGGTGTCGATGATCAGGGTGCGGGTGAAATACATCAGGTTGTTCGCCCAATCCGGCGACCAGCGGCCGCCCGAGCATTCGGTGACCCAGGTGTCCTTGTCCGGGAATTTGGCGCGCACCTCGGCCTGCACCTTGACATTGCCGCCGTAGCAGTGCCAGGCCACGCCTTGCACATAGCGCCGGGCGGTCTTGTCGGCCAACACGGTCAGCGGCGAATCCGGCTCGTCCCAGTTGTGGTCCCAGTCGAAGATCTGGGTGCCGGGATGCTCGCGCTGCAGCAGCGGGCCGAGATGGCGGCCGATGAAGGCGGCGCGCTTTTCCGGCTCGACCCGCATGCCCGGATAGTTGTCGGGCTCGAAATGCGGCTCGTTCTGTAGGGTGAGCGCGAAGATCGGCACGCCCTCCTCCTTCATCACGCTGACGTAGCGGCCGAGATAGCGGGCGAAGGCGTCGAAGGCCTGCGGCTTGAGCGTGCCCTTGACCAGGCTGTCGCTGCTCTTCATCCAGCCGGGGGCGCTCCAGGGCGAGGCCATCACCTTCAGCTCCGGATTGATCGCCAGGGCCGCCTTGACCGTCGGCAGGACGGTGGCGCGCTGGGCTTCGATCCTGAAGTGCTTCAGCTCCGGGTCGCTGCGGCCGGCCGGCATGTCGTCGAAACTGTAATGGGTCGGCGAGAAGTCCGAGGCCCCGATGGTCAGGCGGGTGAAGGCCATGCCCAGGCCGGGGCTGGGGCCGAACAGTTCGCGCAGCAGGGCTTCGCGCTGGGCCGGGTTCATGCGCTGCTGGATCAGGATGCCGGAGGCGTCGGTGATCGAGGCGCCGAAGCCCTGCATCTCCTGGTAGCGCCGGGACGGGTCGATCTCGATCACGGTGGTGGCCGGCTGGCCCGGACCGAAACGGAGGTCGGCCTCGCGCGCCAGCAACCTGGACTGGTCCCCGGTGGTGATCCAGGCCTGAACCGGCCTGCCGGCGGCGGCCGCCGACAGCGAGCCCGCGGCCAGCAATGCCAGCACGGCGGCCTGCAGCCGCCCGGATGGATTGTGCATGCTTGTCTCCTTGTAGTGGTCTGTGGACGAATTTTGGAAACGTTGCCAAAATCGGTTCACAATATAGCACGGGCATCCGGCGGCTCCGCAAGCACCGGCAATTCTCACACTCGCGGACAACAACGGTTATCATTTGACGAAGATTGTTTAAGATGTCAGCGTACTGGCTCACATGACGACACCCGGGCGACCCCTCCCGCCAGCTTTTCATCCGCACTCCCGGCCGGCCACAAGCCGCATGCAGGGAGTGTGCGACCGCTGCCTTCGCGTCCCGCATCCGCGGCGCGCCGGCGGTCTTTTCCCCGCTTTGCCGGCCCGGCGGCGCGGCGCAGGCGACTGCGGCCCCGCGCACAGGGCCATCATCCAACCTCTTACAGCACACACGAAATGAATCCCTCGACTGAGATTGAAAACGGCCTTCCCCTCGACATGATCATCTTCGGCGGCATGGGCGACCTGGCGATGCGCAAGCTCCTGCCGGCCCTGTACATGGCCTTCCTGCACGGGAACCTGCCCGCCACGACCCGCATCGTGTCCACCGGCCGCCAGGACTTCGACCGCGAGGCCTACCTTGCCCACGTCGAGGAGAATTCGCGTTCCTTCATCACCCAGTCCGCCTTCAACGACAAGACCTGGGACGGTTTCCTCAAGCTGCTCGAGTACGTGCGCCTGGACGTGCAGGCGGCGCCCGACTTCGGCGGCCTGGCCCAGGTCTCGCGTCCGGGCGCCCAGCGCGTGTTCTATCTCTCGACCGCGCCGGCCCTGTTCACCATCATCTGCGACAAGCTGGCCGCGGCCGGCCTGGTGGACGGCAACGCCCGCGTGGTGCTGGAAAAGCCGCTCGGCCACGACCTGCCTTCGGCGATCGAGATCAACGAGGCGGTCGGCAAGCACTTCGCCGAATCGCAGATCTACCGCATCGACCACTACCTGGGCAAGGAAACCGTGCAGAACCTGATGGTGCTGCGCTTCGGGAACTCGATCCTGGAACCGCTGTGGCGCGCGCCGAACATCTCGAGCGTGCAGATCACCGTGGCCGAGGAACTGGGCGTGGGCAGCCGCGCCGGCTTCTACGACGGCACCGGCGCCATGCGCGACATGCTGCAGAACCACCTGCTGCAGCTGCTGTGCATCGTGGCCATGGAGCCGCCCACCTCGCTCAACGCCGACGCGGTGCGCGACGAAAAGCTCAAGGTGCTGCGCTCGCTGCGCCGCTTCACCCTTGCCGACATCGCGCGCGACACCGTGCGTGGCCAGTACACCCACGGCGTGAGCGGCAACCAGGAAGTCGAGGGCTACCTGGAAGAGCGCAACGTGCCGGAAGACAGCAAGACCGAGACCTTCGTGGCCCTGCGCACCTACATCGACACCTGGCGCTGGTCCAAGGTGCCCTTCTACCTGCGCACCGGCAAGCGCATGCAGCGCCGCTCGTCCAAGATCGTGGTGGAATTCGCCAACCCGCCCTTCCCGCTGTTCCCCGACGCGCCGGGCGGCGTCGCCAACCGCCTGGTGATCGAACTCCAGCCCGAGGAAGCGATCAAGCTGCAGATCATGGCCAAGCAGCCTGGGAGCGGCATGCAGATGCAGCAGGTGACCCTCAACCTGGACCTGCAGTCGGCCTTCCAGCAGCGCCGCGCCGAAGCCTACGAGCGCCTCCTGATCGACGTGGTGCGCGGCCGCCTGACCCACTTCATGCGCCGCGACGAACTGGAAGCCGCCTGGGCATGGGCCGATCCGATCATCAACGGCTGGACCACCCTGGGCGAGAAGCCGCATCCCTACCCGGCAGGCTCCTGGGGCCCGGCCGAATCCTTCGCGCTGCTGGCGCGCGACGGCCACGCCTGGGTCGAGTAGCAGCCGGCGCGGCGCCGGGGCAAGCAAGCCCGCGGCGCCGGACTTCCCTTCAATAGCCGACCGTGAAGCGGGTGCGCGAATGCGCCGGCCGTTCCAGTTCGTCGATCATGGCTACCGCATAGTCGGCCAGCGAGACATGGCTCGCGCCGCCCTGGTCGACCAGCAACTGGTCGCGGCCGAGGCGGAAAACGCCGGTGCGCTCGCCCGGCTCCAGGTGCGCCGAGGGCGCGAGCACGGTCCAGTCCAGGACGGTCTCGTCGCGCAGCAGGGCCAGCGCCTGGCGTGCCCCCTCGGCAGTCGCCTTCCATTGGGCCGGGAACTGCGGCGTGTCGAGCAGCTGCACGCCGGGCGCCACCTCCAGGCCGCCGGCGCCGCCGACGACCAGCAGGCGCGGCACGCCGGCCGCCTTGGTGGCCGCAATGATCGAGCGCATCCCCGACAGGTAATAGCCAAGCACGTCTTCCTGTGCGTGGCCGCTGAAGGCGCTGATCACCGCCTCATGGCCGGACAGGCGCGCCGCCAGCCCATCCGGGGATTGCGCGTCGGCCTGGACCACGCGCAGTCCTTCCGACGGCGACAGCCTGGATGGATTCGACACGAGCGCGGTCACCGCGTGGCCACGCGCCAGCGCCTCCGCCAGCAAGGCCGAGCCGACGTAGCCGCTTGCGCCGATGATTGCGATATTCATGGTATGGACTCCTGATCTGATTGTGGATGGATGGCCCACCGCACGTCGGCCGTCCGGAGATTCGTACGGCTGTGTTCGGTGAAGCGACCGGCGCATCCTCGCACGAGGAATTGATCAGATAAATGCAATAATCCATAATTCACTTTTACGGATTTCTTAAAAATAGGACAGTCCATGGCGCTACCCGGCAGGATCGACCTGAATGCCCTCGTGGTCTTCGACGCCGTCGCGGAGACCGGCGGCTTCACGGCCGCGGCGAACCGCCTCGGCATCGCGACGGCCAGGGTCAGCGTGGACATCGTGCGGCTCGAAGCGGCGCTGGGGGTGACGCTGTTTTCACGCACCACGCGCCGGGTCGCGCTGACCGACGCCGGCCAGGCGCTGTACGAGGAATGCCGCCCCCTGCTGCAAGGCCTGGACGGCGCGCTCGCGCAGGCGGGGGCGGAACGCGGAGAGCTGGCAGGCTCGCTGCGCATCAGCACGACGGTGGACCATGCCAGCCTGACCCTGGCGCCGGCCCTGGCCGAGTTCGCGCGCCGCCACCCGCGCCTCACGATCGACCTGCGCACCAGCGACCGCGTGGTCGACATGATCGAGCAGGGGCTCGACCTTGCCATACGCCTGGGGTGGTTGAAGGATTCATCGCTGCGGGCGATCAAGCTGGGAGAGTTCCAGCAGATGGTGGTCGCATCGCCCGCCTACCTGCGGCGCGCCGGCCGCCCGAACGGGCCGCATGCGCTTGCGCAGACCGAGTGGATCGCGCTCGGCCTGTTGCCGACGCCCTTGACCTGGCGCTTCTCGGGTCCCGACGGACAGGCGGAGACCGTGCAGGTGAAAGCGCACATGCGCGTGGACTCTCCGAGCGCCTTGCGCGCCCTGCTGCAGGCCGGCGCCGGGGTGTCGGTGCTCGATCAGTACAACGCCGGGGTGGGTATCGCGGACGGCAGCCTGGTGCGCCTGCTGCCGGAGTGGTCGCTCCCGCCGGCCGGCATTTACGCGGTACTGCCGCCCGGCCGCCAGTTACCCGCCAAATTGCGGGCCTTCATCGATTTCTACCAGGATTACCTGAACGGGCTGGCGGCGGCCAGCGGGGCGTGAGGCTGCGGGACGCCTCAAGGGACGGGCGCGCGCGCATCCCTGCGGCACGTACGCGCCCTCGAGACGCGCACCGGGACCTCAGCGTTTTTCCTTGATGATCGCCTGCAGCAGCTTGAAGGCCTCGTGCTCGATCGCCGGCTGGGCGTCGGCCAGCTCCTTGCTGGCGCGGACATAGGCCGGGCGCTTGCGCTCCTTCTTCTCTTCCGGAGGAACCGCGGGCGTCGCGCCGGGGAAGATGATCTGCGAGCTGCTGTTGTACTTGTCGTGGATGACCTTCTTGCCGTAGGGAGTGCCATAGAAGCGCGTCATTTCGGCCGCGGTCTCCGCGGACACGATCTTCGCCACCGGCGCCGCCAGGCGCTGGTAGACCTCGGCGGGCGGGGTCTTGTCGATCTTGGCGAACACGGACTGGCGCTGCGCCTCGCTGGCGTAGCGGCTGCGCGCGGCCACGTTGCGCATCAGCTTTTCGGCCTGCATCGCGGCCAGCAGGTCCTGCACGGACTTGAGGTGGGCGGCGCTCGGCGCGGCCGCAGGCGCTGTCGCCGGCGGCGCGCTGGCGGCAGCGAAGGCAGGGCTCAAGAAGGCCAGGGACAAGGCGATGGTGGCGTGGACAACGGGTTTCATACATTCCCTTCGAAATAAAGCCGTTTCATGGACAAATATTGTGCCCGACATTATCCACCGTCCCGCACCTCCATGTCGCCCGCTTAGCGCAAGGGTGGCCTCATCTGCCGCGCGCTAGAAGCTGATGATGAAGCGCGCTCCCTTGCCCAGCGGCCGGGCATAACGCACCGTGCCGCCGTTGGCGTGCACCAGGTGGCGCACCATCGCCAGGCCGATGCCGCCGCCCTGCTTCTTGGTGGTGTAGAAAGGCGTGAAGATGTGGGGCACGGCCGCTTCCGGCACCCCTGGGCCTTCGTCCCGCACCTCGATGCGCAGGCGCGCCCCGCGCACCAGGCGCGCGCTGACCCAGGCCTGCGCGCCTTCGACCCCGGCGCTGGCCTCGAAGGCGTTCTTGAGCAGGTTGATCAAAGCCTGTTCGAGTTGGCCGGGATCCGCCACCAGCTCCATCGACGCCGGCTCCACCGAGAAGTGCACCTGCCCGCCGCGGGCACGCCACAGCGGGCCGACCAGCGCGCCCACCCGCTCGAACATCTCGCTCACGCGGATGCGCTCCGGGTTGGCGGGCGGCACATTCGACAGGCTGCGGTAGCTGGCCACGAAATCGACCAGGCTGTCGGCGCGGCGGCGGATCGCATCGAGCGCCGTGCCGAGGTCGGCGTGCACGCCCGGATCCAGCGCCCCGCCCTCCTCGCGCAACAGGTCGTAGGCCGTGTGCGAAAGCGAGGCCACCGGCGTCAGGGAATTCATGATCTCGTGGGTCAGCACGTGCACCAGCTGGCGCCAGGCGTTCAGCGCTTCCGCCTCCAGTTCGCTCTCGACCGGCATCAGGGCCGCGAGGCGCTGCGCCCGCCCCTGGAGCGCCACGGAGGCCACCGCGACCAGCGCACGCTCGGCGCCGCGCTCGGTCTCGAACTGCATCATGGCGCGCCGCTCGGCAGTCTGGGAGGCGAGCTGGCGGTAGAGCTCCGCGCGGTCCGTGGCCCGGCCCGGTGCGCCCAGCTTGCGGGCGTTGGCATTGAGCGGGGTGACCGCGCCCTCGCCGGCCCCGCCCTCGATCAGGAACAGGGCGATCGGCGCGAATTCCAGGCGCGCTTCCAGCGCCAGCGCGTTGTCGACCAGGCTTTGCTGCTCGATGTTGAGCGCGCTGCCCTGGCGCGGCGCAGGCGCGCTGCGCAAGGCCAGCAAGCGTGCGCCGCAACGCCACAGCAGCGCGGCGAAAGGCAGGGCCGCGAGCACGCACAGCACCGCCAGGCGCGGCGACTCGTGCTGGGCGCCGGCGGCGAAGGACAGCGCGGCGACGCCGAGCAGGCCGAGCGCCATCCCCGCCTTCAAGACCGCGCTAGAAGCCATGCTTGCCCAGCTTGCGGTAGAGCGCGGCCCGGCTCAGGCCCAGCATGCGCGCCGCCAGGCTGATGTTGCCTTGGGCCTTGTCGAGCGCCGCGGCGATGGTCTCGCGTTCCAGTGCATCCAGGCTGAAGCTCTCCGGCCCAGGCGCGCGGGGCGGCTCGGGCGCCGCGCTTGCCGTCACGGCGGCGGCCGGACCCGCCAGGCCGAAGTCCTCGAACCGGTATTCCGGCTGCCCGGCCAGGATGACGGCGCGCTCGCAGGCATGGCGCAGGGCGCGCACGTTGCCGGGCCAGGACCATGCGCACAGGCGCTCCAGGGCCTGGGGCGCGAGCTCGCGCACCGGCCGCTGGTACTGCGACTCGTAGAGCGACAGGTAATGGTGCAGCAGGCCCGGGATGTCGTCGCGGCGCTCGCGCAGCGGCGGCACCCGGATCACGATGGTGTTCAGCCGGAACAGCAGGTCGGGACGGAACACGTTCGGATCGAACAGGCGCGCCTCGTCGAGGTTGGTGGCGCTGACGATGCGCACGTCGATCGCCTCTGGCCGGTCGGCCCCGATCGGCGTCACCTCGCGCCGCTCCAGCGCGGTGAGCAGCTTGGCCTGGGCCGCCAGCGGCATGTTGCCGATCTCGTCGAGGAAGAGCGTGCCGCCGCGCGCGGCCTGGAAGCGGCCGGCGCGGTCGGCTTTGGCGTCGGTGAAGGCGCCGCGCCGGTGGCCGAACAGTTCGCTCTCGAAGGTGGATTCGGGCACCGCGCCCATGTCCACCGCCAGGAAGGTGGCGGCGGCGCGGCGCGAGGCCGCGTGGATGGCGCGCGCCACCAGCTCCTTGCCCACGCCATTCTCGCCCAGCACCATGACGTTGGCCTCGGTCGGCGCGACGCTGGCGATCATCGCCTTCACCTCGCGCAGCGCGGGCGAGTCGCCCATCAGGCTCGAGGACAGCCCGCCGCCGCTGGCCGCGCGCCGGGCGATGGCGGCGTCGACGGCGGCCGCCAGGCGCGCGTTGTCCCAGGGCTTGGTGATGAAGTCGCCCGCGCCGCGCTTGAGCGCTTCCACCGCCAGCGGCACGTCGGCATAGGCGGTCAGGGCGATCACCGCGGGCGGGCGCGGCTGGGCGCGCAGGCGGTCCAGCACCTGCAGGCCCTCGGCGCCGTCGATGCGGCCGGGCGTGAAGTTGAGGTCGAGCAGCACGACGTCGGGCGTGCGCGCCGCCAGCAGGGCGTCGAGCCCGGCCGGATCCTCCAGGGTCTCGACCCTGCCGTGGCGGCGCCGCAGCAGCATCTGCGCGGCGCAGGCGACGTCGCGGTCGTCGTCGAGGATCAGGATGTGGGCGGTGGATTCGGCCATGGCGTCCGGCAGGGTTGGTGCGCCATTCTAGCAGCGCCGCGCGGCCCCGGCGACGGGCCGCGCACACCTGTCCGGATGCGCACACCGCCACCTGTCCGGATCCGGACACTTCGCGCGAGAACGCGGCCCAAAGCGCCCGCTGGAGCGGGTGGCACGGAGCTTGCAAAAGCCCGTGTATTTCGTTTCGAGGACCACCATGGACCGACCTCCTTCCCATGCCGTGACCGGGGCCGCGATGGACGCGCCGCTGCCCAGGCGCCGCGCCAGGACCTATGCACGCCTTGGCCTCGCGGCCGCCCTGCTGGCCGTGCTGGCCTGGGCCGGCTGGCAGGCGATGCCGCGCGGCCTGGAGGTGGCGGCGCAAGACCTGCGCATCGCCCGCGCCACCCCCGGCATCTTCCGCGACGACATCGTGGTGCGCGCCAGCGCCGAGCCGCTCAATTCCATCATGCTCGACTCGGTCGAATCGGGCCGGGTCGAAGAGGTGTTCGTGCAGGACGGCCACGCCGTCAAAAAAGGTCAGCTCCTTTTTCGCCTGTCGAACCCGCAGCGCAACCTCGAGCTGCTCGAACGCCAGGCCGAACACGCCCAGCAGATTTCCAACCTGGCCAACCTGCAGGTGGCGCGCGAAGCCGGCCGCACCGACCACCAGCGCCGCATCGCCGACCTCGAGTTCGCGCTCGAACAGGCCGAAAAGCAGCACGCCCGCAATACCCGGCTCGCGGCCCAGGGTTTCATCTCCGCCGTCGCGCTGGAAGAGTCGGCCGACAAGCTGGCCCAGCAAAGGCGCGCCCTGCGGGTCGAGCGCGACAGCGTGGCGACCGAGGAGCGCGTGCGCCAGCAGGGCCTGCAGCAGATGGAAAGCGCGATCCGCGGCCTGCGCTCCGGGCTGCAGCTGGTCGACGCCACCGTCGAGGCGCTGGCGGTGCGCGCCCCGGCCGACGGCATGCTGGCCGATTTCCGCCTCCAGGTCGGCCAGACCGTGCGCCCCGACCAGCACATCGGCCGCATCGACGACCCGCGCCGCTTCAAGCTCAGGGTGCAGATCGACGAGTTCTACCTGAGCCGCGTGAAGACCGGCCTGCAGGGCAGCGTCACCCAGGGCGAGGCCCGCTATCCGGTGACGGTGCATGCGGTCTTTCCGCAGATCCGCGAGGGCCGCTTCACGGCGGAGCTGGTGTTCACCGGCGAACAGCCGCCCGTCATCAGCCCCGGCCAGAGCCTGGACGCCCGCCTGAGCCTGGGCGAACCGGCCCAGGCCCTGCTCCTGCCCACCGGCGCCTTCATTAACGACAGCGGCGGCGCCTGGGCCTTCGTGCTCGACGCCGGTGGCGCGCACGCCGAGAGGCGCAGCCTGCGCCTGGGCCGGCGCAACAACAGCCAGGTCGAAGTCCTGTCCGGCCTCAAGGCCGGCGAGCAGGTCATCGTCTCCAGTTACCAGCCCTTCGGCAAGGCCGAACAGCTCCGGATCACACGTTAAGATCCCATACTCACCAAGGAAACAGCATGCTCAAACTATCAGGCGTCAGCAAGATCCACGTCGCGGGCGAAGTCCAGACCACCGCGCTCGACCGCATCGACCTCGAGATCGCCGCCGGCGAGTACGTCGCCATCACCGGCCCTTCCGGCTGCGGCAAGTCCACCCTGCTCTCCGTGCTCGGCCTGCTCGACGTGCCGACCGCGGGGGCCTACTGGTTCGAGGGGCAGAACGTGGCCGGCTGGAGCGAAGCGCGGCTGAACGCGCTGCGCCGCGGCAAGGTCGGCTTCATCTTCCAGAGCTTCAACCTGATCGAGGAGCTGAGCGTCTACGAGAACGTGGAGCTGGCCCTCGAGTACACCGGCACCCCGGCGGCTGAGCGCCGCCGCCGCGTGGAGGCCATGCTGGAGCGGCTGGGCGTGGCCCACCGCGCGCGGCATCGCCCGTCCCAGCTCTCCGGCGGCCAGCAGCAGCGCGTGGCGATCGCGCGCGCCCTCGTGGCCAGGCCGGCCATGCTGCTGGCCGACGAACCGACCGGCAACCTCGACACCGCCCATGGCGACGAGGTGATGCGCCTGCTGCGCGCCATCAACGCCGAGGGCACGACGGTGGTGATGGTGACCCACTCGCCGGCCCACGCGGCCCAGGCCTCGCGCACCCTGCACCTGCTCGACGGGCGCGTGGTGGTCGACGCGCTGCAGGCGGCATGAGGAGCGCCGCCATGAACCTGCGCGACTTCCGCATCGGCTGGCGCCTGCTGGTCAAGGAACCGGCCTACTCGGCGGTGGTGATCCTGGGCCTGGCGGTGGGCTTCGCCGCCTGCTTCCTGCTGCTCGGCTACGTGGTCCATTCGCTGTCCTACGACCGGCACGTGCCCGAGCGCGAGCAGGTCTATCGCCTTATGCAGCGCTGGAACAACCCGGGCGCGAGCGGCCGCTGGAGCGACGCCAGCAGCCTGCGCGCGCGCGAGGCCGTGGTGGGCAGCGGGGTGCCGGTGCTGGCTGCGGCCTACATCCAGCGCGACATCAACGTGAAGCTCGGCAGCGAGGTCCAGACCATGCAGCTGACCGTGGTCGATCCGGACTTCCGCAAGATCTTCCAGCCGCCCGTCCTGGCCGGCAACCTGGAGGAAGCGCTGGCGCGGCCCGACACCCTGGCGCTGACGCGCGAGACCGCCGTCAAGCTGTTCGGCAGCATCGACGCCCTCGGCAAGACCGTGCATGTGGGCGGGCGCCCCTACCGCATCGCCGCCGTGCTGGAAGACCCGCCGGCCGCCACCACCCTGCCCTTCGGGATCCTGGCCGGAATCGGCACCAGCATCTGGGACGAGGAATACCGCCAGCTGGTGACCACCAACTGGGGCTCCTCGCACGGCCAGGTCTACGTCAAGCTGGCTTCCAGCGCCGACGCCCGGCAGGTGCTGGACGCGGTGCGGCGCGCCATGCTGGCCTCCAGTTTCTACCAGCGCCAGACGCCGGACCAGATCGCGGCCCTCAACGGGCGCGACCTGATCGACTTCCGTCTCGGTCCGCTGGCCGAGGCCTATCTCGACCCGGACACCCGCGGCGAGCCGACCCGCCACGGCGACCGCCAGACCATCTTCGGCCTGGCCGCCGTGGCGCTCCTGATCCTGGCGCTGGCCGCCACCAACTACGTCAACCTGGCCACGGTGCGCACCCTGCGCCGCCAGCGCGAGATCGCGGTGCGCAAGGTGCTGGGCGCGGGCGCCGGCGCGGTCAGCCGCCAGTTCCTGGCCGAGTCCATCCTGGTCTGCCTGGTGGCGACCCTGATCGGCCTGCTGCTGGCCTGGCTGCTGCTGCCGGTGTTCGCCGACCTGGTGCAGCGCAGGCTGGACCGGATGTTCACCCCGCTCTCGCTCGGCCTGTCGCTGAGCCTGGGCGTGCTGCTCGGAATGCTGGCCGGCGCCTACCCGACCTTCTCGGCCCTCAAGGTGCATCCGACCGCCGCCCTCCAGGGACGCGGCAACAGCGAGACCGTGGGCGGGCTGCGCCTGCGCCGGGTGCTGACGGTGCTGCAGTTCGCCACCGCCATGGGCCTGATCGGCATGACCCTGGCGGTGGCCTGGCAGACCCGCTACGCCAGCAGCCTGTATCCAGGCTTCGACCCCGATCCCCTGCTCATCGTCGAGACGTCCGGCGACATGCGCAGCGCCAATGTGCGCGCCTTCCGCGACGCCCTGCTGCGGGTGCCGGGCGTGACCGGCGTGGCCGAGAGCGACACGCCGGTGACGGTCAACTACAACAGCGGCGCCTTCAAGCGCGACGGCGGCGACGCGGTGGAGATCAGCACCTCGCTGGTCAGCCCCGAGTTCTTCGGCGTGTACGGCCTGGCGCCGCTCGCGGGCCGCCTGTACGACCCGGCGCGCGACAAGCTGCAGGACCGCGACAGGCTGGTGATCAACCTGGCCGCGGTGCACAAGCTCGGCTTCGCCAGCGCCGAGGACGCGGTCGGCAAATACGTGGGCGTGCCGGACGGCTCGTACGCGCCGATGCAGGTGATCGGCGTGGTGCCCGACATCCGCCACCGCTCGGCGCGCGAAGAGATGCAGGACACCCTCTACATCCTGCACGAACGGGTGGGCACCTTCACGGTGCGCACCGACGCGCGCCAGGGGGCGGTGCGCCAGGCGATCGAGGAACTGTGGCCGCGCTACTTCCCCAACGACGTGCTGGAGGTCAAGCGCGCCGCCAGCCTGTTCGCCCTCAACTACGCCGACGATTTGCGCCTGGCCAAGCTGCTGGCCGCGTCGAGCGTGATCGCGACCGCCATCGCCGCCTTCGGCATCTACGTGCTGGCGGCCTACAGCGTGCAGCGGCGCGCGCGCGAAATCGTGCTGCGCAAGCTGTATGGCGCCGGCAACGCGGCGATCGGGCGCCTGGTCGGGCGCGAGTTCGCGCTCCTTCTGGGCGTGGGCGCCCTGATCGGCCTGCCGCTGGCCTATGTCGCCATCACGCGCTACCTGGCCAGCTTCATGGAGCGCGCGCCGATCGGCGCCTGGACCGTGGGCGCGGCGCTGGCGATCGCCTGTCTGGTGGCGCTGGGCTCGACGGCGCGCCACGCACTGGCGGCAATGCGCATTCGTCCGGCCCAGGCGCTGCGCGAATAAGCCCTCAGGCGCGGCGTCGGCGCAGGATCCATGTGTACAGAGCAACATTGATCACGAGCACCGTAGCCGCCAGCAGGTACTGGAAACCGGGGTCGAGGCCCGGCGGATAGATCAGCGGCAACAGGTAATGCTCGATGAAGCCGCCCTCGTAGCCGGAGCCGCCCGCCCTGCGGCGCAGCGCGTTCTCGACATGGGTGAGCGGGCAGACCGCGCGCGTGACTTCGATGCCGACGCCCCACACCGCCGCCAGCAGGTGGGCCGGCATCAGGCCGCGCCGGCGCGCCACCAGCAGGGCGCCGAACACGACGAAGAGGATGAAGCCGAGGTGCAGCAGCAGGACTGCGTCGGCCAGGATGCGGTAGAGCATGGTTATCGACCCAATCCGGGTAAGGGGATGCCTTGTTCCAATGCTAGCAGCCTTCCGGCGAGGGCGGTATTTGGCCCACCGCAAGGCGCGGCGGCGTTCAATTGGAACACGGTTGGAAGCGAAGCAGAAACGGCGTAGAGTCTTGGGGTTCCGAATCCGACGAGGTCGCCATGTACGCCACAAGCTGGAACTACCTGAACACCCTCGGGGCCCAGGCCCTCAAGAACATGGACCGCTCGCGCCAGGCGCGCGGCAAGATGCTGGAGCGGGCCGGCTACGGCCCCCAGCAGACGCCGTCGACCGTGCTGCACAGCGAAACCGGCCTCAATGTCCGGCGCTACGAAGGCGCCCAGCCCGACGGCCCGGCGGTGCTGCTGGTGCCGGCCCCGATCAAGCGTTCCTACATCTGGGACCTGGCGCCCCAGGTCAGCGTGGTCCAGCGCTGGCTGCAGCGCGGCTACCAGGTCTACCTGGCGGAATGGGTGCCGGTGCCGGAAGACAAGGACCATTTCGGCCTGGACGACTACGGCCACTACCTGCTGGGCGTCTGCCGCGAGGTGATGGCCCAGGACAGCGGCCAGCGCCAGGCCGTCATCGCCGGCCACTCGCTGGGCGGCATCCTCGCCGCGATCTACAGCGCCATGCATCCCGAGCACCTGCGCGCGACCGTGCTGCTGGAGTCGCCCCTGCACGTCGATCCCGAGTCCTGCTGCTTCCACAAGCTGATCCGGCAGGTGCCGCATGCGCGCGCCATCGCCGAAACCTACCGCCAGGTGCCCGGCATGTTCCTCAACATGATGAGCGCGATGGCCGAGCCCCAGGCCTTCCAGCTCGAACGCATGGTGGACCGCTTCCTGTCCATGGCCAACCCGCAGGCGCTGGCCAACCACATGCGGGTCGAGCGCTGGTCGCACGACGAATTCCCGCTGCCGGGGCGGCTCTTCACCGAAATCGTCGAGGACCTGTACCGCAAGGACGCCTTCATGCGCGGCGCCCTCGACATCGACGGCCGCAAGATCGGGCCGGCCGACCTGCGCCAGCCGCTGGCCTGCGTGGCCGACCCGCGCAGCAAGGTGATCCCGCTCGACGCCATGGTGGCCTTCCACGACGCAGCGGGCAGCGCGCGTAAATTGCTGCTGCATTACGAGGGCGACGTCGGCGTCAACCTCCAGCACGTGGGCGTGCTGGTCGGGCACAGCGCGCATGCGCGCATCTGGCCGGCGATCTTCGACTGGCTGGATCGCGAAGCGCGCCCCTGATTCCGGGCCAGGACGCCTGTTCCAGCCCGCGTGCAAAGGAAATTTGCACAGGGGCGTCCCGGTGCAAATATCGTTTGCAAGCGGGCTGGGTCAGGCGCGCACGGGCGTAAGGAGCGGCCTGCCCTCGGCATGGGCCAGCAGGTTGGCCACCGCCAGATCGCCCATGGCGCGGCGGGTCTCGACCGTAAAGCTGCCGACATGGGGCGTGAGCACCACGTTCGCCAGCGCGCGCAGCGCTTCGGGAACCTCGGGCTCGTGCTCGAACACGTCCAGGGCCGCCGCGCCCAGCCGCCCTTCGCGCAGGGCTGCGACCAGGGCCGCCTCGTCGACCACCGAGCCGCGTGCGACATTCACCAGGGTGCCTTCCGGCCCGAGCGCGTCCAGCACCTCGGCGCCGACCATGCGCTCGGTCTGGGCGCCACCGGGCATGCACAGCACCAGCATGTCGCTATCGCGCGCCAGCTCGAGCAGCGAGGCGCTGCGCTGCTCCGGCGCCGGCCCCAGGCTGCGCTGGTAATAGCGGATCCGCAGCCCGAAGCTTTTCAGGCGCGCGGCCACCGCCTGCCCGATGCGTCCGTAGCCGACGATGCCCGCCACCTTTCCCTTCAGGCTGCGCGCGTGCTCCAGGGGCGCCGCGCGCGCCCACTGGCCCTCGCGCACGTAACGGTCGAGCTGGGGCAGGCGGCGCACGGCGGCCAGCAGGAGCAGCACGGCGAGGTCGGCCACGTCGTCGGTCAGCACGTCGGGGGTGTTGGTCACGGCGATGCCTCTGGAGGCCAGCAGCGCCAGCGGCAGCGCGTCGACGCCGACGCCGTTCACCGCCACCAGTTCGAGCGCCGGCAGCGCCGGCAGCATCGCGGCCTGGATGCCGACCGTGCCGGTGGTGAGCACGGCGCGCACGCGCGGACCGATGTCGGCGAGCGCGGCGGCGCGCCGCTCCTGCGGCACCTGGGCCAGGAAGTGGCAGTGGAAATGCTGTTCCAGTTGGCTCAGCACATGGGCCGGCCAGTCGCTGCCGAGGACAAGAAGTTCGGGTTTCATGGGGCGATAGCTGGCTTCGGCGCGGACAAGCGGGCACGCGCGCTCAGGCCGAAAGTGACGGACACGAGGAGTATGCCAGACGCGGCTGGAGCATGCGCGCCGCCTCGACTATACTGGCCGGCGTCACCACGTCACCCAGAGGAGCCCCATGTCCGCGTCGCATCCCGTCCCCGGCCGTATCATCTGTTTCGGCGAAATGCTGCTGCGCCTGTCCGCGCCGGCCGGCCGCCTGCTGCCCCAGGCCTCGCACCTGGAGCTGTGCACCGGCGGCGCCGAGGCCAACGTGGCGGTCTCCCTGGCCCGCCTCGGCCACCGGGCATCGATGGTGACGGTCCTGCCGGACAGCGCCCTTGGCGACATCGCGCGCGACGCCTTGCGCACCCACGGGGTGGACACGGCGGCCGTGCTGAATGGGCCGGGCCGCATGGGCCTGTACTTCCTGACCCCGGGCGCGGTGCTGCGCCCCTCCGAGATCGTCTACGACCGCGCCGGCTCGGCATTCGCGACGGCCGACCCGGCGCGCTACGACTGGAAGGCGATCCTCGACGGCGCCACCTGGCTGCACGTCTCGGGGATTTCGCCGGCGGTCGGCGAACTGCCGGCGCGCGCCGTGCTGGAAGCGATGCGCACCGCCCGCGCGCTGGGCGTCAAGGTCTCTTACGACGGCAATTACCGCGCCAGCCTGTGGGCGGCGCGCGGCGAGGACGGCGCCGCCACCTTGCGCAGCCTCATGGCCGAGGCCGACCTGGCCTTCGCGGGCGAGCGCGATTTCGCCCTGGTCCTGGGCAGGCCCGAGCTGGCGGAGGGCGGGCGCGAACAGGAGGCGGTGGAGGCGGCGTTCGCGGCCTTCCCGCAGCTGGCCCACGTGGCCTACACGCGCCGGCGCCAGATCGGGGTGCAGCAGCACGAGCTGGAGGGAGTGCTGCATGCGCGCGGGGCCTGCGCGGTGGCCGGGCCCTTCGACCTGCACGAGATCGTGGACCGGATCGGGACCGGCGACGCCTTCGCGGCCGGGGTGCTGGATGGACTGATGCGCGGCCGCGGACTGGAAGAATCGGCCCGCTTCGGACTAGCGGCGGCGGCCATGAAGCACTCGATCGCAGGAGATTTCAATACCGCTTCGCGGGCCCAGATCGAGGCGGTGGCCTCGGGCTCGCTGGACGTGCGGCGTTAGCAGGCGGCGCGCCACGACGGGCGCAGCCCGCGCCCGTGCCCGCCATGCTTGCGGGCCCGGTCATCGGCCTTGCCAGCCCGGTCGCCGGCCTTGCCGCCCCCCTTGCCCAGACCTTAGTAGGATGACAATTTCTACCTTCCGTGCGATGAGCTGATAGCGTGCGTCTCGGTTAGCATGGAAACCTGCCACAAGAAAGGTGTCGAACGCACGAGTTCAATCGCGCGACGTTCGGACGAGCGCGCCGTTATGATCCGGTCGAACTGTAGCGGCTACCAGGTTTTCCAACCCTGTACGGCGTCGCGTTTCCCGGGCGTCGGCAATGCACCCCTTTCGTCATGGATGCCATCGAAGCGGAACGTTTTGCCTCTGCCCAGCGCGACGCCCGGCCGCGGCCCACGCTCGGCCTGCGCGAGGCGATCGCCGTCATCGTCGGCGTGGTCATCGGCGCCGGCATCTTCAAGTCGCCCTCGCTGGTCGCCGGCTTCAGTGGCAGCCCCGGCGCCATGTTCGCCTTCTGGGCGCTGGGCGGGCTGGTCTCCCTGATCGGCGCCCTGTGCTACGCCGAACTCACCACCGCCTACCCCCACGCCGGCGGTGACTACCACTACCTGCAGCGCGCCTTCGGGCGCTCGGTCGCCTTCCTGTTCGGCTGGGCGCGCTTCTCGGTGATCACCACCGGCTCGATCGCCCTGCTCGGCTTCGTGTTCGGCGACTACATGCAGCAGGCCCTGCCGCTCGGCGTCTCCGACGGCTGGGGCAGCACGCTCTACGCCTGCGCCGTGATCGTCGTGCTCTCCGCCCTCAACCTGCGCGGCATCCGCGCCGGCGCCGGGGCCCAGACCCTGCTCACGCTGGCCGAGATCGGCGGCCTGCTCCTGATCGCGGCCGCCGCCCTGTTCTTCGCCGGCCCGGCTCCGGCCGGGCCGCCCGCCGCCACCGGGCCGCCCAACGTCGGCCTGGCCATGGTCTTCGTCCTGCTCACCTACGGCGGCTGGAACGAGGCCGCCTACATCAGCGCAGAGATCCGCGGCGGCCCGGCGCGCATGGTCAAGGCCCTGATCATCTCGATCGCCGTGATCACCGGCCTCTACCTCCTGGTGAGCTGGGCCTACTGGACCGTGCTCGGCATGGGCGGCATGGCCGCCTCCGACGCCGTGGCCGCCGACCTCATGCGGCAAGTCTTCGGGCCCACCGGCGAGAAAATCATCTCCGTGCTGGTCGCCATCGCCGCTCTCACCTCGATCAACGCCACCATGATCGTCGGCGCCCGCACCGGCTACGCCATGGGCCGCGACTGGACTTCGCTGCGCGGCCTGGGCCACTGGGACGGCGAGCGCGGCACGCCGCGCGTGGCGATGGCGGTGCAATGCGGGGCCGCCCTGGTCCTGGTCGGCGTCGGCGCGACGCTGGGCAGCGGCTTCAAGGCCATGGTCGAATTCACCGCGCCGGTGTTCTGGCTGTTCTTCTTCCTCACCGGCGTCTCGCTGTTCGTGCTGCGCCGGCGCGAGCCCGGCACGCCCCGGCCCTTCCGGGTCCCGCTCTACCCCTTGCTTCCCCTGCTGTTCTGCGCCACCTGCGCCTACATGCTGTGGTCCAGCCTGTCGTACGTCTACAGCCAGACCCTGGGCGGGCTGAACGCCGCCTGGATCGGCGTGGCCGTGCTGGCCTTCGGGCTGGTGCTGCTGCTGTTCCTGCGCGGGCGCCGCGAAAACCACCATCCACCCCAGTCCACACCATAGACAGGAGATGTGCCGATGAAGCCGCAACCCCGCCGCCGTACCCTGCTGCTGTCCGCAGCCGCCACCACTGGCCTGCTGATGCTGCCCGCCCACCGCGCGCTGGCGCAGGCCGCCGCCGCCGCGCCCGAGCGCAATCTCGACGTGCCCTACGTGCCCACGCCCCAGGAAGTCGTGGACAAGATGCTCGACCTGGCCAAGGTCGGCAAGAACGACGTGCTGTACGACCTGGGCTGCGGCGACGGCCGCATCGTGGTCACCGCCGCCAAGAACCGCGGCGCGCGCGGCACCGGCATCGACCTCGATCCGGCCCGCATCGCCGAGGCCAAGGAGATCGCCAAGAAGGCGGGCGTGTCCGACCGCGCCAGCTTCCGGGTGGGCGACCTGTTCAAGACCGACGTCTCGGAGGCGACCGTGGTCACGCTCTACCTGCTGCCGACCGTGAACGTGAAGCTGCGCCCGCAGCTCTGGAAGCAGCTCAAAGTGGGCACGCGCGTGGTCTCGCACGCCTTCGACATGGGACCGGAGTGGCCGCCCGAAAAGACCGCCGAGGTCGACGGCCGCCGCATCTATTACTGGACCATCACCCAGGCCAACAAGAAGGAAGTCGCCTGAGCCCTTGAGGGAAGACGCCTAGGCCCGTCCCAGGGCGCGCAGCAGGGCCGCGAGCACCGCGCGGTCGGTATCGCGGTGCAGCAGCTCGGCCGCCCGCTCCAGGGTGGCCAGGTGCACGGCCTGCGATTCCCAGCCCATGTCGCCCGGGTGGCCGCCGGTGCGGCGTGCCAGGTAGAAGCGGGTGCAGGTCTGGGTGCGCGCGAAGTCGCCCAGCCAGGCGCTCAGGCTGACCCGCAGGCCGGTCTCTTCCCAGGCCTCGCGGATCGCGGTCGCCTTGAGCGACACGCCCGGCTCCACCCGTCCCTTCGGAAAACTGATCCGGTAGCCGCCGAAGCCGTTGGACGGCGCCACCAGCCACACCCGCCCGTCCGGCTCCAGCACCACCGCGCCGGCGGCCGGCTTCAGGCCGAGCGCGGGCACGAAAGGCGGCTCCGCGAGCGCCAGGCTGTCCGGGTCCGGCGCCAGTTCGGGCGCCGGCGCCATCGCGCAGCGCGCCAGCGCGACCCCGTTCAGCACCTCCCCGCACACGCTGCCCGGCACGAACACCAGGTTCGCCGCGGGATCGGCCATGCGTTCGAGGCCGGCCTCGCTGCTGGGGGACAGCAGGCGCTCCGGCCTGCCTTCGTCGTTCGGCTTGGGGTGGTAGACGATGTCGCTCATGGTCGCTGGTGGGTGATGGAGCGCCATGATAACCCGGCGAGACCCGGCGCTCTATCCTCGGTCCATCTTGATCGGCGCCAAGCTACGCGTCTACAATGCAAGAGTTCAGCCCGCTGCCCAGGCGCGCGGCGTATCATTCACGACCCATTCGGCACCGCCGGGCCCGGCCCGCCTGCCAGTATTCGAGGAGGCAGCCGATGTTCGACACCCCACACCCCGCAGTCGGGAGGCGACCGTGAGCGGCCTGCTGGCCAGGCTGGTCCCGCGCAGCCTGTTCGCGCGCCTGAGCCTGATCCTGATCGCGGGCCTGGCCACCGCCCAGCTGTTGTCGACCACGCTCACCTACACCGAGCGCAACGACGTCAGCATGGGAACCATGATCGACTACGTCGAGATCGACCTGCGCACCGCCGTCGCCCTGCTCGACCGCCTGCCGCACGAGCAGCGCAAGGAATGGCTGCCGCGCCTGCGCCGCGGCGGCTACGGCTTCATCCTCGGGCCTGGCGAGACCGGGCCGGAAGTCAGCTCCGACCATGCGCTGCGCCTCATGAACTCGGTCACCCGGGCGCTCACGCCGGACTACCCATTCACCGCCAATGCCGTGCCCGGCGGGCGCGACGATTTCCAGGTCCACCTGCGCCTGGCGGACGGCCAGCCGCTCACGGTCGACTTCTTCCCGCGCCGCGGACTGCCGCTCTCGCCCTGGCTGCCCTATGTGCTGGCGGGCCAGCTGGCCCTGGTCGCCCTGGCCTGCTGGGCCGCCGTGCGCCTGGCGACCCGGCCGCTGCGCTCCCTGGCCCAGGCGGCCGACGCCCTCGGCCCCGACCTGCGCCCGGTCGACCTGCCCGAACACGGCCCCTCCGAGGTCGAAGCGGCGGCGCGCGCCTTCAACGCCATGCAGCGCCGCATCCAGGGCTATGTCGACGAGCGCCTGCGCATCCTGGCGGCGATCTCGCACGACCTCCAGACCCCGATCACGCGCATGCGCCTGCGGGTGGACATGATGGACGACGAGAGCCAGCAGGAGCGCTTCTCGGAAGACTTGCAGCAACTGCAGGACCTGGTGCGCGAAGGCCTGGGCTACGCCCGCTCGATGCACGGCAAGCCGGAGCCGGCCGCCGCCCTCGACCTCGGCAACCTGCTCGACACCATCACCCTCGACTACCGCGACAGTGGCCAGCCGGTGAGCCTGCAGGCGCGGGCCGGCGGCGGCGCGCTGGTGACCCGCCCGCAAGCCCTGCGCCGGGTGCTGAGCAACCTGATCGACAACGCCATCAAGTACGGCGGCAAGGCCGAGGTGCTGCTGGAGCGCCCGAGCGACCGGGAAGCCGTGATCACGGTGCGCGACGAGGGGCCGGGCATCCCGGCGGAATCGCTGGAGGCCGTGTTCGAGCCCTTCTACCGGCTGGAGAGCTCGCGCAACCGCGAGACCGGCGGCACCGGCCTCGGCTTGTCGATCGCGCGCCAGCTGGCGCTCTCGCTGGGTGGCGAGCTGACGCTGCACAACCGGCCCGAGGGTGGGCTGGAAGCGCGCCTGCGGCTGCGCAGCCTGGAGCAGGAAACGCGCGCGTGAGGCCGCGCCTACAAGGAATTTTGCAGGGCGATTGTGTCGGCGGCGGGCGCCGACATAATCGGAAACAAAGCGGTGGCGAAACTTGGCTAGAGTAGGATTCCCTGATCCTGGAGAATGCTATGAAACGCCTGTTCGCCTGGGCCGCGCTGGTGGCCGCCACGTTTACCGCCGAACTGAGGCCGGGCCCCTGCCCGCTCTCGACCAGCCGCCCGAGCCTGACAACGGAGAAGGACAAGCATGCGCGACACTGAACACATCCTGGTCGTCGACGACGACCGCGGCATCCGCGAACTGGTGGGAGCCTACCTCGAAAAGCAGGGCCTGCACTGCACCCTGGCCGCCAACGGCCGCGAGATGTGGGCCGCGCTCTCGCGCGCCACGCCCGACCTGATCGTGCTGGACATCATGATGCCGGGCGACGACGGCCTGGTCCTGTGCCGCGAGCTGCGCGCCGGGAAGTACCGCGCCATTCCGGTCGTGATGCTGACCGCGCGCGACGACGAAACCGACCGCGTGGTCGGTCTCGAAATGGGCGCCGACGACTACATCGCCAAGCCCTTCGCGGTGCGCGAGCTGCTGGCGCGCATCCGCGCCGTGCTGCGCCGCACCCACATGCTGCCGCCCAACCTGCAGGTGACCGACGCCGCCGCCATGCTCGGCTTCGGCGACTGGCGCCTGGACACGGCGGCGCGCCACCTGGTGGGGCCGGACGACGTGGTGGTGACCATGAGCGGCGCCGAGTACCGCCTGCTGCGCGTCTTCCTCGACCATCCGCAGCGCGTGCTCTCGCGCGACCAGCTGATCAGCCTGACCCATGGCGCCGGGGTCGACCTGTTCGACCGCTCGATCGACATTTTGGTGAGCCGCCTGCGCACCCGCCTGGGCGACGACGCGCGCGACCCGCGCTACATCAAGACCCTGCGCAACGAGGGCTACGTGTTCTCGTCTACCGTCACCATCATCGAGCCCAAGTAAGCCCGGCCCCGAACGATAAAAGGCCCGGCACGCCTGCGCGTGCCGGGCTTTTTTAGTGGCGCGTCGCTCAGACCACGCGGGTGGTCACGCCGATGCTCTTGGTCAGGGCCTTGGAATACGGGCAGGTCGCGTGGGCGCGCTCGGCCAGCTCCTCGACCACCTCGAGCGGCAGGCCGGGGATGTGCACTTCGAGGCGCGCCTGCAGGTAGTATTCGGAGCCGGTCTTGCCCAGGTCGACTTCGGCGTTGACGCGCGCGCCTTCCGGCATGCGCAGCTTGCGCTCGGCCGCGGCCAGGTGCAGCGCGCCGATGTAGCAGGACGACCAGCCGGCGCCCAGCAGCTGCTCGGGGTTGGTGCCCTGGCCGCCCGAGGTGAACGAGGACAGCGCCACGTCCAGGCGGCCGTCGTCGCTGCGCGAGACGCCGTCGCGGCCGCCGCCGCTGGTGGTGACTTTGCCGGTGTAGAGAACTTGTTCGATTGCTTGCATGGTGTGCTCCTTCAGGGTAGGTGGTGCTGGGTTGTGATGTGCGGTGTACGCATGCCGGTCATGCTAGCAAGCGCGCCGCCGCGCCTTATATTGGTTTTGTAGTGAAAATCGGCCGCGACACAATCGGACATACATCGCGGCCGGGAGTTCAGCCAAAGGTGAAGGCGTAGGCCTGGGCGCCCGCGTCCAGGAAGCGGACCTCGAAGCGGCGCTGGCCAACCTTGCCCGACTGCCGCACCAGCTGGTGCAGGCGGGTCTCGGTCACCACGCCATTGCCTTCGGCGTCGACGTCCGCGCCATGGTCCGCGCCCGGCGCGCGGCCGTCGACCGTCACCTTGATGCGCACCTTGCGGCCGGGGGCGCCCGGACCCATCACGAGGTGCAGGTCGCGGGCGCTGAACTGGTGCGCCACGCCGGCGCCGGGCTGGGCCACGACGGCCCTTTCCGCGCCGACGTTCCACTGTCCGAACAGGCCCCACTGGTTGACGTTCAGCTTGCCGACCGTGTAGTCGCGCGGGCTGTCCGGCTTCAGGCGCTCGGGCGAGCGGAAGTCCTGCGCCTTGCGATAGCCGAGGTAGGCCTCGCCCGAGCCGACGTTGGCCAGGTCCGGCGCCATCTGCTCGGCCGCGCCGCTCGGATTGACGATGCTCTCGTCGACCGGCTTGCCGTTGGCTTCCACCAGCAGCGACTGGATCGCGCGCTCGACCTTGGCGTAGTCGCCCTCGCCGAAGTGCTGGAAGCGGATCTTGCCCTTGGCGTCGACCAGGTAGAAGGCCGGCCAGTACTGGTTGTTCCAGGCTTCCCAGATCCGGTAGTCGCTGTCGACCGCCACCGGGAAGTCGATCTTGTAACGGGCCAGGGCCGCGTTCACGTTGCTCAGGTCCTGCTCGAACTTGAACTCGGGCGTGTGCACGCCGACCACCACCAGGCCCTGGTCGCGGTACTTGTCGGCCCAGGCGCGCAGGTAGGGGAAGGTGCGAATGCAGTTAATGCAGGAATAGGTCCAGAAATCGACCAGCACCACCTTGCCCTTGAGCTGCTGGGCGTTCAGCGGCGTTCCATTGAGCCAGGTGGTGGCGCCGGCGAAGCCCGGGCTGCTGCCCTTCACCGGGAGCGAGCCGCCCAGCAGGGCCGGACCGGCGGCCAGGGGCCCGGAGACCGCCAGGGCGGCCGCCGCACCCAGGACCGCGATGCCGCCGAGGGCGGCGAGGGAATGGCGTTTCATCGTCGGGCTCCGGGCTTATTTGTCGAGGGTGAGAACGGGTTTGCCCTTCTCGACGATGTAGGTGGCCAGTTCGCTGGCGACCTCGGTGCCGACGTTCTTGGCCGAGTGGACCGCGCCGGCCGGGATGTACAGGGATTCGCCGGCCTTCAGGCGCACCACCTTGCCGTCCAGTTCATACTCGAATTCGCCGCTCAGGACATAGGCCAGTTCCACCCCAGGATGCGAATGCTTCGGGAACTTCACGCCGGGGCCGAAATCGACCTTCACCTGGATGGCTTCGTGCTTGTGGTCGTAGCTATGGCGCACGACTTCGGTGCGGCCGATGCCGTTGGCGTCGAGCTTCTGTGCGTGGGCGGGAACAAGGCCACCGCCGGCGGCAAGCATGAGGGCAAGGGCGGCGCTGCGGACGAGGTTGCGGGCAAGGTTCATGATATTCCTCCGGTGGTACCTGCTCCCGCGCCGCCAGGATGGCGGTCGCGTGCAGGAAGTCGATGTGTGCATTACACCCGCCGGGAGTGTCCCGCGCGTGTCGAAAACCGCCCCGAACTGAAGGGAGATGTTTCCGCCGCCGCGCTTGACACATACCGACACAATTCAGGCCCTGGATTCCGGCCTGTCGGCGCGGACCGGTACGTCGGCGAAGGTCTTGTTGACGATGACCCAGACCCCGTCGCGGCGCAGCAGTGTCAGATAGTTGTAGAAATTGAAACCTCGAGCCGGGACATGTACCCGCGCGCTCGCGATGTTGTGGGTGACGTCCAGGGACAGCAGCTTCATCTGGTAAGGCTCGCCGAGTTCTTCGGGCGACTCGCGCTGGGACACACCCTCGAGGTAGTCGTCGAGGCGCTTGTGGTAGGACTGGCCGCCGATCTCGGCGAACAGGGCGGCATCGGGATCGAACACCGAGCGCAGCAGCTCGGTGTCGCCGGTGTACAGGCCATTGAAATAGTCGGCCAGGACGGTCAGGATGGCTTGGTGGTCGTGCATGATGGGCTCCTTGGGTGGCGGCGCGGCGGCGCCGTGGCCGCCACGTCATGCAGAAAAACGCGAATCAGGCCAGGCGTTCGGCGCTGGCGCGCACCCGCTCGCCGAAAAGGACAGCGGTGCGCAGGTCGCCGGCCACCATCTCGTCGGTCGATGCGTCGGACGGCGTGGCGGTGGCCAGCCCGGCGAACGAGGACAGGTAGTTCACGTCGTCGCGCTGGGCCGACTTCGCGTTGCTCGGCATCAGGCCGGTACCGGCCCACAGCATGCCGTGCTGCTGGGCCATCGTGAAGATGGTGTACAGCGTGGTCTGCTTGTCGCCGTTGACCGAGGCCGAGTTGGTGAAGGCGGCGCCCAGCTTGTCCTTCCAGCCCTGGGTGATCCACACCTTGGACGACTGGTCGACGAACTTCTTGAACTGCCAGCTCACGTTGCCGATGTAGGTCGGCGAACCGAAGATGATGGCGTCGGCGGCCTCGAGGCGCTCCCAGCCGCCTTCCGGCAGGTTGCCTTCGGCGTCGATGGCCAGCAGGTGGCCGCGGCTGCCCTCGGCGACGGCTTCGGCGATGCGGCGGGTATGGCCGTAGCCACTGTGATAGACGATGACGATGTTCTTGCTCATGATGTGCTCCTTTCAGGGTGTTCGGTGGGTGCTTGCTTACTTCGCGGCCTTGGCGGCCTTGGCGGCCTTCTCGGCCGCCTGGCGTGCGCGGCGCTTGGTCACGACCTCGCCGCCATGGCCCCAGTTGTCGGTGTCGACTTCGTCGATCACGACGAAGGTGGACTCCGGGTCCTTGTTCAGGACGTTCACCATGAGATCGGTCGCGCCGGCGATCATGGCTTCTTTCTGTGCTTTGGTGACGCCTTCGTCGGTCACCTGGATGAGGATGTAGGGCATGATGTTCTCCTTGCTTGTGTGAGTGGGTCGGTGATTACCAGGTGCCCGCGGTGGCGCCGCCGTCGACGCTCAACACGATCCCGGTGGTGAAACTGGCGTCCGTCAGGTACAGCACGGCGTCGACGATGTCCTCCACCCGGCCGATGCGGCCGGTGGGTTGCAGGCCTTGCAGGAATTCGCGCGCGCCCGGGTCGTGCAGCGGGGTATCGATGATCCCGGGAGCGACCGCCGTCACCTTCACGTTGTGCGGCGCCAGTTCCAGTGCCAGGGCGCGGGTCGCGCTGTTCAGGCCCCCCTTGACCAGCACCGGCAGCACGGCCGGCACCTGCGCGTTGGGCTGGATGGAGACGCTGGCGGTGATGTTCACGATGTGGCCGCCCTTGTTCGCGCTCATGTGGGCCGCGGCCTGCTGCGAGGGATAGAAGAAGCCCTTCAGGTTGGTGTCCGCCAGGCGCTCGACTTCCTCCGGAGTGTAGGTATGAAAGGGCTTGGCGTTGAAGATCCCGGCATTGTTGATCAGGATGTCGACCTTGCCGAAGCGCGCCTTGGCGACGGTGAAGATGGCTTCGGCGGTGTCGGCTTCGGCGATGTCGCCGGCCACGCCGTAGAAGTTGTCCGGGTTGCCCAGCTGTTCCTTGGCCTGTTCGAGGCGTTCGACGGTGCGGGCGTTGCCGACCACGTTGAAGCCGCGTTCCAGGTAGGCCTTGGCCAGCGCCAGGCCGATGCCGCTCGAGGCGCCGGTGATGACGACGGTGCGTGCTGCTGCGTCCATGCTGTACTCCTTGTCCGTTGAGGGGGCGGCGCCTGCGTCCGGATGGATGCAGCGCGCCGTCGTTGGACTGAACTATAGGCAGCGGGGACGGGGCGAAAAAGATGGATAAGAGCAATACAATCGATACACGATGTAATGAATCGATGCGCGCGCGAAGGACGCGGCTACCCCGCCGCCGAGGGCGGGGCGGGCCATGCTCAGGAGGGAAAAATCAGGGCGCGACCGGCTGGCGGCGCGCGGGACGGGCGGGCTGGTCGCGCAACTGCTCGACCAGGAAATCGACGAAGGCGCGCACCCGCAGCGCCACGTGGCGGCCGTGCGGGTAGATCAGGCAAAAGGGGCGCGAGCGTCCGCCATATTCCGGCATCAGCTCCACCAGGCGCCCCGCCTTGAGGTCGGCGTCGACAATGAAGCGGTAGGTCTGGAACAGGCCGCCGCCGGCGCGCGCCAGGGTCACCGCGCCCAGGATGTCCTCGGCGCAGCCGTACAGGCCCGCGGTCGGCAGCTCGATGTCCTCGCCGTCCTGGTGGAACAGCCAGGGGATGTTGCGGCCGGTGCTGGGCAGGGCGAACTGGATGCAGTTATGCCCGCGCAGGTCCTCGGGGCTGCGCGGCGTGCCGGCCTGGCGCAGGTAGTCGGGGGTGGCCACCACCACCAGTTCGGAGTCCTCCAGCTTACGCGAGATCATGGTCGAATCGGCCGGCGCGCGGCCACGGATCGCCAGGTCGAAGCCCTCGTCGCCGAAATCGACGTTGCGGTTACTGAGGTGGAACTCGACCTTCACGTCCGGATAGCGGCGCGTGAATTCCGGCAGCAGCGGCAGCACCCGGTAGTGGCCGTAGGGAGTCGGCATCGAGATGCGCAGCAGGCCCGAAGGCGCGCTCTGGCGCCCGGTGACCAGGCGCTCGGCCTCGACCAGCTGGTTGAGGGCCTGGCGGCACTGGGCGAAGTATTCGCGTCCGGCCTCGGTCAGGTGCAGGGTGCGGGTGGTGCGCACGAACAGGCGCACGTTCAGGCGCGCTTCCAGGCGCGACACCGCGCGGCTGACGGCGGCCGGCGTCACGGCGGCGGCGGTGGCCGCGGCGGTGAAGCTGCCCAGTTCCGCGGCGGAGCAGAACAGCTCGATGCTGCCCAGCAGGATATCGTCGAATTGGCGTGTCATCGTTTCATTACACGATGTATCAATAGTTGTGCATCATACTTGATTGTTCGCCCTGCCGTGGACTGCCTATACTCGGCCAACACCTGTCAACCACGCGGAGGCCAGCATGACCACTTCCCTCACCCGCCTGCTCGGCGTCGAGCTGCCCATCATCCAGGCGCCGATGGCCGGCGTGTCGACCGCGCGCCTGGCGGCGGCGGTCTCGAACGCCGGCGCGCTCGGCTCGATCGCGGTCGGCGCAGGCAGCGCGGCCCAGACGCGCGCCGCCATCGCCGAGCTGCGGGCGCTCACCGATCGCCCCTTCAACGTCAACGTGTTCGCGCACCGCCCGGCCAAGTCGGACCCGGCGCGCGAAGCGGCCTGGCTGGACTGGCTCGCGCCTCACTTCGCTGCCCAGGGCGCCGAGCCGCCGCGCGCGCTGCGCGAGATCTACACCAGCTTCCTGGCCGACCCGGAATTGCTGGAGGCGCTGGTCGAGGCAAGGCCGGCCGTGGTCAGCTTCCACTTCGGCCTGCCCACGGCCGGCCAGGCGGAGGCCCTGCACCGCGCCGGCAGCGTGCTGCTGGCCACCGCCACCTCGGCGCCGGAAGCGCGCGCGGCCCGCGACGCGGGCATCGACGCCATCGTCGCCCAGGGCAACGAGGCCGGCGGCCACCGTGGCGTGTTCGACCCGGACGCGCCGGACGAGGGCCTGGGCAGCTTCGCCCTGGTGCAGCTTCTGCGCGACGCCGTGGCGCTGCCCATCGTCGCCGCCGGCGGCATCATGGACGGGCGCGGCATCGCCGCCGCGCTGCGCCTGGGGGCCAGCGGCGCCCAGCTCGGCACCGCCTTCATCCCGACCCCGGAATCCTCGGCCACGCCCCACCACCGCGCCCTCCTGCAGGACGCTGCGCGCGGCACGGCAATCACCAGCGCCATCTCCGGCCGGCCGGCGCGCGGGCTGGTCAACCGCTTCTTCGACGAGATCGGCGGGCCGGGCCACCCTTCCGTGCCCGACTACCCGATCGCCTACGACGCCGCCAAGGCCCTGCACGCGGCGGCCGCCGCCCAGGGCGTGCAGGACTATTCGGTGAACTGGGCCGGCCAGGCGTATGCGCTGGCGCGTGCCATGCCGGCGGCCGAGCTGGTGCGCCTGCTGGCGGCTGAGATGCGCGCCGATCTTTAACATCGCGGAACAGGTTTTTTGCGGGACGGCCGGCTACCGGAGCGCCGGCCCCTTCTCTAGAGTGCAGGCATACCCCACCACCCGCCGAAGGAGAACCCGATGAACACCTCGCCCGCCCTGGCCGACCGCCACGGCAGCCCGGCCGCTCCCCAACCCTCGCCCCACCCCGGCCTTGCCCGCCATCCGGGCTTCCGGCGCCTGTTCCGGCCCGGCGCCCTCACGGTCGGCCTGATCCTGCCGCTCGAGACCCACCCGGGCCGACCCGCGCCAACCATGGAGGGCCACATCGAGATGGCCCAGCGCGCCGACCGGCTCGGCGTCGGCGCGCTCTGGATGCGCGACATCCCCTTCTACGATCCGCACTATGGCGACGTGGCCCAGATCTTCGAGCCGCTGGTCTACATCGCCCACCTGGCCGCCGTCACCCGCCGCATCGCCCTCGGCACCACCGGCATCGTCCTGCCCACGCGCGAACCGCTGATGCTGGCCAAGCAGGCCGCCTCGCTCGACCAGTTGAGCGGCGGCCGGCTGGTGCTCGGGCTGTCCTCGGGCGACCGGCCCAGCGACTATCCGATGTTCGGGATCGACTACGAGAGCCGGGGCGAGCGCTATCGCGACGCCTACGGCGTGCTGCGCACCCTGCTCGAACAGCGCTACCCGCGCTACGACTCGGCGCGCTTCGGCCATGCCGGCGGCCTGCTCGACCTGGTGCCGCGTCCGGCCTTCGGGCGAATACCCGCGATCGCCGTCGGCCAGTCGCAGCAGCACCTGGACTGGCTGGCGCGCCACATGGACGGCTATCTTGCCTTCGTGCCCCAGCCCGGCGAGCTGGCCACCCTGGGGCGCGCCTGGCGGGCCCAGGTCGCGGCCCAGCACGACACCCCGGTGTTCAAGCCGCTGGGGATCGGCGGCTACTTCGACCTGCACGAGGACCCGCACCACCCCTTCATGCGGGTGCCCGGGGGCTTTCGCGCCGGGCGCGAGGGCCTGCGCGACTACCTGGAACAGGCGCGCGAAGCGGGCGTGTCCCACATCGCCCTCAATCCCAAGGTCAGCCGCCAGCCCTATGCCGAGATCCTCGATCAGCTGGCCGACACCATCCTCCCCGCCTTCCCGGCCCACGAGTAAGTCCCGGCTCGCCGCCCGTGCGGGCGGCGGCGCTCTCTTCCCCATTTCGTTCCGCCTTGCCGTGCGCCCCAGTGGGCGCAGGCGCGCCCACGTCCAGAGAGAACGGCGTTCCGCCTCGCGCCATTCATTACACGGTGTATCAATTATCTTGTGCCAATGCATATTTATCCGCATCGGGCGCAAAAGTATAGTTTCCCCATCGCAGCAACGAACGCTGCGCCAACCAGTCACCCAAGGAGAAACTCATGAGCTCGAATCAGAAAACCGTCATCGTCACCGGCGCCTCCAGCGGCATCGGCTTCGCCATCGCCGAGGCCTACCTCCAGCGCGGCTACAACGTGGTCGGCAACGCCCGCAGCCAGGACCGCCTCGACAGCGCCGCCGCCAAACTGGGCAACCCGGCCAACTTCATCGGCGTGGCCGGCGACATCGCCGAACCGGCCACCGCACGCGCCCTGTTCGACCGCGCCATCGCCGCTTTCGGCCAGGTCGACATCCTGATCAACAACGCCGGCATCTTCATCGCCAAGCCGATCGCCGAGTACACCCAGCAGGACGTGGAAGCCATCGTCGGCACCAACCTGAAGGGCTTCTTCTACCCCTCGCAGCTCGCCGCCCAGCACATGGCCGGCCGCAAGCAGGGCCACATCATCAACATCACCGCCAGCATCTCGATCCAGCCGAACATCAAGGTGCCGGCCCTGCTGCCGGTCCTCATCAAGGGCGGCCTGAACCAGGCAACCCGCGCCCTGGCCTTGGAACTGGCGGGCAGCGGCGTGAAGGTCAACTCGGTCGCCCCCGGCATCATCGAAACCCCGCTGCACGGCGACTACGAAAGCACCCGCGCCTTCTACAACACCCTCGCCCCGACCGCCACCACCGGCGTCACCCAGGACGTGGTGGACGCGGTGCTCTACCTGAGCGATTCCAGCTTCACCACCGGCATCGTGCTGCCGGTCGACGGCGGCGGCACCGCCGGCGTGTTCTGATCGAGCGCTTCCGGGAGAACGACATGAAACTGATCTACGTGGGCGATCCGATGTGCTCCTGGTGCTACGGCTTCGGCAAGGAGCTGAGCGCCCTGGTGCAGATGCACCCCGAGCTGGAACTGGACATCGTGGTCGGCGGCGTGCGCGCCGGCGCCACCGACATCCTGGACGACGCAGGCAAGCAGTTCCGCCTCGGCCACTGGGAGCGCGTGGCCGCCAACAGCGGCCTGCCCTTCAACCGCGAGGCCCTGCTGGCGCGCGAGAACTTCGTGTACGACACCGAGCCGATCTGCCGCGCCGTGGTCGCCGCCCGGAAGCTGGCCCCCGAGGCCGACCTGCTGACGGTGTTCCGCAAGCTGCAGCACGCCTTCTACGTCGACGGCCTCGACACGACCAGCGGCCGCGTGCTGTCCGAGGTCGGCGCGCGGGCACTGAGCGAGCTTGGCCACCCGACCAGCGCGGACGACTACTTCGCCGTCTGGCAGTCGGCGGAGACCATCGCGGAAACCCGGGCCGACTTCCATCTGGCGCGCTCGCTCGGCGTGCGCAGCTTCCCGGCCCTGCTGCTGGAAACCCCCGCAGGCCTGGCCGAGCTCAGCCCCGGCTATGCCCATGCCTCCGTGCTGGAAGAGCGCCTGCAATCGCTGCTGGTCCGTGCCGGCGGCTCCCGCAATAACTAAGTCAATCCAGACTGAAAGGAACGATCATGAAAACCACTCTCAAACTCGCCGCCGCCACCATCGCCGCCGCATTCGTGATCGGCGCGGCCCATGCCGAAGAAGGCGGCGCTGCCGGCGCAGCACCGGCAGCGGTGGCGGCAGCGTCAAGCCAGCAGGCGGCCCAGGACCAGATCCGCCTCACCCGCGTCACCCCGGCCTACTGGAAGGTGACCTTCGCCAGCCCGCCCTTCAACATCGTCGGCCCCAAGGAAGTGCGCCAGCTGGTGCGCATCGTGGAGCAGATCGAAGCCGATCCAGCCGTCCAGGTGGTGGTCTTCGACAGCGCGGTGCCCGATTATTTCATCGCCCACTACGACCTGCTCACGCCGCTGGAAGACTCGACCGGCATGGCGCCCGGCCCGACCGGCATGCATCCGGTGCCCGACCTGATGGTGCGCATCGCACGCCTGCCGGTGATCACCATCGCCTCGATCCGGGGCCGCGCCACCGGCATCGGCAGCGAACTGGCGCTGGCGGCCGACATGCGCTTCGCCAGCCGCGAGAAGGCCATCCTGTCGCAATGGGAAGTGGGCGCCGGCCTGGTCGCCGGCGGCGGCCCGATGGCGCGCCTGCCCCGCCTGGTCGGACGCGGCCGGGCGCTGGAAATCCTGGTCGGCGCCGACGACATCGGCGGCGAACTGGCCGAGCGCTACGGCTACGTCAACCGCGCCCTGCCGGACGCCGAGCTGGACGCCTTCGTCGACGGCCTGGCGCGCCGCATCGCCTCCTTCGAGCGCGAAGCCATCGTCGAGACCAAGAAGCTGGTCGACGTGGCGAGTCTGCCGCCGGACGCCGAGATGCAGCCGGGCTGGGACGCCTTCATCGCCTCGGTCAAGCGTCCCGCCACCCAGGCGCGCCTGAAGTCCCTGGTCGACCAGGGCCTGCAGCGCAAGCCCGAGGTCGAGCGCAAGCTGGGCGCCCGCACCGCCGCCTACCGCAAGCAGTAAGCCCGCCCGGGAAGCCTGCGCTTCCCAATGTCGGCCGGGCCGGGTACCATGCCGGATTGCCATGCGTTCGGCGTGGTACCTCTTTGCTTATCCGACATCCATCGTGTTTGAAGTCCTCTCCCTCGACATGGGGGCCGCCATGAAGACCCTGGTGCTGACGCTCGACCTGATCGGCACCTTCGTGTTCGCCCTGAGCGGCGCCGCCGCGGGCGCGCGCCGCCGGCTCGACATCTTCGGGGTGCTGGTGCTGTCCTTCGTGGCCGCCTGCTCGGGCGGCATCGTGCGCGACCTCCTGATCGGCGCCACCCCGCCGGCCGCGATCAGCGACTGGCGCTACCTGGTGGTGTCCAGCCTGGCCGGCCTGTGCATCTTCTTCTGGGACCCCCTGGTCAAGCGCCTGGGCAACTCGGTGCTGATCTTCGACGCCGCCGGCCTGGCCCTGTTCTGCGTGGCCGGCGCCCAGAAGGCGCTGGTGTTCGGGCTGGAGCCCTGGATGGCGGCGCTGCTCGGCATGCTGACCGGGATCGGCGGGGGCATCGCGCGCGATGTCCTGCTGTCCAACGTGCCGGCCGTGTTCCGCTCGGACGTCTACGCGGTGGCGGCGCTGGCCGGCGCCGGCGTGGTGGTGCTGGGCGACGCGCTGCAGTTGCCCACCACCCCGACCGCCATCGCCGGCGCCGTGCTCTGCTTCGGTCTGCGCATGGCGGCGATCCGCTACGACTGGCACTTGCCGACGGTGCGCTCGCGCGAACCGGACGAGGCCCAGCAGCCAGAGAGTGGCAACCGCGACCAGTCGCGCTAGGCGGCCAGTACCTGCGGTCCGATCTCGCCCACGGACCCAACACCGGTGAGCACCATATTGGTCCGCAAATCCTTCTCCATGATGGCCAGCAGGCGCTCGACCCCGGCCTGCCCCTGGGTCGCCAGCGCGTAGATGAAGGCCCGCCCCAGCAGCACCCCGTCCGCCCCCAGGGCCAGCATGCGGAACACGTCGGTCCCGGTGCGCACCCCGCCGTCGGCGAAGATCGTCATGCTCCCCTTGGCCACCTCGGCGATGGCGGGCAGCGCCCGGGCCGTGGACGGCGCGCCGTCCAGCTGGCGCCCGCCGTGGTTGGACACCACGATGCCGTCGGCCCCGAAGGCCAGTGCGTCGCGCGCGTCCTCGGCGTCGAGGATGCCCTTGATGACCAGCTTGCCGCCCCATTCGTCGCGGATCCACTCCAGGTCGCGCCAGCCGATGCCGGGGTCGAAGTTGGCGCCCAGCCAGCCGATGTAGTCCGCCAGCCCGGTGGCATGGCCGCGATAGGCCGAGATGTTGCCCAGGTCGTGGGGGCGGCCGAACAAGCCCACGTCCCAGGCCCAGCGCGGGTGCCGCATGGCCTGCAGCACGCGCCGCAGCGGACCGTTCGGCCCGCTCATGCCGCTGTGGGCGTCGCGGTAGCGCGCGCCCGGCACCGGCATGTCGACCGTGAACATCAGGGTCGTGGCGCCCAGCTCCCAGGCGCGGCGCATCACGTCGCGCATGAAGCCGCGGTCCTTGAGCACGTAGAGCTGGAACCATATCGGGCTGGCCGCCTGGGCCGCCACTTCGGCCAGCGGGCACACCGACACCGTCGACTGGATGAAGGGAATGCCGCAGCGGCCGGCCGCGCGCACCGCCTGAACCTCGCCGCGCCGGGCATACATCCCGGCCAGCCCTACCGGGGCCAGCGCGACCGGCAGGGCGTAGCGCTGGCCGAACCATTCGACCCCGAGGTCGAGCTGCTCCGAGCCGCGCAGCACTCGCTGGCGCAGGCGCACGCCCTGCAGGTCCTCGACGTTGGCGCGCAGCGTCTGCTCGGCGCCGGCGCCGCCGTCGAGATAGTGGAAGAGGAAGGGCGGCAGCCGGCGCCGGGCGGCTTCGCGAAAGTCGGTGGCGGAAGAGATGATCATCGGGCGTCCTGGGCAAGAGGTGGCGCCCAGCAGTATATCGCCTGCGCAGCCCCGCACTCGCCGGATTGCTGGATCACCTCGAAATGCGGTTCGAATCGCCAGCCGACCAGAGGGGAAACAAGCGTTTACGAGCGCTTGCTCGCGTTCACCGGGGCGAGTGTCGCACCAGGCTCCATCCCCTCGATGCGGTTCGCGCGTCCAGTTCCCGGGGACAGCCGCAGCCATGTTCGCCATCGCTCACGCAGCGCGCCCGCCAGCAGGAGCGGCAGCCGTTCCAGCGCCACGCAGGCCGGCAGGACAGCGACGTCGCCTCTGGCCTCATGCGTCGCGCCATTGTCCCAGGCAAGCCCGAATGACGCCAGGATTCGCGCGGCCTCCTCACGCGCGAAGCCGCGCGCCTCGACGGCCCGCGCCAGCGCGCGAAAGGCTTCTTCGACCCTCCCTGGCCACAGGGCGACGCCGACGGTGCTCGGCTCCGGTCCATGCTGGAAAATCCTGTGACCGACGCCCTGCGGCAGCAACAGCGCCTCGCCGGGACGAAGCACCGCCAGGACTCGCGCACCACTGCGCACCCGCAGTTCGCCGGACAGGGCGACCACCATTTTGCGCTCGCGCGCGTGGCGTAGGGGAAGGTTATGGCCGCGCAGGGGTAAGGTGAACCGCATCGCGGTCCCGGCCCCACCGATGTCGCACTGAGGGACATCGAGATGGACCGGATAGCCGCCAGGGTAGAGCATCAGGATCTCGGCTGGCTCCGCCGGGGGAAGGACGACGGTGTTCATTGCGGTGTCGCATGAGGACGGGCCCGGCCACTATTGTGATCGGGTCCCGTCCGGCGCAGGCTTAGAAGGTGAAGACGGTGTAGCCGTCAGCCGAGATCTGGGCGATGCTCGGCAGGCCCGAGGTGCCGGGCACGCTGTTGTCGGTGATCAGGTCGAAGCCGGCTTTCTCGACTTCCTCGCGCGCCCCGAACACGTCGGCGCAGCCGCAGGAGATGCCCACCACCCGGTCTTCCACCGCTTTATACAGCGCGTGGATCGGGTGCGCGCTGTTCGCCAGCACGCCGGGCCAGCGGGTGCCGGTACCCTGGAAGTAGATGCCGACCTCGGTATCCTTCTGCTTGAAGTCGTAGGCGGCGGCCAGCCCGTTGAACATGCGGCCGAGCGCTTCTTCGCCGGCTTTCGGATCGGACAGGATGATGATGGCTGCTTTCATGGTGGTTCTCCTTGGTGTTGGTTGAGTCGCTAGAGTTCGGTCCGCTGTGTCTGCAGCGGATGAGGCCATTCTAGGGACGCCGCACGGAGAGATAAACCATGTGTAAAGCAATAGATCGTTACGCCACGCGAAACAGCTCCGTCAGTTCAGGTGCGGGTGGGCGCGCAGGTGCTCGGCCAGCAGGTCGATGAAATTCCTCACCTTGGACGAACCGAACTTGCTCTCGCGGTGCACCAGGTGCACCGGCCAGGGCGCCTCCTCGTACTCTTCCAGCACGATCTTCAGGCGGCCGGCGCCGAGTTCGTCCGCGATCTGGTAGGACAGCAGCCGGCAGATGCCCAGGCCCGCCGACGCCGCCTCGATCGCCGCGTCGTTGCTGGTGACGGTCAGGCGCGGGCGCAGGCGCACCATGGTGGGGTCGTCGACCGCGCCGAACTTCCACTCGACCCGGGGCGACACGCCGCTGGCGGCGATCACGGTGTGGTGCAGAAGGTCGGACGGGTGCTGGGGCACGCCGCGCCTGGCCAGGTATTCGGGCGAGGCGCACAGCACACGCCGCACCTGCCCCACCCGCAGCGCCTTGAGGCTGGAATCCGGCAGGTGGCCGATGCGCACCGCGACGTCGATGCCCTCGTCGACCAGGTTGACGATCCGGTCCAGGAACAGCGCCGTCACCTCGACCTCGGGATATTCGCTCAGGTAGCGCACGATGCAGGGCATGACGAAGCTTTTCCCGAACAGCACCGAGGCGGTGATCGTCAGGTTGCCCTTGGGCGCGGCGTTGACGCCAGCCGCCGCTTCGTTGGCTTCCTCGATGCTGGCCAGGATGTTGCGCACGTCGTCCAGGTAGCGCTGGCCGGCCTCGGTCAGCCTCACGTTACGGGTGGTGCGCAGCAGCAGCTTGACACCCAGCTTCTCCTCCAGGCTGGCGATCGCGCGCGTGACCGCCGCCGGCGACAGGTCGAGGCGGCGCGCGGCCGCGGCGAAACCCTCTTCCTCGCCGACGGCGGCAAAGACCTGCATCAGGTGAATCTGGTCCACTTATTTCTCCGAGCGAAAGACAGCTTTGTTGCAGGGGCGATTTCTCTGCGCCCCATTATTTCGCAGAATGCACGTGTCAGCAATCATCCGAACCCATTCCTATCATGACACAGCATACCGTTCCGGACACTCCCTCGTTCGATCAGCGCCCTCCGGCGGCGCTCGACGCGCAGGCGGGCGACGCGGCGCTCGGCGCGCCGACCCGCATCCGTATCGCGCTCTACCTCGCCCAGCGCGGTTGCCCGGGCATGTCGCCGGCCCTGCTGCAGGAATGGGGCCGCGCGGCCGGCATGAACCGCGCCGAGATGGCGGCCAACGCCGGCGGCACCAGCCATGACGCGAAGGGAAGTGCCTGCTTGGCCTTCGTGGGCCGTCTGCTCGACGACCCCGGCGCGCCCGCTGCCGCAGACCTGGCGCGCATGGCGCAGGTGGGTTACCGCCCGGACCAGATCGCCGAAGTGCGGGCCCAGGTCGCGCCCTGCCGCCGCCACGACGCCGAGGCGCCGGCGGAGGGGAAGCGCTAGGCCGGGCATTGCGCCTGGCGAAAGATTGTATTCATGCGCGGGCGGTTTTCCCCGGGCCGGCGCGAACCTAGAATTCTTGCATCCGCTGCAGCGCCGCGGACCTGCGCGCGACAGCGCCATTCCCCTCAACGACACAGGAGTTCCCCATGCATACTCTCGCCGCCGCCGCCCTCGTCCTGGCCGGCGCCAGTCAGGCGGCGCAAGCCGCGCCGATCGCCTACCGCAGCGTCCAAGTCGATGGGGTCAGCATCGCCTACCGCGAGGCGGGCGATCCCGCCAAGCCCAGCGTCCTGCTACTGCACGGCGTGCCCAGCTCCTCGCGCATGTACGACGCGCTGATGCGGCGCCTGGGCGACGAGTTCCACCTGGTGGCCCCGGACTACCCCGGCTTCGGCAACAGCCAGGCGCCCGATCCGGCGCGCTACGCCTACAGCTTCGAGCACCTGGCGCAGACCATGGGGCAATTCGCCGACGCGCTCGGGATGCGGCGCTACGTCCTGCTGATGCAGGACTATGGCGCCCCGGTCGGGATGCGCCTGGCCGTGGCGCGTCCGCAGGCGGTGCGCGCCATGGTGTTCCAGAACGGGAACGTGTACGAGGAAGGCCTTGGCGCCATGTGGGCCAAGCGCAAACCGTATTGGGCCGACCGCGCCGCCCACGAGGCCGAGGTGGTGGCCGCACACCAGTCCGTGGCGCTCACGCGCGCACGCCATGTCGGCAGCGACCCGAACGTGGAAGCCTACGATCCCGACCTGTGGATGGACGAAGTCGCCTACCTGAACCGTCCAGGCCAGGCGCGCATCCAGGCCGACCTGATCTACGACTACCGCCACAACCTGGCCGCCTATCCGCAATGGCAGGCCTGGCTCAGGCAGCGCCAGCTCCCCACCCTGGTGGTCTGGGGCCGACACGACCTGGCCTTCGTCGAAGCCGGCGCCCACGCTTTCCGGCGCGACCTGCCCCAGGCCCAGGTGCACGTGCTGGACGGCGGCCACTTCGTGATGGACACCCGGCTCGACGAAGTGAGCGCGCTGACCCGCGCCTTCCTGCGCCAGCTTGGGGCCGGCCCGCGCTGAAACCGCAGGCGCAAGCATTCAAGGCCAGGCGCCCGGATACGGGACGGCTGGCCTTGCTCTTGGACGGCCCTGCGGGCCGGAAGGAATCAGAGCCCGAGCTCGGACAGGCCGGGGTGGTCGTCGGGGCGGCGTCCCAGCGGCCAGCGGAACTTGCGCTCCTCTTCCTTGATCGGCATGTCGTTGATGCAGGCGTAGCGGTTGATCATCAGGCCGTCCGGGCCGAATTCCCAGTTCTCGTTGCCGTAGGAGCGGTACCAGTTGCCCGAGTCGTCGCGGCTTTCGTAGGCGTAGCGCACCGCGATGCGGTTGTCCGTGAAGGCCCACAATTCCTTGATCAGGCGGTACTCGAGCTCCTTGTTCCATTTACGCTCGAGGAAGGCGCGCGCCTCGTCGCGGCCGTTGCAGAACTCGGCGCGGTTGCGCCAGCGGGTGTCCAGGCTGTAGGCCAGCGCCACCTTGGCGGCGTCGCGGCTGTTCCAACCGTCTTCGGCGAGGCGCACCTTCTGGATCGCCGTTTCGCGGGTGAAGGGCGGGAGCGGGGGACGGATTTCTTGATTGGTCGACATGCTTTACCTCGTAGGTCGTGTGGAAAAAAATGGATCAGATGGCGCTTAGAGATCGAGCTCAAGCTCGGGACCGCTGGCCCAGGACACACAGGGGGTCATGCCCTGTGCGCGCTGGTCGGGGGTGAGGCAGACGTCGCGGTGCACGGGATCGCCCCTGACGACGGCCGCGTAGCAGTTGCCGCACTCGCCCCGTTTGCACTCGTAGGAGACGAAGGCCTCGGCCTCGATCATGGCGTCCAGGATCGACTTGCCTGGGGCGACATCGAGCGTCATTCCGCTCTGGACCAGGTGCACGCGCAGCGGACGGTCCTGGTCCTGGGCGCGCGCGCCGAAACTTTCGAAGCGGATGTGCTGTTGCGGCCAGCCCTGGGCGGTGGCGCTGGCGCGGATCGCCTCCAGCAGGGAGACCGGCCCGCAGGCATGCAGTTCGCAGCCCTCTTCCCATGGGCCGATCAGCGCATCCAGGTCGGGGCGCCCGTCGCGCTGCGTCACGTAGGTGCGCACGCAGCCCTGGTCCAGTGACTGCCAGTCCTCGGCCAGCACCAGGCGCTCGGGAGCATGTGCGATGTAGTGCAACTCGTAGGCGGCGCCGGAGGCCTCGAGCGCGCGCGCCATCGGCAGGATCGGCGTGATGCCGATGCCGCCCGCGATCAGGACGGTGCGCGCGCTGCCGGCATGCAGCCGGAAACTGTCCAGGGGCTGGCTCAGCTCCAGCTCCATGCCGGGCGCGAATTCCTCGTGCAGCACGCGCGAGCCGCCGCGTCCCTGGTCCTCGCGCTGCACCGCGATGCGCAGCAGCCCCTCGGCTTCACCGACCACCGAATAGGCATTGGTGTGCGTGTTCCCGGCGCGCGAGCGGAAGCGGAGTTCCACGTGGGCGCCCGGCTGCCAGGGCGGAAGCGGCGCGCCGTCGAGCGGAGCCAGGCGAAACTCCTTGACCGCCGGCCCGTGGGGAATGATGGCGTCGATACGGTAGCGCATGATTCAGCCCTCCACGACGGCGGGGTTGAAGGGCGAGGCGTCCAGGTATTCCCATTCCAGCCGCTGCGGCACGCGGCGCAGCAGCCAGCGATCGACCTCGATTTCCCAGAAGCGGCCGGTGCCGGCGCTCAGGTGGGCGCCGTCGTCCTGGCCATGCAGCACGCGCGCCCGGCCGCTCAGCTGCAGCATGCGCTGGCCGGCGAAGTCGGGCACGCACAGGCCGACGCGCGGGTCGACCTGGAAGTTGCCGAAAGTGTTGAACAGGCTGTTGCCGGGATAGTCGGGGATGCGCAGCAGGCCTTCGTGCACCACTTGCACGAAGCCCGGGTTGCCGCCCCGATGCGAGGCGTCGGCGCCGCGCTGCGGGTGGTTGCTGGCCACGAACACGGTGTCGGCGCTGCGCACGATGTCGCGCACCTCGCCCACCACGGCCCTGCCCTCGCCCAGGAGCGCCGGCGACGATTCGCCGTCCATGCCGCGCAGCTGGCGGCGCTGGATGTATTTCGGACAATTCGGGTAGGCTTCGCGCACGCTTACTTCGATACCCTGGTCGTCCAGGCGCGCCAGCGTTCCGTTGATGCGGTAGCGGCGGCGCGAGCCGAGTTCGATGAACAGCATGCCGATGGCCGGATTGGCGCCGATGTTGGCCCAGAACGGATCGCCCGGGTCGCGCCGCGCGAGTGGCAGGTCAAGGATCACGGCGTCGGCGACGTCGGCGTGGGCGAAGCCCGGCGGCCCGTACAGCACCGTCGACCAGGGCGCGCCCTCCGCGTCCACGCTGCCCAGCACCACCATGGACTGCTTCTGCAGGAAGGGCCGGGCGCCGCCCAGGATGGTGTCGGCGATGACCACGCCATTGCGGTCGGCAATGGCGACCTCGCCCGCCGACTGCTGCACGGCCCGTTCGCCTTCATGATAAACCGATGTCATCGTCATGCTGCGTCTCCACATAAAAAGTCGGCCTGGGTCGGCCTGGTTTGGATCATCGTGGAGATCATTGTCAGCAATAATGCGGGCCTCCGGAATACCCACTGCTTGCAATACATTATTTCGCCGGGGTGAACATTCGCCTTGCTACCCGGCCGGAATGGCGCTCAGGGCATTCGACCGCCAAGTGCCATCGGCAGGGCCCTCGACCAGCGGTTGGAAGACAGCGAGAAGCTCAGCGCCCGCACCTGGTGGTACCAGCCCGCTGGCACGTAGAGCAGATCCCCCGGCCCGACGATGCATTCGGCCAACGTGGCATGACGGGCGAGCGGGTAGGCCGCGTAGTCCGGCGCTTCGGGGTCGAAAGGAGAGGCGAACAGCAAAGGATTGGCTTCGCGGGCGTACAGGTAGCGGTCGTGATGCGGCGGCGCCAGAAAGATGCGCTTGCTCCCCCATACCTGGGCGAACAGGTTGTCGTCGTAGTCGCAGTGCAGGGGTGTGACCGTGCGCTCCGGGCCGATCCAGAAGCGCGCCGGGCCAGGCTTGGCAAAGTAGTTGGGCCAATGGCACAGCGCGTTGAGCTCACGTAGACCCAGGTTGCCCACGTAGGGAGGCAGCGGGCTGGAATCCTGCGCGACCAGGTCGAGATAGTTCGCCATGCTCATGTCCCGCATCGCGCGGTCGGGCGCGAACGCGGTCCCGACGTAGTCGCCGACCCGGGCCCGCACCGGCAACGCGCCGAAGCGTCCGCGCAGCACCGAGCGGTCGAGCGCCGCGATCGGCCAGCGGTTCACCACCCCCTCGATCAGAAAAGGCAGGCCCTCGGCTGCGCGAAGCCGGAAAGCCGCGCTGTCCAGGCGGCCCAGGCTCGGAATGGTGTCTGCCGCAGGTAGTCGCTCGGACGCCTGGCGGATCGCCTCGCGCAGTGCCGGAATCGAAGCGATGCCGCGCGCCTGCTCCACCCGGCGCGCGCGCCCGGAGTCGAGCGCCTCCCGCTCCGCCTCGGACGCGGGCATCGCCAAGCGCGGCGGCAGGCGCCCCTCGTCCTTGCGCTTGTCCCACGGGCCTTGGTCCGCAACTTGCGCTTTCCTCATTCACGCCTCTCGTCACCGCATTCCACAAAGGTCGACAGCATACCGCATCGGATCCGCCGCCGCCGCTGCCCCCTGGCCAGCCCGATCCTCATGCGGCGCGCCAGAATGTGCGATCATGCATTTCCGAGACCGCAGGAGAGCGCCATGTTCCGTCCACATCGGGTTTCGCGCCGCGCAGTGCTGTCGCTTGCCGCCGCCATGCTTGCGAACTGTCTTCCAGCCTCCGCCCAGCAGGACGCCGGGATTGGACTCGTGGTACTCGGGTCAGGCGGCCCCGGCGCCGTCGGTCGCGCCGGCAGCAGCTTCCTGGTGCTGCTCGACGGCGTGCCCCGCATCCTGGTCGACGCGGGTGGCGGCGCTTTCACCCGCCTTGGTGAGACCGGACTGAGCCTGGCCAAGCTCGACACCATACTGCTGACCCATCTGCACGCCGATCATGCGGGCGGACTGCCAGCCCTGCTCAAGGCGCGTGTTGTGGGCGGCGGCGGTCCCGCTGCGCTCACCGTCGTCGGTCCAGGCGGCGGCCCCGGTTTCCCGTCGACGACGCGGCTGATTGCGTTGCTATTCGGCAAAGGTGGCGCCTTCGCCTATCTTCCTGATTTCGCCGCGCCCCTGCGCTTTCACGTACGGGATGTGGCTTCCTCGGCAAGCGAGAGGGTCCTAGTTGCCCGCGACGGCCTGCGCATTCTCGCCAGCGCCGGCCACCATGGAGAGGCGCCGGCGATCATCTACCGTATCGAGTACCAGGGACGAAGCATCTGCTTCAGCGGCGATATCGACAACAAGGGACATGCCGCCCTGAGGCGACTGGCTCGCGGGGTGGACTTGCTGGTGTTTAATTCGGTGGTGCTGGACCCTCCAGGTTCCCCGGCCCAGCTCTATGAGCTCCATACGCCCCCGCGGGCCATCGGCGAGCTGGCCCGCGATGCGCGGGTCTCCGCACTCCTGCTCACCCACCTGAATCCAGGAATCGACAATGCGAAGGAAGCGGTACTGGCCTCGATACGGGCGGCCTACGACGGACCTGTCGCCTTCGCCCGGGACGGGTCGCGCTGGCCCAACGAGGCAGGCTCTCCTGGCTTGCGCCTGGATTGAGCCTTTCGCCCAATAGCTGGCTGGCCGCCGCCGTACTAGACTTGAATCCCTCTCTTCTTGCGCCAGGAGCCAGCCATGAACAAGCGCGACGTCGTGTTCCCGCCAGGTCCGCGCGGCCTGTATGAGCTGAATCGTTATTCCCCTGCCGTGCGGTCCGGAGGGTTCCTGTTTGTATCGGGACAGACGGGCAATCGCGATGACGGCACGCCGGAGCCGGACCTGGAGGCGCAAGTCAGATGCGCGTTCGCGAACCTGAACGCCGTTCTGGAAGCCGGAGGATGCAGCTTCGACGACGTTGTCGACTTCACGATCTATATCGTCGATCCGCAGGAGAAGTTCGAACGCATCTGGCGCGTGGTGCGAGAGTTCTGGGGCGAGGCCCCGTACCCCACGGCGACGGCGGTCGGCGTTACCTGGCTTTACGGTTTCGATCTCGAACTCAAGGTGGTTGCGCGCATTCCAACGGCCTGAAACCGCCTTCCTGCAGCCGCGACCAGCCGGCGACACCACCGGCGCCCGGCACCGAGGATCGGGGCAGGCGGTCGGGCAAAGGATGGCGCTCGCCGGGATGGCATCCGCCCTCGGCCCGGCAGCGATCGGCACCAGCGCGCCGGCTTGGCCGAGCCGATCCGCCGGATTCGCAACCGGCAGGTAAAGATGTTGTGCGCGAAGGCCCACTAGTCGCGTGCCGCCGCGCTGCCTACACTCGCTTCACTACCACCGGATCTCGGACGCCGCCGCGCCGACCTGGAGGACACCGTGGCCATCCCGGTCCGGCCTGATTGCGAGGAACAATAATGAACGTCCTGATCGTGATTGCCCACCCCGAACCCAAGAGCATGAATCATGCGATGGCCGCAGCCATGCAGGACCAGTTCGAAGCGCGAGGCTGGAGCGTGGCGGTCTCCGACCTCTACGCCCAGCGCTTCCGCGCAGCGCCCTCGAGCGCCGACTTCCGGATGCTGCACGATCCAGTGCGCTTCTCGCTGGCGCACGAGCAGCGCCTGGCCCAGCACAGCGACGGCTACCGCTGCGACATCCAGTACCAGCACAAGGCGCTGCGCGCCGCCGACCTGGTCGTGTTCCAGTTCCCGCTCTGGTGGTACGCGGTCCCGGCCATCCTGAAAGGCTGGGTCGAACGGGTGTTCGGCAAGGGCTTCGCCTACGACGACACCCACATGTTCGAGACCGGCCTGCTGCGCGGCAAGCGCGCCCTGCTGTCGATCACCACCGGCGGCACCCGCGCGGAGCTGGACGCCGACGCCGTCCACACCGGCAGCGTGGAGCAGTTCCTCAAACCCTTCACCGGCGGCGTACTCGCCTTTTCCGGTATCGAGGTCGAGGAACCCTTCATCGCCTACGCGGTGGGCGGCATGGGACAGCCCGAGCACGACCAGGTGCTTGCGGCCCTGCGCGCCCGGGTCGACCGCCTGGCCGCCGACATGGAGCGCCTGCCCTCCGTCGACTCGCCGCGGCAGGCCGCTTAGGCTTCCTGCGCGGCCGCGCGCGCATGGCGGCGGGCGAACACCGCCGGCGTCATGCCGACGTTGAGGCGAAAGCGCCGGGTGAAGTAACTCTGGTCCGCGTAGCCAACCATGGCCGCGATCTTGCCGAGCGAGGCTTCTCCCTGGCGCATCAGCAGCTGGGCCCGGGCGATGCGGCGGCGCTCGAGATAGGCCATGGGAGAGCAGCCCGTGCTCTCCTTGAACAGCCGGGCGAAGTGGAAACGGCTGACGTGGGCTACCTGGGCCAGCGACTGCAGCGCGATGTGCTCGTGCAGGTGCGTTTCGATGTAGTCGAGCACGCGCTCCAGCGTCTGCGGCGATAGACCGTGAGGGGCTGGCCCCAGCAGGGCCGGCCTGGCGTGGAAGCGCTGCACCAGATGCAGCCCCAGCGCCTGGGTCAGGGCCTGGCTGATCTGGCATTGGAAAGGATGGGGCGGCTTCCTGAGTTCATCCACGAACAGTGCGACCAGGCGTTCCGCGAAAGGGTCGCGTCGCGCCGGACAGGCCTGCGTCTCGCGCTCCAGCCAGTCCGCGCAGCCATTTGCGATCGCCAAGTGACGCAACAGCGCCGGATCGATGCAGACCAGGGCCAGCGCGCAGCGCGATTCCCAGGTCCAGCTCGAGACCGTACCGCGTGGGTGCCAGCCCACGCTGCCCGCGCCGACCGGAATCGTTTCGAGCATCGCGCCGCGACCGAGGGTCGCGCACATCGGTCCGGCCAAGTGAACGGCGAGCAGGTGCCGATCCTGCGCGTGCCAGAGCGCCGCGCCGGGCGAGCGCCACTCGAAACACCGCACTTCCATGCCGTCCCAGGGACGGTCGAGACTCGATAACACGGGTGGGACGGCGAGGGACGTTTCCAGGCCGCCGTAGGCGCTCGTCATCATGATGGGCTCCTGCCGCGCACAGTGAACGCTACCAGACTACGGGCTAGGTTAGCACAAAGACAGTATGCGGAAAACATGAGGAAAGCCGCTTCAATCATCTGGCCGCGCCTGCCCCGAAATGGTGCGCGACACCCCCGCATTTTCAACGAAAAGCTGAAAATCATTCTCCTTTACCCGCTCTAGTGCTGGGAAATGCGCCGGCCTACACTGGCCCTGCCGTCGGACCTCAGGCCCGGCGCCAAAGCCCACCACCCATCGAGCGAAAGGAAAGCAACATGTCTAAGACTATCCTGATCACCGGCGCCGCAGGCGGCTTCGGACGCGGCGCAGCCATCGGCATGGCCCGCAAGGGTCACAACATCATCGCCACCGTGCACGTGTCGTCCCAGGTCACGCCGCTGCGCGAAGAGGTCGCGCGCCTTGGACTGTCCGAGCGCATCAAGGTGGCCCGACTGGACCTGACGGACCGCTACGACATCGCCCAGGCCTTGCGCTGGGACTTCGACGTCCTGTGGAACAACGCCGGCATGGGCGAGGCCGGACCGGTGTGGGAGATCCCGCTCGACCTGGTGCGCAACAACTTCGAGGTCAACGTCTTCCTGCCGCTCGACCTGACCCAGCGAGTGGTGCGCAAATGGATCGACGACGGCCGCGCGGCCGGCCGCAAGGTGGTGTTCACCTCGTCCATGGGCGGCCTGTTCACGCCGGCCAACTGGGGCACCTACGTGGCCACCAAGCATGCGCTGGAGTCGGTGGCCGAGGCGCTGCAGCAGGAACTGGCGCCCTGGGGCATCAAGATCCAGACCATCAACCCGGGCGCCTATTACACGGGTTACAACGAGACCATGGCCGACAACCCCTTCCGCTGGCTGGACGAGAGCAGGCACCTCACCCGCCCGGCCGCGCTGCGCCAGGCCTTCGACGACTTCTTCGCCACCCCGGAGGGCAGCATGGACGCCCAGGAAATGATCGACCGCATGATCGAGATCGTTCCCGCCGACAGCGGCAAATTCCGCAACGTGGTCCCTCAGGCTGTCGAGGACATGCTCAAGCGCCATCAGGCCGAAGCCTGGGACAACCCGATCTGAACCCGGTCCGCCGCCCCGCCACCATCCACCAGGAGACATCATGCAAGCGCTCTTGCTCAAGCTGACCGGCGCCGTCCAGGGTGCGCCATCCCCGGCCCTGCCCAAGGCAGCGACCGTTCCCGCAAGCCTGCCGGCAGGGCTGATCCGCCTGCTAGCCCTGATGTGCGGTGTGTCGATCGCCAGCGCCTACTACTCGCAGCCCTTGCTGGGCGAGATCGGACGCGCCTTCAACATGTCCGAGCAGCTGGCCGGCGCCATCCCCATGTTCACCCAGCTCGGCATCGCCCTGGGCGCCCTGCTGTTCCTGCCGCTGGGCGACATCGTCGACGACCGCAAGCTCATCCTCGGCATGGTGGCCTCCCACGTCGGCGCCCTGGTCCTGGTGACGCTGGCGCCCGACACGCCCACCCTGCTCGGCGCGATGGTGCTGATGGGTCTCACCACCGTCACGCCCTACCTGCTGCCCGCCTACGCCGCCAAGCTCGCCGGTCCCGCGCAGCGCGGCCAGGTCGCCGGCCTGCTGGCCCAGGGCAGCTTCGCCGGCATCCTGCTGGCCCGCACCGCGAGCGGCTTCGTCGGCCACCACCTGGGCTGGTCAACCATTTACTGGATCGCCTCGGCGGCGATGATCGTGCTCGGCCTCGTGCTGGCGCGCCGCATGCCGGGTATCCGCCAGCAGGCGCGGCTCGGCTACGCCGCCCTGCTCGGCTCCCTGCTGGCGATCTTCCGCGCCCAGCCCGAGCTGCGCCGCGCGGCGGCGCGCCAGGGCCTGGTGTTCGGCGCCTTCAACGCCTTCTGGATCAGCCTCGTGTTCCTGCTCGAAGGACCGGCTTTCAATCTGGGCAGCGACACCGCGGGCCTGTTCGGCGTCATCGGCTTCGCCGGCGCCCTGGCCGCGCCCCTGTTCGGCAAGCTCGCCGACCGCCGCGGCGCGCGCTTCGCGGTGCGCGCCGGCACCGGCATGGCGACCGCCTCCTGGCTGGTGTTCGCAGGCTGGGGCGACAGCCTGGCCGGCCTGGCTGCCGGCGTGCTGCTGCTCGACCTCGGCGTCACCGCCTCCGACGTGTCGAACCAGGCCATCATCTACCGCCTCGGCGAGGACATCCGCGGCCGCGTCACCACCATCTACATCCTGGGCCTCTTCATCGGCGGCGGCACGATGGCCGGCTTGAGCGCCCTGAGCTGGTCCAGCTTCGGCTGGCATGGGGTGTGCGCGTTGGGCGCGCTGGCCTGCGCCCTCGCGTTCGCCCTTGGCGCCAGCCCGCGCCGCCAGGAAGGTCTGGAATGAGGGCGCGGCACACAGCAATGGCGTACCAAATTCAGGCAATCGCTTCCTACAAGCCGGCAGGTGCAAAGAAGATAATAGTGCGCGCGCCGGCTGATGGCGCGCCCGCCCGTGGAGAGACCTCATGAAGCCACTTCCCGACCACTACCCCGATCGGCCCGAGGCGATCGACCACGGACGGCGCGCCTGGCTGCTCGCCTCCCTCGCCACCGGCGGCGCGCTGGTGATCGGCATGGCGCCCGAGCCCGCGAACGGGGCCGGCTCCGCGAGCGCGTTCGCCCCGAACGCCTTCCTGCGCATCGCCCGCGACGGCAAGGTGACGCTCTTCATGCCCTATGCCGAGATGGGCCAGGGCGCGATGATGTCCCAGGCGATGATCGTGGCGGAAGAACTGGATCTCGATCCGCAGCGCATCGTGCTGGAGGCTGCCCCGGCGGACGACACGCTGTACGCCAATCCCCTGCTCGGCGCGCAGATCAGCGGCGGTTCGGCCTCGCTGCGCGGCAGCTGGCGCAGCATGCGCGGCGCGGCCGCCGCGGCGCGCGCGATGCTGGTGCAAGCAGCGGCCCAGCGCTGGGGCGTCGCCGTAGCGGATTGCCGGACCGCCGGCGGCGCGGTCCAGCATCCGGGCTCTGGACGGCGCCTGGCCTACGGCGAACTGGTGGATGCCGCCTCGCGCTTGCCGGTGCCGGCCGAGCCGCCGCTCAAGCAGGCGGACGACTACAAACTGGTCGGCAAGTCGCTGCGGCGGCTGGACGCGCCAGCCAAGGTCAATGGCAGCGCCCGCTATGGCATCGACGTGCGCCTGCCAGGGATGCTGTACGCCGCCGTCGCCGCCTGCCCGGTCTTCGGCGGCCGACTGGGCCGCGTCGACGACGCGCGCGCGCTGCAGGTCCGGGGCGTGCGCCAGGTGCTGCGCCTGCCCGATGCGGTGGCGGTGGTCGCGAACTCCACCTGGTCTGCCTTCCAGGGCGTGCAGGCCCTGGACATCGCCTGGGAAGGCGGCGCCGACGCCACCCTCGACAGCGCCGCGCTGGTGGCGCGGGCCGACGCCGCCCTCGAGGAGGCCGGCCTGCCGCACCTGCGCAGCGGCGACGTGGCGGCGGCCGAGCGCTCCGCCGCCCGGGTGCACGAATCGGTGTTCCGCCTGCCGTCGCTGGCCCACGCGGCGATCGAGCCGCTCAACTGCACCGTCCATCTGCGCGAAGGCCGTTGCGACGTCTGGTGCGGCAGCCAGATCCTGGGGCGCGCCCACAAGGCGGCCGCCGAGGCTGCCGGGCTGCCGCTGGAGCGGGTCCGCATGCACAACCAGTTGCTGGGCGGCGGCTTCGGACGCCGGCTGGAAGTCGACTACGTCGCCCAGGCGGTGGCGATTGGGCGCCAGGTGGCGGCGCCGGTGAAAGTCACCTGGAACCGCGCCGAGGACTTCCAGCACGATTACTACCGCGCCCACAACCACAGCCGGGTGCGGGTGGCCCTCGACGCCCAGGGGCGCCCGCTCAGCTGGCACCACCGGATCGTCGGCCCCAACATCATGCAGCGCTGGCTGCCCAGCTTTCAGCGCAACGGGGTCGACCTGAGTGTGGTCCATGGGGCCAGCGGCCCCTACGACATTCCGAACCTCTTCATCGAATTCACCCGCCACGAGCCGCCGCCCGGCATGAACGTCGGTAACTGGCGCGGCGTGGGGCCGACCCGCAACGTCTTCATCGTCGAGACCGTGATGGACGAGCTGGCGGCGCGCGCCGGACAGGACCCGGTCGCCTACCGGCTGGCGCTGATGCGGGGCGCGCAGCCACGCATCCGCCACGTGCTGGAGCTGGCCGCGGCCCGCTCCGGCTGGGGTTCGCCGCTGCCGCCACGCTCGGGGCGCGGCGTCGCGGTCTACGAGGGTTTCGGCAGCTACGCCGCGATCGTCGCCCAGGTCAAACTCGCGCCCGGCGGCGAGATCGCGGTCGAACGCGTGACCTGCGCGGTCGACGTCGGGCTGGCGGTCAATCCCGACATCGTGCGCTCGCAGATCGAAGGCGGTGTGGTGTTCGGTGTCTCGGCCGCCCTGCTGGAGCGCGTGATCGTCCAGGGAGGGCGCGTGGCGCAGGCGAACTTCGACACCTATCCCGTCCTGCGCATGCATGCGGCGCCCGTGGTGGAGGTGCACATCGTCGAGAACCGGGAGAATCCGGGCGGTGCGGGCGAACTCAGCACGCCCGGCACGATCGCGGCGGTCGCCAATGCGGTGGGCGCGGCAAGCGGCGTGCGGGCGTATTCCCTGCCGCTCGAGCCGGCGCGCTTCAGGGCGGCATGATCCCGGCGCCGGCGCCTACAGGTACTTCAGCCAGGCAAGGTCGCGCCGGCGCGCCTTCAGCCTGGCGAAGGCCCGCACCGCCGGGAACAGGAGCAGCGTCAGCGCCAGCGTCAGCAGCCACACGGGCCAGACGCTGTCCAGGCGCGCCCCATCTTCGCCAACTGCGGCAATGGCCGCCCGTGCGAGCAGCTGGAGCGCGTACAGGTGCACGAGGTAGAAGAACATCGGCGCCGATCCCAGCACGGCGAGGCCGCGAACCAGGACGCCCCTGCGTGCGTCCAGCCAGGCCAGCAGGCCGAGGCCGACGCTCAGGGTCAGCATGGCGAACAGGAGCGAAGGCGGATATTTCTTCACGTTGAAGAAGCTCAGCAAGGTCTCGATGCCGGTCGCGCCGGCCACCCAGGGCTGGTCGCCGTACACATTGGCCCAGCGCAGCGCGCCAAAGCCCGTCAGCAGCGCCAGCGCCCAGCCGGCAAGGCGCTCGCGGCGCTCACGGGCATCGCGTCCCGGGCCGAACCAGGGACCGCAGGCATAGCCAAGGCAGATGATGCCGATCCAGGGCAGCACCGGGTAGGAGGTGCGCACGCGCAGCGTCTGGCCGAACTCCAGCCAGCCGCGGTCGTGCAGCACCGCCCACGGCATGTGCAGGGGATGGCCGGGCGCGAAGTGCAGCGGATCGAGAAAGTTGTGTCCGGCGACGATGAGCAGGCCCAGGACGATGAGCGCCTTGCGCGGCAGGCGCACCAGCGCCGCCAGCACGATCATCGACACGCCGATGGCCCAGATTACCTGCAGGTAGATCACGGTCGGCGGGAAGCGCGCGGTCCAGGCGAAGTTCACCACCGTCAGTTCGAGCACGACCAGGAACAGGCCGCGCTTGAACAGGAAAGCCGAGGCGGCGGCCGGGCCGTCCGGCTGGCGCGCGGCGTACAGCCAGGCCGACAGGCCGGTGAGGAACACGAACACCGGGGCGCACAGGTGGGAGACCAGGCGCGAGAGGAACAGCCAGCCGGGAGTGGACACGACGTCCATCGGATCGGCCACCTGCAGGTGCAGCAGGAAGGTCTCGCGCACGTGATCGGCCAGCATGAGCACCATGACCAGGCCGCGCAGGGCGTCGATGGCGGCGATCCGCTGGCGATCCAGGGCGGGATCCATGCCCAGGCTCACAGCTTGAAGCTCAGCGACAGGTAGGCCGCGCGCCCCGGCCCCGGCGAGAACATGGCCTGGGCCTCGGCGGCGGGCCAGAAGAAGTTGTCGTACCAGGCGTATTCGTAGCGCCGGTCGGCCAGGTTCTTCACCTGCAGGTCCAGGTTCACGCGCTCCGACAGCGCGTAGCGCAGGCTGGCGTCGAACAGGACGAAGCCGCCGAACTTGCCGGCCGCGTTGGCGTTGTCGATGTAGTAGCTGCCCTGGGCCCTGCCCTGCAGCCCCGCGCGCCAGCGCTCCGAGAGGCGCAATTCGGCCCCGGCATTGGCGATGTAGCGCGGGGTCGAGAACACCTCCTTGCCCGCCAGCGAAGCGCCATCGGCGCCGAAGGCGCTCACCACCTCGGCCTTCTGCAGCGAGTGCGAGGCCCACAGCGCGAGCGTCTTGCTTACCCGCCCGGACCATTGCAGGTCGAGACCTTCGCGCCGGGTGCGTCCCAGGCCCACCGTGGTGCCGGTGGAAGGCATGTTCGCGACCTCGTCCTCGGCGTCCTGGCGCCACAGCGCCAGCCGCAGCTCGCTGGCGGCGCCGGGCTTGAACTTGATGCCGACCTCCTTGCCGGTGTTGGTGGACGGCGCATAGGCGGCCTGGCCGGGGACCAGGTAGGCCGGCCCGCCCGAGCCGGTCAGGATCTGGAAGGTCCGTCCCCAGTTGGCGTACAGGCTGAGCGCAGGCAGCGGGCTGTACACCATGCTCAGCTTGGGCTGCCTGATCCAGCCATAGTCCTGCAGCGCGGCGCTCGCGCCGGTCCGGTTGAAGGTGTTGCGGCCGGTGAAGCGGTCGACGCGGTAGCCGGGGACGATCTTGAGCGAGTCGAAGGGCGTCAGGACCGCCTGCGCGTAGGCGCCGAGGTTGTTGAGGGTATAGCTGTCGTCGTTCTGGACCGCGGCCGGGCTGCCGAAGTCGGTCGGCAGCGCGAACGCGAAGCGGTAGCGGCGGTAGCGGTTGTCCTGGCGCTCGGTATTCACGCCGCCGTCGAGCGTGACGCGTGGGGCGACGCGCCAGGTCAGGGTGCTCATGAAGCCCAGCTGGTCCTCGTCCCACAGGCGGCGCTGGCGCGGCGCGGTGCCGAGCGGGTTGCTGGTGAAGGTGACCCGGCGGTCGTCGTGGTAGCGGTTGGTGTAGAGCTTACTGCTCAGGAAGGCGTCCGGCCCGATCTGCCAGTCGAGGTGGGCGCTCGCGTGGTGCATCTCGCGCTTGCTCCGGTCCCGCGCGTTCTTGGGCGGCGACTGGTCGCGGTCGGCGGCCAGCTGGGCGGCGGTCAGGAAGCCCGGCTCATCCGCCTGGTGGCGGTAGCTGCGCAGCACCAGGCCCGCGCTGAGGCGCCGGTCGCTGGAGCTCAGGAACCATTTGGCGCCAAGCGTATGCTTGCCCGAGTCGCTGTGCGCGCGGTGGCCATGGCTGTCCTGCCTTGCCACCATGTAGTTCTGGGCGAAGCCGTCCTGCTCGCGGCCGACGGCCAGTTGCAGTTCGCGGGTGTCGAAGCTGCCGGCGCTGACGCGCCCGTCGAGGTAGTTGCCGCCCTGGCGCGTGTTGAAGTTGATGTTGCCGCCGATGTTATGCAGGCCATAGCGCGGGTCGTTGGTGCCGCGCACCACTTCGATGCTGTCGATCTCCAGCGGAAAAATCATGTCGATGAAGCGCTGGTTGCCGCTGTTGACGTTGCTCGGCACCCCATCGATCAGCACCTTGATGCCGTTGATATAGCCTTCGCCGTTGAAGGCGCGGAAGCTGGCCTTGCCCGATTCCGCGCCCATGCGGGTCTCGGTCAGCTGCACCCCGGGCAGCTGGCCCACCAGCTCCCAGCTGTTCATGACGTTCTTGTCCTCGACCTTGTCCGCGCCCAGCACGTCGACCGAACTCAGGACGCTGGAAGCACGCAGCGGCCCGCCGGCGCGCTGGGCGCTGACCCGCACCTCGCCCATCACGACGACCGGATCGGTGGCCTGCGCCCCGGGGGCGCACAGGAACAGACCGGCGGCGAGCGCCGCCGGCGCAGGAGTGCATGGCATGTCGAAGCTCTCTTGTCTGATAAGGATCCCAATTATGCAATAATGAGAACTCATTATCAACAAGAAGCGATGTCCATGTTTTCTTTACGAGGCGAGTATCCAAAACGAATGGCGCTACGGCCGGCCTGGCGCGTGGCGGAGGCTGCGCCGGTTCTGCTAGAGTTTCCCAAGAAACGAGGAGACGACATGCCCGAGAACCTGAGCTATGTGCACGGCGCCCACGATGTGCCGCTGATCGGCGACACCATCGGCCCTTTCCTGAGGAAGGTCGCCGCGCGCCACGGCGAGCGCGAGGCCCTGGTGGTGCCACACCAGGACGTGCGCTGGACCTACCGCGAGTTCGACGAGCGCGTGACGGCAGTGGCGGCCCGTCTGCTCGCCATCGGCCTGCAGCCGGGCGAACGGGTCGGCATCTGGTCGCAGAACTGCGCGGAATGGGTGCTGGCGCAGTTCGCCACCGCGCGCGCCGGGCTGGTCCTGGTCAACATCAACCCGGCCTACCGGCGCGCCGAGCTCGAATACGTGCTGGCCAAGGTGGGATGCGCCTGCCTGATCCTCTCGCCCGCCTTCAAGTCCAGCGACTACCTCGCCATCCTGCAGGACGTGGCGCCCGAGATCGGCGCCAGCGAGCCCGGGCGGCTGGCCTGCGCGCGCCTGCCGGCGCTGCGCCACGTGATCCGGCTCGGCGCCGAACGCACGCCCGGGATGCTGAACTTCGACAGCCTGCTGGCGGCGCCGGACGAGGCGCAGCGCGCCCGGCTTGAGGCCGTCGAGGCCGCGCTGCAGTTCGACGAGCCGGTCAACATCCAGTTCACCTCCGGAACCACCGGCGCGCCCAAGGGCGCCACCCTCACCCACCACAACATCCTGAACAACGGCTTCTTCGTCGGCGAGGCGATGCGCCTCACCAGCGCGGACCGGCTGTGCATCCCGGTCCCGCTCTACCACTGCTTCGGCATGGTGCTCGGCAACCTCGCCTGCGTGACCCACGGCGCGGCCATGGTCTTCCCGGGCGAGGGTTTCGAGCCGCAGTCGGTGCTGGCCACGGTGCAGGCGGAGCGCTGCACCGGCCTGCACGGCGTGCCGACCATGTTCATCGCCCTGCTCGACCATCCGGACTTCGCCCGCTACGACCTGTCGACCCTGCGCACCGGGATCATGGCCGGCTCGCCCTGCCCGGCCGAAGTGATGAGCCGGGTGATCGCCAGGATGCACATGGCCGAGATCACCATCGCCTATGGCATGACCGAGACCTCGCCGGTCAGCTTCCAGAGCGCGGTGGACGACCCTGTCGATCTGCGCGTCTCGACCATCGGCCGCGTCCATCCTCACCTCGAGGTCAAGATCGTCGACCCGGACGGGCGCATCGTGCCGCGCGGCGTCAAGGGCGAGCTGCTCACGCGCGGCTATTCGGTGATGCTGGGTTACTGGGACGACGAGGAAAAGACGCGCGAGGCCATCGACCGCGCCGGCTGGATGCACACCGGCGACCTCGCCGTGATCGACGCCCAGGGCTACGCGGCCATCGTCGGCCGCGCCAAGGACATGGTCATCCGCGGCGGCGAGAACATCTATCCGCGCGAGGTCGAGGAATTCCTGTACCGGCATCCGAAGGTGCTGGACGTGCAGTGCGTCGGCGTACCGGACGCGAAGTACGGCGAGGAACTGTGCGCCTGCATCGTGCTGCGGCCCGGCATGCAGGCGGACGAGGACGAGATCCGCCAGTTCTGCCAGGGCCAGATTGCGCACTACAAGATTCCGCGCTACGTGCGCTTCGTGCCCGGTTTCCCCATGACGGTGACCGGCAAGATCCAGAAGTACCTGCTGCGCCAGCAGGTGGCGACGGAACTCGGGCTGGCCGGCTGATCAGCGCGCGTCGATGCTGGCGATCGCGCCGCGCCGGCCATTGCGGTCGAAGGCGGCCACGCGGATCCTGCCCTTCTCCAGGATCGGGCCCGCTACCTCCTTGCTGGCGGGCGTCGGATCGCTGCCGTCGCTGGTATAGCGCAGCACCATCCCCGGCAGCAGGTGGTTGGCGAGCACCCGGCCCTTGTCCAGCACCAGTCCCGGCGGGGCGATGCGGTAGGCGACCCTTGAGCCGTCCAGGTCCAGGCGCGGCAGCACCCGCTGACCGAGGGCGTTGACGAAGCCCGTCCAGGCGGCGCGGTGCAGCGCGGCGGCCTTGGCCGGATCCTTGGCAGTGGCCCAGCCGGGGTCGGCCGCCCAGGCCCGCTCGGCCAGGGCCAGCATGCGCGGCATCAGCATGTAGTCGATCCGTGCCGGGTCGCGCACCGCTTCCGTGAACAGCGTCGCCTGGATGCCGAGGACGCGGCGCTTGCCGTAATCGGTGAGGCGGTCCTTGCCGGCGCGGGCGGCCTCCGGCATGTCCCGCATCAGGTCGAAGGGCACGAAGTCGTACACGGTGTCGAGGTCGACGTAGGCGCCCCAGTTGACGCCGTGCTCCTCGGGGTTGGGGTTGCGCGCCATGTCGAAGTACATGCGCGTGACCGGCGCGAGCACGATGTCGTAGCCGGCGTTCGCCAGCCGGTAGGCCAGGTCCTCGGCGCCGGTGGTGTTGTTCCAGACATAGGCGACGAAGCCCTGGCGGGTGAAATAGGGGTTGGGGATCAGCTTGGGCGCGCCGTCCAGCGTGGTCTTGCGCGCCGCCAGTTCCTCCCACCCGGCGGTCCGCAGCCCGTGCTTGCGCACGATGGCGTCGACGCGCTGGTAGAAATAGTCCCACAGGTCGGCGCTGCTCTTGAGGCCTTGCTTACGCATCATGGCCAGGCTGGCGGGCGACTTTTCCCAGGCCCCGCTGGCCAGCTCGTCGCCGCCCATGTGGATGGTCCTGAGCGGCACGCCGGCCTCGCGGTGCAGCGCCGCCACCTCCTTGACCACATGCTCGATGAAGGTGTAGCTCGACTCCAGGCCCGGATTGATCACGTTGTCCCTGAAGTACTGGGCGGAGACGTACTCGGAGCGGTCCTCCAGATCGTTGAGCAGGTAGCGCGCGGCATCGCGCCTGCCCTCCCCCTGCAGCCGGCGGTAGCGCGCCTCCATCGCCTGCACGGCGGCGCGCGCGTGGCCGGGCATCTCGATTTCCGGGATCACCTCGATGTGGCGGGCGGCCGCGTAGCGCAGGATCTCCTTGTAGTCCTCGCGCGTGTAATGGCCGCTGCCGGCGGCATCAACCGGGTCGGGCCCGGACCCATAGGCCGGCGGCAGGCGCAGGCCGGGCCTGGCGCTGTGGCCGCGCACCGCGCCGATCGCGGTCAGCTCCGGCAGGCCGGCGATCTCGATGCGCCAGCCCTCGTCGTCGGTCAGGTGGAAGTGGAACTTGTTCAGCTTGAAGCGCGCCATCAGGTCGAGCCACTTGAACACCGTTTCCTTGCCATGGAAGTTGCGCGCGACGTCGAGCATGAAGCCGCGGTAGGCGAAGCGCGGCGCGTCGACGATCTCCAGTTCCGGAAGGGACGGCGAGACGGCGCCCGGCAGCGGCATCAGCTCGCGCAGGGTGTGCAGGCCATGGGCGACGCCGGCGGCGCTGTTGCCGACGATTTCGATGCCTTCGGCGGCCCTGACCGAGAGCCGGTAGGCTTCCGGCGAATCCTGGCCCTCGACCCTGCCGACCGCCAGGCGCAGCGGCGGCCCCTCGCCCGCCGGCAGCCCGGCCGGGAACAGCGAGCGCGCCAGCGCCGCTTCCGTGGCCAGGGCCGGTCCCGCCGCGATGCGCGGCCGGGCCGCGAGCGCCAGGCGGCCGGCGCCGGGGCGCAGTTCCAGCGGCGTCGGCAAGACCGGCGGCACCTGGTCGGCGGGCAGCAGCCCGGCGCGGGCGTTGCGCCAGTAGGTGTCTTCCGGCGTCACCGCCGCATGGGGACTGCCGACCTTGCCGCGCTGGGGCGGCTCGCTCAAGGGCGTGACCGTGTAGCGCAGCGGGACGCCCGTCTCCGGCGCCGCGTCGTACACCAGATAGGGCGCGGCCGGGGAACGCGAAGGCATGAACACCGAATCCGGATGGCGGTAGGAGAATTCCAGCGTTTCTCCCGCTGCCAGGCCCTGGAAGGCCGGCGTCGGGCGCAGGCGGAACAGGCCGCCGGCGACCGGCTCGATCACCAGGCCGTTCGACTGGGCGCCGGCCGGCATGCGGTCGATGCCGCTGAAGTAGATCGACCATGCGGACGCCGGCAAGGCGCGGCTGTCGCCATTGCTCAGCACGAAGCGGGCCGGCGAACCGCCCTGGGCCAGTTGCGGGCCGGCCGGCGCCCGCTGCATTTCCCAGCGCAGCTGCAGCCTGGCGGGGTCCGCGACGCCCTGCGCCACGGCACTGGCCGCAGCCAGGGGCGCAGCCAGCGCCGCCATGAAGAGCAGCGCGCTCGCGCCCCGCGACATCGTCTTGTTCGTCACATCCCTCTCCCTGTGCGCACCCGGCCGCGCCCGGCCGCGCCCGGACGCGCGAATACCCGTTCGATCTCTTCCAGCGACTTGCCCTTGGTCTCCGGCAGGAAGAAGGCGGCCGTGATGAAGTACACCGCGGTGCAGGCGGCCCAGAACAGGAACATCATGTGGAAGCCGTAATTGCCGACGATGGGCAGGAAGGCGCCGGCGATCAGCGTGCCGGTGCCCTGGTTGATCAGGAGGGCCACGCCCATGCCCACCGAGCGGATCCGGGTCGGCATCAGCTCCGACAAGGCCAGCCAGACGCACACGCCGGGGCCGATCGAGAACGCGGCGATGAAGCCGGCGATGCACAGGGCCGCCAGCAGCCCGCTGTCCTTGTCGGGGATCGGCGTCACGCTCGCGCGCACGATCTCGAGCGGCGCGCCCGTCAAGCCATCGGCCTTGATCGCGATGCGCTGGGACAGGTGGACGCGGCGCGCGGCGTCGAGGGTGGCGCGCGCCTCGGGCGCGAGGCCGGCGATCAGCGGCAGCGCCGCCTCCGCCGCCGCCGGGTCGCCGCGCCCGGCCCAGGCGTCCCTGGCCCGCGCCAGCAAGGCCTGCTGCTCGCCCGGCAGGCTGCGCACCAGCGCCTGCTCGCGCGCCAGCACGGCCTTGGCCTCCGGCGTGGGCGTATAGGCTTCGGCCACCTGCTGCTTGTCGCCGAACTGGTAGAGCACGGTCAGTTGCACCGGCCCCCTTGCGGACTGCGCGAAGCGCGCGTCCAGCAGGTTCAGGTCGAGCGCATTGCCGCGCACCAGCGCGCTGACCTCGGCGCGCACGTCGACCCGCTGCGACTCGAAGCGGTGGAACAGCAGCGCCAGCAGGCAGAGCGAGACCATGATGCCGGCGGTGCCGATCTTGAGCAGGAATACCCTGCCTTTGCGCTCGACCAACATGATGGCGAAGACCGTCATCACCATGTTGAGGATCTTGATCGCCGTCCCGTAGCCAGCCGCGCTCACCGGATCGAGGCCGGCGTGCTGCAGGATGGTCGACATGAACTGGAGGATCGAGTTGATGCCGGTGGCCTGGTTGCAGCCCAGGATCACGCAGGCCAGCACGAAGGGCAGCACGTAGCGGCGTTCGGTCAGCATCTCGGCCAGGGCGGCCACGCGTCCCGGCCTGGGCCGGCTTTGTTCTTCCGCCAGGGCGGCCCGGATCTCGGCCAGCTCGGCCTGCGACTGGTCGGCCGGGCGCAGTTTCGCCAGCACGGCCGCCGCCTGGCTGTCGCGCCCGCGCCGCATCAGCCAGCGCGGCGATTCGGCGACGAACAGGCAACCGAGCAGGAACAGGCTGCCCGGGTAGAGCACCGCGAGGAACATGCTGCGCCAGGCCCGGTCGGCGGCGGCCGCCACCGCCACGGCGTCGTTGCCGGCGGCCTGGATCGCCAGCTCGGCGTTGCCCAGGTAGTGGTTGCCGATGAAGGCGGCCAGCACGATGCCGGCGGTGAGCGCGAACTGGAACAAAGCGAGGCCGCGTCCGCGCTGGTCGGCCGGCAGGCACTCGGCCATGTAGAGCGGCACCACCACCGCGATCACGCCGCCGCTCAGGCCCTGCAGCAGGCGCCCGAGCATCAGCGGGACGAAGGACTGCGACAGGTAGATCACGGCCACGCTGCCGACGAAGAGCAGCGCGCTGACCACCATCATCGGCCGGCGCCCCAGCCAGTCCGCCAGCATGCCGGCCACCACCGACCCCAGGATGGAGCCGCCCATCACGGCCGCCACCACCAGCGAGAGCTGGGCTTCGCTCAGGCTGGTGGCCCGGTGCAGGTAAGGCAAGGCGGGATCGATGATGCCGATGTCGATCCCGTACAGGAGTCCCCCGAGTCCGCAGACCGCGGTCAGGAACAGCAGATGCATGCGTTGCTGGGTGTGCGTCGACATTGCGTGCCCCGGTTGCGCCCTTGACAGGGCTGTCATGTGGTTTAACCACATATCTTAATCGCAACATTGACGGCGCAGGCAAGGATTCGCTGTCCGGGACGCAGTTTAGCGGGGAAATGCGCAACGGGACTGGCGCGGCTCATTCACTCTGGGTAGGTCAGCGCTCGACATGCTGCCTCTGCGCACATGCGCCGCCCCCGGCGGCCCCGTTCCGGCCGCCGGTCCAGCTGATCAGGGCCCATGCCGGCCTGTACGGACCGCATGCTATGCTGCTCCCCTCTCTTGGATGAGGATGGTTCGACGATGATTGCAAAAACCTGTGTGGCGGCATGCGCCGCAAGCCTGGCTTTGGGCGCCCTCGCCCAGCAGCAGCCCGTCCAGGACCCGGCGGCGACCGAGGTGTGGTCGCCGGAACCGAAGCGGGTGGTCCCCGGCGGACCGGCGTCCGCCCCCTCGGACGCGATCGTGCTCTTCGACGGCAAGGACTTGCGCGAATGGGTCTCGGCGGACGCGCCCGACAAGCCCGCCGGCTGGACCGTCGCCGATGGCGCGTTCAGCGTGCGCGGCGGCAGTGGCGACATCCAGACCCGGCGCCTGTTCACCGACTACCAGCTCCACCTCGAATGGCGGGCGCCCACCACGCTCGCCGGCGCCGGCCAGGCCAGGGGCAACAGCGGCCTGTTCCTCGCCTCGACCGGCAAGGGCAGCGGCTACGAGCTCCAGATCCTCGACTGCGCCGACAACAAGACCTATGCCAACGGACAGGCCGCCAGCATCTACAAGCAGCACATCCCGCTGGTCAACGCCTGCGCCGCCCCCGGCCAGTGGCAGAGCTACGACGTGATCTGGACTGCGCCGCGCTTCGCCGCCGACGGCGCCCTGCTCTCGCCCGCCTACGTCACGGCGCTGCACAACGGGGTGCTGGTCCAGCACCACGTCGCCCTGCCGGGCGAGACCCTGTATGTGGGCAAGCCGTCCTACCGCAAGCACGGCCCGGCGCCGATCAAGCTGCAGGACCACGGCGACGCCGTCAGTTTCCGCAACGTCTGGGTGCGCCCGCTCTGAGCAGGACCGTGGCCGGCGGGCGTGGCCGGTTTCACTGCGCGAACAGGTCCGGGCCGAACACCTCGTAATGCACCCGGGTCTCCGGGATGCCGCGCGCAGTCAAGGCGTCGTGCTGCTTGCGCATGAAAGGAATCGGACCGCAGATGTAATAGTCGGCGTCGGGCCGCAGGATGGCGTCGGCCACGGTGTCGAGGTCGACCATGCCGGCGTAGTCGAAATCCCTGCCCGCCTGGTCGCGCGGCAGCGGCTGGTCGTAGAAGATGATGACCTTGAAGTTCGGATGGCGCGCCGCGGTCGCGCGCAGGTGGTCCTTCATCGCGTGCACCCCGCTGTTGCGCGCCCCATGGACGAACACGATCTCGCGTCCCGGCGACTGCAGCACCCGGTTGAGCATGCTGATCATGGGCGTGAGGCCGACCCCGCCGCTGATCAGGACCACCGGCGTGCTGGCGTTGACGTCGATGAAGAAGTTGCCGTAGGGCGGCGCGAGCTGGAGGCGGTCGCCCACCCCGACCTCGTCGTGCAGCAGGGTCGAGACATAGCCCTTCTCCTCCGGCACGGCGCCCTCCTCGCGCTTGACCGAGATTCGATAGCTGCGCCCGTTCGGGGCGTCCGACAGGCTGTACTGGCGGATCTGCTGCAGGCCGAGGCGCGGCACCGCGATCCTGAGGCTGATGTATTGTCCGGGCTCGAAATCGGCCAGCGCGCCGCCGTCGGCCGGGTCCAGCACGAAGGAGGTGATGACTTCGCTCTCGGCCTGTTTGGCGGTGACGATGAAGTCGCGCCAGCCGACCCAGCCGCCCGAGACCTCGCCCCGCTGCGCGCGCAGGGTGCGCTCGCGCGCGATGAGGATGTCGGCCAGTTCGCCGTAGGCCTGGGCCCAGGCGCCGATGATCGCATCGGTCGCCGCCACGCCCAGCACGGCCTTGATCGAGGCCAGCAAATGCTCGCCGACGATCGGGTACTGCTCCGGCCGCACGTCCAGGCTGGCGTGCTTGTTGGCGATCCCCTCCAGCACCGCCGCCAGGCTGGACGGATCCTCGATGTTGGCCGCATAGGCGTACACCGCGCGCGCCAGGGCTTCCTGCTGCTCGCCGCGCTCCTGGTGGCGCATGTTGAACACGTTCTTCAGTTCGGGATGGGCGGACAGCAGGCTGCGGTAGAAGTGCCGGATGATGTCGACACCGTGTGCGGCGAGGACCGGCGCCGTGGCCTTGACGATGTCCTTGGTCTCTTGCGTCAGCATTGCCAGCCCCCTTCCCTGTGCGAGCTCCGGATACCCGGCGGCGCAAACTACTCTACACCAGGTCGGGGGCCCGTGGCCGGCCCCGGCGCCCCTTCACCGTCGGCAGGAAGAGGGCCGGCTCTGCCTTGTTGCAGAGCCGTGGGAAGGCGCCGCTTGCGCTCAGACAACCGTCAGCGTGGTCTTCTTGAGGTCCACGCTGTTCGGGCCCGTGAACACGGTGAAGCTGCCGCGCTCCACGACCCGCTTCATGTCCGCGTTATAGAACTGCAGGTCGGCCGGCGTGATCGTGAACACCACCGTGCGCGTCTCGCCCGGCGCCAGGCTGACGCGCTGGAAGCCTTTCAGCTCCAGCAGCGGACGGGTGACCGAGCTGACGTCGTCGCGGATGTACATCTGCACCACCTCGTCGCCGCGCAGCTTGCCCACGTTGCGCACCTGGACCCTTACCCTGGTGCTGCCGTTCGGCGCGATGCGCGCCTGCTCCAGCGTCGGTTCCGAGAGCTCGAAGCGGGTGTAGGACAACCCGTAGCCGAAGGGGTACAGCGGCGTCGCAGGGCCGTCGATGTAGCCGCGGCGCGAGCTCGGCTTGCGGTTGTAGAACATCGGCAGCTGGCCCGGGTCGCGCGCGATCGTCACCGGCAGCTTGCCGCCCGGGTTGGCGCGGCCGAACAGCAGGTCGGCCACCGCGTGCCCGGTCTCCTGGCCCAGGTACCAGCACTCGAGCAGGGCGTCGGCGCGCTCGGCCAGCAGATTGGCCGACAGCGGACGCCCGTTCAGCAGCACCACCACGGTCGGCTTGTTGAGGGCGAAGATGGCGCGCGCCAGGTCGTTCTGCTGGCCGATCAGGTCGAGCGTGATGCGGTCGCCGAGGTGGTTGTCGGCCCAGGCCTCGCGCGCGGTCTGCTCGTTATCGCCCAGGACCATGACGATGGTGTCGGCCGAGGCGGCCGCCTTGACCGCCTCGGCGATCAGGCGCGCATTGACTTCCGGCTTGGTGAACCTGATCTCGTCCTGGCCCCAGATCCGCTCCTCGGTCAGGCGCACGCCTTCCGAGTAGGACAGCGAAAAGCCCTGGGCCCGCGCCTCCTCCTGCAAGCCATCGTAGACCGAGACCACGCGGCGCGGGATGTCCGAATAGCCGCCGATCGGCGTGTCCCTGGCGTGGGTCCCGATCAGCAGCATCTTGCCCACCTTGGCCGGCTGCAGCGGCAGCAGACCCTTGTCGTTCTTGAGCAGCACGGCGCTGCGCTGGGCCGCCTTGCGCGCCAGCGCGATCGATTCCGGGGTCGCGGTGCGGGCGGCGGCCCCGGCGGCGTCGGCATAGGGCTGCTCGAACAGGCCGGCTTCGAACTTCAGCCTCAGCACGCGGCGCACGCAGGCGTCGATCTCCTGCATGGCGACGCGGTTCTCGCGCACCAGCTCGACCAGGCTCGGGTAGCCCAGCGGATCCGGCGTCTCGATGTCGACGCCGGCCTTGAAGGCCTGCAGCGCCGCTTCCTTGGGGCTGCCGGCCAGGCCGTGGCGCGACACCAGCTCCGCCACCCCCATGTAGTCGGACACGGTGATGCCGTCGAAGCCCCATTCCTTGCGCAGCACCTCGGTCAGCAGCCAGCGGTTGGCGTGCGAAGGCAGGCCGTCGATCTCGTTATACGAGGGCATGACGGCGGCGATCTTGGTTTCGCGGATCAGCTTCTCGAAGGGCGGGAAGAAGATCTCGCGCAGCGCGCGCTCGCCGACGTTGGCCGGGCCGATGTTGGTGCCGCTCTCGGGCTGGCCGTGGCCGGTCATATGCTTGAGGGTCGCGTAGACCTTGTCCCTGGCCAGCGGCAGCGTGTCGCCGGAGAAGCCGAGCACCGCCGCCTTACCCATCTCGCCGGCCAGGTGCGGATCCTCGCCATAGGTCTCCTCGATGCGGCCCCAGCGCGGGTCGCGCGCCACGTCGACCACCGGCGCCAGCGCCAGGTGGGCGCCACGCGCGCGCATCTCGCGCGCCGCCACCGCGCACACCTCGGTCACCAGTCCCGGGTCGAAGCTGGACGCAAGGCCGATCGCCTGTGGGAAGTTGGTCGCCTCGCGCGCCGTGTAGCCGTGCAGGGCTTCCTCGTGCATCAGCACCGGGATGCCGAGCCGGGTGCCCTCGACCGCCCACTTCTGCACCGCGTTGACGTAGTCGGCGGTTTCGCGCGGGCCGCGGTTCTCCACCTCGCCGGCGTCGCCGGCCGCGCTGGCCTTGCCGACCCGCCGGTCCGACGGGCGTCCCAGCATGCCGAAGCCGTGCGGATAGGCGGCGGCCGCCTTGGCGCCCGAAAAACTGGTGTCCTCGTTCTGGATCGCGGCCTTCTTCTGCCACACGCACAGCAATTGCCCGACCTTCTCCTCGAGGGTCATGCGCCCCAGCAGGTCCTCGACCCGCGCAGCGATCGGCGCCCTTGCCTGCTTGTAGACGGCGTTGGCCTCCGGTTTGCCCGGAGCGGCGGCGGCCGTCGCCGCGAACGGCACGCCCGCCACGCCTGCCATGCCGGCCATGCCGCCGACCGAGGCCAAGAATTCCCTGCGCTTGATACCCATCTGCTACGTCTCCTTGTGGTGTTGTCATGTGCCCCCGCGCCGCCAGGCGCCGGGGCGTGTTATCCGCCGCAGCTTGTCCGCCGCGGCGAAAGGCGCCGCGCCGCTCAGAACCTCCCGCGCAGGCCGATCGCGAGCGTCCGTCCCGGCTTGTAGCTGTTGAAGGTCGCGTTCGGGAACTGGAAATAGGTGCGGCGCACGGTGTCGGTCAGGTTGACCACGTCGAAGGTCAGGGTCGGCAGGCCGTCGCGGTCGAGCAGGCTGGCCAGGTCGAGGCTGGACGAGAAATCAAGCTGCTTGAAGTCGTCGCTGAACAGCGCCGCCGAGGCGATGCCGTTCTGGTTCAGGCCCGACACCTGGCTGCCCTCCGAGTAGGTGTGCGAAAGGCGCGCCATGAAGCCGCGGTTCTCGTAATAGAACTGGAAGTTGTTGCTGCGCTTCGGCACGCCGAGCGCGACGAAGCCCTGGGTGCCCTCGCCGCTGGCTTTCTGGTCGATCAGGGTCAGGGTCTCGGAGAAGCCGAAGCCGCGCCACGGCAGCAGGCGGTCGAGCGGCTGCACCCAGCCCAGCTCCAGGCCGGTGATCTTCAGCTTGCCGCCGGCGTTGCGCTGGGCGGTCATCACCACGGTGGCCTGGTCCGGGCCGCCGCGGGTATCGAGCGCCTGCTGCTGGGTCGGTGTCAGGCTGGCATAGGTCACGCCGTACTGGGCCAGGCTGGAGAAAGGCTGCGTGGTGCTCTGGTTCACGGTGAAGCCGTTCAGCTTTTTCTGGAACACCGTCGCCGCGATATAGCCTTCGCGTCCGGTGTACCACTCCAGGCCCAGGTCCAGGTTATCCGACAGGTAGGGCTCCAGGTTGGGGGCGCCCAGGCTGCCGATATCGGCCGAGGGGTTGGAGAAGTTGATGCCGGGACGCAGGGCGTCCGGATTGGCCCGGGTCATGGTACGCGAAGCCGAGGCGCGCAGCACCAGGTCCTTGGCCAGGTCAAGGGCGGCGCTGGCCGAAGGCAGCGTATTGTTGTAGGTCTTGTCGACGTAGACCCACTGGTTCACGTTCGGGAAGGGCGGCGTGCCGGCCGGCAGGTTGGCGTTGCGCGGGTCGGCCACCGAGTTGTAGGCGCCGACGCTCTGCTCGGTCCGCACGTAGCGCACGCCTGCGTTGTAGCGCAACTGGCGTCCGGCGAGCTGGGTCGTGCCGTCGACCTGCAGGAAGGCGCCGTGGGTCTTTTCCTGGATGAAGCCGGTGGAGGCGCCGGTGTTGGAGGCACCGGTGATCGGCGCCTCGGCCAGCAGCTGGGCGTAGTTGGTGTCGGCCGCGAAACGCGCCCAGTCCACTGCGATCAGGCCGTTGGGGCCGCGGGTCAGGTATTCGCCGACCCGGGCGCCGACCGTGCCCGCGCCCTGGCAGTTGGCGACGCCGCCGCAGATCAGGTTCTGCCAGGCGGTCGAGTTGTCGCGCGCGGTGATGCGGCGCAGTATGTCGTCGTAGGCATAGCCGCCCGTGAGCTTGAAGTCGCGATCGCCCCAGCTCAGGTCGGTGCGCAGGCCCTTGGTGCTGGTCTCGCGCTTTTCCTGCTGCAGGTTGACGCGCCCGCCCGCCGAGGTGTCGAGCAGGAAGCTGGCCGGGTTGCTGACGTCGCGCGAGCTGGCGATGGTCGGCACCGCGCCATTGGTGAAGGTGACGGTGGTGCCCGAATTCGGCGCGGTCACCGGCAGCACGGTCGGCGATTCGCGGGTGAACTCGGACTTGGTGTAGTTCAGCTGGGCGTTGAGCTTGAGCTTGTCGCCGATGTGCCATTCCATGCCCGGGTTGATGCCCTTCAGGCGCACGTCCTCGAGATAGGGCCGGTACTCGGCGAAGAACTGGGCGTTGGCGAAGGTGCCGCTCTCCACCACGCAGCCGGCCGCGCAGTCGCTGCGGTCGACCTTCATGTTGAGCGGAATGACGGCGCCGTTGCGGCCGATCCAGGCGGTGTCGATGCGCTGCAGGTCGTTGTCCTTCTCGCTGTACATCGTGTCGACGTAGAAGTGCAGGTCCGCGTTCGGGCGGAACTCGCCCGACAGGATCGCAGTGACCTTGTCCTTGTCGCCGTACTGCGCCATCCCGCGCCCGAGGCGCGGAATCAGGGCGTTGTCGATCTGCTGGATGGACAGGCCGGGGTTCTGCGCGAGCAGGAAGGCCTGGTCGATGGGCGCGCCCGGGCTCAAGCCGTTGCCGGCGTTGCTGGGCACCGTGGCCGGGATGCTGAAATTGCCGCCGCCGGTGTTGTTGCGGGTCGGGCTGGGGTTCTGGGCCGCGCTCAGGTTGGGGTTGGTGAAGCCGATGGTCTCGTAGCCGGTGGTCAGGACCTTGGACTTGCTCCAGGCGACGCCGCCCAGGATGCCCCAGGTGTTGTCCCAGGTCTTCGAGGCCAGGACCGAGCCGCGGTTGCCCCACTTCTTGGCCACGGCATTGCGGGTGCCGCCCAGGTTGACGGCGGTATAGCTGCCCTTGCGGTCGAAGGGGCGCGCGCTGCGCATGTCCACCACGCCGGCCGCGCCGCCTTCGAGCAGGGAGGCGCTCGGGCTCTTGCTGACCGTGAGCTTGGTGAACAGGTCGGTGGGCAGCAGGTCGAGGTCGACCTCGCGGTTGGTGTTCTGGCTGTCGGTGCTGCCGGTCGAAGCCACCGCGACCGGGGCGCCGTTAAGCAGGATCTTAGTGAAGCTGGTGCCAAGGCCGCGGATCTGGACGTTCACGCCCTCGCCGCTGATCTCGCGCGACACCTGCACGCCGGGAATGCGGTTGAGCGACTCGGCGATGTTCGTATCGGGGAATTTGCCGAGGTCCTCGGCGAAGATCGAATCCTGGAAGCCGGTCGCTTCCTTCTTGTCGCGCGCCGAGGATTCAAGGCTGCCGCGGTAGCCAGTCACCGTCACGGTCTGGACCGGCGTGAGCTCGCTTGCCTGCTGGGCCCACGCCGCCGGAACCAGCGAGGCGAGCAGGGTGAGTTGAATGATGCGACCGCCGGCCCGGATGCACGGCCGTACGTTGACGTCCTGATATTGCATGCCTGTCTCCTCGTTATTGTCGTATTCACCACGATGTTACGAACATTTTTTCTACGAAAAATGGTAACGCAACCATCCGAGTCTAAGTCGCGAAAATGTGGCTTGTCAACGAATAAATAAGGAATCGACACAATCAGGGCCGGGCTCTCCGCGCGCGGCCGCATTGGCCCGCGTTGGGCCGCATCGATCTCAGGCCGGCCTTAGCCGAGCCGGCGCAGCGTCGGCGGACGCACCCGCGGCGCGGCGTCGGACTGGCGGCGCACCAGCTCGAAATCCATGCGCAGGTGTTCCGGCTTGGCCGGTTCGCTGTCGCGCAGGCTGCGCACCCGCCGCACCAGCGCCAGGACCGCCTCGCGGGCCATGCCGGCGATCGGCTGGCGCACCGTGGTCAGTTCCGGCCAGATGGTGGTGGCCAGGGGCGTGTCGTCGAAGCCGGTGACGGTCAGGTCGCCGGGCACGTCCAGGCCCAGCCGGTGGGCCACGGCCACCGTGGCGGCGGCCATGTCGTCGTTGCTGCAGAAGATGGCGCTCGGGCGCTCGGGCAGCGAGAGCAGCTGTTCGGCCGCGTCCAGTCCCGAGCGGTAGGTGAACAGGCCCTGCACCACCAGTTCCTCGGCCGCATCGGCGCCCTTCTCCGCGATCGCCGCGCGGTAGCCCTCGTAGCGGCGCGCGCTGGCGGTCTGGTTCGGGTGGCCGGCCACGAAGCCGATGCGCTGGTGCCCGAGCGCGATCAGGTGGCGGGTCATGCGGTGGGCGGCCTCGTAGTCGTCGATGCTGATCGCGCCCAGCAAGGCATCGGGCAGCCCGCAAGCCACCAGCACCGCCGGGACGCCCGCCTCCTTGATGGCCGCGAGCACCGTGCCGTTGTCGCACAGGGGCGGCGGCAGGAGGACGCCGTCCAGGCCGCTCCCGACCAGCTGGCTGGCCAGGGCCGTGCCGGCCGCGTCGGCGTCGCATTTCTCCACCACCAGCTGGACGTTGTTCAGGCCCGAGGTGGCCAGCAGGCCGACCAGGAACTCGCTCAGGTAGGCCGCGCTAGGATTGCTGTACACGAAGCCGATCCGGATCGGCTTGGAACCGGCGAGATTGCGCGCCTCCTGGTTGGGCGCGTACTTCAGCGCGGCCACGGCCTCGGCCACCTTGCGGCGCGTGCTCTCGCTCACCAGGCCCTTGCCGTTCATGACGCGCGAGACCGTCATCGCCGACACCCCGGCCAGCGCTGCGACATCGACCATGGTCGGCGCGGCGCGCCGCCCGGATGCTCCCTGGAAGGCGTCGATCTTATTTTTCTTCACGTGCTGGCCTTTTGGATGTGATTGCGCAATCTTAATACACTGACCTTACCACAACCATCACACAAAGTCGCCGTCCCGCCCCCAGCTTGTCCCTAGAAAAAGCTTTCAAATTCGTAAAGTTCGCGCTAACATCCGTCGCAGCGGGTATCACCTCGACGTGGTCCCGTAACAAAAATACTGGAGACGACATGCGAGGACTTCTCAGGTGGCTGCGCGCCGCCCTGGTGCTGGCTGTGGCTTGCATTCCGATGGGCGCCGTGGCGGAAGACGGGTACCAGCTGTGGCTGCGTTACCGCCCCCTGCCGGACGCGCAACGCGCGCATGTTCCCGACTCCATCCTGGCCGTCGGCGTGACCAGCCCCACCGTGGAGGCGGCGCGCGCCGAGTTGCGCCGTGGCCTCCAGGGCCTGCTCGGCCGGGAGCTTGCCCTCGTCCCGCAGGCCCGCGCGAACACCCTGGTGCTGGCGCGCGGCGCCGACCTGCCGGCCGCGCTGGACGACGCCCCCGCCGTGCGCGCAGCCCTGCGCCAGCTCGGGAACGAAGGCTACCTGGTGCGGCGCGCGCGCCTGAACGGCGTGCCGGTCACCCTGGTCGCCGCCAATGCCGACATCGGCCTCCTGTACGGCAGTTTCGCCTGGCTGCGCCAGCTCCAGCTCGGAACGCCGGCCGAGGGCATCGCCCTCGCCTCCCGCCCCACCCTGCCGCTGCGGGTGCTGAACCACTGGGACAACCTCGACCGCAGCGTGGAACGCGGCTACGCTGGCGAGTCGATCTGGAACTGGTGGGAACTGCCGGGCATCCTCGATCCGCGCTACCTCGACTATGCGCGCGCCAATGCCTCGCTCGGCATCAACGGGACGGTGCTGAACAACGTCAACGCCAAGGCCGAAGTGCTGGGCGCGCCCTTCATCGCCAAGGCCGCCGCCGTCGCCGGCCTCCTGCGCCCCTATGGAATCAAGGTCTACCTGTCGGTGCGCTGGTCGACCCCGCTCGAACTGAAGGAAACCCGGAGCGCCGATCCGCTCGACCCCGAGGTCGCCGCCTGGTGGAAACGCAAGGCCGACGAGATCTACCGCAGCATTCCCGACTTCGGCGGCTTCCTGGTCAAGGCCAACTCGGAAGGCCAGCCCGGGCCCCAGGACTACGGCCGCAACCACGCCGACGGCGCCAACATGCTGGCGCGCGCGCTGGCCCCGCACCAGGGCATCGTGATGTGGCGCGCATTCGTCTACGCCTCGCCGGAAGAAGCCAGGGCGGCCAGCAAGGGCAAGGACGCCCCCGGCGCGATCCACGACCGCGCCACCGAGGCTTACGCCCAGTTCCAGCCGCTGGACGGCAAGTTCGACAAGAACGTGCTGGTGCAGGTGAAGAACGGCGCGATCGACTTCCAGCCGCGCGAACCGGCCCATCCGCTGTTCGGGGCGATGCCGCGCACGCCGCTGATGATGGAATTCCAGATCACCAAGGAGTACCTCGGCTTCGCCACCCACCTCGCCTACCTGGGACCGATGTTCCAGGAGACCCTGGGCTTCGACACCCGCATCGGAGGGCGCAGCCTGAGCGTGGCCCAGGTGGTGCGCGGCGAACAGGCCGGACGCGTGGGCGGCATCGCCGGCGTGGCCAACATCGGCAGCAGCCGCAACTGGAGCGGTTCCACCTTCGACCAGGCCAACTGGTACGCCTTCGGGCGCCTGGCCTGGGACCAGGGCCTGGACAGCCGCGCCATCGCGCGCGAATGGGCGGCCCAGACCTTCTCGCCGGACCGTCGCCTGCTCGATCCGGTGACCGACATCATGATGCGCTCGCGCGAAGCGGTGGTGGACTACATGACGCCGCTCGGCCTGCACCACCTGATGGGCACCGGCCATCACCACGGCCCCGCGCCCTGGGTCGACAACCTGGAGCGCGCCGACTGGAATCCGGTCTACTACCACCGCGCCGGCCGCGACGGCATCGGCTTCGACCGCGGTCCGCGCGGCAGCAATGCGGTGGCCCAGTACGCGCCCGAAGTGGCGCGCCGCTTCGCCTCGCCGGCCACCACCCCGCCTTCGCTGCTGCTCTGGTTCCACCGCCTGCCCTGGGACCATCGCATGGCCTCCGGGCGCACCCTGTGGGAGGAGCTGGTGGCCCGCTACGACCATGGCGTGGCCGAGGTGGCGGCCATGCAGGCCGAGTGGCAGCGCCTGCGGCCGCTGGTCGATGCCGAGCGCTTCGAGGAAGTGGCGCAGCGCCTGGCCCAGCAGCACCGCGAGGCGCAGTGGTGGCGCGACGCCTGCCTCGCCTACTTCCAGCAGGCCTCCGGCCTGCCCCTGCCCGCCGGCGTGCGCCCGCCCGCGCAGCCGCTCGAGCACTACCGCTCGCTCAGCTTCCCCTACGCCCCGGGACACGGTTGAACGCCGCGCCCCGTTTCCGTCACCGCCACCGCCACCGCCAGACCGGAGTCCATCGATGATCCCTGTGAAGCGCGCCACCAGTCCCACCGTCGTCGAGATGCAGGTGATCCCGGTCGCCGGCCGCGACAGCATGCTGCTCAACCTGTGCGGCGCCCACGCGCCCTACTTCACCCGCATCCTGGTGCTGCTCAAGGACAGCGCGGGCAACACCGGCATGGGCGAAGTGCCGGGCTCGAACGGCATCCTGCTGGCCCTGCAGAAGCTGGTCCCGCTGGTCACTGGAACCGAGATCGCACGCCACCACCAGACCCTGAACCGGCTGCGCGCCAGCCTTTCCGGTCCCAGCCACCGGGTCACCTCGAGCCAGGAGGCGGCCGTCATGACCCAGCCGCACGAGATCAACCTGCGGCTCGAGAACGTGGTGACGGCGGTCGAGGCGGCCCTGCTCGACCTGCTCGGCCAGCACCTCGGCCTGCCGCTGTGCGAACTGCTGGGCGCGGGCCAGCAGCGCAGCCACGTGCCGGTGCTGGCCTACCTGTTCTACATCGGCGACCGTGGCCGCACCGACCTGCCCTACGACGATGACGCCGGCCGCGAGGGCTGGTACCGCTTGCGCAACCAGGAAGCCTTGACACCCGAGGCGATCGGCGAGCAGGCCGCGGCGGCGGTCGAGCGCTACGGATTCCGCGACTTCAAGCTCAAGGGCGGCGTGATGCGGGCCGAGGAGGAAATCGCCGCGGTCGCGGAAATCAAGCGCCGCTTCCCGCAGGCGCGCGTGACGCTCGACCCGAACGCCGCCTGGTCGCTCGCCGAGGCGATCGCGGCCTGCCGCGGCCAGGGCCATCTGCTGGCCTACGCGGAAGACCCCTGCGGCCCGGAGAAAGGCTATTCCGGGCGCGAGATCATGGCCGAGTTCAAGCGCGCCACCGGCATCCGCACCGCCACCAACATGGTCGCCACCGACTGGCGCCAGATGGGTCACGCGCACCTGCTGGGCGCGGTCGACATCCCGCTGGCCGACCCGCACTTCTGGACCATGCACGGTTCCGTACGCCTGGCCCAGCTCTGCCACGACTGGGGCCTGACCTGGGGTTCGCACTCGAACAACCACTTCGACGTGTCGCTGGCGATGTTCACCCATTGCGCGGCGGCCGCGCCGGGCGCCATCACGGCGATCGACACCCACTGGATCTGGCAGGAGGGGCGCGAGCGCCTGACCCGCGAGCCGCTGCGCATCGAGGACGGCCAGGTCGCGGTGCCGGAACGCCCGGGCCTGGGCATCGAGCCCGACATGGAGCGCATCGCCGACGCCCACGACCTGTACAAGCGGGTCGCCGGCGGGGCGCGCGACGACGCCATGGCGATGCGCTACCTGGTGCCGGATTGGGTCTACGACCCGAAACGCCCTAGCCTGGGACGCTGATCATGCTGCGCAAGACGATCAAGGGACTGCGCTGGTGGATGATCATCCTGATCATGCTGGGGGCGGTCATCAACTACCTGACCCGCAGCTCGCTGGCCGTGGCGGCGCCCACCGTGCTCGCCGACCTCGACATCAGCACCAAGGAATATTCGTACATCACGGCCGCCTTCCAGGGCGCGATCATGCTCCAGCCCCTGTGCGGCTACGTGCTGGACGTGATCGGCCTGAAGGCCGGCTTCGCGATCTTCGCGGCCGCCTGGTCGGTGATCTGCATGTTGCACGGCATGGCGACCAACTGGCAGACCCTGGCCGTCCTGCGCGGCCTGCTCGGGCTGGCCGAAGGCTCGGCCAATCCGGCCGGCATGAAGGCGGTGTCCGAATGGTTCCCGGCCAAGGAGCGCGGCATGGCGGGCGGCGTCTTCAACATCGGCGCCTCCTTCGGCTCGATGCTGGCGCCGCCGCTGGTGGTGTGGGCCATCCTGCACTACAACTGGCAATCGGCCTTCGTGATCACGGGCGCGCTCGGCCTGGTGTGGGTGGCGCTCTGGCTCCTGCTCTACGACGCCCCGGCGCGCCACCGCCGCCTGTCGGCCGCCGAGGCCCAGCACATCGCCGCCGGCCAGGAGCGCCACCTGGAGGGCGACGGCGCGCGGCCCTCGATCCTCAGCATCCTCAAGCTGCGCAATTTCTGGGGCATCGCCCTGCCGCGCTTCCTGGCCGACCCGGCCTGGGGCACGCTGGCATTCTGGGTGCCCCTCTACCTGACCACGGTGCGCAACTTCGACCTCAAGCAGATCGCCATGTTCGCCTGGCTGCCCTTCCTCGCGGCCGACCTGGGCTGCCTGTTCGGGCCGTTGGTGGTGCTGTTCCTGCAAAAGCGCGGCGTACGCCTGATCAATGCGCGGCGCGGCGCCTTCACGCTCGGCGCCTGCATGATGATGGGCGTGGCCTTCGTCGGCTACGTCGAGAGCCCGTACACCGCGATCGCCCTCCTCAGCCTGGCCGGCTTCGCGCACCAGACCCTGTCGGTCACCGTCATCACCATGTCCTCCGACCTGTTCCGGCGCAACGAAGTGGCCACCGTGGCCGGCATGTGCGGCACCTTCGGCAACCTGGGCCTGCTGATCTTCTCGCTGCTGATCGGCGGCCTGATGGCCAGCGTCGGCTACACGCCCTTCTTCGTCAGCCTGGCCGTGCTCGACCTGGTCGCCGCCGTCCTGCTGTGGTGCCTGGTGCGCGAACCCGAACCACCTCAACCCGTCCTAGCCAAGACCCATGATCCAGAACCCCATCCTGCGCGGCTTCAACCCGGACCCGTCCATCCTGCGGGTGGGCGATGACTACTACATCGCCACCTCCACCTTCGAGTGGTATCCTGGGGTCCAGATCCACCACTCGCGCGACCTGGTCCACTGGCGCCTGCTGGGCAGGCCGCTCTCGCGCGCCAGCCAGCTCAACCTGCTCGGGGCGCCCGATTCCTGCGGCGTCTGGGCGCCCTGCCTCACCCACGCGGACGGGCTGTTCTGGCTGATCTACACCGACGTCAAGCGCTACGGCCGCACCTCCACCGGCGCGGCCGGCGGCAGCGCGTCCCTGCGCGACTTCCACAACTACCTGGTCACCAGCAGCAGCATCGAGGGTCCCTGGTCGGATCCGGTCTACCTCAACAGCAGCGGATTCGACCCTTCGCTCTTCCATGACGAGGACGGCCGCAAGTACCTGCTGAACCAGCTCTGGGATCACCGTCCGGGCGGCAAGCGCTTCGCCGGCATCGTGCTGCAGGAGTATTCGGTGGAGGAACGGCGCCTGGTCGGGAGCCGCCACAACATCTTCGCAGGCACCGAGCACGGCCTGACCGAAGCGCCGCACCTGTACAAGCGCGGCGGCTACTATTATCTGCTCACCGCCGAGGGCGGCACCGGCTGGAACCACGGCGTGACCATGGCCCGGTCAGGCTCCCTGCTCGGCCCCTACGAGCTGCACCCCGACCGGACCATCCTCAGCTCGCGCCACCGCCCGGACGTTGCACTGCAGCGCGCCGGCCACGCCGACCTGGTCGAAACCCAGGACGGCCAGACCTACATGGCCTACCTGTGCGGGCGGCCGCTGCGCAACCGCGGCGCCTGCACGCTGGGACGCGAGACCGCGATCCAGCCGGTCGTCTGGGGCGATGACGGCTGGCTGCGCACCCTCGACGCCCAGGGCACGGCGCAGTCGCAGGCGCCCGCGCCGGGCCTGCCGGAACACCGCTTCGAGGAGGCTCCCGCGCGCGCCGATTTCGACGCCCCGGAACTGCCGATCGACTTCCAGTGGCTGCGCACCCCCTGGCCGGAAGAGCTGTTCAGCCTCACGGCCAGGCCCGGCTACCTGCGCCTGTACGGCCGCGAAAGCCTGGGCAGCCAGTTCCGCCAGGCCCTGGTGGCGCGCCGCCAGCAGGCGCACTGCTACGGCGCGCGCACCCTGCTCGACTTCGAACCCGAGCATTTCCAGCAACAGGCGGGCCTGGTCTGCTACTACGGCGCGGCCAAGTTCCATTACCTCTACGTCTCGCACGACGAGGTCCTGGGCAAGCACCTGCGGGTGATGAGCAGCCTGCCCAACCACGTGCAGGCCGACAGCTTCAGCGCGCCGCTGGCCCTGCCCGCCGGCGTGCCGCTGGAACTGCGGGTGGAAGTCGACGAGGAACGCCTGCTGTTCGCCTACCGCCTGGACGGCGGCCCCTGGCAATGGCTGGCGCAGCAATTCGACGCCAGCATCCTGTCGGACGAAGCCAGCGCCCCCGGCCAGCCCAATTTCACCGGCGCCTTCGTCGGCATGGCCTGCCAGGACATGTCGGGCGCCGGCCTGCATGCGGACTTCGACTATTTCGACTACCGCGAGCGTCCCTACTGCGTCGACCCCACGCGCCTGGAGTAGGCGCAGCGCTCCAGGCTCTCCAGCGGCACCGCCTCGGCCAGGGCCGCGTAGCCCGCATGGGAGGGATGCAGGCCGTCGCCGCTGTCATAGGTCTTGCTCAGGTAGGACGGCTGCTGCGGATCGCGCAGCGCCCGGTCGAAATCGAGCACGCCGTCGAAGGCGCCGGACCGCCTCACCCAGTCGTTGACGGCCTGGCGCAGCGCTTCGTTGGCGGCCGCCGGCTGGTAGTAGCCGCTCCCCATGAAGGGCGTGATGGTGGCGCCGATCACGCATACCCCTCTGGCGTGGGCGCGGGCGATCATCTGCAGGTGGGCCTGCTTGAAGTCGTCCAGCATGGCCGCCAGGGCTTCCGGCGTGTCTTCCTTGGCGCGGCGCAGCACGCCGATGTCGTTGACGCCGATGAAGACGATCGCGTGGCTCACGCCAGCGCGTCCCAGGACGTCGCGCTCGAAGCGGCTGGCCAGGTTGCTGCCGAGGCCATCGCGCAGCAAACGCCCGCCGCCGATGCCGGCATTGATCACGGCGAGCGGCTGCTTGCGCTCCCGCGCGATGCGCCGCGCCAGGTAGTCGGTCCAGCGGTTGTTGCCGTCGGTGGTGGCGCCGTAGCCGTCGGTGATCGAATCGCCGGCCACCACCAGGGCCCGCGCGGGCGAGTCGGCGCTGACCTCGACCCCGGCCAGCGCGTACCAGCGCGTCACCGCCTGGGCGCCGTCCAGGCTGGGCGCATTGGTCTGCCGGCCCGGCGCCAGGAAGCTGTGGGTGCGCGCGCCGGCGTGGCCGGTCTGCTGCCCGGGATCGCCGGACAGGTGCAGCGTGACGGCCAGGTCCTGGCCGGCCGCCACCGGCATCTCGACCGGGTCGCTCAGGTATTCGCCGCCGGCCGGGATCCGCACCGCGGCCTGACCATTGAAGCGCAGCGGCTGCAGCGAGCCCGCCACCACCTCGGAAGAGCCAGCCCGCAGCGCGCGGCCGATGCTGGCTTCGCCCAGGACCATCATCTGGGTGCCGTAGACGTTGCTGACGCGGACCCGGACCCGGGAGCCGCCCAGCGACAGCCGCACGATCTGGCGCACGGTGCCGTCGCGCCACAGGGTGGCCGGCAGGGACTCGGGCTGGCCCAGGGCTTGCGGGGACGTTCCCCAGCTCGCAACCCAGTGCTGGCCGGCTGCCGGCTCCCGCGATGGCGAGGTCGCGCAAGCGCTCAGGCCGAACAGGGCGACGCACAGGACCGCCAGGTAAGCTCGATGGAAAAAATTCACGTGATGTCTCCGTCAGGCGGCCCTGCCGTGGCCGGGGGCGGCGACGGCTGGCGCAGCGTTATAGTTAGCGCAATCATCTTAGCCTAGAAACGCATTGTCAGGCGCGTTCCGGCAGCGCGGAGAGTATGCAGCCTTTATCAGCGCCCTGCCGGCACGGCTTCCCGCGCCAGCAAGGAGAACGTGGCCGCGATGTCAACAAAATCGATTGACGTTGACGGGGTCTTGCTCCAGAATCGACGCGATGATTGCGCTATCTCTTCTTGAAGAATTGGCGCATCGTCTAACAGTAACATGGCCGTCGCGGGTGCGCCGGTCCGCTGCCCCGGCAACGGTCCTGCGCCGCTTAACACATAGAATGAGAATGGCTGCACATGACAACAACAACTAAGGCGTTGCCGACGCTGGGGACACTCGAAAAAATCGGCTACTCGCTTGGCGACCTTGCCGCCAACCTGATCTTCCAAACCCTGCTCACCTTCATCGCGTTCTTCTACACCGACGTCTACCAGATCGCGCCGGACGCGGCGGCCGGCATCATCTTCGTCGGCGGCCTGGTGGGCGCCTGCTTCAACCCGGTGATGGGCATCATCGCCGACCGCACCTCGACCCGATGGGGCAAGTTCCGCCCCTGGATCCTGTGGACCTCGGTGCCCTTCGGACTGGTGGCGATCCTGGCCTTCAGCACGCCCGATCTCGGAGAGCGCGGCAAGTACATCTACGCCCTGCTGACCTACATCCTCTTGATGCTGGTGTACTCGGCCAACAACCTGCCCTACTCGGCCCTGAGCGGCGTCCTGACCGGCAGCATGTCCGAGCGTAACAGCCTGTCGTCCTACCGTTTCGTCGCGGTGCTGGTGGCCCAGCTGATCATCCAGGTGCTGCTGCTGCCGCTGGTGCTGATCCTCGGCGGCGGCGACAAGGTGGCGGGCTTCGAGAACACCATGATGATCTTCGCCGTGGCCGGCACCATCTGCTTCCTGATCACCTTCTTCACCACCAGGGAGCGGGTGGTCCCGAGCCCGGGCCAGCGCTCCAGCATCCGCCAGGATCTCGCCGACCTGATCGGCAACCGGCCCTGGCTGGTGATGCTGACCCTGACCATCCTGGTGTTCATTACCCTGGCCCTCAAGGGCGGCATGTACATCTATTATTTCCGGGTCTACCTGGACCAGGCGGCCTTGGCGGGTTTTCTTCGCGACACCGGCTTCGTCGCCTTCATCGACGGCGTCAACGCCACGCTGACCGGCATGGGGCTGACCAAGTTCCACTGGCCGGAAGACGCCGCCACCTCCGCCTTCAGCCTGTTCAACGGGGTCGGCATCGTGATGATGATCGTCGGTATCGGCTTCTCCAAGCCCCTGGCCGACCGCTTCGGCAAGCGCGACGTGTTCGGCGCCGCCCTGCTGGTCTCGACCCTGTTCATGCTGGCCTTCTACTGGTTCGCGCCGACCTCGATCGGCCTGGTCTTCGGCGCCCAGTTCTTCCACGGCTTCTTCTACGGCATCACGATTCCGCTGCTGTGGGCCATGATCGCCGACGTCGCCGACTACTCGGAATGGAAGAACAACCGCCGCGCCACCGCCCTGCTGTTCTCGGCCATGATCTTCGGCCTGAAGGCCGGCCTGAGCATCGGCGGCGCGCTGGTGGCCGCCCTCCTGTCCTCCTTCGGCTACGACGCCGCCCAGGCGGTCCAGGCGCCCGCGGTGGCCGACGGCATCCGCATGTCGATCAGCGTCTATGCCGGCCTGCCCTTCCTGCTGGGCGTGTGCAGCCTGGTCCTGTACGACATCCGCAAGTCCACCGAACTGCAGATCGAGCGCGAGCTCGGCGCCCGCCGTTCGGTGGCGGCCCACTGAGCCACCGCATCCACGATCAACCCAGACCCTATCCACACTCATGTCCGAGATCATCAACAAGGAGCAAGTGCAGGCCCTGCAGGCGCTCGCCATTTCGCAACCCCTGCTCGAGCACATCTACATCGCCGATCCCTCGGCCCACGTGTTCGAGGGCAGGATCTACATCTATCCGTCCCACGACATCGAGGCGGGCGTCCCCTTCAACGACAACGGCGACCATTTCGCGATGGAGGACTACCACGTGGTGTCGATGGCGCACCCGGGCGCGGAGGCCGTCGACCACGGAGTGGCGCTGCACGTGCGCGACGTGCCCTGGGCCGAGCGCCAGATGTGGGCGCCCGACTGCGCCAGCAAGGACGGCAAGTACTGCCTCTACTTCCCGGCCAAGCGCGCCGACGGCATCTTCCAGATCGGGGTCGCGGTGGGCGAGCATCCGGCCGGCCCCTTCACGCCCCAGCCGCAGGCGATCGCCGGCAGCTACTCGATCGACCCGGCCGTGTTCGAGGACGGCGGCGAGTACTACCTCTATTTCGGCGGCATCTGGGGCGGGCAGCTCCAGAAGTACCGCGACAACGTCTATGCGGAGGACAACCAGGAGCCGGCGGCCCATGAGGCTGCGCTGCAGCCCCGGGTGGCGCGCTTGACTCCGGACCTGCTGGAATTCGCCGAAGCGCCGCGCGCCGTGCGCATCCTCGACGCCGACGGCAAGGACCTGCTGGCGGGCGACAACGAACGCCGCTTCTTCGAAGCCTCGTGGATGCACAAGCGCGGCGACACCTATTATTTCTCGTACTCGACCGGCGACACCCACCTGCTGTGCTACGCGACCGGCGACAACCCCTACGGCCCCTTCACCTATCAGGGGCAGATCATGACCCCGGTGATCGGCTGGACCACCCACCATTCGATCTGCGAATTCGAAGGCCGGACCTATCTGTTCTATCACGACAGCAGCTTGTCCGGCGGCGTCACCCACCTGCGCTCGGTGAAGGTGACCGAGCTGCATTACGACGAGGACGGCAAGATCCTCACCATCTCGCCCTACCGCCAGGAACAGGCTTGAACCTGCCGGCGACCAGACCAGGAGACAAGGGAGCATGACGACCCGACGCGACACCCTCAAACTGCTCGGCGCCGCGGCCGGCGCCATGCTGGCGGCGCCGGCGCCGGCCGCCGACACCGGCACCGCCCTGAAGGACCTGGCCCGGATCAAGGGCATGCGCTTCGGGAACGCCATGGGCATGCCGCCCCAGGGCGCGGCCCACAAGGTGTTCCAGGACCCGGCCTACCGCCAGCTGATGGCGCGCGAGTGCAACATGATCGTCGCCGAGAACGAGACCAAGTGGCAGGCCCTGGCGCCCCAACCGGGGCCCTACCGCTTCGCCGCCGCCGACGAGATGTTCGCCTGGGCGCGCAAGGAGGGCATGCTGGTGCGCGGCCATACCCTGGTCTGGCAGGCGCCAAAGTGGCTGCCCGCCTGGGTGAACGAGCTCGATCTGGCGGGCAAGCCGGTAAGCCACGCGGAAGGGATCCTGCGCGAGCACATCAAGACCGTCTGCGGCCATTTCGGCAAGGACGTGATCAGCTACGACGTGGTCAACGAAGCGGTGACGCCCGCCGACGGCAGCCTGGTGCAGAACGTGTTCAGCCAGCGCATGGGCGGCCTGGAGCAGATCGATCTCGCCTTCCGCCTGGCGCGCGAATACGCGCCACATGCCCAGCTGGTGTACAACGACTACATGGGGCCGGCCCTGGACAACGCCGCCCACCGCAAGGGCGTGCTCAAGCTGCTTGCCGACCTGAAGGCGCGCGGCGCCCCGGTCGATGCGCTGGGCCTGCAAAGCCATGTGGGCATCAAGGACGCCATGTCGGGATCCGAGGGCAAGGCGGTGGAACGGGCCTGGCGCGACTTCCTCGACGAGGTCACGGGCATGGGCTACGAACTCCTGATCACCGAGTTCGACGTCAACGACAGGGGACTTCCCGCCGATGTCGCCAAGCGCGACGGGGCCACCGCGGCGCTGGCGCGCGACTATCTCGACCTGACCCTGAGCTATCCGACCTGCCGCGACTTCCTCCTGTGGGGCATGGCCGACCACCTGAACTGGCTGCAATACTGGGCTGAGGCGAAACGCCCGGACGGCCTGCCGCAACGCCCGGCGCCCTACGACGCCCAGTTGCGCGCCAAGCCGATGCGCGAGGCGATCGCCGCCTCGCTGCGCGGCATGCCGGTGCGCCGCGCCTGAACCTGGCGGCCGGCGCCCGCGACCGTCATGGCTGCGCCGGCCCGGCCCCAGCAGGGTCGGGCCGGCATAGCGCGTCGATGCCGTCCAGCGAGGCCGCTTGCGGCAGGCCCGCGAGCGGGATCCCGGCGGCGCGCGCATGGCGCTCGATCAGGGTCCCCTGCCCCGGCGCGCCGCCGGCCTCGCGGTAGGCCGGGTCGGACTGGACCTGGGCCAGGCCGACGTAGCGCGCGCCGGCGGCGTCCAGCCTGGCCAGCACTTCCGGCAGGGTCAAGGCGCCGAAGGCGCCCATGTGGGTCAGCAGCACCTGCGGGATCATGCGGCCGTAGACACGCTGCGACAAGGCCTTGACGCGCGCGATCTCCTGGTCCACCTCGCGCAGGTAGCGCGTGCGCATCGCCGCGATCGCGGCCTGGTCGCCGCTGGCCAGGCAGCGCCCATAGGCCTCGCTGTAGGCCCAGTCGTTGAAGCTGAGCGTGACCTCGGCGATCCGGTAGCCGCGCGCCCGCAGCCAGGCCAGCGCGCCCTCGCGGCGCGCGCGGTCCTCGCCCGCCGCCAGGTAGGGAAAGCGCAGGTAGCGCCAGTCGCCGTCCTGCATGCGCGCCGCGACCGCCGGCTCGCCGGCCTTCACGTCGTCCAGCCAGGCCTGCAGCGAGGGCGCCGCATTGATGTTCATGTGGCTGTAGGTGTGGTTGCCCAGCGGGTAGCCGGCCTCGCGCCAGCGCGCCAGGACCTGCCCGCTGCCCGGATGCCGGGCGATGAGCGCGGCGTTGACGAAACCATAGGCTTCCGGCACACCGTGGCGCTTCAGGCTGGCCAGGGTGGATTGCGCGACGCCCGTCCAGCTCATCCCCTGCGGCAGGGGTCCGTGGGCGGTCAGGTCGTCGACGGTGATGGCGATGTCGAAGCGCTCCGCGGCGTTCGCCATCCCGGCGGCGAAGACCAGCAGGGCGAGGCAGGAACGGAGCGCCATGCGGAGTTTCCGGCTTACTGGAGGAAGTAGGCGGGCTTGTGGCGCCCCGCCTTGTCGGTGCGCCGCGCCATGCTCTGCAGGTCGAGGGGCCGGGTGAGGCGGTGACGCGCCAGCGCGGCGGCGCCGATGGCCACCGCGTCCGCGCCGAAGCGCGAGGTGCGCAGCTCGGGCGCGCTCAGCATCGCCGCGTCCGCATAGGCCGCCAGCACCCGGCAAGCCGGCTCGACCAGCGCGTCGCCCAGGCGCAGGGCCGGCCCGCCGATGACGATCGCCATCGGATCGAAGGCGACCCACAGATTGTTCAGCAGGACGCCGAGCTGGCCGCCGGCCGCCGCGACCGCGGCGCAGGCCTCGTGCTGGCCCTGCGCCACCTGCTCGACCAACCGCTCGAGCGCCGCGCGGCTCGGCTTTTCCATGCCCGGCAGCGAGGCCAGTCCGATCAGCGCATCGGCGCAGCCGCGCCGTCCGCACGAGCACACCGGGCCGTTTTCCTGCAGGATGGCGTGCCCGACCTCGCCCGCGAAACCGTTCAGGCCGGTCAGCAGGTTGTCGCCGACGATGACGCCGGCGCCCACGCCATAGCCGATCGACAGGTAGACCAGGGGATCGGTGCCCGACTGCCCGGTGAACTCGAATTCGGCCAGGGCCGCGACGTTCGCCTCGTTCTGCATGTACAGCGGCAGCCCTTCGAGCGCGGTGCCGGCGAAGTGCGCGCGCAGCTGCTCGTCGACGTCCACGTTGCGCCAGCCCAGGTGGGGAGCGTAGCGCAGCACCCCGAGCATCTCGTCGACCCCGCCGTGCAGGCCGACGCCGATGCCCAGCACCCGGCGCGCCCCGCCGCCGCCCGCGCCGCTTCCCAGCCGGCGCGCCAGGCGCAGCAGGCCGGCGGCCGCCAGCTCGATGCAATGCGCCGGATCGCGGCTCTCGTCATAGGGAAGCACGCGCATGTCCAGCACCTCGCCCAGCAGATTGGTGGCGACCACGCGCACTTCGTCGACGCCGATCTCGGCCCCGAGCAGGGCCAGGCGTCCCGGATCGAGATGCAGGGGCGTGGCGCGCCGGCCCACGTCGCCGGTCGCGATCAGGTCGCGTTCGACCAGCCAGCCTTCGTCCATCAGTTCGCGCACCAGCATGCTGACAGTCGACTTGGTCAGTCCCAGCACTTCGGCCAGGGACGCCCGCGACAAACCAGGCTGGGTGCTCACTTGTCGCACCAGCGCCATCCGGTTGAGTTGCTTCAGCAGTTGGTGGTCACCGGTGACTGGCATACGCGAATGTAGAGATGAGTGTGTGTTTTTTCCGACACCAAGCAGAGCTTGCCAAACCGCTGCGGATCATGCGTGGCCGATTGAAGAAGGGCAATTATAACTGCGTCTTTCCACATTGATCATTGTCCTCCTAGGCGGGAAGTCTTTGATTTGTTTATGAAATCGATTTCAGGTAGTATGACTTGCGCCCATGTCGGATCCAGAATGCCGCTCGAGTCCGACAGCTCCCTCGGCAGCGCCTCGCTGCGACACGACGCGAATTAATTTGTTCGATGAATTGACTAATTAAAAATTGATGATTAATCTACAGTAAATGTGAGTCCGCGTGGAATTTTCTGAAAGGGACGAGAGATCCCCCGCCACCCGGACCAGCCCCCTACAAAAAGTTGCAATACAAGGTGCCCCGCGGCACCACCACGAGTGGCACGTTCCCATCAGGGCTCAGCGCCATATTTTGTAGAAGAAGAAAGGAGACACTGTGCTGCACAAGAATCGGAAGGGAAACTCACTCCACCCGCTCACCCGGCATCGCCTGATCGCCCTGGCGGTCGCCAGCGCCTGCGCCACCGTCGGCGCCCAGGCCCATGCGCAGGAGGCGAACACGGAGGGCGCCAGCAATCCGCTGGCGCCGGCCGCTACCAACACCGTCGTCGTGACCGGCATCCGCGCCGCCCTGCAATCGACGCTGAACCTGAAGCGCAATTCGGACGGCTTCGTCGACGGCATCGCGGCCGACGACATCGGTAAATTCCCGGACACCAACCTCGCCGAAGCGCTGCAGCGCATCAGCGGCGTGTCGATCGACCGCAACCGGGGCGAAGGCGCCCTGGTGACCGTGCGCGGCGTCGGTCCGGACCTGAACCTGGTGCTGCTCAACGGCCGCCAGATGCCGACCGCGAACCTGGGCGACCAGTCCGGCCGCGCCTTCGACTTCAGCAACCTGGCGGCGGAAGCCGTGTCGCAGATCCAGGTGTACAAGAGCGTGCGCGCCGACGTTACCCCGGGCGGCATCGGCGCCACCCTGAACGTCATGACCGGCCGTCCGCTCGACCTCGGCAAGCAGTCAAGCTTCGGCGCCAAGGTGATGTACGACAGCTCGAACGACAACCTGCCGCAGCAGCAAAAGGCCAGCCGTTCCTACACCCCGGAACTGTCGGGCCTGTACAGCACCACCTGGAACGACGGCATGTTCGGCCTGTCCGCCAGCGCGAGCTACCAGGAACGCAACATGGGCGTCAACACGGCCGCCGTCATCAACGGCTGGCTGGGCCCCTACCGCATCGGCCAGACCGGCGACGGCGCGCTGACGCAGCCGGGCCACCCGAACTTCCCGAACATCGTGAACCCGCCGACCGGGGACACCCTGTACCAGCTGCCGCAGAATCTGTCGTACAAGATGAACGGCTACCAGCGCAAGCGCACCAACGGCCAGCTGACCTTCCAGTTCCGCCCGACCAAGGACCTGACCACCACCCTCGACTACACCTACGCCGAGAACAAGATCGAGCACCGCTACAGCGAGCTGTCGGCCTGGTTCGGCCACAACGTGGACATCCAGGGCGCCAGCTTCACCGGCAACGGCAGCGGCATCGCTTCGCCGCTGTACTACGAAGAGCGCCACAACACCGACCAGGACTTGTCGATGAACGGCGGCGATTCGGCCACCAAGTCGACCCTGAACTCGATCGGCTTCAACACCCAGTGGCGCGCCACGCCCGACCTGACCCTGACCGTCGACGCCCACCACTCGGTCGCCGAAGCGAAGTCGGACAGCCCCTACGGCATCAACAACGACCTGGCCACCGCCAGCTTCAGCCGCCGCACCACCCGCGCCGACTTCACCAACGAGATGCCGGTGCTGTCGGTCACGGGCATCGACTTCAACCGCGCGCCGCACCAGGTCGCCGGCTCCTGGTTCCAGGATGGCCGCAACAAGATGAAGCTCGACCAGCTCCAGCTGGGCGGCAAGCTGAAGCTGTTCGAGCGCTCGGGCCTGAACTTCGGCACGGCCTTCACCAAGAACGAGAACTTCTCGATCTTCCAGCAGGTGCAGCGCGACACCTGGACCGGCACCGTGCCGAACACCTCGGCCGCCTATGACCAGAGCCTGTGGCATCCGGCCGACCTGCGCGACTACTTCGGCAAGCTGGGCGGCGCGGGCAATCCGGCCCTGTTCACCCAGATCAACCCGTTCGACTTCGAAGCGGTGCGCAACCAGGCGATCGCGATCACCGGCGACCAGGCAGGCTACACCCCGAGCCTGGCCAACCCGGCCTACAACCGCACCACCATCGAGCGGACCCGGTCGGTCTACTTCCAGTTCAACACCGACTGGGATACCGCGCTGCCGATGCACACCGGTATCGGCTTCCGCTGGGAGCAGACCCGGGTCGCCTCGACCGGCCTGACCAAGGTCCCGACCGGCATCCGCTGGATCTCGGCGAACGAACTGCCGGTGGACTTCGGCTCGCAGGTGTTCGAGACCCTGACCGGCAAGTACAACAACTTCCTGCCGAGCCTCGACTGGGACATGGACCTGCGTTCCGACCTGAAGCTGCGCGCCAGCTACGGCGTGTCGATCGGCCGCGCCCGCTATGACCAGATCGCCGGCGGCAGCACCTATGGCACCACCGCCACCGTCACCGGCACCACGGTCAGCCGCGGCAACCCGGCGCTGGAACCGGTCAAGTCGAAGAACCTGGACCTGTCGGCCGAGTGGTACTACAACAAGCAGAGCATGTTCTCGCTGGGCGCCTTCCACAAGAAACTGGAAGACTACACCGGCTCGACCGTCATCACCGAAGGTTCGCCGACCGCCACCACCCCGGTGGGCGGCAGGTACTGGAACGCAGCGCTGGCTGCCGGCTGCGCGTCCTCGGACCGTACCTGCATCCGCAACTACATCCTGAACAACTTCAACGGTCAGGAAGGCGTGACCCGCACCGGCATCAACTCGGCGGGCAATGCGGAAGGCACGATCCGTGGCATCGCGGGCGACCCGGCCCTGCCTTACCAGGTGTCCACCCTGGTCAACTCGCAGGGCGCGACCCTGAAGGGCGCCGAGGTGAACTGGCAGCACATGTTCGCCAACGGTTTCGGCTTCCAGGCCAACTACACCTACGTGAAGTCGGACCTGACCTTCGACAACCTGGGTGTGGGCAACCAGTTCGCGCTGGTCGGCCTGTCAGACTCGGCGAACTTCGTCGGTATCTACGAGAACCCGACCTGGTCGGTGCGCGCCGCCTACAACTGGCGTGACAAGTTCCTCTCGTCTACGAACAACAACAACCGTCCGAACCCGACCTATGTCGAGCCCTACGGCCAGCTGGACATTTCGATCGGCTACAACGTCAGCAAGAACCTGAGCCTGTCGCTCGAGGCGATCAACGTCAACGACGAGACCCAGCGCGTGCACGGCCGCACCGAAATGCAGGTGCTGTCGATCTCGACCGGCGGACGCCGCTACATGGTCGGTGCACGTTACAAGTTCTGAGGTGTAGCACTCCTGGTGCCGGGCGGTGTCGCATAGCCGCCTTTTTCCGACAGGCCGTCTTCGTACGGCCTGTTTTTTCACACGCATGGCTATGCGTGTGCGAAACTTTCAAGACCACAGAAAAAAACAAAAGCAGAGGAGACCATGAGCCAATCCGTTTTGCTGCATAACCTGGAACACAAGGACCTGCGCGTGATCACCGAGCGCGGCGCCGCCTACGGCGACGACCTGATGTTCACCCTGACCTTCCCGCAGGAGTTCCGCCATGTGCAGGCCCACTACCCCATCGTCTTCCGCCGCACCGACGACGCCGATGGCTACGAAGCGCTGGCGCTGTTCGGCTTCGAGACCGGCGAGAACCTGTTCCTCGGTCCGCAGGGCTGGGACGCCCACTACATCCCGCTGAATGTCGAGCGCCGGCCTTTCCTGATCGGCCGCCACGGGGACGAGCTGAACGTCCACATCGACCCCGAACACCCGCGCGTGAGCCGCACCGAAGGCGAGGCGCTGTTCCTGCCCTACGGCGGCACCAGCCCCTACCTGGAGCGCATCCATTCGGTGCTGCTGACCCTGCACCAGGGCCTGCAGACCATGCCGGCCTTCGTGGCGGCCCTGGTGGAGCACGAGCTGCTCGAGTCCTTCGTCGCCGACATCGAACTCGAGAGCGGCGCGCAGCACCGCCTGATGGGCTTTTACACGATCAACGAGGAGCGCCTGCGCGCCCTGCCCGGCCCGGTGCTCGAACGCCTGAGCCGCGACGGCCACCTGGAGGCCATGTACATGGCGGTGGCATCGCTCTCGCAGTTCCGCGCGCTGATCGCGCGCCGCGAGGCCCGGGATGGCCGCCAGGCTGCCTGAACCGGCGCCGATCCGCGAGCTCGACGGCCTCGCGCCCGGCGTGCTCGACGACGCGCTCATGGGCTCGACCGAACCGGTGGTGCTGCGCGGCCTGGCCTCCAGCTGGCCCATGGTCGCAGCGGCGCGCGCCTCGCAGCGCGAAGCGGGCGACTACCTGCGCCGCTTCTACCGTGGCCAGCAGGTGCTGGCCTTCCTGGGGGCGCCCGAGATCGAAGGACGCTACTTCTACAACGAGGACCTGAGCGGCTTCAATTACGCCACCGTCAAGGCCCCGCTCGACCGGGTGCTGGAGGAACTGGACAAGCACAGGGACGACCCGCGTCCTTCCTCGGTCTACGTCGGCTCGACCATGATCGACCATTACCTGCCGGGCTTTCGCGGGGAGAACGACCTCGACCTGGGCGCGCGCCAGCCCCTGGTGAGCATCTGGATCGGCAACCGCTCGCGCATCGCCGCCCACCACGACGTGCCCGACAATATCGCGGTGGTCGCAGCCGGCCGCCGCCGCTTCACCCTGTTCCCGCCGGAGCAGGTGTCCAACCTCTACATCGGACCGCTCGACTTCAACCCTGCCGGACAGGCGATCAGCCTGGTGGACTTCGCCAAACCCGATCTGGAGCGCTTCCCGCGCTTTGCCCAGGCCATGGAAAGCGCGCAGGTGGCCGAACTGGAGCCGGGCGACGCGATCTTCATCCCCTCCATGTGGTGGCACCACATCGAAGCGCTCGCGCCCTTCAACGCCCTGGTCAATTACTGGTGGCGCGCGACGCCCGCCTACATGGACTCGCCGATCAGCGCACTGATGCTGGGACTGCTCACCCTGCGCGAGCTGCCGCCGGCCCAGCGGCGCGCCTGGCAAGAGCTGTTCCGGCACTACATCTTCGAGAGCGACGGGTCCGAGGCGGAGCATATTCCGCCCGCCGCGCGGCGGATGCTGGCGCCGCTGGACGAGGATGGCGCGCGGGCGCTGCGCAGCCATCTGCTCAACAGGCTGAATCGCTAGACGGCCGGCCCGCAACGCGGAAGACGGCCTGCGGCAAGCCAGGACGTCGCGCCGCGACTCCTTGCATCAGCTGCTTTCGCCTACCGGCGAGCCCAGGATCTTGCAGACTGCATCCAGGCGCTGTGTCACCGGCCCCTCGAGCACCACGAAGGGCAGGCCGCGCGCCCGCAGCACACTGCAATACCAATGGTGCTGGCGCTGGCGGAATGCGGCGTCGCGCCGGGTGCCATCCTGGACGAAAGGGAAGTCCGGCGCGCACACGAAGGTCCATGCGTACGGCCGCTGCGCCAGGCGGCGCACGGCGGGATCGACCCGGCCGAACCCGTCCAGGCTGTAGAACACCGTGCTCAGGGCGCTGCCGTCGCAGACGAGCCACTGCCGGGCTTCCCGTGCAAGGAGATCCTCGCGCCTCGCCTGGCCTTCGGCGATCAGGCGCATGTCTGCGTAAGTGAGCGCACCGCCCCGTTCTTCCCAGCGTTCCCGCCCGACTTCCGGCACGCAGACAGTGCCCAGGCGCTGCGCCAGCGCCTGGGCCAGGGTCGACTTGCCGCTGGACTCGCCGCCCAGCAGGCAGATACGCTGCACGAAGCTGGCGTAGACCTCCGGGTGCAGGAAGCTGCGATGACGATGGACGTCCCCGCGGATGCGGGTTCCCGAAATCGGCACCGTGGTGCGCGACAGATCGACGCAGACATGACGTACCGGCGCCGAGCCAGGCTGAACGGCGCTGAAGTAGGTCGACAGCGCCGAGGCGAAACCATGGCCATAGTCCTCGCTCGTGAACACGGCATCGACGGTCGTTTCGCAGACCGCCCAGCACAGCCAGAACGTGAACTCGCGGTGCACGTCGGCATCGTCGTCATTGTCGGGAAGCCTTCGGAGCGCAAGACCGCGACTGGCGCACAGCCTGCCCAGCGCATCATCATCGAGCACCAGCGCACGCACTTCGGGGAAGAGTTGCCCCAGCCACGCTTCTCGCGTGGCCCGCCCCATGCCTGGGAACTCGGGTTTGGTATAGCTGATGACCAGCACTTCGCCACAGGCGGCGATCGCGTTCCGGATCAGGTGCATGTGGCCCAGGTGAAGCGGGCAGAACTTCCCCACCACCAGCCCGTGCCGGAAGGGCTTGGACGACGCGCCAGGAGCAAGGGCCTGGTCCGGGCTCACGAGTGGGCTCCTTCCAGGTCGGACGTGTACTGCAGGGTCTTGCCCTCCGCATGCAAGGGTTCTACCGTGAGGCTGTGCGGGCCGAACAGGCGCTCCAGCGCGGTCACGGCGGCGCCGGCATGCGCCATCGCAGCCGGCGCCAGGCGCAGCACCACGCTGGCGTCCGCGCGTTGGTGCACATTGAAATGGGAGATCGGGAACGGCAGGAGCGCGTGCGTGACGTCGATGTTGTTGATCCAGGCGCCGCGCGCCAGATAGCGCACCGGCCGGCGTCCGGACAAACCGAGCAGCACCGGACCTTCGTCAGAGAACCCCAGCGACGCATGATCGCCGGTGCGGTAGCGCAGCAGGGGCAGGCAGAAATTGAAGCCGCCGGTGACGGCAATCTCGCCTCTTGCACCGGCCGGGACAGGTCGTCCGGCGTGGTCCAGGATCTCGACGTAGAGCCTGGGCTGCAGCAGCAGGTGTCCGCCCAGACCCGGGTCGAACACCCCGACAGGGCCCACCTCGTTGAGCGAATAGATGTCCAGCACGGGGCAGCCGAAGCGCTGCTCGAGACGCTGGCGCAAGCCCGGCAGCAAAGTCATGGCCACCGAGATCAAGGCCCGCGGCGCGTGGGTTACCGGCAGCTTGAGGTATTCCGCGAAGGATATCGGGTCGCCGGAGACGATCTCCGGCGCCAGTGCGTCGAGGTAGCGGGCGCGGTCATCCGGATCGCGCCAGTCGTCAGGGTGAAGATTCAGTTTGGCCAGCCCCGCCTCGTTCATGGTCGGCGTCACCGACACATAGGTGAAGCACTGCCGCTGGTAACCAAGCAGGACGACGCCGACTTGTCCGCGCCCATGCGCGGGCGCGATGCCGGCACGGCGCAGGGCGCGCTTGTGGAAGGCCGCGTAACGCCCCGCCACGACAGGATGGGACGGCAGGAGCAAGGGATGACCGGTGGTGCCGGTGGTGCGGAAATGGATCATGCGCTCGAGCGGCACGTCGTCCGGCACGAAATGCGCGATGCCGGCCGCGAAATCGGCACGACCGACAGGCGCCACGTCCTCCAGGGAGCGCGGCGGCGAACCGAGCGCACGGTAATGCGGGACCTGCGCGAACACCTCCTCGATGAAGCCCGGAACCCAGGCCGGCGCCCTGCCCGGCAGCCAGCCCACCGGGGCGGCCGCGACTTCGCCTTCGTAGGCGCGCAGCGCTTCGACCTCGTGCGCCAGCAGGCGGTTACCGCTCTTGTTGCGGTACACCGGCGCGCACGGATGACCGAGCATGAAGTCCAGCATGCCCTGGCCGTCGGGCGTCAGCGTGGGGAAGCGTTCGCGGTGAAGCGGATCGCCGTCGCAGCTGGCCGCTTTCATTCGCGCGTCCACTTGTCGGCGGATTCCTCGGCAAGCTTGCGGGCCAGGGCCTCGCGGATCTCGCGTGCCCGCTGCTCCGCGGCCCTGCTGGCCTCCAGCAGGCGGCGCCGCTCGCTCGCACTGATCGCCGCCAGGCGGTCGGTGGCCTGGGCATCGGTTTCCCCGGCCGGGCTGTAGCCGAGCCTGGCCAGCATCGCGCGCGCGAACTCCTCGCGCCGCTCGGGATCCGATGCGAAACGGTGGGCAGGGGTCACGGCGGCCAGTTCCGCCGACAGCTGCGCAAGGGTCTCCACCAGCGCCGCCACGTCAAGGCGCTGCGCCAGGAACCACGGATCGGCCAGCAGCCACGCGCCGATCATGGCCACCGCGAGCCGGTTCCTGTCGCCGCGTGCGCTCTGGCCTTCGAATCCGGCAAGCGCTTCGCGCTGGGCACGACCGCCATGCATGCGCGCCAGGTCATTGACGAGGGCCGGCACCGCGACCCGGCCGCTGGCCGCGACGCGGGGCTCGTCCAGGAAGTCCACCGGCGTATCGGCCAGCCGGCGAGTGAGCGTTTCGAGGTCCGGTCCGGGCTGGTTCATGATCGCTTTCCGTGTTCGGCTGCAGCTTGCGGCGCCGGGCGCCCATAGTGACGCCGGCTGAAGGCGCGCGCGAACGTGATCAGTTGCGCCATGTCGGCCACCGCGTGGATGTCCCAGCCCTGTTCGTCCCTGGCGCGCAGCAAATCGCGCGTCGGAGAACCGCGGCTTGGATTCCCTGCAGAGGCCCAGTCTTCGCGCAGGTTCAGGGCCATCGTGCCGCCCGCCGCGCCGATGCGCAAGGCCCGGGCAGCGACGTCCCAACCGCTATTGCCCCGCTCATCCTGCCCGAACATGGTGGTGATGCCATCGTCCGAAATCATCAGGATATGCACCGGTCGGCGCAGGACCAGCCCCTCCCGATAGGTGTCGCGCAGCCGGTGGATGGGAAAGCAGGTCGCGCCGCCGAAGAATCCGGTCAGCACACGCAGGATGTCGTCGCCGTGATTCACGAAGCCCTTCGTCCCCAGGACCTGGCGTTTGCCGCTCCATAGCGTCGCCTGCACCGCCGCGCCTGCCCGCAGGGCGGACAGGGCGATGATGGCGCCGGCCAGTGCCAGGTAGGACACCCGCTGCTGCGGGTTCGGCATCGAGCCGGAACTGTCGACATAGATGTCGAGATCGACCGGCACCGGTTGGCGCTCGCGGCTGGCGTCGTGCTCGAACTGGCGACGGACCGTGGTGAGGCCCGGCACGGGCCGCGGGCTCAAGGCCAGGCTGTGCAGCCAGTCGATGTCCTCGAGCGGCTGGCCGAGCTCCCAGGGTTCGACACCTGCCGGTTGCGGTTCGAGTTCGCGCGCCGTGGCCTTCGCCCGCAATGGCACCAGATGCGGCAACGCGCGCTCGCGGTAGTAGCGCACCGCGATCTCGTGGTCGTCGAGGGCGATCCCGGCGGCCTTCAGGATCTCGCCATACTCGAAGGGTTCACGGGCCTGTCCGACCGGCTGCGCCGGGTGCCCTGGCCCGGGGGCCGGGGCCGCAGCATCCTCCCCGGTGACCCGCGGATCGTGGACCGGGTGCGGTACGGGGTCGAGTTCGTCCGGGTCGATCTGGTGCACGGCGCCGGGGGTGCATCCCGCCGCCGCAGTCCCGGTGTCGTGGAGCATGGACAGCGCGTCCAGCGCGCTCGCATCGTCCAGCAGGTAGGGCAGCACCAACGTGGCAAAGCGTGGAGCCCCGGTCATCCAGTCGTTCGCGTACGAGCGGATCAGCCGTGCGCCGAGCCAGGCGTCGGTATCGATCGCATCGGTGATGGCGCGGCCTGCCAGGCAGCCTCTGTCGAGCTTCCACAGGTGCTCATACATGCGCATGTAGAGCGTCCAGACCGCGCTCGCAGGCGCTTGCCCTGCCCGCCCCTGCCGCCCGCGTTCCAGGGCGAGGTAGATATCCGCCATGCGCAGCCCTGACTGGCGCTGCAGACGGTCATTGATGAGCAGGTCGGTGTACAGGTTGGCGAGCATCGGCGCCTGCGCCTCGATCGTCGGCAACGCGCGCCGCATCCGCGCCAGCATGCGCAGGTGATCGGTGGCGTTGGCGGGCGCCAGGACATGATGTCCGATCTCGTGCGCGAGGATTTCCACGGCATGGTCGTGCAGGCCGTGGGCGGCGACCGCTTCCAGGTCGATCACCACGGTCTGGTCGAGCAGTCGGATCATGGCGAAGCTGCCGCTCAAGCCCTCCCGCGCCGCTTCGAGGGAACTGCGGCAAAGACGCGCATCGTGCAGGCGCGTGTAGCGGCTCCAGGCATCGAGGGCACGGGGCCAGGCGGCACGCCAGCTCTGCATCAGCGCCTCGGCGCCCGGAGAACGCGCGTCAAGACTCATCGTTCGCTCCGGGCCAGCAGGCGGATCGCGTGCGTGTACGGCGAGGTGACGGCGATCGTCGCGGCGGTGGCGCACACCGCCAGACCCTGCTCCGGCACATCGAGCGCGATTCGCCGGCATCCCAGCACCAGCACGCCGTCATCCAGCCTGTGATCGACAGGGCGCTGCGCCGAATCCGCGCGCGCGAATTCTTCGGCGCCTGCAGGGTGCAGGACGGCCCCGTAGGCGTCGGCGATGAGCAGGAAGTGGCGGTCGCCCGACCTCACGAAGAAGCTTTCGCCTGCGGGGCGCACTTCCGGCGGCGTGGCGAACTGCCCGCCAAAACCGGTGAAGCCGCCCACGTGGCGTTCCCGCAGCGCATACCGGTCCTTGCCGCCCCACCACGGATCATGCGCGGCATCGGACATGAACGCCTGCCACGAGCTCCAGCCCACGGCGCCGAAGGCCCGCAGCGCGAGGTCTTCCGGCAAGGCTGCCGCGGACGCGAAGGCGCCGGCGCGGAAGTGCGCGGCGCCGGCGCGCCAGGCCAGAACCTGCCCGGCGACGCGCAGCTGCTCCACCGATTGGAGGCGTGGCGCGATCGCGGCCAGTTCCTCGGTCCACTGGGCTATCCTTGCGCCGGGGATCCCTTCCAGGTGAACGATCGCGTTGCTGAGCATCGCGAATACCTGCGCCGGCTGCGCCGCGATCAGGCCCGCCAGGAATGGAAACAGGCCGCGCCAGGCCTCGACCAGGGTCCGGGTCCGTGCGGATGGACCGACCAGCGAACGGCCAGCCAGCTCCAGCCCCACCTCGTATGCGGCCAGCACGGTCGCCGGCAGGCGCGCACGGTCGACCTGCTCGACGGCGACGGCAACGCTGTCGACCGCCTCTTCCAGGAATTGCAGGAAAGCATCGGTCCGGAAGGCGGGAAAGATTCGCTGCGCTTCCCGGACGCGCTGATTGAAGCTGCCGCGGTTTGCCGCCAGCACATCGGCGTATGCTCGTGAAATCATCGCTATTGCGCGCGCAGCCAGGCGAGGTAGTTGGTGTAGCGCTGGTGCAGGTACTTCAGCTTCAGCAGGTCATCGTAGAGGTGTCCATACAGCTTGCGGCCCCGGACCAGCTCACCGATCAGCTTCTCGATGCGGGCCAGTCGCGCACGCGTGTCGCGTTCGCCCACTCCATCCAGCCCGAGGGCGAACTGCTTCGCCAGCTCGCCGACGGCGTCCGTGCGGTCGAGGTCCAGGCGCAGGTACTCGTCATTCGCCAGGTCGAACAGGTGACGCAGCCAGCTCACCCGGTCGCTGCGATAGTGGGCATGCTCGGGAAGTGCGAAGAACTGGGCGTCCGAGTCGGGCTGCAGTTTGTCGTGCAGCACGAAGGGCAATACCTGGCGCACGTCTTCCAGCTCCACCTGGACGTTCCCACGGAAGTAGGCCAGCGCCTTTGCGAACAGCAGCAGCGTCATCAGATTGCGCACCGACAGGCCGTTGACGGTCTGGCATCCCAGGTCCTTCATGCGGTCACGCCCATTGTCGGCCGCCGCCAGTTCGTGCCAGGCAAGGCCCGACAGGCGGGCGGTATCCTTAGTCATGTACTCGAACTGCCCGCCAGCCGTTTCGGCCAGTTCGAACTGGCTTGCGAAGAACTCGATCCGGCGTCTCACGCCCTCCGGGATCTCGACGGCGCGAATCTCCTTGCCCATCGCATCGATCTCGTCGGCGGTGAAGATCAGCTCGGGCGGGACCAGTTCTTCGGGGCGGACCTCCTCCTCGATCCGCACCAGCAGCTCCTCCAGGAAGCGCGGATTGAAGGCCAGCGCCTGGACGATGACGTCGATCCGGTCGCGCAAGGCCTCGATGACCTGGTAGGTCCCGCCGCCCTGCTCGTCGTTGGCGGTCAGGAACCACGCGGATTCCGGGCACTCGAAGACCTGGTTGAGCACTTCCGCATAGTTATCGCCCATCACGGTCAGCAGCGCGCTCTGGGTGCGGGTGGGGATCCGGTTGTACTCGTCGACGATCTTGACCCGCATCGACAGCCATGAGCGCCACGCGATGCGGATCTCGGTCATGTCCTTCGCATTGATCAGGTCCGACGGGAGCGGGTTGCCCAGCAGGTCCGCAATCGTCATCTGCGGGTGCCCATGCTGCATTGCGCGCCGCACCTCGCGCACGCTGGCGCCGGCGAGCACGCCCATCAGGATTGCGCTGGCGGTCTTTCCGCGCCCCGGCCCGCCGACGAACAGGCATTTGCGACGCGTCGCGAAGGTCAGCAGCGGCAGCAGCACATAGCTGGAATAGCTCTGCCCGGAAGGCAGCGTGAGCACGCGCTTGCTGTCGCCGACGGTATAGCGTTGCGGGGGGCCGTCGTTGTACTCGATGTCGTAATGCGGACTGATGATCGCCTTGTTGACGATCCAGAAGTAGGCCTGCCGCAGCTTCTCGTCGAGCCGGGTGTCGACCGGATCAAGCTCGCCGGCGCCGGATACCGGCCCGCGATACAAGTCCGCCACGTCGAACTCGCGCGGTTTCACCGTCGCCTTGGGGTTCGTCGGTGCCTGGGAAACTTTGCGGAAAAAATCGAAAGCCACGCTGACCTCTACCATTGGCGTGCATTGCTGCACAAGCCATCGGCATGCTACTGATTTTTTTCCATGATGGCAACACGCCGGATCAAGCAACTTGCGCTCATGACGCCGGCTGCGTCGGGTAGCATGGGGTGCGCTGATCGAATGGGTGGCGGGCGGACGTCTCGACGCGGCTATCGTCAACAAGCCACTCCGTGCGCTGGCGCTGGAATTCGAGCGCATCTTCGACGAAGAGATGGTCTTGACCACCGGCCCGGCCTACGCCGCCGAGCTGGCGCAGGACCTCGCCCTGGGCCAGCGAATATCGTTCGGCCAGCCGCCCGTCCTGCCTATCCGGGGTCATCGCCTGCGCAGCAGAATCGCCAGCCTCCCCGAGGACGAGAACATCGAACTCAGGCCCAAGTTCGAGGTCGACTCACGCGAACGAAGCCGGCCGACTCGCCCTCCACGACCCCTGGCGTCCTCGAGCGGCGCGGCGCCGCTATCCACCGCTGTGCCCGTGTCGCGCGCACCTTAGGATCCCGCTCTGCAAGCGCGCGCGCAGTATGATCGTGTGACGTCGCACGTCGTCTACCGACTCCCACTGACACTGTCCATGAAATGGAGCGCCCCATGAAAGCTGTCGTCTATAACGAGTCGGTCGCGCTGGATGCGCCGGAGGCCCTGACCGATACCACCCTGCCCGATCCCGAGCCTGCCGGACACGACCTGCTGGTGGAGGTGCATGCTGTCTCGGTGAACCCGGTCGACACCAAGATCCGTGGCGGCGTGCTGCCGCCCCCGGCGACCCCGAAGGTGCTAGGCTGGGATGCGTCCGGCGTGGTGCGCGCCGTGGGCGACAAGGTCACCCTGTTCAAGCCGGGCGATCGCGTCATGTACGCCGGATCGCTGCTGCGGGCCGGCACCAACTGCGAGCTGCACCTGGTCGACGAGCGCATTGTCGGCCCGATGTCCACGCGCCTCAGTTTCGAGGAAGCGGCCGCGTTGCCGCTGACCTCGCTCACGGCATGGGAGCTGCTCTTCGACCGCTTGCAGGTGCGCGAAGGCAGGAACCCGATCGCCACGCTCCTGATCATCGGCGGGGCCGGCGGGGTCGGCTCGATCATGATCCAGCTGGCGCGCCAATTGACCGGCATGACCGTGGTCGCCACCGCATCGCGGCAGGAGACACGCAAGTGTGTGCACGAGGTCGGCGCGCACCATGTGATCGACCACACCAGGCCGATGCCGGAGCAGTTGCGCGATCTTGGCCTCGACGAGGTCGATTATGTGGCCAGCCTGACCCACACCGACAAGCACCTGGTCGCCATCGCCGAGATGCTGGCGCCGCAGGGCAAGCTCGGGCTGATCGACGACCCGGTGACCCTCGACGTGCCTATCCTCAAGCCCAAGAGCATCTCGCTGCACTGGGAGCTGATGTACACGCGCTCGATGTACCAGACCCCGGACATGATCGAGCAGCACAACATCCTGGTCCACGTCGCCGAGCTGGTCGACGCCGGCGTGCTGCGCACGACGCTGGCGGACCATTTCGGCGTCATCAACGCGGCCAATCTGCGCCGCGCCCATGCCTTGATCGAGAGCGGCAAGGCGCGCGGCAAGATCGTGCTGTCCGGCTTTTGAGATGCCGGGGAGCGCCATGCATACCGGAGGTGTCATCGTATGAACAGCACAATGAAAGCCCTGCTTCTGCTTCAGGCGGGCCCGGACTACACACTGGCGCCGGCCAACGTTCCCATTCCCCTCCCGGGCGCGCGTGAAGTCCGCCTGCGGGTGAGGGCCTCGAGCATCAACCCGGTCGACTACAAGTTCGCCCGCGATGGGTCGAACTTGGCCATGCCCCACATCCTGGGGATCGATGCAGCCGGCGAGATCGAGGCCGTGGGCCCGGAGGTGAGCGACTGGCAGCCGGGGCAGCGCGTGATGGCGGTGACCAATCTCTACCGCTGGGGCGCCTATGCGGAGTTCGTCGTCGTCGATGTGAGCGTATTGAGCCGTTTGCCGGACGAGCTGTCCTTCGAGCAGGCCGCGGCCCTGCCCTGCGCCGGGCTGACGGCCTGGCAGGCGGTGCACCGGAAGCTGAAGCTGCAACAGCCCGGCCTGACGGTCCTGATCACTGGAGCCGGCGGCGGCGTCGGCGGTTTTACGGTGCAGATGTGCCGGCAGGCCCGCGCGCGCGTGATCGCGACCGCATCGCGTTCGGTGGAGCGCGTCCGCACATTGGGCGCCGACGAGGTGATCGACTACCGCAAGGCCGACGTCCTTGCCGAGACCCTGCGCCTGACCCAGGGCCGCGGGGTGGATGCGGTGATCGATCTGGTGTCGGCGGAATCGGCCACGGCCCTGCTGCCTTTGCTCCGCCACAATGGCGAGCTGGTGTGCGTGGTCGCGCGCCCACGCGAAAAAGACCTCCCGCCCTGGGGCAAGGCCATTTCGCTGCATGACGTGGCGCTGGCCTTCGCTTATCAGTTCGGCGACGCCGAGAATCTGCGTGAGATCGCGCGCGCGGGCGAAACCCTGGCGCAGGCGGTGGCGCAGGGGCGCATCGATCCGCAGATCACCCGCATCATTTCGCTCGACGAGGTGCCGGCCGCATTGCGCGAGGCCGAAGCGGGCCACACACAGGGCAAGGTGGTGATCAGGTTGTGAGCCGACGGCAGGCCCGTCCCACTGTGCACGCACTAGATGGAAAGGAAACGATATGAGCGTTGAAGTCATTGCCACGCTGGAGGCCCGTCCCGACAGGAAAGCCGAGGTCGAGGCGGCCCTATCGGTGCTGGTCAGGCAAAGCAGACAGGAGCCCGGGGTGCGGCGCTACGACCTTTACCGCGACAGCGCACGACCTGCTTCTTTTTACCTGATCGAGGCTTACATGGACGAGGCCGCGCTGGAAGCGCATCGTGGGAGCGCCCATTGCCTCAGGTTTCGGGAGCAGGCCGGGGACTTGCTGTTGGGGGCGCCGAGGGTTGCCGTCCTCGAAGCCGTCGAGCTTGTCCCGGAGGAGTTTGCCTGAGGGACCAAGAAAGGGATCACTCGGCTCCGGCCGCGACGCGCCCGTGCTTTGTCAGAATTGAAAAAGCCCGCCGGAGCAGGCCTAAACCCAGTGTGGAGACTCTCCTTGCGGAGGCCTCATTCCCACTCGATGATCAATGGTTGAGCCAACCCTCTAATTTAACGATAAAACCCACCAAAACATACCGGTCGGTACCATGAGCAATACCATGCCATTCCAACCGATGGGTTTACGCTACCGGGTCACGGGGCATACTGGCCAGTACAGTCTTCTAATGTCAAGGTGCAAACTGCCCACAGGACTTCACATAGCCCGATGACGGAAGGTCGCCGGGCGATACCGCACCGGAGACGGCCGCGCATCGGCGACCATAGGATGGCGGACTTCACCATCCAGACGATGTGCATCTCGCCAACCTCTTAGGCGAACCGCAGCGTGCACTCGTCTTGGCTTGAGGTCAGCCTGATTGGTTCGGCTTGAACCTGTCCTGGCACGCTTTGCAAGCGCTGGCCCTGTTTCGTGGAGCGGTAGAACGAGAAGCGCGGGCAGTGCTTTGTGATGGTCAGCAACACCCCGCCTTGCTCATGATACGCTTTCTAGGGCACATCGCTCAAGCCCAAACGGGGTGGGTGGTATAAACCACCTTACAGGCGTGCAGTTCAATCGACGTCGATGACGTACCCCATCAGCGGATAGCTCTGATTAATCCAGCCATCCACAATACGGTCAGCACGTCCATTTGGCTATTCGGCTTCAGCTTGTCGTTGCCGATTTTTTTCCACAGTAAAGCCTGGTCCTCAGCGAGAACAGGATTCAACCGGAGGGCTGCAATTACCTTTAGACCGTACAGCTTGTTATCGGAAAGTTTAGTGTTGTACTCACCGCGCGGAACGCCCTGCACGTTTCCACCTTCGCAGATGCCAAGAAAGATTGTTCTCGGACACCCCTTCTTCTGAGCCGATTCCGTATCAAACATTTCAAGCGCCGCAATCTCCCAGCCATCAACAGTCGAGGAAGCCTTTCCAGCGGTGTACAGCGTAACAGCCCTAACCGCGACAGTGCCATAAGCTGCCATTTACCATCCCTTCATCGATGGACTCGCCGTTAGTGCGGAATCCCAAGAGGTACCGGAAATAAGGTCGACCTCGCCCCATGATTTGGTTAAGATACTCGGGCCACGTTTTGTAAAATAACCTTGCAGGATCAGACGCACCAAAACTAGCGAAGCTTGCGAGACACGACGCTTCTATTACCCCCCGGTTGGAGGTCGTTACCCTATAAATATAGTCTCAAGTTATGATAACAGCGCTCCCTAACGGACGGGTCGTGCACTTTGATCAACCTTGTGACGGCACAAGTATCAGTGGAACATCATCAAACCAATTAGCTCCCTGTTTTATATTTTGCTGAACTCGTCGCAATGCTTCAAATATAGTATCACGAACAACTTTTGAATCTGAAACAGCGACAGTCCAGTCGGATTTCCAAAAATCTGGAGTCTGCATTTTCAGAACTCTCTTCGTAGATAAGATAACATCTTCCTCATTACTCAAATCAATATCTTCCAGCAAGCCCGCCATGAGATCAATCGCATCAACAATATAACGTGTCATCGTAATCATACCCACTTTTGTGAGCAAACGTGACTCTGCAGCAAACAAATCCGGCCATGTCTCCTTAATAGCCTTCCAAATAGCCAAAAAGAATGAGGCAACTGTCTCATCATCGTCCAAACCCGCGATTTTCTTCGCATGGATGTAAGCTATGCTAGATTCGATTGCCGATGCATTAACCCATCGCTGCCCGTCTTCTACACTTGGCAAACTAACCTGTCCCTTGAATGGGCTGTCCTCAGCCTCGTTCGCGATTTGAACGAACAAAACATTTTTGCTGAGCGAGAGCTTCGCGGTTCTAAGCCGGGGCTCAAGTTCATGGTTAGAGTAAGCGAACGTTAACGCACGAATATGATCAGGTGCAACCTTCGCGGCCTTATTATTAATGACAATGAATTGGAAAGCCTTCTCATCATTACTTGCATCAAGGATTCCAACTACAGGAGCCCGAGCATTGGGATTAAAAGCATGAATACCATAAAGACGATGCTGACCGTCGATTACAAAAACCTCATCCTTTTTATCGGCATTTAAGACTATTAGCTGCTGCCCCGCCGGATCGATTTTTAAGTTATATGAATCCTTAGAAAAGGCAATCACAAGTGCGGTCGGGATAGTATTCCTAGCCTCTTGACTTAGGAATTTTGCAATTCCTTTCACCCTAAAATCGCTTTTTTGCCTTTGGACCCCATCTTTTTTGTCATGAGACAAACGCGGCACACTGGACCACTCAAGTATGTCCTTGACGGGAGCTTCAAACAGGCAAAAACGAATAGTGTCTTGCTCAGGTCGCTGTTGAAACGTAATGCACGGATAATCCATTGAATACTCTTAGAATTGAATTGTAAAAAAGTCAGCCGCGTCCGTAAGGTCCATTGGCGCGAATGCACTGAAGTCTGCGGGTCCTATTTCTAAAGCGGAGTCTTTCAAGGTCAAAGAATGTTGAACAGCATACTCAAAAATTCTTCTTCTATGTAATGCTATTTTGAGCGGGCGATTAATTTCAGTCAGATCATTGGCAGATGGATACGGAGGAAGGATAAGTGAATGTTTCCAAGTGTCCTGCCAAAGCATCATTGCACCTTTCTCGCGATTACAACATGAGCACGCAGGCAAAAGGTTAGCGGCGATACTGTCCCCACCATAACTGCTCGGCCAAACATGTTCATACTCAATCGCATCGCGTGCATCGACCGGATTGACGAACAAAGACTTTCCACATATATAGCACTCAAGCATCGGCACTGAAGCCCGCACAATATTTTTGGTACTATTGGAAATCGATTGACCAGAAGCTAAGGCAGCCTCAAATGAAAGATTTACCAACAGATTGACGTTCGCTCTACCGAACTGACCCTCAGAAATACTGCATTGATTAGCTAAGAAAGTCAGAAAGGAGCTGCGATAAGTGAATTCATTTCCATTCGGATCGCAAAGAATTGACTTTGCAGTCTTTACCAATCGCGCGGTTAAATTGAAATAATATAGTCCAACAAAATAATCCGCAAACTCTTCAGAACGATTCCCGACAAATGATCCATTTCTGAAATTTTCAATAGATTTTGTTAGTGCATGGTCGTAATTGACAAAAATGTCAACTACTCTAACGTACAAATGCTCACCCTGCGTTACAGGCCGAAACCCTATCATCTGCACTCTTTCTATAAACCTGTCGTTCTATAATGAAAACCAATAACAACTCTTGAGATATAATGCGGAACATTTGAATACTCTCACCACCACTACATCCATAACACGTATGAGTCGGATGTAGGCATGCACAGAAGCTTAAGTATTGTAGCTAACTAGCTTGCTGATATACTCACACATTTCCACGTTTAACAGAAGCTCTGAATTTTTCAACTACATTGTCCAGTCCCAGAAATACTTTGAAGGACGGTCGCGCTGCCACTTCGTGGGATAATCGCTGCCGACTTAGCTGAGGAAACGGCACGTTCAATAAACCTAAGGGACTTCAGTTGGTTCTTTAAAGCTCCATTCGCTCAAACATTGCGCTTTGTACCAAGCAATGTAGTTCCGCCACGCCACAGATTCAACAAGATTCGTAACATGACCGACTCGTGGGACTCATTTTCCTGGCGACGGTAGGTGTCGATTCAGTCGCCTGTAAGTCAGGATTATGCGAAGCAGTGGTGGATCAGGGCCTCGATGAAATCATTGGTAACCGGGTCGATCATCTCTTCGGATTTTTCCCCAGCTCCTCTACAGCCTTGGACAGCGCCGGCTGAATCTTTGAATCCTCCAGGTTGAAGGACTAGCTGGCCTCTGGCAGAACACGTTCCTGAGAGGTGAAAATGTAGGGCGTGTCGGTCCGATCCTCAAGCTCAGTACCACGTACAATCTCGGGGCACCATCAGCCGATAATGTCCTTGCGGATCTTGTACGTCTGCTGGAAAAATTAACATTCCAGTGTCGGCATGCTAAGGTCGAACTTGTTTTCCAGCTCAACGCCGATCCATGTCCCCAATTCCCTTGCCATGACGGTTGACCTTATCCTGCCCGACCTAGCGTGTCTTCTTTGAATACAAGGAAGCGGAGTCGATTCAACCTTAGGAAAGAAAAGATGAGAAAGCCTTTTCATAATGGCTTTGTTGGACCTCAGCGAAAAAGGCAATTCCTGCCATAATTTCAGGATTTCTCGCTCCCGCTCGCCATCGCGATTAGTCCGCGCAGGTCCTGCGCGCCATTAAGCAAATACGCGATGCCGCGGTGGAGGTGGATTTTGAAGAATTGCGGCAGCTGGTCCTCAGCGACCTTGTCCTCGTGTGCGCGTTGACGCACAACGGCGGTGATCGCGTCGTCGAGGGTACCGGCGAAAGTCTTCCAGCTCATTTCGACATTGCTGTCGGTGACGATCTCCTCATGCGGCGGAATCGTGCGCTCGGCCAGCGAGGCCAGCAAGGCCCAGCGGCACAACACGTTCCATTGCAGGATCCCGGTGCGGCGCTTAAGCGTCAATAGTTGGTGTTTCGCCTTTTCGGAAACGCGAACGACGTCGATGATCATGTGTAGGCCTCGTCAAACGTGAAATAACCTTCGTGGATTTCCGAACTCTGCTTTTCTTCGCTGTACTCGATCAGATATTCCTGAGACGTGACCCTCTTGATCTTGCCATATAAATCCTCGTCGATCTCCTGGTCGGTCGACAGCAGGATGACTTGATGGCTCGCCTTCGGGAAGTAGTTTTTCACGAGCTTATTACGGTGCTGGCCGTCCAGTCGTCCCAATGGGGTGTCGATAATGGCGGGCAGTGAGCGCCCCGAGGCGCGGCTCAGGCCCCAAAGGATCGACACCGCTAGCAGTTGGCGCTCGCCAGCGGAGAGCTGGTGGCTCGGCACCTGGTTGCCACTGTGGTCGAACAGAGACAATCGGTAATCGACCGGCGAGATCTCGATGCGCTCGAACATCTTGGGTTTACGGGTGACGCTTTGGAAGCTCTCTAGGATGAGGTCGGCCAAGCGCTTTACGTTGCGCTGTAGGACCGCATCGCGATAGCGATGCAGGCTTTGCTCGACCAGTCCGGCGTGTCGCAGCACGCGTTTGTTCGTTTTGTCCTTCAAATCCTGGTCCGCCAGTTCGAGCAAGAGGGATTGACGCTCACGATCGGCACGCTCCCGCGCCTGCACGCAGTCCTCGTGCTGCTGGTTCAGCAGCGCGACGGCGCCTAAGGCTTGTTCGTATTGTCGACGCTGCTCTTCGAGCCGCTGACGCAGCGGCGCCAATAGTTCGGGGTCGGGCAGCGCGGCTTTGGTGCGTTCGAGGTCGTTGACACGCTCAGCGAGCAGTTGTTCGCGCTGCAGCGCCTCGTGCGTGTCCGTCCGTAGGTCGTCGAACTGCGATGCGGCATATGGCGCGAGCGCCTCGGCGCGCATGTGCAGATAGGCCGGGGTCTGAGTAGCGGTGACGCGCGCCTGCCGGTCGCGTTCCAGTTGATCGGCCACGGCGCGGCGCACCGTTTCGCTAACCTCGCTTTGCGCGAGCATGCTTAAGATTTGGGCGTCGCGCTCGCGGATCTCGGACAACATCGCCGTCGCCAATTGCGCATTGATTTCCGCCGTCAGCTGCGTGCGGGCCTTACTGAGTAAATCCTCCACCAAGAGCAAAGGCAGGTGACCGGCGGCGAGCTTGTCTCGCAGGTAGATGTCGTGATTCGCCTTCTGCTCCGCGGCCGCTTTGAGCTGGGCTTCGATGGTGTTGGCCTGCTCGGCCAATCCGCCGCCCTGCTGCCGATACTCCTCCTCGATCGCTTGCAGCGCGCGCATGCGCTCTTCGACCTGCGCGTGCTGTTGCTCAATGTTGGCGGCCAGCGCATCCGCTTGGTCGCTGAGGGCTACCATTGCGTCGTGCTTGGCGCGCACCAGGGCTTGCGCCTCGCGGCTGAGTTCGTCGACGCGACGGCGGCGTTGGATGATTTTAATGTCCGCGGCGAGTCGATCGACGACGTCCAATCCCAACAAGGCGTGGATGCCGGTGCGGATGATCGCGGCGGCGGATTGTTCCTCGGCCAGCGCTTCGATCTTCTCGCCATCGAAGAAGAACAATTCCGAGATCTGCGACGGAATGAAATCCTCAACGAATTCACCCCAACGCTCGGACAGCACGGCGTCGAGGATGCCGTCGCAATAGACCTCGAGGCGCTCGCGCGTGGTTTCGTGACGGCCATTCCAGGTGCGGATCACTCGGATGGTCTGCCACTTGCCCTCGTGATGGTGGATAAACTCGAGCTCGAGTCCGGCGCCCTCCTGTGGCGGCACGTAGCGGTTGATCGTACTGCGCAGGAAATCCGGATAGGCCATGTTGCCGCGCCCCGTGCAGCGGGCGTGCTTGCCGTACAGGACGAGCTGTAAACCGTCCAGGAAGGTCGTCTTACCGGAGCCGTTCAGCGCGCCGAACAAGACGATGGGTCGGCCCGGACTGGTGGTGAGGTCGACCGTGTGACGTCCCTTATAGATACCGAAGTTATGCAGTACGAATTCTTGAAATAACATGCTTTACTCTTCTTCGGTGAGCTCGACATCGGACGCAGCGACTGGAATGATCGGAATGGTCGGCCGGACGAACTGCACCTCGATGGATTGGTTAGCTTTTTCGAGGCTGAGGGAGCGGTGCACCGCGAACTCCAGCGCTTCTTGCTCGCCGTTGAACGCGTGGTACTCCAGCACGCTGTTGAGCTCATCGAACAAGCCGGCGCGCCTTGCCGCGTGCTGGTACTTGCCCTCGACCGCCAGCAGTTGACGCACCAAATGGAAATGGAGCTGATCCGGGTCGTCCTCGCGCGCCGTCATCTCGCGTAAAAGCGCGATGTCGCCGGCGTCGAACACCTGGCTTTCATCCAGGCGCGGGGACGGATAGGGCTCGCCCATCACCTCCTCATAGATGCGCGGCACACTGTCTTCGATCTCGTGTTTTTCGAACACCCACAGGCGTCGAATCTCTTCCAAGTCTTCCAGCGCCAGCAGATCGAATTTCAGATTGGCAGGGGCTTTGGCGTGCACCGCCCGTTGCGCTTGCAGCAGCTCGCGCAGCAGGCGCTCACGATAGGTTTGCTTGTAGGGGCCGTGTACCAGACGGAAGCGTCTACCATCGGCGACTTCCCACACGTCGTCCTCGCCCTCTTCCTTGTTCGCGACCTGCATCAGCGTCAAGCGGCCGTCCATGCGGCGGAACTCCCGGTATTTACGGTCGTCGCCAAAGCCTGCGCCAAGAAATTTGTTGCGGAACTCGAGCAGCGGCGCCATCCATTCCTTCTCAATGTCGTTCTGGATCATCGCGTCCATCGATTTGTCTTGCGAGACCATGGTGCAGACGTAGCAACCGAAGCGGCTGTCGCCGCAACTCGGCGTGCTCGAGTCGACCACCAGCGGACATTCTCCGTCAGCCGTCGCGCCCTGGTACATGCCGAGCAGTTCGCTGTTATCGAAGCCCCAGGGGTTCTTCTCCTGCATCAGGTAGAGCCAAACGTCGTCGTTGGTCCAGTCCGCGACCGGCGTAAACACCCAGCTGCGTTCGAGCTGCCCATTCCGGCTGAGCCACTCGCGGGTGCTGCCCGCGTGGCGCTTCATCGACGCCGCACGCGCGGCGCTTTCCGCCTTGCGGGTGCCGAGGACCACGATCGCCTCGCCGTTCTGCTGCTCGAGTCGCTTAATAAAATCGTTCGACGGATTGATTTTTAAACGGCTGGTGCACCACCGGAATTTCGGACGCGGCGCAGGATAACCTTTGCCGATCAGGTTGACCCAGAAGCGATCCTTCACTTCGGGCGTCAAGCGATGCGGTTTGATCGGTAAATTCTGCGTCTTCGCAGCTTCGCGCATGACGTCCAGCGAGTGCGCCACCCATTGAGCGACAATGGGGTTTTCCACGAGGGTGTCGGTGCTGATGACGTGCACATCCTTATGCAACTGCTCGGACCCGAGCTGTGCCAGAGCCCGCCACACCAGCTGCAGCGTCGCGGTCGAGTCCTTGCCGCCGCTATACCCGATCACCCAGGGAATGGGGTCGCTCAGGTACAGTTTTTTGACGACCTCCATCCGTTCGCCGACGGTTGCCTTAAAGCCGTGTTCGGCGAAGGCCGAGGCGGATGCGGGTTTGTTACTTTCCATGTTGTCCTCGCTGGAAGGCGTCCTCGGTACGTTGCTCGTCCGGCCCCAAAGGAATATTCAGATGCTTCTTGAGTTGATTGACGGTGAGCGCCACGTTGTTCGAGGCCTTCGAGATCGTTCCGCCGACCATCGCGCGCCCCTCCCACGTCCGCGCGTTCGAGCGCGACCAGTCCAGCTTACTGAGAGGACTTAAGGTGGCGTTCCAGGCCCGCCTCGGTTGACGTAGCACGTGGTTGCCCACCGCCCCGATGGCTTGCAGGGCGACCGAGTGCGAGTGGATGAAATCGCGGCGCACGTCGCCGGCGCTCAAGCGCGATTCCTTGACGCGTTGCCATTCCGGGATGTGGGCGCTGACCGTGTCCCAATAGTCGGCGCATAGTTGCGCGGTCTCGTCGGTATTGGAGGTGTCGATACCCTCTAGCAGCGCCGAGTTCGCCGAATAGATGGCGCTCAGGGTGAACAATTTGCGGGAGCGCTCCGACAGAGTGTTTCGTTCCATCTCGACCATGTCGCAGAAAAACTTCGATTTCAACACGATGAGTTTGGTGAGCTGGGAGCGCTGGTCGCGGTGGTCGTACAGCAAGCCGAGCGAGCGGCTCGGTCGGATTGCATAGCGGTTCAGGTCCGCGAACATTTGCTGGCAGCGCTCGAGGCCACGGTCGACGAAGAATACGACGGCGATGGTCTCGTCGCCCAGGCTCGGTTCGGACCGCAGCGCCATTTCGATCGCCGCGCGCCGATGTTGGCCGTCGTTGATGATGAAGCGCGAATGCATGTTGACGTGCAGAGTCCCAAGCAGGCTGCTGTGCGTCGTACCGGTCGCGGGGACGAAGCGGACATCGCCATCAATCGAAGCCGTGATGGCCGAGAAGGTATAACTTTGTAAGTTTCCTAAAATATACTCGGCAATTTCAGGTACCCGCCCCTTGTTGAGCGTCCGTTGCGCGCGCAGTTCGGGATTGAGCTCGTCGTCGTCGAAGAGAAAGATCTTGGGGATTAAGCGCAGGGGGCACATGGACACGAAATATTCGCGTCCCGACTGTATCCCTTTGATGGACGGAAAAACGTATTCGAAGGCACCGTTCATGATTGATATCTTGATGTTTGTGCTACTATAACACAAACACCCGCCAAAAATACACAAACTATGTCCACGTACCTTGATTGTAATGCCACCACGCCTGTCGAATCCGAGGTATTAGATGCGATGGTGCGGTACTTGACCGAGGAGTATGGGAACGCCGGTAGTCGTACCCATGAGTTTGGCGTGCGCGCTAAGCAAGCCGTCGAGCGTGCTCGTGAGCAAGTTGCTGCTGTAGTCGCAGCCCGGCGCGACGACGTCATTTTCACAAGTGGCGCTACGGAAAGCAACAATATTGTGCTGCTTGGCTTGGCCAACAGTGTTGAGGGTGCAACACGTCGCCACATTGTCTCCACAGCGATCGAACACAAGGCAGTGCTCGAGCCCCTCGAACACCTTGTCAAGCAAGGATTCGAGGTTACCTTGATTTCCCCGGATGAATCCGGCCGCATCGATGCGCAGGCCGTGTTGGACGCCGTGCGTTCGGATACGCTGCTGGTCAGCGTCATGCACGCGAATAACGAGACCGGCGTAGTGCAACCGATCGAGGCAATCGCCGCCGGTCTGTCGGACGCCGTCTGGTTGCATGTGGACGCGGCGCAGACCTTCGGCAAGCTGATCGCTCCCCTGCAAAACTCGCGGATCGATCTGATCAGCGTGTCGGCGCATAAAATCTTTGGGCCGAAGGGGATCGGCGCGCTGGTCAGCCGTCGCCGTGAGGGACGACGCGCCCCTTTATCTCCCTTAATGTTTGGCGGCGGCCAGGAACGCGGTGTGCGTCCTGGTACGCAAGCGGTGCACTTGATCGCCGGCTTCGGGGTGGCGGCGCAGATGACCTTGCGCGACCATGAGCAGCGCCAGGCCGCTTGTCTTCGGTTCCGCGACGGTGTGTTGACGGCGATGGCGAAGCTTGGGGGGCGGGTTAATGGCGACAGGGAACACTGCCTGCCGCACGTTTTAAACGTGTCTTTGCCCGGTTTGAATTCGGAAGCGGCGATGGTGACGCTCAAGGGCGTATTAGCCTTGTCGAACGGGTCGGCGTGCACGTCTACGAGTTACGAGCCGAGCCATGTTCTGGTGGCGATGGGATTGGGTCGCGATCGCATTGAGTCGGCCCTGCGTTTGTCGTGGTGTCACTTGACGCCCGAGGTTGACTGGCCGCAGGCGTGTGAACGTTTGCGTCGTATGATGTAGCGGTGTCGTTCGCCATCGAGTTCCGATATCGGCCAGAAAGTTTGCGGTTCCCGTTATAACGCTCCGCTACAAGCGGTTCTTCCATCAAACTAGCGCGTCAGCACACGCGTCGATACCGGCTTGAACCGGTCGGGGGCAGCCATGCAAGAGGCGTTGCAGGGAGCAGTCGGCAAACGGGTCGCGGACCATCTGTACGGGCACCTGGCCGTGCTTGGATCGTGGCCAGAGGCGCTGCGGGAGCGAATCGAACAAGCGTCCACGCTGGCGCGCGTCTCGTCGGGTCAGCATTTCAATGTCGTCAAAATGCATGCGCTTGGCGAACAGTTGTCCTTGCTCGCCTACGATGACTTCGACGAGGCTCCCTTCCCTACCTTGAGCAAGAGCTGGCGTGTGAATCTCGCGACCGCCACCGTGGTCTTTCGCGACTATACGGACTCAGGCAACCCGCCGATTTTGCATCGCAAGGAGTTATTGTTGGCCCCCGACGACCCGCGCATCCCAGGGTACGCGGCGCTGACCCAGACAGCTGAAGGGCTTGGTTTGTTCGACGAACCCAGTCGGATCGGTTTTCGCGAGCAGTGGCTAGCCCTTATCGACTCGCGAGGCTACGCATTGCGAGGCGCCGAGTTCACTCCTGTGGCGAATGTCGAGCATAGCTCGGATTTGTCATCCGCCACCGTGCTGGCGAGACCAGTGCAACGTCACTTGACGGCTTTGTCGCGCACAAATCTGTCGGCGCCCGTGCAAGCGCTGTGGCGCCATGGCTTGATCGGCCCGGAACGCTCGTTTTTCGACTATGGCTGCGGCAAGGGGGATGACTTGCGTACCTTGTGCGCGAACGGCATCGACGCCACTGGCTGGGACCCGCACTTCCGGCCGGACGTGCCCTTGCTCATGGCCGACACCGTCAACTTGGGTTTTGTGATCAACGTGATCGAGGATGTCGAAGAGCGCGTCGCGGCGCTGCGCGGTGCCTATGCCTGCGCCAATGGCGTGCTGTCCGTCGCTGCCATGTTGGCGAGCCAACAGCCACCGGATGGCCGTATGCATGGCGATGGCTACCTTACCTCGCGCAACACCTTCCAAAAGTATTTCACGCAGGTGCAGCTGCGGGATTTCATTGAACACGTGCTGGATGAATCGGCTATCGCGGTGGGTCCCGGGGTTTTTTTCGTTTTTAAGGACCAGAGCCTCGAACAACATTTTTTGCAGCGTCGCTACGGCGCGCGGGCGGCCCAGGCGTTACAGGGCACCTGGCTTCGCATGGCGCGGGTCGCGCGCGCCCCGCGGCCACAACGCGAGCGTGAGCGGAAACCGAGTCGCGAAGCGGCATTCATCGCATCGCACCAATCGCAGCTACATGCGCTGTGGTTGGCTCATGTCGAGCTCGGTCGGCCCCCGGCACCTGACGAACTTGCTCCCGACTTGGTCGAGCAGCTCGGCGCGGAGAGCGCATGGACAAAACTGTGCCGTATCGCGACGAGCGCGTTCAATAGCGAACCACGCGAGCGCGCCGAGCGGCAAAAGCACCAGGATCTGCTCGTGTTCGCGGCGCTCCAGCAATTTGGTAAGCGCCAGCCCTACCGGGAGTTACATCCCTCCCTGCGGCGCGACATTCGCCACCATTTTGGCGACTATCTAACGCTCCAACATGCTGGCAAGAACCTGCTGCTCGAATTGAGTCGGCCGGAGCGGTTACATGACGCGTGCGCCGAAGCGAGCGTGCACGGCCTTGGTTGGTTGAAAGACAGTCATTCCTTGCAGCTACATACGCAACTCGTACCCAAGCTTCCCGCTTTGCTCCGCGTCTACATCGCCTGCGCGACGGTTTTAGTAGGCGATATCAGTGATTACGACCTCGTCAAAGTCCACATCCGCTCAGGCAAGGTGACCTTGCTGCAGTACGAGGACTTCGACAACAACCCTTTGCCCCGGCTGCGTCAGCGCGTCAAGGTCAAGTTAAAGGAGCTCAACTTTGAGCTGTTCGACTATGGCGATGCCGCCTGCCCCTCGCCGCTGTTGTACTTCAAGTCGCGGTTTATCAACGAGGAATGCGCCCATTACCTTGAACAAGTGGAATTCGAAGCTCAGTGTGAGTTGCAAGGCTTGCTGGACGCTGCCAACGAACCCAGTGCGGCCGACTTTTTTGCCAAGCTCAGTGCTGATCGTTGGGAGATCGTTGGCTATCGCCTGGTGCGCAGTCGCGCGTTGCCGAGCTTGGACGCGCCATGCGGGCGCTATTTGACCTACCGCCACCTCATCGAATGCGGCGAGACGCAAGCCCGCACCAGCCTTGCGAATCTGCCCCGTGAGCCCGACACCTACACCGCCTTGTACGAACTGGCCGCCCATGTGCTCGATCCCGTCATCGATTACTTCGGCATGATCGAGCTAAGGTATGGTTTTTGTTCGGCGGAGCTGGCGCGGGTAATCCCTGGGCGGATCGATCCTAGGGTCGATCAGCACGCGGGGCACGAGTTGAATCGACGCGGCAAGCCGATTTGCGACCGACTGGGCGCCGCCTGCGACTTTTTCGTGACGGACGAGGACATGGAAGAAGTCGCGCTCTGGGTGGCCGCCAACACGCCGTTCGACCGACTTTACTTCTACGGGAAGGACAGGCCTATCCACATCAGCTATTCCAATACACCGGCGCGGCAATTCATCAGAATGCGCGCGAGTTCGTTGGGCGCTTGCGTGCCGCGCGTTGATCGCTCGGTTACCATGTACGGACAGACGAAGAGCTGAGTGAGAGGAGTCGATTCACCCCGCCGTGAAGACTTGGCGAATCGAGGCGATCCTAGTTTAAGCAAGCTCATCCAGCTTTTTTTTCTCGCATCTTCGCCTGCACCCGCACCAACTCTACGCAGGCTGGAGCGTGGGAAGCCAACACCAGATCCGAGGCTGTCTTGCCGTGCATGTCTCGATGCGTAAGGTCGGCGCCGGCGCCCAGCAGCAGCTCGGCCATCTCGGCGTCCCCTCCCGTGCCGCCAGCATCAGGGGCGTTTGCTTCTTGAAGTTAGGAAGATTGACCAGGTTTAGCCATCTCTTGATGAGCCGTTTGACGCCTTCGAGTGAACCACGCGTCAAGCTATTCGCCATCGGTGCGGCCTGGTCGATTGGATATTCCGCCTGCAGAGCCAGGATTTCGAGGCGCATCTGGCGCGCTTGGTACAGGGCGCGCAACCACATCATTAGGACTGTTCCGCCACGCATGTGACGCAAGCGCTTGGAGCGGAGCTCCGCGTTACCGACCCGTCAGCCGGAAAAAGCACGATTTAGAAGGTTATTGTATCGAAATTGCAACTATTCGATGTGCAAGATACCTTTCCATAAAACAAAGATTAACGTAGACTGATTGACGATTTCATCGAGTTGGACTGGTTGAACGTTGATCCGGCTGCTCCACGATGAGAATGCCTTGCTTGCCGCGGTTTGACCACCGAGTCCGGCTCGCGAGGCGGCCCTTGTACTAGAAAGGCGATTGTCGTGTCGTACTCCGAAGTCAGCTGCTCCAATCCCTCCGGCGGTCCCGTTTTCGACTTGTCGCTCAAGGAATTTATCGAGTGCCAACACAACGTATCGGTGCGTCTGTACAACGCGATTCGTTTCGCGGACAGTGAGGACCTTGTGCCATACCGCACCTTGGGCGAATACCTGAACGCCGGTCCTGAACGCATCACACAACTGCTCAGGCTGCCTTCACTAGGACGAAAATCGGTCTACGAGTTCGATGAGCTTGCTACGCGCGCCGCAGCTGGATTCGACTTCGCCGCGATCCGGAACAAATACGCGCATGGCGATGCGGGGGGCGACGTGCTCGACGTCGCTCAAATTTTCGATATCTCGTTGGACGCCTTTCTTATACAGCAACCCGCTGTGAGCGTGCGGCTCAGGCGCGCCATCGAGTCGGCGGTCGAGAGCGGGGAATGCCCTTTTCCCACGGTGTCGGCCTACCTGCGATCCGGATGCGGGCGCCTCAACGCCTTATGCAAACTACCGAATCTCGGCGCGCGCAGCGCGCGGGAGTTCGAGGCGCTGGCGCAAGCCGCCCTCAGCAACGGGACGATCGCTCCCCCCTCGCAACTGAAGTTGAACGCGGACGGGTTTCCAGAACTCGAAAGCTTGATGCAGGACATGTTCGACGCGCTTGACGACCGCCAGACGAAGTTATTGCTGGACCGGGTGGAGTCGGAGGCAACCCTGGACGCGACGGCCAAGCATTTTGACATTACCCGTGAGCGCGTGCGGCAACTCGAGAAGAAAGCGATCGAGGCCCTGGTAGCGAATTTCGGACAGGCGTTTTCGGAGGCTCTGATCGCGATCGACACCCAATGTCGTCAACGCGGGCTCCGAGAAATTACCCTACATGCCTTCTCCGAGCTGTCCGGGTCCGATGTCATGACTTGCGGCCTGTATTTCAGATTTCTGAAGAAATTCGGCATCGACGGATCGGAAACGCTCGCCCTGTGCGATCGAGTCTACCTTTACCGGCCCGCGGATTTTCCACCGAGCGAAACCTGGGATCAACGCGTCGACGAGGCCCTGCTCGACGCCCGTTGGCCGATCGTCTTCAAGGATTTTCTAGCGCATATTCGTGACGTGCCGCGCTTTTATGTGGAGCGGCGCCTGCGCGACCGCTATCACGCGGTCATTGTCGACGACGCCTTCACCCAGTTGCCACGCATGAGTGCTCGGAAGATGTGCTTGCAGGTAATGGCTTCGACACGCAAACCGATGCACTTGACCGAGATCCGAGCCGGCGTATTCAAGCACTTTGGCGTCGATCTCGGTCTGCACCATGTCACCGGCATTGTCAGCTCGCACGACGCCATCACGACCTGCGCGCCGGGCACCTATGTGCGCTATGCGGACCTGGCGTATTCTGACGACCTCATCAAGGCGGTCCGCCTTCGCGTGTACGACGAGCTCGAAGCGCGTCAGGTATTTTTGAGCGCGAAGGTGTTGTTCGAGCGTTTAATTGGCGCCGATCTCGCCGCTTACCCGGACAATTTCAACCATTACCTCCTGCTCGGCTTCGCGCAAGACGATCCGCGCTTCGTCGTAAAACGCGGGAATATGATCGGCCTGGCCGGCTTCGACATCGAGAAAACCTATATCTCGCTCGAGGACGAGGTCCGCAACATCGTGCTGGAACACGGTCCCATCGAGGTAGGCGACATCGTCGCGCGAATGGCCGATACGCGTCAGCTATGCAACGACACGGGCGTCAAAATCATCCTGGTAAACAGTCCCGAGGTGATCCAGGTGGGACGCCGTACTTTCGATAGCTTGCACCGCTTTTTTAGCGACCGACAGGAATACGATGCCTTGGTGCTAGCTTTACGGATCGCTCTGTTGTCGGGAACGAAGAGCGTCTACGCGCTGGCCGACGAGATGGCGGCGCTCGACTTGCGCAAGGCCTCGACTGAAGTGATCGGATCGATCCTGTCAGCCGCCGACGACGTCGATCAAGCCAAGGGCATGTTTAGCATCTGCGCGCCGGACGCGCGATTACAGCGCTATCAAGCGCTTGCGCTCGCCCGCCTCGCCGATGGCGATGTCGACCGACTGCGTGGCCAGCTCGAGACCGAGTTTGGCCAAGAAATGGCCGAACAATTCATTCGTCTCGACCGGCGTTGGCAGGTCGCCGCCAACAACCCCCAAGACAGCGCCGGCGGTTCGGAGCTGGACGCGATTCTAGCCGATTTCGACCTTTAATACATGGACTTTCGCGCTCTCACTTTACCGTTCGAGGTCACCACGACGCGGGACGACCCAATCGAGGTGCTGTTCAATCCCTTGTTGCGTCACGCGGTGCGCTACGACATCGCTGTTGGCTATTTTTCGTCGAACTGGATCTGCGACGCCGCCAGCGGTATCGCCGCGCTGGCCGCCAATGGCGGGAAGTCGCGTTGGGTCATCAGCCCTTCCATGTCACGCGAGGACTGGGAGCTGTTATCGACGGCCCGTTCCGGCGAATCCAGGCGGGAGATCATCGAAACCGCCACGCGCTACGAATACGCGGCGCTGCAGCGCGCGCTTGCCGAGGACACGCGCGTGGCCTTGGCTTGGTTGATTCGCGACCGCGTTCTCGACTTTCAAATCGCGGTTCCCAAGAACGCCCTGTCCGGTATTTTTCACGCCAAGATGGGAATCTTCGGCGACGCCGACGGCAACCTGGTGGCGTTCAGCGGCTCGTATAACCTGACCGGGGCGGCCGGCACTAACTGGGAAACCATCGACGTGTATGCGAGCTGGCTCCCGGGCGACGACAAGCGGGTGCAGGCGAAGGTCGCCGACTTCGAGCGCGTCTGGCGGGCCGAGGACGCCAACCTCGAAATGTTTCAGCCAAGCGATAGCCTGGTCGCCAAATTCGTCGAGATCACCCAACACGCGCCGCGCCCGTATCGGCTCGCCAAGCCGGCTACGGTGGGGCGCCGCCGGGCCATTGCGATACCTGGATACTACCTGAACGAAAAAGGCAAACTCCGCGCACACCAGGAGCAGGCGATCCACAACTGGTTCAAGGGCAATGGCCGCGGTATCTTTCAGATGGCGACCGGAGCCGGCAAGACCGTTACCGCGCTCACGACCGCCCTCAAACTGGCGCAGTTTTGCGCGCGTTCGAAGAAGCAAGTCGTCACCATCGTGGCCGTGCCGTATAAACACTTGGCCGAGCAATGGTGCGACGAGGCTCGCGCGTTCGGCTTCGATCCCTTGATTTGCTACGACCAATTCGAATCCTGGGCTTCGCAGTTTCAGCAACGCTTGCGCGACCTGAGTCTGGGTGCGAGCGAGCACGAGCTCATTATCACCGTCAACGCGACTTTCACCGGCGAGCGCTTTCAATCGCTGCTTCGGGACGTCGACGTGACGTTCCTGTTCATCGCCGACGAGATGCACAACATGGGCGGCGAGAAGATCCGGACCGTGCTGCCGCCTCAGGCCCAGTTCCGGCTCGGCTTGTCCGCCACCCCCGAGCGCCATAACGACGAGCTCGGCACGCGGGCCATCCAGGACTACTTCGGTCCCGTCGTCATCGAATATGGACTCGACGAGGCGATCGCGGACGGCACCTTGACGCCCTATTTGTATCACCCGATTCCAGTCGAGTTCACGCCCGATGAGATGGACCGCTACCGAGAGCTCTCATGCAGAATCGCGCGTCTGTTCATGCAGGGCGGCGGCGACGAAGACGAGCCGCCGGGCGCGCTCAAGATGGCCTTGCTGGAACGCGCGCGCATGATCGGCGACGCCGAGAACAAGATCGGCATACTGAAATCCTTGTTGGTGGAGCGAAGCGAGTCCCGCTACAACCTAGTTTATTGCGGCGACGGCGTCGCCGACGGCGAACGCAACATCGAACGCGTGCTGGCCATGCTTGGAAATGAACTTGGAATGCGGGTCAACAAGTTCACGCACCAGGAGAGCAACGAGCAGCGTCGCGCCATGCTCGACGACTTCAGCGCGGGTCGCCTGCAGGCGATCGCGGCGATTCGCTGCCTGGACGAGGGTGTCGATATTCCGCGTACCGAGACGGCCTACATCCTGGCGTCGACCTCGAATCCGCGCCAATACATCCAACGCCGCGGCCGTGTGCTGCGGCGGGCGCCCGGCAAGCTTTATGCCGCGATCTACGACTTTATCGTGGTCCCGCCCGACGGCACAACCCTGGACGATGCCGCTTTCAATGTCGAACGGCGAATGGTGCGCAAGGAGCTGGAGCGCGTGAACGAGTTTGCCGCGTCCTCGCAAAATGCCGGCGAGGCGCTGCGGGCGCTCGCCGAAATTAAGCGCCGGCTGCGCCTGCTCGATTGTTGACCACCGATTTATTCGAAACAAGCTACGGAGATTTTATGTCGCCCAAAGAAGTGCTTGACGGTACCTCTCCTCAGGTACAAGCCGTCATCAACCAGATTCTCAAGATCGAAAAGAAGCAAAAACACATTGAAAACATGGCGTCGAATCGGGCGGTCGAAGCCCAGATCGCGGAAGCCATCCTCAAAGTCATCCATCATGAGATTGATTAATGAAACTGTTGAGCATTGAAATACTGAACTTCCGCCAGTTCAATGGGACCCATCCCTTAAATCTCGACACCCGCGGTAGCAGCAACGTCATCGTGATTCATGGCGAAAACGGCGCCGGCAAGACCACCCTGCTGAACGCGTTCAAGTGGTGTTTCTACGGTCAAACCGATTTCGACTCGCGCTCGGACAAGCTACTCAATGAGCAGGCCATTTATAAAGCTGGTTTGGGGGACAGCCTGACGATGGCGGTCACGGTCGAGTTCGAGAACGATGGCCTCCGCTACACGGCCAAACGCGAAAAGCTGTTCCGTAAGGATTCCGACCGGACCTGCGAACCGATGGGGGAAGGCACGTTCGCGCTGACCTGGATCGACGGCAGTGGTGCTGCTCAAACCTCGTCCAACTCGAACACGCACATGAGCCAGATCTTGCCAGAAAAGATGCAACCCTACTTCTTTTTCAATGGTGAGCGCATCGAAAAACTCGCGCATGTCAACGCGGCCGGGCAGGTGCAAAGCGCCATCAAGAACCTGATGGGGCTGGAAATCGTGGAACGCGCCGGCAATCATGTCGGTGGACCGGTCATCACGCGGTTACGTAAAGAGTTGAAGGACACATCGAGCGCGGACTTGGCCGATGTCCTCGAGCGCGAGTCGCTCATGGGTGACAAGGTCAAAGAGGTCAAGGCGCAGATCGCTCAAATCGAGCGTAACATCGTCGATTTCGAAGAAGCTTTGCATGAGGTGAACCGCGCGTTCGAGAGCAATGCCGAAGTCTCGAAGCTGAACAAGGAACGCCTCGATCTCGAGGAACAGTGTGGCGAGATCAGACAGAAGCTGGTCGCGTTGAAAAAGGAACGTCGCGACCGTGTCAGTGCCATTGGCGGCCTGGCGTTCGCCGGCAACCTGTTCAGGACGGCCAGTGCAATCCTTGAAGAAAAGCGCAAGAAGGGCGAACTTCCCTCGAATGTCAAAGGCCAGTTCATCGACGATCTGCTGGCGCGCCACCGCTGCCTCTGCGAACGCGAACTGTTGCCTGGAACGGCGGCGCACGATGCGGTCCACGCTTTTAAAGGCTCGGCGACCTCCGCCGATGTCGAAGGCGCCTTCATCAAGACGTCTGGCGAAATCCGGCTAACCCTCAAAGCGCGCGATAGCTTGTTCACCGAACTCACGGCCTTCCAGGCGCTGGAGCGCGACTACGAGGAGAGCTTGCGCGTCAAGGGCGGTCAGATCGACGAGCTCGGCAGCAAAATCGGCAACCGCGAGAGTGAGGATATCGCCGCGTTAGAGACCAGGCGCGGCCAACTGCAAGAAGACATCAAACGCGCGGCCGCGCAAAAGGGCGCGTTGTCGATCAGCCTGAAGGATTGGACCACGCAATTAGCCGAATTAACAAGGGAGCGTGAGCGACTCAGCGCACAATCCGAGCGTAACGGCGTCGCCACCAGACGCTTGAAATTGGCGGAGGAGGTCAAGCGCGTGCTCGACGCCCTGTATAGCGCCTTGGCCGAGCAAGTGCGCCACCGTTTGTCGACCAAGGTCGACGAGACGTTTAAACGCATCATGCGCAAGCCCTACTGGGCCGAGATCAGCAAGCACTACACGCTCGAGATTTATAAATCGATCGGTGGAGAAAAGCAGCTGGTATACGAAAAGTCGACCGGCGAAAGCCAAGTCACGAGCTTGTCGTTCGTGGGCAGTATCGTCAGTCTCGCCAAGGAACGAGCTACCGCTGACACCGAGAATTTCCGCGGTGGCGTGTTCCCGATCGTGATGGACTCGCCCTTCGGCGCGCTTGACGCGGACTACCGCGAGAAGATCGCGGAGTACATTCCCGAATTGGCCGAACAGGTGATCATCATGGTCTCGACCTCGCAGTGGAAGGGCGAGGTCGCGAGCCAGGTCAAGCATCGCATGGCGCGCGAGTACACCTTGCACTACACCAGTCCGGCGACCAAAACCGCGCAGCAGGACGAATTGGCTTCCGGCAAGCCGCAGTTTGAAACCACCGAGATCAAGGAAGGATTTTATGTCGAATGACGTGCGGCGGCCCAAGCAATTTGAAGAGATGTTGAAGAAGCTGTGCCAGGAAGAGAACCGGATCTTCGCGACCTATAAGGAAGCGCTGGTGTTCGCGGCTTGTCTCGGCTGCCAGGAAGGTCGGCGCGTCGCCTTCGACAAGAGCTCGGAACCGATCCGGCTCGACATCTTCCGTGGCGATTACGACGAGACGATCCTGCGCTGCATCGGCTTGGTCGAGACGCGCGACCCCAACATCATGGGCGCCGCGCGCCAGGAGGAGTGCTTGCGCATTTTCGAGGAATACGCTTGCGGTGGTCTGGAGATCCTGGAGGCCGAGGTGTACCACGCGCCCGGCGAGTGGGACCAGCATTTGCTACGCTTGGTCGTTAAGCAGGCCAGAACTGACAACTCCGTTCTCGATGACATTACCCAGGCGTTCAACTGACTGGGGCGGTGCGCTTTAGCGTGACGGCGGCCGTTTAGTCGGGTGTGCCTTCGAGAGCACCTTGGGATGCCCATTGGGATGGACAGCGGGCGCCGCGAGGCCAGTCTGCGCAGTACTGACTGGCACTGCCCTCATGCGCAAGCTCGCCGCGGTTTCGAACTTGCATTCGTCCGCGCCGCCGTCGGACAGCACGATGTCCAAAGCGTCGCCGACCTTGAGTCTACACCACTGTTTCCAGCTGATGTCCGTCGCCGCCTTAAAGTGCGCGAAGTATTTGGATTACCCGTCCTGGTCGAAAATAAACAGCGAAGCTTCCTTCAATATGTGCTGTACTTTCACCGCCAGCGTGGAAAAGGAACGCGCGGCGCACGATCTCACCGAACAACGACGGCTGATACAGCCTGGCTGCGCATTTCATCGAGCGACCGCGGCTCACAGCCGGACACCGACGGCGACAAGCAGGGACAAGAGCAGGGAACCAGATCCGGAATTGGTCGCGAAAGCGCGTTCCTTCGAGAACGACAAGCCAGTATTCGCAGTGAAGAAGCATCATGACTTGGCGGCAGGATACTAGATCGTCGACGCGGCCAAAAATTTGCTGAAGCCAATCTGCCGGAAAGTACGCTTGAAGAGTTCATTGTCCTTACACGACGTCATGTCATCCACTCGATCATTAACCGCTTAGCTAACCCATGTATGGCTAAGAACTTCCCCCAGTTGGCCGAGGAATGCCATTGACGATACCATACATGACGTCTCGATCTGCTCGGTTATGTCCCGAGTGCCTAACGTTCTTGAACAATCTCTTTGGCCTGTGCACGTTTCGCGGTAGCTTCCCCACGCCTCTCCTGCCCAGACCGCGACTGGCTCATCTGCTCCGGATGAATTTTCGGTCCGACCACTTCCTTCCCATCCCTTATTTGTTGGGTGATCACCTCCCTACCAATCGCGACAAAACTTGTCCTCATAACCAGGCATATGCACTTCTGCAAGTTTCCGAGCAGCTTCCAATAGGGCATAGGCTTGCACTAGCTCGGGATACTTCTTCACCACGAGAGTCGGTCTCTCACTGGCGAACGCCGACAGCCTCTCTTCCAGTGTCCGATCCGGCTGTTTTCCTCAGCCGACTTAGCAAGTGGCACAGGGCGAACCATCGTTTGATCTCGGACCGGACCAGGTTCGATCGAGTTGTTAGCCTCGCGCTGCTTCAGCTGAGCCAAGTCCAGTTCGGTCGGCTTATACCCAGCAATTTGCATTCCATTCCTCGCCGCTTCCATCCAGGTAGCGCGCCGAAACGCTTCCGATGCTTTCACGGTGACACTATCCCAGCCACGCTCCTTCGCGATCTCGACCAGCGCTCGGACAACTTCAGGATGTTCGCTTCTCGTCGCCAACTTGGCGCCACGGTCGACGAATGCCGGAGAGCGGTCAGGGAAGAAATAGTCACCGTCTACCTTGAGAAAACGCTTGCGCACAGATTCCGGCACGGCTGTGGACATAACGAGCGCTTTACCATCAGGCTGCTCCGTTGATACTCCAGCTCGGGCGAACGCTGGGGCGCCAACACTGGCATATCCCCTGGTTTGAGTGAACTCGGGAGCAAGCTTGTCGAATTCGACTTTGTACGCTGCGGCGGCCTGCCGATTCTGCTCCACGACAGCGACGCCCAACTTGCGAGCTGCCGGATCTTTGATCGCACGTAGTGTCACGACATCCGATTGAGCAGCATCTACCGCTTGCGGCCTAATCGTGGAATCTGCCTGAGCAATTCGCCGATCGTGCGCGGCAAAGCCGGCGTCCCGATGACGCACAGCGCCAGCTCGAGGAACAGGTCCCGGCACGAGGCCGGCCAGAACGGATTGCCGCTTGCTGGATCCGGTGAAAGCATATTGGCGATCTTCTGCAGCGCATTTATCCGCTGCGCGGGCTCGTCTGGCACGTAGAAACGGCAGATCGGATACCATTGCGCGGTGCGGCCGTCTGGCGAAAGCGGGTCGAACAGAAATACCTTGGAGAACGTCGAACGCCAGCCGGCGGTGATGCGATAGCACTCCTTGCGCGTGTCATTGATCACGAAGCTGCCGCTCCAGCTGAGCGCATTTGGCGGCACCAGACCGGCGCCCTTGCCGGTGCGCGGACCTGCTGCACAGAATGCACCCCGTTGCTCACCGGACCTGATCAACTGGCCGCCGAGTCCCATGAATCCACCCCAGCGTCCGAGCACTAAGCCGTCATCGCCAAACAGGCCGGCCGCGGCGACTTCCCGTCGTGTGGCGAATCGAGCACATTGCCGATGCGCACAATCTGACCGTCGGGGATCGTGTGCTCGAGCAGTTTCCCGCGCGCTACGCGTAAGCGAATCAATTGGTCCCAAAGACGATCCTGCGGCTGGTGAAGCGGCACATCGGGCAGTTTGACCGGACCGGTGAGCACGCGGGTGAGCGCGACATCACCGACCGATGCAAGATAGGTGTGATCACCCGCCAACAACCAGCGTCTGGGATCAGCGTTGCCGTCAACTCGTACGTGCGACAGATCAAAATGGTAGCTGTCGCCGCCCATATACCATCCCTTCTTCAGATAGCGCACTCGGACCTCGATCTCCATACGCTGTTTTCTCGCCTCGGGCGGCAGTGACTGGACAAAAGCTTGGCCAATTTTGCCAGGGACGCCGTTGGCGAGACCGTAGAACACAGGCTCTTCGCCGAGCCAGAACGATGGGATCTCCGGCATGCGATCGAGTGACGTGTATTGGCAGTCGATGATCATGATCAGACGACCGTGCGAAAACGGTTGATTAGAGGTTGGCTGCTGCCGCGCGTGGCGCTCATGCTGAAGTGAAAGCCCGCGCGGGGCGCGGGTCGATGGCGGAAGAATGCGTTCGCTGGATAACGGACGAGTTCGGCGGGCGCGATGCGGTCTAGCGCCAGGACGCCGTTGCCGACGAGCTCGTGCAACCTGTCATCCCGCTTGCAGGCGTCGGTGCTAGCGTAGAAATGGTTCATCGGCAGTACGCGTTGCAGCAGAGCCAGCGGCACAACGCCCTTAACGAGCTCCCAACCTACCGGTCCGAGCATGACGCCGACATGCTCCACGCCTAGATCCAGATTGGCCGACTCGAACGCCCCGCGGATCGACTCGGGATACGGCTCGCGATGCAGCAACAGCGGTCCAGCCGAAGCGCCTGCAGGCAACCAGACTAGGGACGTGTCGACGACGAGCGGCGCTTTGCTCCATGAGTCCGGCAAGGCCTGAAGAAACGCTCGTGTTATCGGGCCGCCGAACTCGGTCGCGAATTCGCTGGTCGCCGGGAAGACGGGTTCTTCCTGCTCACGCGCGCAATCGCTTGGCACACGCAATTTGCCGAGCCTGTCGATTCCCGACGCGGTGAGATTCATCGTGCTCATCCTCGTGTCCTCGGGACTGAGAAAGCGCTGGGTAATCGGGCATACATCTTATTGTGCACTGCCTCAAAGGTGTCGATATAGTCAACAGCGACACCGGCGCAGGCGCCGAGATACGGCTCCGGGACCAAGGCAAGGATACCACGCATGCCGGTGGCGCTCAGGGTCTTCGGGTGGGGAAGTTTACAGCGCCGCGGTTGCACGGCCGACCGGTTTCTCCTTCGGCTTGAGACTGCGCAGCGCAGCGTCTGTCAACATCAGCGGCTCCCGATACTATGTTTGTGGATATCCCTTTTGAGACTGATTTTTCGATAAAATTCAGTCACTTAAGAGAATCTCGTACCATGTTCGAGTGCGAGCACGCAACATGGGATTTCAGGTATTCCATGGTAGCGTTCTGAAGTCGCGCCATGGCCGATGCCATCACAAGACCGTGCTGGGTGAGGCCAATCATTGCCAGACTCTGCCGTACTAGAAAATAAAAAAGCCCCTGAAATCAGGGGCTTGGCTTACATCAAATGCTCGAGCTTGCCAGCTATTGCCAGCGTCGAAATCATTCCCACTCGATGGTCGCCGGCGGCTTGCCCGAAATGTCGTACACCACCCGGTTGATGCCGCGCACCTCGTTGATGATGCGGTTCGACACCTTGCCCAGCAGCGAATGCGGCAGGTGGGCCCACTGGGCCGTCATGAAGTCCAGGGTCTGCACCGCGCGCAGCGCCACCACGTATTCGTAGGTGCGGCCGTCGCCCATCACGCCAACCGACTTCACCGGCAGGAACACGGCGAAGGCCTGGCTGGTCGCCTCATACCAGTTCACCGGCGCCTTACCGGCGTCGATGCCCGGCACATGCGGCACCTCGAACGGGGTCTTGCGCAGCTCTTCGATGAAGATGGCGTCCGCTTCGCGCAGCAGGTCGGCGTATTCCTTCTTCACTTCGCCCAGGATGCGCACGCCCAGGCCCGGACCCGGGAAGGGGTGACGGTAGACCATGTCGTGCGGCAGGCCCAGGGCCACGCCCAGCTTGCGCACCTCGTCCTTGAACAGCTCGCGCAGCGGCTCGAGCAGCTTGAGGTTCAGGGTCTCCGGCAGGCCGCCCACGTTGTGGTGGCTCTTGATGGTCTGGCCCTTTTTGCCCTTACCCGCCGATTCGATCACGTCCGGGTAGATGGTACCCTGCGCCAGCCAGCGCGCATTGGTGAGCTTCTTGGCCTCGGCCTGGAACACCTCGACGAACTCGCGGCCGATGATCTTGCGCTTCTGCTCGGGATCGGTCACGCCGGCCAGGTGGCCCATGAACTGGCCTTCGGCATCGATGCGCAGCACTTTCACGCCCAGGTTTTTCTGGAACATGTCCATCACCATCTTGCCTTCGTCCTTGCGCAGCAGGCCGTGGTCGACGAACACGCAGGTCAGCTGGTCGCCGATGGCGCGGTGGATCAGTGCCGCCGCCACGCTCGAATCGACGCCGCCCGACAGGCCCAGGATCACCTCATCGGTGCCGACCTGTTCGCGGATCTTGGCAACGGCTTCGCCGATGTAGTCGGGCATGTTCCAGTCCGACTTGCAGCCGCAGATCTCGTGCACGAAGCGGCCGATGATGGCCTCGCCCTGGGTGGTGTGGGTCACTTCCGGGTGGAACTGCAGCGCGTAGAAGCGGCGCTCCTCGTCGGCCATCGCCGCGATCGGGCAGCTGTCGGTGGAGCCCATCAGCTTGAAGCCCTGGGGCATCTCGAGCACCTTGTCGCCGTGGCTCATCCAGACCTTGAGCATGCCGTGGCCTTCGTCGGTCACGAAGTCGTTGATGCCGTTCAGCAGGGCCGTATGGCCGCGCGCGCGCACCTCGGCGTAGCCGAATTCGCGCACCTTGCCGTTCTCGACCTTGCCGCCCAGCTGGGCCGCCATGGTCTGCATGCCGTAGCAGATGCCCAGCACCGGCACGCCGGCCTCGAACACGGCCTGCGGGGCGCGCGGCGAATCGCCTTCGAGGGTCGAGTTGTGGCTGCCCGACAGGATGATGCCCGAGGCGCCGTAGTTGCGCACGAACTCGTCGCTGACGTCATACGGGAAGACTTCGGAGAACACGCCGGCGTCGCGCACGCGGCGCGCGATCAGCTGGGTAACCTGGGAACCGAAATCGAGGATGAGGATTTTCGAATGCATGGAAGCGATGTGGTGAAAGGAATTCGGGTCGAAAACTGAAGACCGGCGCCCGCCGCTGGGCGGGCAGCCGGTACAAAAAACGGCGCACCGGCGCCGTTGATCGGATTACTCGGAACGGTAGTTCGGAGCTTCCTTGGTAATCTGCACGTCGTGCACGTGCGATTCGCGCATGCCGGCCGAGGTGATCTCGACGAATTCGGCCTTGGTGCGCAGCTCTTCGATGTTGGCGCAGCCGCAGTAGCCCATCGACTGGCGCACGCCGCCGACCAGCTGGAAGATGATCGCCAGCACACTGCCCTTGTAGGCGACGCGGCCTTCGATGCCTTCCGGGACGAACTTGTCGGCCTTGGCGGTGGCTTCCTGGAAGTAGCGGTCGGCCGAGCCTTCGGCCATCGCGCCCAGCGAGCCCATGCCACGGTAGGACTTGTAGCTGCGGCCCTGGTACAGGATCACTTCGCCCGGCGCTTCCTCGGTGCCGGCGAACATGGAGCCCATCATGACGGTGTGCGCACCGGCCGCCAGCGCCTTCGAGATGTCGCCCGAATAGCGGATGCCGCCGTCGGCGATGCAGGGCACGCCGGTGCCTTCCAGCGCTTCAGCCACGTTCGAGATCGCGGTAATCTGCGGCACGCCCACGCCGGCCACGATACGGGTGGTGCAGATCGAGCCCGGGCCAATGCCGACCTTGACCGCGTCCGCGCCAGCCTCGACCAGCGCCTTGGCGGCGGCCGCGGTGGCGATGTTGCCGCCGATGACGTCCACGTGCGGGTAGCGCTCCTTGATCCATTTCACGCGGTCCAGGATGCCCTGCGAATGGCCGTGGGCGGTGTCGACCACCAGCACGTCCACGCCGGCAGCCGCCAGCAGCTCCACGCGCTCCTTGTCCTTGTCGCCCACGCCCACCGCGGCGCCGACCAGCAGCTGGCCGCGCTTGTCCTTCGAGGCGTTCGGGTGCTCGTGCGACTTCTGGATGTCTTTCACGGTGATCAGGCCGCGCAGCTCGAAGTTGTCGTTCACGACCAGCACGCGCTCCAGACGGTGCTTGTTCATCAGGCGCTTGGCTTCACGGGTGTCCGCGTCCTCCTTGACGGTCACCAGCTTCTCGCGCGGGGTCATCTTGGCGCGCGCTTCCGCCTCCAGGTCTTCCTCGAAACGCAGGTCGCGGTTGGTGATGATGCCGACCACCTGGCTGCCCTCGACCACCGGGAAGCCGCTGATGCCGTGCTGTTGCGACAGCGCCAGCACTTCGCGGATCTTCATGGTCGGCGGGATGGTGATCGGATCGCGCAGCACGCCTGCCTCGAAACGCTTGACGCGCGCCACCTCGCGGGCCTGGTCGGCCGGACGCAGGTTCTTATGGATGATACCGATGCCGCCCTCTTGCGCCATCGCGATCGCCAGACGCGACTCGGTGACGGTGTCCATTGCCGCCGACAGCAGCGGGATATTCAGCGAAATATTCCGGGTCAGCTTGGTGCGAAGGGAGGTTTGGGCCGGAAGAACGTTCGAGTAGGCCGGGACGAGCAGCACGTCATCGAAGGTGAGTGCTTTTTGGAGGAGACGCATAGTATTTTCCTATAGGCGCAAAAGTGAATTATACAGAAAGTCGTAAAAGTCGTCGCAAGGCAGGCCAAAAATTTCTTCCGAAGGCGGCTTTTGCAATTGACAGGGCGCTCGGGGCGTGGCGAAATCGGGAACTCATCAAGGAAACGCACCATGTCCCAACGCATCGTCATCGCCGCCCTCCTCTCCCTGCTGGCTGCCAGCGCACACGCGCAATACGTGTGGATCGACGCCAATGGCACGCGGCAGTATTCGGACCGGCCGCCGCCGCCCGGCACGCCGCAGAGCAGGATACTGAAGACGCCGGGGCGCCAGGCCCTGGCGCCACAGCGCCAGCAGCCGGCGCCTGAGCCGGCCCAGGCCGCGCCCGCGCCCAAGGCATCCCCGACCCTGGCTGAGCAGGAATCGGCCTATAAGGAAAGGGTCAAGCAGCGGGCCGAACAGGAGCAGAAGGAAGCGGCGGAGGCGGCGCGCAAGCGCGATGTGGCCGCACGCTGCGAGGCGGCGCGCGAAACGCAGGCACAGATGGCGTCGGGGATCAGGATTGCGCGCGTGGGTCAGGATGGCCAGCGCAGCTATATGACGGATGAGGAAAAAGCGGCGCGGGCGGCGCAGGCGAGCAAGGTGTTGAGCGAGTGCCGATGAGTGCTGGTGGTTTCGCCCACCCAGCCCGCACACCTCTCACGACCACCACGCCCCACAGCCTGTAAACGTCATCCCGGCGAAGGCCGGGATCCAAGTTCTGCATGCGTCTCGACGGCGCTACGGACTTGGATCCCGGCCTTCGCCGGGATGACGTGCTTGGGTAAGCGGTGACAGGGGGCGGTACGGCGTGCGTGCCGCTCAATACGGTGTGCGTGGGGCTCGGTACGGTGTGCGTGCGGCTCGGCACGGTGTGCGTGCGCCTCGGTACGGCGTGCGTGCGGCTCGGTACGGTGAGCGTGCCGCTTAGTACGGTGTGCGTGCCGGTCAGTGCCGTCTGCATGCCGCTCGGTGCGGTGTGCATGCAGCTCAGTAAGGCCTGCCTCCCGGCCGCCCTAAGCGATCAGCCCGCAGCCTTCGGAGCGGCGTTCGCCTCTTTCTTGGCGGCGCGCTTGCGCCGCGAATCCTTGGGATCGGCCACCAGCGGCCGGTAGATCTCGATCCGGTCCTTCTCCCTCAGCACGGTGTCCAGGGTTTTCTTCTTGGCGTAGATGCCAACCGGCTGGGTTGTCAGGTTAATCTCTGGAAAATCCTGCAACACCCCGCTCTGCTCGATCGCCTCGCCGATGGTGAAACCCTGCGGCACCATCATCTGCCGTATCCACTCCTGCTGCGCCGTAGCATAGCAGACCGAGATTTGCAGCGGCTCAGCCATACACCACCTCGGCGCGCTTGCAGAAGGAATCGACCATGGTATTCGCGATCATGCCGAACACCGGCCCCACGATCTGCTCCAGGATAATGCTCGAGAATTCGTAATGCAGATCGAAATCGATCTTGCACGCATCTTCACGCAAGGCCTTGAAGTTCCAGGTACCTTCCAGCATCTTGAAAGGCCCGTCCACCAGATGCATCTTCATCTGGGTCGGACGCTGGTTGTGGTTAGCAGTGGTGAAGCTCTGCTTCACGCCATGGAAGTTGATCGACAGCGAAGCGACCAGCTTGTCGTCGCCGCGTTCGATGATTTTCACCCCGCCGCACCAGGGCAGAAACTTCGGATAATCTTCCACTTTTGCCACCAGGTCGAACATCTGCTCCGCGCTGTACCCGAGGAAAACTGATTTGTGTACTACTGCCATTGGTCAACCGTTTGTTATGATGTTGGTCATTTGCATGGTGCGTCCATCCGGGCGCCATGGGCAGTAGTTTAACCGACACGCGAATTTTCGCTATTTCATGAGTATCGCTGACAATAAAAAAGCATTTTTCGACTACTTCATCGAGGACCGCTACGAGGCCGGCCTGGTGCTGGAAGGTTGGGAAGTCAAAGCCATCCGCGAAGGCCGGGTGCAGATCAAGGAAGCCTATGTGATGGTGCGCAATGGCGAGCTGTTCCTGTTCGGCGCGCACGTCAGCTCGCTGACCACGACCTCGGCCTGGAGCCATCCGGAAGCCCTGCGCACCCGCAAGCTGCTGCTGCACCGCGCGGAAATCGACAAGCTGATCGGCAAGGTCGAGCGTTCCGGCTATACCCTCGTCCCGCTCAACCTGCATTTCAAGAAAGGCCGCGTCAAGTGCGAGATCGGCCTGGCGAAGGGCAAGAAGCAGCACGACAAGCGCAACACCGAGAAAGACCGCGACGCCAAGCGCGAAGTCGCCGCGGCGATGAAGCAGCACCGCCGCTGAGGCGGCTCCTCCCGCGCGGGCCGGCTCAGGCGGTCCCGCGCTCCCCCTGCGGTGCGGCGCTGCGCACCGACAGGCGCCAGGCCAGCAGGCTCAGCACCAGGCCGACGGTCACGCCCAGCGCCAGGTGCAGCGCGCTGCCGAACAGCAGCGGCGCCACCAGCCCCGACACCAGGGCGAAGGACATCATCTGGATGAAGCCGACCATCGAGGACGCCAGCCCGCGGTTCTCCGGGAAAAGGCTCATGGCCGCGAGCTGGATCGCCGGCATCGCCGCCGCCAGGCCGAAGGTGTACACGAACAGGGGCAGCACGGCCCAGGGCACGCTGGCCTTGAACAGCGCGTTGTAGCCCACGTTCAGGACGCAGGACAGCGCCATCACGGCAAAGCCGGTCCAGACCATGCGTTCCGGCCGCGACTTGCCGGCGCGCTTGCCGGCCCAGGCCGAACCGATCACCATGCCGCCGATGAGCGGAATGAACATCCAGGCGAAGGCCGTCTCCGGCAGGCCAAGGATCACCATGACGAAATTGGCGGCCGAACCGATGTAGAGCGAGAGCCCGGCGAAGGCCATGCCCACCGCCAGCGACAGCAGCACGAACTGCGGGTTGCGCAGCACCATCAGGTAGTTGCGGCCGATGTTCACCGGGTGGAATTCCTGGCGCTTTTCCTTCGGCAGGCTCTCGGGCAGCAGGCGCAGGCACAGCAGGATCAGGGCGGCGCCGAAGATGGCCAGGAACAGGAAGGTCGAGCGCCAGCCGAAGCTCACGTGCAGCCAGCCGCCCAGCACCGGCGCGATGGCCGGCGCCAGGCCGAACACCATCATGATGTGCGACATCATCTTCTGCGCCTGGGCGCCGCTGAAGCGGTCCTGCACGATGGCCTGGCCGATCACGGTGCCGGCGCCGGCCGACAGGCCCTGCAGCGCGCGGCAGGCCAGCAGCATGCCGAAGCTGGGCGCGAAGGCCGCGCCGATCGAGGCCAGGGTATAGACCGCCAGGGCGACCAGCATCACCGGCCGCCGTCCGAAGGAATCAGACAGGATGCCGTAGAACAGCATCATGAAGGCGAAGCAGAACAGGAATACCGACAGCGTCTGCTGCACGGCCACCTCGCCCACCCCGAACTCGACGCCGATCGCCGGCATCGATGGCAGATAGGTATCGATCGCCAGCGCCCCGATCATGCCGAGGCAGGCCAGGATCACGGTCAATAGTCTTTGCATGTGCAATGCCCTCCAAACAGTTACCGGCACTGCAGCATGCAGACTTCCCGGGGGAAGAATTTTACATTATTTCAACTGGACAATTTGTCACGGATTGTTGGCGGCGACAGCGCGCAGGGACATGCCGAAGCGGTCGACGCGCGGCATCCAGTTGCCCTGGTAGTCCGCCGACACCAGGATGCGCACGGCGCGGCCGATCAGTTTGTCGCGCGGCACCAGGCCGATGTAGCGCGAATCCTCGCTGTCGTCGCGGTTATCGCCCAGCATCAGGTATTGGTCTGCCGGGACCCGCACCGGACCGAAACTGCGCATGGCCAACTTCTCGGGAAGCACCTGCACCTGCTGGCGCGCGCCGCCGACGGTCTCGACCAGGCGGATCGCCTCGAACTCGCGCCCCTGCGCGCGCTCGCGCACCGTCTCCGCGACCTGGTACTGGCCGGCGACGCCATTGATGTAGAGGCGCTCGTTGCGCATCTCGATCACGTCCCCCGGCACGGCCAGGATGCGCTTGATCAGGCGGGTGCCGTCGGTGGGGGAGCTGAAGGTCACGACGTCGCCACGGACCGGCTCGCCCAGGCGCGCCACGATCTTGTCGGTCAGTGGTATCTTCAGATCGAAGGCCAGCCGGTTGACGAACACCACGTCGCCTTCGAGCAGGTTGGGACGCATCGAGGCCGACGGAATCGGATTCCAGTCGGCGACTGCCGTGCGAAACACGCCGAACAGGACCATGAACATCAGAAAACCTTTGTTGGCGCGCAGGAAGTTTTTCACGTCAGTCTCGCTGAGTTGTTATGCTTGAGTTGTCTTATACGCCGGTATTCTTTAACGATGCTTAAAGATTAATGTCTACTCCCGAGCCGAGTTGATCGTGGATGTCACCAAGTTGTCATACTCACCAACTACACTGCCTGCGCGACTATTCAAACGCAGACATATGGACATGAAAACCAAGGCCATCGAGGCTGAGCTCAAGCATCTTCCCGATGGCGGCGCCTTCCTCAACCGGGAACTGTCGCTACTCGAATTCAACCGCCGTGTGCTGGCCCAGGCCGAGGACCCGTCGATTCCGCTGCTCGAGCGCCTGCGCTTCCTGTGCATCGTGTGCAGCAACCTGGACGAGTTCTTCGAGGTGCGCGTGGCCAGCCTGCTGGCCCAGCACCAGATGGACCACGCCAATGGCGCCCTGCCCGACAAGCTGGCCGCCACCCTGGAACGCGCCAGCGCCGAATGCCGGCACCTGATCGCGCGGCAATACACCCTGCTCAACAACGAAATCCTGCCCCAGCTTTCGGACCACGGCATTCACATGCTGCGCCGGGGCGAGCGCAACGCGGCCCAGCGCGCCTGGGTGAAGCAGTTCTTCGACAAGGAAGTGCGCCCGCTGCTGACGCCGATCGGCCTGGACCCGGCCCACCCCTTCCCGCGCGTGATCAACAAGAGCCTGAACTTCATCGTCGAACTGGCCGGCAAGGACGCCTTCGGGCGCGGCACCGGCATCGCGATCATGAAGGCGCCGCGCGTGCTGCCGCGCGTGATCCGCCTGCCGGACGAGCTCTCGGACAAGAAGGGGGCGTCCTACTGCCTGCTGTCCTCGGTGATCCAGGCCCACATGGCCGACCTCTTCACCGGGCGCGAGGTGGTGTCCTACTCCCAGTTCCGGGTCACCCGCAACAGCGACCTGTGGGTCGACGAGGAAGAGGTCAAGAACCTGCGCCAGGCCCTGCAGAGCGAACTCCACAGCCGCAACTACGGCTTCGCGGTGCGGCTGGAGGTCGGCCGCGCCTGCCCCGAGCACCTGTCCAGCTTTTTGCTCGACCAGTTCAACATCGACCGCTCGCGCCTGTTCACGGTGGACGGCCCGGTCAACCTGGGCCGCCTGCTGGAGGTGGTCAACGCCAACAACCAGCCCGAACTCAAGTTCGCGCCCTTCGCGCCCGGCTACCCGCCCAAGCTCACCGGCCCGGACATCTTCGCCACCCTGCGCAAGGGCGACGTGCTGCTGCACCACCCCTACGAATCCTTCGAGCCGGTGATCGACTTCATCCGCTGCGCGGCGAACGATCCGGCGGTCGTGGCGATCAAGCAGACCATCTACCGCGCGGGCATGAATTCGGAGCTGATGGAGGCCCTGATCGGCGCGGCGCGGCGCGGCAAGGAAGTCACCGTGATCGTCGAGCTGATGGCGCGTTTCGACGAGGAAGCCAACATCAACTGGGCCGAGAAGCTCGAGCAGGCCGGCGCCCAGGTGGTGTACGGCGTGGTGGGCCTCAAGACCCATGCCAAGATGGCGCTGGTGCTGCGCCGCGAGCCGAGCGGCCTGCGCCGCTACGCCCACCTCGGCACCGGCAACTACAACCCGACCACGGCCAAGTTCTACACCGACTTCGGCCTGCTCACGGCCGACCCGGACCTCACGGCCGACGTCAACGAGGTCTTCATCCACCTCACCAGCCTGACGCGCCCGAAGCAGCTCACCAGCATCTGGCTGGCGCCCTTCTCGCTGCACAAGGAAGTGCTGCGCGCGATCCGCAACGAAGCCGAGATTGCGCGTGGCGGCAAGCCGGGGCGCATCGTCGCCAAGATGAATTCGCTGACCGACGAATCGGTGATCAAGGCCTTGTACGAGGCATCCAACGCCGGCGTGCGCATCGACCTGATCGTGCGCGGCGCCTGTTCGCTGCGTCCCGGCGTGACGGGCATGTCGGAGAACATCAAAGTCAGGTCAATCGTGGGCCGCTTCCTGGAACACACGCGGGTGTTCTACTTCCGGAACAACCTGAAGCACGACGTCTACCTGAGCAGCGCCGACTGGATGAACCGCAACCTGTTCCGGCGCGTGGAGATCGCCTTCCCGATCCGTTCGCCGGCGCTCAAGCGCCGCGTCATGCGCGAAGGGCTGCATCCCTACCTGAAGGACAACGTCAACGCCTGGGAGCTGGGGGCCGATGGGCAATACCGCCGCCGCAAGCCGCGCGGCGGCAACCCGCCGCTCAGCGCCCAGCAAACACTGATGGACATGCTGGGTGCGGCGAACCACCCGGCCAAGGAGAACGAGCATGCAACTGATCCTGTGGCGCCACGCTGAGGCCGAGCCGGGGGAACCGGATCTCGAGCGGGCGCTGACGCCCAAGGGTCAGCGCCACGCCGCGCGGGTCGGGGCCTGGCTGAACCGCGCCTTGCCCGAGGACTGCCGGATCCTGGTCAGCCCGGCCAAGCGCTGCATCCAGACCGTGAAGGCTCTGGGACGGCGCTATGAGATCGTCGAGGCGCTGGGGACGGAATCGACGGCGGAGGCGATCATCCAGGCGGCGGACTGGCCGGGTCATCGGCAACCGGCCCTGATCGTGGGGCACCAGCCCTTGCTGGGACAGGTGGCGTCCTCGGTGCTGGCGGGACGCAAGCAGGACTGGCGCATCCGCAAGGGGGCGGTGTTCTGGATCGAGCACAAGGCCAGCGATGGCCTGCCCTATATCCGACTGGTGGCCGGGCCGGACCTGATCGGGAAGCTGCGCTAACGGCGGCTCGTCCATCCGTAGCCAGCCGTAAAACCGTAGCCCCTGCAAAGCACGTCGGCCAAGATCTATAAATAGTTAGCCGAAAAACCGTCGCACCGGCGAAGGCCGGTGCCCAAGTTCGTGGCGCTGGCGAGATGCGTCCAACTTAGGCACCGGCCTTCGCCGGTGCGACGTTTCGGCGCCGACAATGAAGGTGTGAGCTACCTGTGCGATCAAAGCTGGATATGATCGCGGAGCTGCCCTGAAGGCAGCTCCTACATCCACAGTTAGCCGAAAAACCGTCGCACCGGCGAAGGCCGGTGCCCAAGTTCGTGGCGCTGTCGAGATGCGTGCAACTTGGGCACCGGCCTTCGCCGGTGCGACGTATTGGGGCCAACGATAGAAGTGCGCTGACGACCTGCGCCCTCTCAGGGCCGGTTCAGCGCACTGTACTCCCACTTCCACGGCATGTCGTTTTCCCCGAGCGCCATCCGCACCAGCTCGGGATAGATCTTCTCCGCCCGCACATCGTTCGACAGCAGCACCACGCAGCGCCTGCGCGCCTCCAGGCACACCGCGATGTTCCCGGTGGTGTCGTTATGCCCGCCCTTGAAGAAGCCCGGCCCGCTCCGGTCCCGGAAGGTCACCAGCCCCAGCCCCGCCGCGATCCCCTCCTGCGGCGCGCCGTTCTCCGGCGCCAGGGTCGGGAACTGCGAGCGCGAACGAATCGGCAGTTGCGGCCGCACCAGCTCCGCACGCATGCGCGCGCTCAGCCCTTCCCCGCGCTGGATCGCCGCCCATAAACGCGCCTGGTCGGCGATGCTGGTGTCCATCGACCCGGCCGCGCTGACGTTGCTGCGTTCGTCGTGCGGCTCCATTTTGCCGTCGATCGCGTAGCCGTCCGCCATGTTCAGGGCGAAGTCCGGACGCCAGCGCATGCTGGTGTTCGGCATGCCGAAGCGGTCGAACACCCGTACCTGCATCTCGCGCGCCACGTCCAGGCCCAGCCCCTGCTCGAGGATGAACTGCAGCAGGTAGATGCCCTCCCCGGAATAGGCGTAGCGGCTGCCGGGCTCGAAGTGGATGCGCATGCGCTCGTCCGGCTCCAGCCAGCGGAAGTTGGCGAAGCCGCCGCTGTGGGTCAGCAGGATGCGCGGCGTCAGCTTGCGCCAGCGCACGTCGTCCGCCAGCGAGGAATAGTCGGTGCGGCCGCCGCCGCGATACTCCGGCAGCGGCTTTGGCAGCAGCTGCAAGACAGGCGCATCGAGGTCCAGCCGCCCCTCGTCGGCCAGTTGCAGGACCATGTAGGCGAAGGCGGTCTTGGTGAGCGAGGCGCCGTACATGATGGTGTCGGTGCGCAGGGGCAGCCGCTTCTCCACGCTGCGCATGCCGTAGGCGGCGAGCTTCTCGATGCGGCCGTCGTCGATCACGGCCAGGGCCAGGCCTTGCACCTGCTCGCGCCGCATCAGCTCCTCGACGGCGCGGTCGGCGATGCCGCCACGCGGCGTCGACGCACAGGCGCCCAGCAGGGCGCAGATGGCGGCCGCCGCGATTCGTCGTGGGAACGCGTCGGCCACTCTCGCCTCACCGCAGCTGGAAGGGCAAGCCGATCTCGTTCCAGCAGCCCTCTTCCTTCTCGAACCAGGGCGCCAGGGTCGGGTGCCTGGTCAGCAGCTCGGGCGGCAGCTCGATCTCCACCCGCCCCTTCAGGCGCAGCTTCAGTCCCGCGAGGTCGTCGTCGGCGCGCGCATGCATGAACACCACAGCCAGGCGCAGCGCCAGCACCGCCTTGGCCAGGTCCTGCTCGGCAAGCGCTTCGCGGATCTTGCGCAGATTGCCCTTCTGCCCCAGCACCAGTTGGCTCATCAGAACCTGCTCGCGCGTGGTGAAGCCGGCCAGGTCGGCATGCTCGACGATGTAGGCGCCGTGCTTGTGCGCGCCCGTCATCGACACCGCCAAGCCCACTTCGTGCAGCATGCTGGCCCAGGCCAGGTAGTGATGCAGCTTGTCGCCCTGGGGCTGCAACTGCTCGTACAGCGCGGCGGCGATGCGGGTCGCGCGCATGGCGCGCTGGCGGTCCACGCCGAAGCGCTGCATGCAGGCGCGGATTGCGGCGTCGCGGCGGTCGCGCCGGTTGGCGCGCAGTTCGAGGTCGGACAGCACGCCCAGGCGCAGGCCGGCGTTGATGGCGCTCAGGCGCGGGATGCCCAGCTCCTGCATCACGCCGATCAAGACCGTCAGGCCGCCCACCATCACCGGCACCCTCTCCTTCTTCACGCCCGGCAGGCTGAAGGCGTCCACGTGCCCGAGCTCCAGCAGGACGTCGCGCAGCGCATGCAGGCTGGCCTGCGACATGCTGCCGTCGCCGATGCCGTTGCGGCTGATGACTTCGTTGATGGCGCGCATGGTGCCGGAGGAGCCATAGGCAGCGTCCCAGCCCTGGGCCTTGTACAACCCGGCCGCGTCCTCGAAGCGGGCGCGCGCGGCGGTGACGGCGGCGTCGAACTTGCGCGGCAGGATGCGGCCGTCGGCGAAATAGGCCGCGGTCTGCGGATGAGTGCCGATGCCGAAGGATTCGACCAGGGTGATCTCCGCCCCGATGCCGGTGATGACTTCGGTCGAGCCGCCGCCGATGTCGACCACGATGCGGCGCTCCTCCGGGCGCTCGATGGCGCGCGAGACGCCCATGTAGATCAGTCGTCCCTCTTCCTCGCCCGAGATGATCTCGATCGGATAGCCGATCGCCTTTTCGAGCAGAGGCAGCAAGAGCTCGGCGTTGCGCGCCACGCGCAGGGTGTTGGTGGCCACCACGCGCACGGCGTCCAGGTGGTATTCGTCGAGGATCCTGCGGAAGTCTTCCAGGCAGCCGATGGCGGTGCGCATCGCCGCCTCGCTCAGCATGTTGTTGCTGTCGAGTCCCGCGGCCAGGCGGATCGGGTCGCGCGCGGTGCGCACGATGTGCATGCGGCCGCCGGCCGGCTCGCCGATGTGCAGGCGGAAGCTGTTGGACCCGAGGTCCACTGCTGCGAACATGTTGCTCTTTCGGATGAGGGTTCGAGCGGGCGGCCCTGTGCACGCCCTGCCTCCCCGAGTATACAACCTGGCGGCGGTGCAGGCCAATGCGCCAGCGGCGCGGGGTGCGCGCAGCGCTGCGCGCGGCTCATCCTTTAGGCGCGGGACTTTCCGGGCTGGCGCCGCAAGGTGCACCAGGCGCCCACGGCCACCGGCGCGCCGAGCGTCAGCGCCGAGACCAGGTCCCACAGCCCGTCACCCAGCAGGGCCGAGGTCAGCCCGATCACGGTGAGGACGGCCAGCGCGATGGGCGCGCCCCAGATCTGCATGGCGGTACGGGTCATGAAGCCTCCTGCTTGCGTGCGAGGGCCGGCAGTTCGCCGCCGGCGGTGTGGGTCGCGGGCGCCGCGACCTTGTCCGTCACCCTCCTGCCGCGCTTGACCCACAGGTACAGGCCGGTGACCAGGATGACAATGGTGGCGATGTCCAGCAGCGCCCAGAAGAATTTCATCCACTGCCCGCCGTAGTCGCCGAAGTGCAGCGGTTGCGACAGCAGTAGCGCGGTCAGGTACCAGGGCAGCTCGCGGCGGTCGGTGATCTCGCCGGTGGCGGCGTCGATCAGTACCGGCTTGTACAGGCGCGAGCTGAAGGCTTCGTCGCCGCGCATGTAGACGCCATAGTGGTGGGCGCTGGTGAAGGGGGTACCCGGGAAGGCGACGAAGGCCACCTTCATGCCGGGTTCGGCGGCTTCGGCGCGGTGGATCGCCTCGTGCACCGAGGACATGCGCACCGGCGGCGGGCTGCCCTCGTAGGGCTTGAGCATCTCGGCGACCTCGGTCACCTGCCAGTACTTGAGCAGCACGTCGGCCCAGGTGTTGACCATGCCGGTTGCGCCCACCACGAAGGCCCAGACCAGGGTGACGATGCCCAGCACGTTGTGGATGTCGAGCCACTTCAGGCGGCGGCTGCGCTCCTGGCGCACGGTGCCGAAGTCGATCTTGCGCATGAAGGGCGCGTACAGCACCGCGCCGCTGACGATGGCCACCAGGAGCAGAAGGCCCATGAAACCCAGGAACAGCTTGCCCGGCACGCCCGCGAACAGGTCCACGTGCAGGCGGAACATGGTGGACATGAAGACGCCGCCCTCGAAGGCCGGCTCGGTGATGACCTTGGTGGTTCGGGCGTCGACCGCGATCGGCTTGTAGTTCTCGTCGTTCGGATGGTCGCCCAGGGTGACGTTCCAGATCGCAGGTTCGTCGATTTCCTGCGACATGTACATCATGATCTTGTTGGGGTAGAGCTCCTTGGCCGAGGCGATCACGGCGTCGATGTTGCCGCGCGGCGTGTCGGCCGGCATCGCGGGGGCCTCGACTTCGTTGCCCAGCAGGTGGCCGATTTCGTGGTGATAGATCAGCGGCAGGCCGGTCAGGCACAGCAGCAGCATGAAGACGGTGCAGACCAGGCTGCTCCACTTGTGGATCCAGCTCCAGCGGCGCAGGGACAGAGGCGACATGGGTATTCGGTCGGATGAGGTGGGCAAATAATAATGGTTCTCATTTACAGACGCAAGCGCTAACGCTAAAATGATAAGCATTCTCATTCAAAAAAAGAGCAACACTTCATGATTTCTCCTCGTTTCGCCCCCACTCCCCTGGCCCTTGCCGCCGCCCTCCTCGCCGTTTCCACAGCGCATGCACAAGACCAAGCCACCCAGCCGATGGCCACCGTGGTCGTCAGCGCCTCGGCCGACGCCTCGGCCCAGGGCCTGCCCGCGGCCTATGCCGGCGGACAGGTGGCGCGTGGCGGCCGCATCGGTCTGTTGGGCAACGTCGACATCATGGACACCCCCTTCAACGCCACCAACTACACCCAGGAACTGATCCAGGGCCAGCAGGCGCGCGGCGTGGCCGACGTGCTGCAGAACGACCCCTCGGTGCGGGTGGCGCGCGGTTTCGGCAACTACCAGGAGCTGTACATGATCCGCGGCTTCGCGGTGAGCTCGGACGACCTGGCCTATAACGGCCTGTTCGGCCTGCTGCCGCGCCAGTTCGTGGCCTCCGAGCTGCTGGAACGCGTCGAAGTCCTGCGCGGGGCGAACAGCTTCATCAACGGCGCGGCCCCGGGCGGCGGCGGCATCGGCGGTTCGGTCAACCTGCTGCCCAAGCGCGCCCCGAACACGCCGCTGTCCCAGGTGACGGTGGGCGTCGAGACCGGCGGCCAGGGCTATGTGGCGGCCGACGTGGCGCGCCGCTTCGGCCCCGAGAACCGCGCCGGCATCCGCGTCAACGCCGTGCGCCGCGATGGCGACACCGCCATCGACCGCGAAGGCCGCGAGCTGAGCGTGTACTCGATCGGCATGGACTACCGCGGCCGCGGTTTCCGCCTGTCCGCCGACCTCGGCCACCAGGACCACAGCCTGACGGCCGCACGCCCGAGCGTGACCCTGGCGGCCGGCGTGCCGATGATCGCGGCGCCGGATGCGGACAGCAACTACGCCCAACCCTGGACCACCTCGGACGAACGCGACACCTTCGGCACCGTGCGCGGCGAGGTCGACCTGCCGGGCGGCGCGGTGGCCTGGGCCGCCTTCGGCGCGCGCAAGGGCGACGAGTTCAACATCATTTCCTCGCCCACCGTCACCGCGCGCGACGGCAGCGGCACCATGTCGCGCTTCGACAACGTGCGCGAAGACAAGATCCGCACCGGCGAAGTGGGCGTGCGCGCCGAGCTGCGCACCGGCGCGGTCAAGCACAGCCTGAGCGCCAGCGCCTCGGGCTTCCACTCGGAGTCGAAGAACGCCTACGGCATGAGCGACTTCGCCGGCTTCGCCGCCAACATCTACCGTCCCGTCGACGTGGCCGCGCCGTCCTCGCGCTTCTTCACCGGCGGCGACATGAACAACCCGCTGCTGACCTCCAAGAGCATCCTGTCGAGCTACGCGCTGGCCGACACCCTGTCCTTCGCCGGCGACACGGTGCTGGTGACGGTGGGCCTGCGCCACCAGAAGATCAAGGACTACGGCTACGACTACAACACCGGCGTCGAGAATGCCGCCTACGAGCAGAGCGAAAACACCCCGCTGGCCGGCATCGTCTACAAGCCGATGAAGAACCTGTCGCTGTACGCGAACTACAGCGAGGGCCTGCAGAAAGGCCCGGTCGCCTCGGGCACGGACATCGTCAACCAGGGCGAGGTGTTCGCGCCCTTCGTCTCGCGCCAGCGCGAAGTCGGCGTCAAGTACGACGGCGGCAAGCTGGGCATGAGCGCGGCCCTGTTCACCACCACCCAGCCCAGCGCCTTCGTCGAGAACCGGCGCTTCGGCCTGAACGGCGAGCAGCGCAACCGCGGCCTGGAGCTGTCGGTGTTCGGCACCCCGGCGCGCGGCCTGCGCCTGCTGGGCGGCCTGACCCTGCTCGAAGCCGAACAGCGCCGCACGGCGGGCGGCGTCAATGAAGGCAATGATGCCATCGGCGTGCCGGAGACCCAGCTCAACCTGGGCGCGGAATGGGACGTGCCGGGCGTGCAGGGCCTGTCGCTGAACGCGCGCACCGTCTACACCTCGAGCCAGTACGCCGACCAGGCCAACACCCAGAAGCTGCCCTCGTGGACGCGCCTGGACATCGGGGCCAACTACACCACCCGCCTGTTCGACCGCGAGCTGGTCCTGCGTGCGCGCGTGGACAACGTCACCGACAAGAACTACTGGGCCTCGGCCGGCGGCTATCCGGGCTTCGGCTACCTGGTGGCGGGCGGTCCGCGCAGCGTGGTGGTGTCGGGCTCGCTCAGCTTCTGAACGAGGAAGCCGGCGCGGCGGTGGTCGCGCCGGGACGCAGCAGCACCGGCACCACGATGGCGCGCGCCGGCGCGCCATTGATCATGTCCTCGGCCAGCCGGACCGCCTCGAGCGCGATGCGCGCGATGTCCTGCTCAACCGTCGTCAGCTGATACGGCAGGTCGGGCAAGCCATCGAAGCCGGCCACCGACACATCCCCCGGCACCGACAGGCCGATGTCCTCGAAGGCGCCGATGGCGCCCACCGCCATCTCGTCGGTGGCGCAGAACAGGGCGGAAAAGCGCAGGCCGCGCTCCCAGGCGCGGCGCACTGCGCGGTAACCGCCCAGCACCGAGGCCCCGCCGTCCAGTTCGAGATCGGCGCGCCAGGCGATGCCCGCCTCGGCCAGGGCCTGCCGGTAGCCTTCGCGCCGGTCGAGGTCCGACTGCTGCGGGCTCTCCATGCCGACGTAGGCGATCTCGCGATGCCCGAGGCCGACCAGGTGGCGCACCGCCTCGCAGCCGCCGCCCAGGTCGTCCGGCACCACGAAGGCGGCGTCGGGCTGGTGGCCCAGCACCACGGCCGGCACGCCGCGTGACGCCAGGTAGGCCAGGCGTTCGCGCACTTCGACCGTGTTATGCAGCAGCACGGCGTCGGGCAGGCGCGCATAGCTGTCCAGGGCCGACTTCATTTCGAGGAAGCGCGTGCCTCGTTCGCTGGCCACGTCGAGGACGGCGCGCCAGAACAGGGTGAAGTAAGGGCCGAAGCCGCCCTGGCTCAGCGAGATCCCGATGCTGTGGCGCGAACGGCGGCTCAGCTCCTGGGCCGCCGTGTCGGGGTGATAGCCGCTCTCCTGCATGGCCGCCAGGATGCGCTGGCGGGTCTCTTCCGACATGCGGCCCTTGCCGTTTAGGGCGCGGCTGACCGTGCCTTTCGATAGCCCCAGGCTGGCGGCAAGTTGATCGAGCGTTATCTTCACCAAGTCTCCCTAAACCGGGTGCAAGCGCATCGCCACGCTCGAAATCCCTTTTCTATTTTGCCATCTTTTTGAAATGAGCAAGCGGTTGCTCAACCAAAACGTGGCTTATTTGCCACTAAAAACGATTTGCGCAACCGGTTGCTCAAATTTCTTGACCCTGCCGAGTATTTCTTGCTTCAATCACAATCCCGCTCCGCCGCAACGCAGGGCGGAGACAAGAATCGATCGAGAACAACAACACGACACCCACAGGAGACAGCATGAGAAACGCCTGCAAACTGGCGCTGACCAGCATTTCGCTCGCCGTACTGACGCTCGCCGACGCGGCCGCCCAGGAGGCCGCCGCCCCACCCCAGTCCGCACCCTCACCCGCACCGGCCTCCGCCCAAGCCGGCGAAGCGGCCGACACCGACGACATCAGCCGCGTGGTCGTCACCGGCAGCACCTCCCTCAAGCGCACGGTGCGCGAGAGCTCGGTCGCGATCTCGGTGCTCGACCGCGCCGACCTCGATCGCAAGGCCCCGCAGAGCACCGCCGCCGCCCTCGAACTCATCCCCGGCATCTTCGTCGAGCCCTCGGGCGGCGAAGTGTCGAACAACTTCTCCGTGCGCGGCTTGGCCGGCGGAGCACAGAGCTTCATCCAGTTCCAGGAAGACGGCCTGCCGGTGTTCTACACCAACGCCCTGAGCGACACCATCCTGAAGCAGGAACTGGCGATCGACCGCCTCGAGGCCGTGCGCGGCGGCACCTCGGGCATCCTGACCGTCCAGGGCGCCGGCGCCACCATCAACTTCATCACCCACCGCGCCACCGACGAGCCGGAGGGCGCGGTGCGCCTGACCGGCTCCAGCTACGGCACCCGCCGCATCGACCTGCGCTATGGCGGCGGCATCGGCAACGGCTGGTACGCCGGCATGAGCGGCTTCTACCGCAGCTCGGACTCGGTGCGCGACGTCGGCTTCAAGGCCGACCATGGCGGCATCCTGCGCGCCTACCTGGGCCGCAAGATCGCCGGCGGCGACTTCAGCGTGAACGTCAAGCTGGTCGACGACCACAACACCTTCCTGCTGCCGATCCCGCTGCGCGACCCGGGCAACCCGCGCGGCATCCCCGGCCTGGACCCGAACAAGGGCACCATGATCAGCTACGACAACGCGGTGCAGGTGGTGCGCACCTCGCCCGCGACCGGCGCCCTGTTCCAGACCAACGACCTGACCGACGGCGTGGCCACCAAGTCGACCTCGGTCGGCTATGCCTTCGACAAGGACCTCGGCAACGGTGTCACGATCCGCGCCAAGGGCCGCTACACCGACTTCAAGAACGACTTCAACGCCGTCTTCAGCTACGACAACGAGAGCCTGCGCCCGGCCGTCAACCGGCTCGACCCGGCCCGCCACGCCGACGTCGCCGCGATGCTGAACCGCTTCGCGGCCCAGTGCGGCGGCCGCTGCACGCCGGGACTACGCTACGTCAACAGCGGCGCGGTGGTGCAAGGCACCGCCGCCCTGAACGCCCTCAACGGCAACGGCCTGGTGGCCGAGAGCATCACCGCCAAGAACAAGCGCAACGTCGAGGAATTCGTCAACGACATCAGCGCCACCTGGACCACCGCCCGCAACAGCCTGACGGCCGGCCTGCTCAGCTTCGACACCCGCGTGGAGGACGGCAACGTCGGCGCCAGCCTGTTCCTGGGCGAAGTGCGCAACCAGCCCGCGCGCCTGGACATCGTGGCCCTCGACCCGGCCGGCAAACCGGTCGGCTACCTGACCGAGAACGGCATCCTGAAGTACGGCGCCTGGGGCGAAGGCGGCAGCATCCAGCAGTCCGATTCCAACTCGCTCTACCTGAACAACGAGTTCCGCTTCGACGAGCGCCTGCGCCTGGACGGCGGCCTGCGCTATGAGCGCTACAACTTCCGTGCCCGCCAGGCGATCGGCGGCGGCCCGCTCGCCATTCCGGGCGCGCTCGACGCCAACGGCCAGGACGTCGACAACATCATCGCCAACAACGAGTACGGCGGCGCCTTCTCGGGCCGCTACAACACGGTGCGCGGCAAGTTCAACAAGCTGTCCTGGACCCTGGGCAGCAACTACCTCCTGAACGACAACCTGGCCCTGTACGCCCGCTACGCCTCGAGCTACCAGGCGAACGCGGAGAATCCGGTCACCGACATCAACTTCGGCGAGATCGGCCTGCGCTACGTGCGCCGCGGCCTGAACGCCACCCTGACCGCCTTCCGCACCGACTACAAGGATTTCCGCTTCTCGCGCCAGTTCGGCACCGACACCCGCGACACCACGATCTACAGCGACATCGAGGTCAAGGGCCTGGAGTTCGAGGCCCAGTGGCGCCCGCTGCGCTGGGCCCAGCTGACCCTGCAGGGCGTGGTGCAGGATTCCGGCCTCAAGATCAAGCGCGTCGACGGTCCGTCGGCCGCCTCGGTGGCGAACGCCGGCAGCTACAGCGGCAACCGCCCTGAACGCACCCCGAACGTGAACTACACCGTGTCGCCGAGCATCCTGCTGCCGGATAACCGGGGCGAGATCTTCGCGTCCGTCCACTTCCTGGGCGTGCGCTACGCCGACCTCGCGAACTCGGTGCGCCTGCCGCGTTACCACGTGATCGACCTGGGCATGCGCTACCAGCTCACCCCCTCGGTGACCCTGAACGCCTCGCTGCAGAACGTCGACAACGAGATCGGCCTGACCGAAGGCAATCCGCGCGCCGGCTTCGCCGAGAACCCCGGCGTGTCGGACTTCTTCTACGCCCGCCCCATCGTGGGCCGCAACTTCCAGCTGAGCCTGACCGCCAGCTTCTGAGCGCCCGGGATCCGGCCCGCCCAGGGCCGGATCCCTTTTTTCACCAGAGATGATTTCATGAACCAGATTACCCCCCTCGACGCCGGCCACGACACCCCCTTGCGCTTCAGCATCCGCGACGGCGAGGTCGCCAACGAATTCCTGCGCCACGGCCCGCTCGCCGTGCACGTGCTGCTGGGCTCAGGCAACGCGCCGCGTCTGCTGTTCGCCTTCCCCGCCGGTAACAGCGCGCTCGCCCTGTGGCTCAAGCCCGGCGCCCCGGTCGCCTGGGGCCCGCTGCAACGCATGGAGCCGGTCAGCGCGCTCGACCCCAAGGGTCGCCCTGTGGTCGGAGTGCGCGCCGAGGTCGAACTCGACGCGGCGGCCATTGAGCTCGATGCGGTGGTGATGAGCAGCGCGCGCGTGCTGCGCGACTTCCTGTTCGACCGCCGCCTGCCGCCCGGCCTGGCGCAGCGCATCGAGCGCGAAGCCGATTGCCTGACCTGGAGCCGCGACCGGATCGACGGCGCGCCCGGCTACGCCCTGCGCCTGCGCGCCCTGGGCGGCGCGGTGAGCGAGGCCGATGGCGTCTTGCGCCTGCAGGCCGCGCCAGGCGCGCGCCTGCGCCTGGAAATCGTCGCTACCTGTGGCGAGACGCCGCTCACCCCGCTCGGCGCCGGCGAGCTGCTGGCCGAGCCCGACGCCGGTCCGCTGCTGACGCGCCAGAGCCTGGCCTTCCTGGCCTACCGCGAAAAGATGCTGGCCGGCTCCTGGCGTTTCAATACCTATTTCGGACGCGACACCCTGATGTCGCTCCTGCTGCTCCTGCCCGCGCTGGCCCCGGCCGGCGCCGAGGCCGGCCTGGGTTCGGTGCTGGACCGTATCGGCGAGGGCGGCGAAGTCGCCCACGAGGAGGACATCGGCGAGTTCGCCCTGCTGCGCGGCAGCGCCGACGGGGCGCCGATCCACGACTACAAAATGGTGGATGACGATTTCATGCTGGCGCCGCTGGCGGTCGCCTACCTGCTCGAGCATCCGCGCGGCCGCGAACGCGCCGCCGGCTTCCTCGACCAGGCTTCCCCGCAAGGTGGGAGCCGGCGCGCCGCGCTGGCGGCCAACGCTGCCCTGGTGCTGCAGCTCGCCCAGGCCTTCGCCGAGCGCCCGGGCGTGGCTGCCCTGATCCGCCTGAAGCCCGGCCATGCCACCGGCGACTGGCGCGACAGCGAAGACGGCCTTGGCGGAGGCACGATCTCCTACAATGTGAATGCCGTGCTGGTGCCGGCCGCGCTGCGCGCGGTGGCGGCGCTGTTCGACAGTGGCCTGCTGGGCGCGCCGGACGCCGCCGCCGCGGCGCGCGCGCGCACGATGGCCGCGGTCTGGGAGCGCGAGGCGCCGCCCTGCTTCGCGGTCGAGCGCACCGCCGCCGAGGCGCGCGAGGCGGTGCGCCGGCACGCGGCCGAAACCGGCGCGCCGCCGGAAGCCGCCCTCGCCAGCCTGCCGGCAGGCCCGCTGCGCTTCGCCGCGCTGGCCTTGCACGACGATGGCACCCCGGTACCGGTGATGCACTCCGACCACGGTTTCGCGCTCATGCTGCAAGACTTGCCGGCGGCGGAGATCGAGGCCCAGTTGGCGGTGATGATGCGCCCCTTCCCGGCCGGGCTGATGACCGGAGCCGGTTTGCTGGTCGCAAATGCTGCCCAGGGCGACGCCGCGCTGCGCGGCTTGTTCGGGCCGGACCGCTATCATGGCGCGGTCGTCTGGTCCTGGCAGCAGGCCCTGCTGGCGGCCGGCCTGGCGCGCCAGCGCGCCCGCAGCGATCTCCCGGCCTCGACCCTGGAAGCGATCGCGGCGGCCGAGGCGGCGCTGTGGGAAGTGATCAGCCGCACCCGCGCCCAGGGCAATTCGGAGCTGTGGACCTGGGCCTGGACCGAGGCCGGCTGGGAGGTGCGCCCCTTCGGTCCGGGCGCCGCGACGCCGGACGAATCGAACGCGGCCCAGCTGTGGAGCACGGTCTACCTGGCGCTCCGCCCACCAGGCCGGGCCTGAGCCGGGCGCCGGCTGCCGCGCCGGCACGGGCAGCACGACAATAAAAGACAAGGAGACAGCGAAGATGAACACGACCCGAGCGGCGCCCTGGCGCTCCCGGCGCGCGGCCACCATGGGCCTGCTGGCGCTCGCCGCCTCGGCCTGCACCCCGGCGGCGCAGGAGGACACCGTCACGGTGGCGATCTGGGGCTCCTCGCCGGGCGAGCTGCGCGCCTTCGACACGGCGGCCGCCGCCTTTACCAGCGCCACCGGCATCAAGGTGGTCAAGCAGGTCATCGAAGACAAGTACATGGACGTGATCAAGTCGCGCTTCGCAGGGCGCCGTCCGCCGGACGCGCTCTACCTGGACGGCTTCGAGGCGCCGGTGCTGATCAAGAGCGGCGTGCTGGAGCCGCTCGACGCCGAACTGGACGACGTCGCCGACTTCCACCCGCAACTGCTGGCCGCCTTCCGCGGCGAGGACGGCAAGCTGTACGGCCTGCCGAAGGACTACTCGACCCTCGCGCTCTACCTCAACCCGGCCCTGCTGAAAGCGGCCGGCTTCAAGCCCGCCCAGGTGCCGCGCGACTTCACCGGCCTGATGGACTTCGCGCGCAGGCTGCAGGCGCGCCTGCCGCGCGGCGTGGCCGCGATGCTGATCGAGAAGGACCTGGCGCGCCACCTGGCGGCGCTGGAGGCCGGCGGCCCGCCGGTGGTCCTGCCCGACGGGGGACTCGACTTCAGCGCCAACCCGCAGGTGCGCCGCTATCTGCAGCAACTGGTGGATGGGCGCGCCGGCAACTACCTGTACTCGCCCAAGGAAGACCTGGGCGCCGACTGGCCGGGCGCCGCCTTCGGCAGCGGCCGCGCCGCCATGATGATGGAGGGGAACTGGGTGCTGCCGGCGCTGCGCCAGGACTATGCCGGCGTGCCCTTCCTGGTGCGCGAGATGCCGACCGTGAACGGCAAGCCCCAGACCATGGCCTTCGTGGTCGGCTACGCGGTGCCGCGCGGCGCCCGCAACCGCGCCGGCGGCCTGCGCTTCGCGCGCTTCATGAGCGGGGCCGGGATGCGCACCTGGGCCACCCTGTCCGGCACCCTGCCGGCGCGCCGCAGCGTCGAAGCCGCGATGGGGCTGGCCAGCGACCCGACGGTCGGGCCGCACGTGGCCGGCGCCGCCTACGCCACCGTGTGGTCGCGCGGGCCCGGCCTGCCGATCATCAACACCAATTTCGGCAACGGCTTCCTCGCCGCCTTCAATCGCCGCACCCCGCTGGACCAGGCCCTGCGCGACCTGGAGCGGGTGTCGCGCCGCGAGATCGAGCGCCAGCAATGAACACCCTCACCCACGCCCACCCCGGCGCGCGCCGCGCGCGCCTGCGCCTGCCGGCCAGCCTCGGCATCGGCGCCTACGCCTTCCTGCTGCCCACCCTGCTGCTGGTCGGCCTGTTCACGGTGCTGCCGATCGGCTATGCGCTGTTCTACGCCTTCCACAAGGTCGACATCCTGTCCGGCCAGGCCAGCTACATCGGCCTGCGCAACGTCGGCTACCTGCTGGAAGACGACAAGTTCTGGGCGGCGGCCGGCAACACCCTGCGCTATGTGCTGATCGTGGTGCCGCTGCAGACCGCCCTGGCCATGTTCCTGGCCTGCCTGCTGCAAGGCAGGCTGCGCTTCAAGCGCATCTTCATCACCCTGCTGTTCCTGCCGACCCTGACCTCGTCGGCGGCCATGACCATGATCTTCATGTGGCTGTTCAACAGCAACGGCCTGGTGGTGCGCGCCCTGGCCGAGCATGCGGGCCTGCACATCAACTTCCTCGGCGACCCGGCCTGGGCGCTGGGCGTGGTGATGCTGATGAACGTGTTCTCCACCGTGCCGGGCTACATGGTGGTGTTCCTGGCCGGCCTGCAGGACATCCCGAAATCGCTCTACGAGGCGGCGACCCTGGACGGCGCCGGGCGTTTCGCCCGCCACTGGGCGATCAGCGTGCCCCAGCTCACCCCGATCACCTGCTACGTGATGACCATGGGCCTGATCGGCTGCTTCCAGGTGTTCGACCAGGCCTTCATCCTGTCCGGCGGCGACGGCGGGCCGGAGAACGCCACCCTCACCTTCACCCTGCTGATCTACCACTTCGCCTTCAAGCACTACAACACCATGGGCCTGGCCTGCGCGCTGGCGCTGGTGCTGACCCTGATCATCTTCGTGAGCACCCTGATCATGAACCGCATCGTCAAGCCCGACGGGGTGAACCGGTGATGCCGCGCCTGTCCGCCATGCCGGCCGCGCGCCTGACCCTGTACGCCTTCCTGGCCGCCTACAGCCTGCTCACGCTGGCGCCCTTCTGCTGGGCGCTGCTGACCTCCCTCAAGACCACCCGCGAGATCGCCGAGGGGTCCGCCCTGCTGCCGCTCGCGCCCAGCCTCGAGGCCTACCGCCAGGTGATGCAGGGCGCCTTCACCACCTGGCTGTGGAATTCGCTGTCGGTCGCGCTGGCAGTCACCGCGCTCAACGTGTGCTTCAACACCATGGCCGGCTACGCCCTGGCGCGCATGCGCTTTCGCGGGCGCGGCCTGGTGTTCCAGGGCCTGATGCTGCTGGTGATGGTGCCCGGCCAGGTGACCATGGTCCCGGCCTTCATGATCGTGGCGCGCCTGGGCCTGGTGGACACGCCCTGGTCGGTGGTCCTGACCTCGGCGGTCTCGATCGTCTACGTGTTCATGATGCGCCAGTTCTTCATCAACTTCCCGGCCGAGATCGAGGAGGCGGCGATGCTGGACGGCTACGGCCCCTTCGCCCGCTTCTTCCGCATCGTGCTGCCGATGGCGGCGCCGGCCCTGGCCACCCAGTCGATCTTCGTCTTCATGGGCGTCTGGAACGACTTCATGAAGCCCCTGCTGTTCATCTCCAGCCCCGACCAGTACCTGCTGACCCAGGGCCTGAACGCGGTCGCCAAGCAGTACGCGAAAGGATCGTCCTGGAACCTGATCATGGCTGGCTCGATCGTTTCGGTGCTGCCGATCCTGGCCCTCTACATCACCCTCAACCGCTATTTCATCCGCCTGAACGACCAGTCCGGCGGACTGAAGTAGCGCTCACGGAGACCGCAAGTGACGCAAGTAAGCATGCGCAACGTCGGCCTGGCCTATGGCGGCCAGGCGATCCTGAACGACATCAACCTGAACATCGGCGCGGGCGAGTTCTGCGTCTTCGTCGGGCCCTCCGGCTGCGGCAAGTCCAGCCTGCTGCGCCTGGTGGCCGGCCTGGAAACCATCAGCAGCGGGGCCATCAGCATCGACGGCCGCGTCATCAACGAGGTGCCGCCGGCCGAGCGCGACATCGCGATGGTGTTCCAGAACTACGCCCTGTATCCGCACATGAGCGTGTACGACAACATGGCCTTCGGCCTGCGCCGCCAGGGCCTGTCGCGGGCCCAGATCGAGGATCGGGTGCGCGAGGCGGCGCGCATCCTGCAGCTCGAGGCCCTGCTCGAACGCAAGCCGGGCGCCCTGTCCGGCGGCCAGCGCCAGCGCGTCGCCATCGGGCGCGCGATCGTCAAGCAGCCCAAGGTCTTCCTGTTCGACGAACCGCTGTCCAACCTCGACGCCTCGCTGCGCGGCCAGACCCGGATCGAGATCGCCAGGCTGCACCGCACGCTCGGCAGCGCCAGCATGATCTACGTGACCCACGACCAGACCGAGGCCATGACCCTGGCCGACCGCATCGTGCTGCTGCGCCCCGGCGCGGCGGCCGAGGGCCTGTCCAGCATCGCCCAGGTCGGCACCCCGCTGGAGCTCTACCACCACCCGGCCAACCTGTTCGCGGCCGGCTTCATCGGCACGCCGGCGATGAACTTCCTGCCCGCGCGCGTGCTGGAGGCCGGCCCCCAGGAAGCCCTGGCCGAGGTGGCGGGCAAGCATTGCGCGGCGCGCGTGTCGGCCGTTGGCCTGAAGGCCGGCGAAGCGGTGACGATCGGCATCCGGCCCGAGCACATCGCGGTCGGCAGCGGCCCCTGGCAGGGCCGCATCCGGCACGTCGAGCTGCTGGGCGAGCATGGCTACATCCACGTCAGCCTCGAGGACGGGCAGCAGGTCCAGGCCAAGACCGGACCCCGCCCCTACCGCGTGGGCCAGACGGTGGCCCTGGATTTCCCGCCCGAGGCGATGCACCTGTTCGACGCGCGCGGCGAAGCGCGGCGACGGCTGGCCGTGGGCGACGACATGATGGAAGGAGATGAAGCATGACATTGCAAGTAGAAGGCAAGTACGTCTGGGATTTCTGGCACTTCGTCGAGGACGGCAAGGTGCACCTGTACTTCCTCCAGGCCGACCGCGCCATCGGCAACCCCGACCTGCGCCACTGGAACGTGTCGATCGGCCACGCCGTCTCGACCGACCTGCGCCACTGGGACTACCGCGGCACCGCCCTGCGCCCCGCCGGCGCGCCGGCATGGGACGACTACACCACCTGGACCGGATCGGTGATCCGCGCCGAGGGCGCCTGCCACCTGTTCTACACTGGCACCACCCGCGCCGAGGGCGGGCTGCGCCAGCGCATCGGCCACGCGGTCGCGCCCTCGCCCGAGGGCCCGTGGGAGCGGGTCGGCGACGGCCTGGCGCTCGACCTCGACACCCGATGGTACGAGGAACATGCGCCGGACCAGGCCGAACACTGGCACGACCGCGCCTGGCGCGACCCCTGGGTGCTGCCGCACAGGATCGACGGCCTGTACCACATGTTCTTCACGGCGCGGCGCAAGGACGGCCCGCTGTACGCGCGCGGCGTGATCGGCCATGCGGTCTCGCCCGACCTGGTGCATTGGGAAGCGCGCCCGCCGGTCTACCAGGGCGGCCACTACGGCCAGCTCGAAGTGCCCCAGGTGTTCGAGCGCGAGGGCAAGTGGTACTGCATGTTCTGCAATGTGCGCGAGCACTGGACGCCGGAGATGCGGGCCCTCCACGGCGGCGGCGTGTCGGGCACCCATTACCTGGTGGCCGACAGTCCCTTCGGTCCGTGGAAGCCGGCGCCCGGCTTCCTCGACGGCGAGGTTCCCTGCCGGCGCTACGCGGGGAAGCTGCTCGTCGATCCGGTTAGCGGCCACGAATGCCTGATGGCCTTTCTCGATGCGGACGGCGCGGGCGGCTTCGTGGGCGAGCTGTGCGCGCCGATTCCCGTATTCCGCCAGGGCCCCTGGTACACGCTGACGCCGCCGGCACCTTGAGACAGGCGCTTGCGCTCAACCGGGGCGCAGCTCGTCCTTGACGGCCCCTGCGGCGCGCCCCGCATATGGGCCGGTTCGGGCCTCGCCTCGGCGCCCGCTGTAGCGACACGTCGGCCCCTTTGCCATCGGGGTCGCGTCAACTTATCGCGCTGCCCTCCATCCGCTCTTGCCAGGGTCGATGGCGAGGCAAGGCAGCTTGCCGGCCGAGGGAATACCCCGGCCAGCAGGAGACGACGGCCTTCAAGAATCGATGCCTACCTTTACTTGCCAGACGTTAGCGTTGAGTAGCTGGTGATCAGATTGCGGTAGTCGGGAATATGATTCGAGAACAGCGCTCCCAGACCCTCGATGTCGTTGCGCCAATCACGGTGCAATTCGCATGCGGCGCCGAACCAGGTCATGAGCTGGGCGCCAGCGCGGGACATCCGCTCCCATGCCGCATTGCGTGTCATTTCGTTGAAGGTGCCCGAAGCATCCGTGATGATGAATACTTCATATCCTTCTTCGAGGGCCGACAGCGCCGGGAACGCAACGCAAACCTCGGTCACGACACCGGCGATGATGAGTTGCTTCTTTCCGGTCGCCTTGACCGCCTGGACGAAGTCATCGTTGTCCCAGGCATTGATCTGGCCCGGTCGCGCGACATATGGGGCATCGGGAAACTGGGCTCTCAATTCCGGCACCAGGGCCCCATTCGGACCAGTTTCGAAACTGGTCGTGAGTATCGTCGGCAAATTGAAGTACTTCGCCATATCCGCCAGTGCCAGAACGTTGTTCTTGAACTTGTCGGGATCGATGTCGCGCACCAGGGAGAGTAGGCCGGCCTGGTGGTCAACCAGCAGAACGGCCGCGTTATTCTTGTCGAGACGCTTGTAGGGGGTGGTCATTGCAATTCTCCTTGCGGGTGAGTGGGCGCCGTGCTGCAGAAGCAGCGCGATGAAAACACATGGAACAAGGTAGTTAGAGCAAGCGTCATGCCAGCGTCACCCTTTGTGTACGGAGTCATGAGCTCATGGACCTTGGCGCCCTATGGCCGGCGCTCCGCCAGGGTATGTGGGTGGGGAAATGCTGGATTGCCGGGGTGTCGAGCTCGAGGACAGGGTTTCACTATTCGATGAAACATTGGACTCGATCGATTTCAATATTCACGATATGGTCAATGAGGAGGTCTCAGCGCCGTGACGCACGAGCACGGCCCGAACAGGCACGCGGGTCCAGGCCAGACCTCGTGCAGGCGCCTCGACATCGGCGCCAAGGACACCACCCGCACGATCGACCGCGAGCTGCGCATGCGCGCGCGCGTGAACAATGTCACCGACAAAAAATACTGGGCCTCGGTCGGCGGCTCTCCAGCCTTCGGCTACGCGATGGCGGCCGGTCCGCGCAGCGTTTTGCGTCGGGCTCCGTCGCGTTCTGACGTCGGCTCAGCGCGGCCGCACTTCGTCCTTGACTGCGGCCAGCGCCATCTTCTCCACCAGACCGGGCGCGAGCAGCTTCAGCAGGCGCCCGAGTTTTCCCTTGGTCGTCATCACGACCTCACGTTCGCGGCGCTCCATGCCGCCGATGATCAGGCGCGCGCACTCCTCGACCGGCATCGCGTTCTCTTCCTTCAGGCCGCTGGCGCCGGCGACCTCGCCCCTGGCGTTGTAGCCGCGGTAGCGGATCTGCGTGGCGACCACGCCCGGGTAGGCGATGGTGACGCTCACCCCCGCGCCTTTCAGCTCGGCGCGCAAGGCTTCGAAGAAGCCGGTCATCGCGAACTTGGTGGCGCTGTAGGCGGTGCGCCCGGGCACGCCGACCAGCCCGGCCAGCGAAGACACCGCCACGATGCTTCCGCGCGCCGCCTTCAGGTGCGGCAGCGCGGCCTGGGTGCACCAGACGCTGCCCCACAGGTTCACCCGCATCAGGTCTTCGTACCAGCCCAGGTCCTCGACCTGCTCGAACAGGGCGTGGGCCGAGCGGCCGGCATTGTTGACCAGGGCGTCGATGCGGCCGAAGCGCGCCACCGCCGCATCGATCAGGCGCTGGCATTCCTCGCGCACCGACACGTCGGTCGGCGCCGCCAGGGTGTGGGCGCCGAGCGCCTGGCACTGGCCGGCCACGGTGTCGAGCTGCTGGGCGTTGCGCGCGGCCAGCACCAGGGCCAGCTCCGACCCGCGCTTGGCCGCCAGCTGGAGCGCCATCTCGGCGCCGATGCCGTCGGAGGCGCCGGTAATGATCACCACGCGCCTCATTTCTGCGCCTTCACAATCTGCAGGGCGCTGGCGATCACGGTGCTCATGTCGCCCATGTTGGCGGGCACGATCAGCGAGTTGTTGGTCTTGGCCAGGTTGCCGAAGGCGTCCACGTAATGCTCGGCCACGCGCAGGTTGACGGCGTCCAGGCCGCCCGGCTCGCGGATCGCCGCGCCCACCTGGCGCAGCGCGGCGGCGCTGGCCTCGGCCAGGGCGACGATGGCCGATGCCTCGCCCTGGGCGCGGTTGATCGCGGCCTGGCGCTCGCCTTCCGAGCGGGCGATGGCGGCCTCGCGCTCGCCGCTGGCGAGGTTGATCTGCTCCTGGCGCCGGCCTTCGGAGGCGGCGATCAGGGCGCGCTTCTCGCGCTCGGCGGTGATCTGGCGCTGCATCGCGTGCAGGATCTCGGCCGGCGGGGTCAGGTCCTTGATCTCGTAGCGCAGCACCTTTACGCCCCAGTTGGCGGCCGATTCGTCGATCGCGTTGACGATGGTGGTGTTGATGTGATCGCGCTCCTCGAAGGTCTTGTCCAGCTCCATCTTGCCGATCACCGAACGCAGCGTGGTCTGAGCCAGCTGGGTGATGGCCTGGATGTAGTTCGAGGAGCCGTAGGAAGCGCGCATGGCGTCGGTCACCTGGAAGTACAGGATGCCGTCCACCTGGAGCTGGGTGTTGTCGCGCGTGATGCAGACCTGGGGCGGCACGTCGAGCGGGATCTCCTTGAGGCTGTGCTTGTAGGCGATGCGGTCGATGAAGGGCACGACGATGTTCAGGCCCGGTGCCAGGGTGGCGTGGTACTTGCCGAGGCGCTCGACCACCCAGGCGTGCTGCTGGGGCACCACGTTGATGGTCTTGAACACGAAGACCAGGGCGATCACGAAGATCACCAGCGCCACCGTTCCAAAGGAGAGTTCCATGAGTTTTCCTTATGCTGGACTTAGATTGATAGGCTCGTCTTATGCATCGGCAACGATCAGGCGGTTGCCCTGCACCTCGACGATCTGGAAGTCGCCGGGCCGGTCCGAGGCGCCGGCGCGCAGTTCCACGTCCCACAGCGCGCCCCGGTACATCACGCGGGCGCGCCGGTCCTGCCATGCGGCCACCTGGATGCGCTGGCCGATGTCGAGATGCATGAGCGGATCGTTGGCGGCCCCGCCGCGCGCCATGCGGCCGAAACGGGTGCGGCGCAGGACCAGCGTGGCGGCCACGCCGACCGCCGCCGCGGCCAGGGTCTGGAGCGGCCCGTCGAGGCCGGCCAGCGCGGCCAGGGAGCCCGCCGCCAGGCCGATGGCGATCATCAGCAGGTAGAAGGTGCCGGTGAAGAGTTCGGCGATGACGAGGATGCCGGCCCCGATCAGCCAGGCGGTCCAGTCCGACATGATGCGTCTCCTATGGTTTGAAGATGAAAAAAACCCCCGTTACCCGGTGAGGATAGCGAGGGTTTCGCGCGACTTCAGGGGTCGCGATATGAGCGGTCAGCAACGAAATCATCGATTCCAGTGTAGCACCGGCGGCTACCGCTGGGGAGATTTCGCTTGCTGCGCCGCAAGGCGCGTGCTTAGAGCTTGGCCAGCTTCTGCCAGGTCTCGATCACCGAGTCCGGATTGAGCGACATCGACTCGATGCCCTGCTCCATCAGCCAGACCGCGAAGTCCGGGTTGTCAGACGGCCCCTGGCCGCAGATGCCGATGTACTTGCCCTGCTCGCGGCAGGCCTTGATCGCCAGCGAGAGCATGGCTTTCACGGCCGGGTCGCGCTCGTCGAAGTCCTTGGCCAGCAGCTCCATGCCGGAGTCGCGGTCCAGGCCCAGGGTGAGCTGGGTCAGGTCGTTGGAGCCGATCGAGAAGCCGTCGAAGTGCTCCAGGAAGCGCTCGGCCAGGATGGCGTTGGACGGCACTTCGCACATCATGATGACGCGCAGGCCGTTCTCGCCGCGCTTCAGGCCATTCTTGGCCAGCAGCTCGATGACCTTCTCGGCCTGGCCCAGGGTGCGCACAAACGGCACCATCAGCTCGACGTTGGTCAGGCCCATGTCGTTGCGCACGCGCTTCATGGCCGCGCACTCCATCTCGAAGCTTTCCGCGAAGTCCTCGGCCAGGTAGCGCGCCGCGCCGCGGAAGCCCAGCATCGGGTTTTCCTCGTCCGGCTCGTAGCGCGAGCCGCCGATCAGCTTCTTGTACTCGTTCGACTTGAAGTCGGACAGGCGCACGATCACCGGCTTCGGCCAGAAGGCGGCGGCGATGGTCGCCACGCCTTCGGCCAGCTTGTCGACGTAGAAGGCGCGCGGCGAAGCGTGGCCGCGGGCCACCGATTCCACGGCTTTCTTGAGGTCGGCGTCGATGTTCGGGTACTCGAGGATGGCCTTGGGGTGCACGCCGATGTTGTTGTTGATGATGAACTCGAGGCGGGCCAGGCCCACGCCGCCGTTCGGCACCGACTGGAAGTCGAAGGCCAGTTGCGGGTTGCCGACGTTGAGCATGATTTTGGTCTTGAGCGGCGGCAGGTCGCCGCGCGAGACTTCGGTCACCTCGGTTTCGAGGATGCCGTCGTAGATCTTGCCCTCGTCGCCCTCGGCGCAGGAGACGGTGACGAAGGCGCCGTCCTTCAGCACCTCGGTCGCGTCGCCGCAGCCGACCACCGCCGGCACGCCCAGCTCACGCGCGATGATCGCCGCGTGGCAGGTGCGGCCGCCGCGGTTGGTGACGATGGCGGAGGCGCGCTTCATCACCGGCTCCCAGTTGGGGTCGGTCATGTCGGCCACCAGCACGTCGCCCGGCTGCACGCGTTCCATCTCGCTCGGGTCGTGGATCACGCGCACCGGACCGGCGCCGATCTTCTGGCCGATTGCGCGGCCCGAGGTCAGCACCGTGCCCGAGCCCTTCAGGGTGAAGCGCTGCTGGGAGTCGGTCGGCTTCTGCTGCGACTTCACGGTTTCCGGACGCGCCTGCAGGATGTAGAGCTGGCCGTCGCGGCCATCCTTGCCCCACTCGATGTCCATCGGACGGCCGTAGTGGTTCTCGATGATGACGGCGTACTTCGCCAGCTGCACCACTTCCTGGTCGGTGAGCGAATAGCGGTTGCGCAGCTCGATCGGCACGTCCACGGTCTTGACCGAGCGGCCGGCCTTGGCTTCGCTGGTGAACTCCATCTTGATCAGCTTGGAGCCGATGTTGCGGCGGATGACGGGCGACTTGCCCTGGGCCAGCATGGGCTTGTGGACGTAGAACTCGTCCGGGTTGACCGCGCCCTGCACCACGGTCTCGCCCAGGCCGTAGCTCGAGGTGATGAAGACCACGTCCTTGAAGCCGGATTCGGTGTCGATGGTGAACATGACGCCGGCGGCGCCCAGGTCGGAACGCACCATGCGCTGCACGCCGGCCGACAGCGCGACCTCGGCGTGGGTGAAGCCCTTGTGCACGCGGTAGGAGATCGCGCGGTCGTTGTACAGCGAGGCGAACACGTGCTTCATGGCTTCCAGCACGTTGTCGATGCCGACCACGTTCAGGAAGGTTTCCTGCTGGCCGGCGAAGGAGGCGTCCGGCAGGTCTTCGGCGGTGGCCGAGGAACGCACGGCGAAGGACACCTCGGTGCTGGAGCCGGCCACCAGGCGTTCGTAGAAGGCGCGGATTTCCTGCTCCAGGCGCGGCTGGAAGGGGGTGTCGATGATCCATTGGCGGATCTCGGCGCCGGCCGCGGCCAGGGCGCGCACGTCGTCGATGTCCAGGCTCTCGAGACGGGTGGCGATGCGCTCGGCCAGCGAGGGGCCGCCGGCCACGCTGTGGGACAGGAAGTCGCGGAAGGCGTCGGCCGTGGTGGCGAAGCCGCCCGGCACGCGCACGCCGGCCTCGGCCAGCTGGCTGATCATCTCGCCGAGCGAGGCGTTCTTGCCGCCGACCGACTCGACGTCGGTCATGCGCAGGTTCTCGAACGCGGCCACGTAGACCTTGTCATTGCCTTGCTGGGTTGCGTTTGTTGCCGAATCGGGCTCCTTGAGTACTGCTGTTGCCAGGTTAGTCATGGTAAAGCACCTTTTTGATGATGGGAACTTGTTGGCGCGCGTGCAGGCAGAGGGCGGAGGCCAAAGGGGCTTTTCTTGTTATTCTGTCCGTCGTGCAGCACAATGCAAGACCGTTGCCGAGCATTCTAACCCGTGCGCGGGCGAGACCGACACACCGCGTAAAAGTTTGCCATTAAGAAACGCTTTATCGACATCATGACTGAAGACACCCGTCCCTCCCTGCCCCCGTCCTCGCGCACCGTGTTCTTCGTCTCGGACGGCACCGGCATCACGGCGGAAACCTTCGGCCACGCGGTCCTGAGCCAGTTCGAGATGCGTTTCCGCCAGATCCGCATTCCTTTCATCGATTCGCTCGACAAGGCCTACGAGGCGGCGCGCCGCATCGACGAAAGCTTCGCTCGCGACGGACAGCGCCCGATCGTGTTCTCGACCCTGGTCAAGAACGACCTGTCGAGCGTGATCCGGGCCGCCAACGGCATGCACATGGACCTGTTCCAGACCTTCGTCTCGCCGCTGGAGCAGGAATTGGGGGTCAAGTCGACCCACACCATCGGCCGCATCCACAATGCCGTGGACACCGAGGAATACAAGAACCGCATCGAGGCCATCAACTTCTCGCTGGCCCACGACGACGGCCAGTCGCACAAGAACCTGGCCGAGGCCGACGTGATCCTGGTGGGCGTGTCGCGCTCGGGCAAGACCCCGACCAGCCTCTACCTGGCGATGCAGTACGGGCTGAAGGCCGCCAACTATCCGCTCATCCCCGACGATTTCGAGCGCGGCAAGCTGCCTTCTTCGCTGCCTCCGTTCAAATCGAAGCTGTTCGGCCTGACCATCACGCCCGAGCGCCTGTCCCAGATCCGCAACGAGCGCCGCGCCGGCAGCAAGTATGCGTCGATCGAGAACTGCCGCTATGAGGTGAATGAGGCCGAAGCCTTGATGAAGCGCGAGGGAATCCGCTGGCTGTCCTCGACCACCAAGTCGATCGAAGAGATCGCGACCACGATCCTGCAGGAAATCAAACCGGATCGCCGCGAATACTGAGGCCTTCCCTTATTTCCTTCGATACGGCCAATATATTATTGGCCGTTTTCTTTTTACGCGCCAAGATAATCGCATCCGGATAAAACTCTCCAATTATTTCGATCCGGATCGGCGCCCTCGTTTTTATCGTCGCAATACGGAGAATATCGCCGGTTTCGCCCTTGCTCGCTCCTTAGTATGCACGCTATGATGGAGTGATGCCCCGGAGCAATTCAATTGGCTTTTCATTCATACCAAACGCTCTGGGAACCGAATGACATAACTAATCGGCGCATGGCGCCGCGAATCAGGGATTGATAGACATGGCAAATGAACTAGACGAAATGACGGGCCCGACCAATCCGGAGGGGCGCGACGTTCACGTCATTGAGAAACAGATCCCGGTTCAAATCGGCGTGGGATCGCTGATTTTCGAAATCGCCCTGTGGGCGGTCATTCCGCTGATCGGCGGCCTGGCGCTGCTGACCGGCGCCCTGCCCCAGGATCAGGCCCTGGCCATGATCCTGCTGGGCGCCCTGCCCGGCCTGGTTTTCCTGTTCATGAAGATCAATGCCCTCGCTTATCTGCGCAAACTGCAGCAAAAAATCCAGGCCGATGCCTCCCAGATCGACAATTACCTGGAGCAGCGCGTCGTCGTCCTGAGCAATGTGGTCGGCCTGGTCGCCAAGGCGATCGACCTGGACAAGGATGTCATGAAATCGGTCGCCGCCTACCGCAGCGGACGCAATCCCGATGCCGCCCGCAACCAGGCTTCGCAAGAGATCGATTCCATTTTCTCGCGCATCAACGTGGCCTTCGAGGCCTATCCGGAACTGCAGGCGCAATCGGTGATCGCCGATGCCATGCGCCAGAACAGTTATCTGCAGAAAGAAATCACCGCGGCCCGCACCCTGTATAACGACACGGTCGGCATGTGGAACCAGGATATCTTCGCCTGGCCGACCAAGCAGATCGTCGCGGCGCGCGCCGGCTATACCACGCGCATTCCCTTCACCGCCTCCGCCGAGACCAAGGCCGCCGCCCGGAGCGTGTTCTTTTGATCAGCGACGTGCATGAACCGCTGGGGCAATTCGCTTCCCAGTTCAAGTCCGCCCACGTCGAGAACACCTCGGACTTCTTCGAGGACCTGGTGCGCCGGTCCGGCGTGGACGAACAGGCCAACATCCAGACCGTGCGCGAACTGCGCGAACTCGAAAAGCTGGCCGAGGGCGCGGGGTCGACGAACAGGTGGTGGAGAATCCTGCGCGGCCTGAGCATCGCGGCCGCCCTCGTGGCGGCCCTCTACGTTCTCGCCAATTACTGGTGGCCCTGGGCCACGCTCCCGGTGCTGGTCGCCGCGCCCGCGATCTACCTGCTGAACCGCGTCATCCAGGACTCCGATGCGCAGTTGAAGCGGCTGCGCGCGGAGCGCGACGCCAAGCGCGCCGAGGCCTGGGCGCAGATGGCGCCACTGAACCGCCTGTACGATTGGGACATCGTGGCGAAGCTGATGGAAAAGACGGTGCCCCGCATCGCCTTCGACCCGTATTTCAGCAACGGCCGCATGGACGAGCTGCGCCAGGATTTCGGCTGGATCGGCCACCTGGGCGACGACCACTCCATCGTGTTCGCCCATAGCGGCGTGTTGAACGGCAACCCCTTCATTCTCGCGCGCACCCTGTCGCACTGGATGGGCACCAAGACCTATCACGGCTCGCTCCAGATCAGCTGGCAGGAGAACTACCGCAACGCCCAGGGCAAGTGGGAATCCCGCACCCGCTACGAGACCCTGAACGCCTCGATCGAGCGCCCCTTCCCCGAATACGAGAACCAGACCTTCATCGTCTACGGCAACGAAGCCGCTCCGGACCTGGTCTTCAGCCGCAAGCCGTCCTCGCTCTCGAAGCTGGACGACGGCTTGTTCGGCAAATGGCGGAAGGACCGCGCCATCAAGAAGCTCGAGGCGAAATCGCGCGAGGTCAGCGAGGGCAATTCGTTCACGGTGATGGCCAACCGCGAATTCGACGCCCTGTTCGGCGCCACGGACCGCAATCACGAGGTGCAGTTCCGGCTCCTGTTCACGCCCCTGGCCCAGCAGGAGATGCTGAAGCTGCTCAAGGACGGCGAGACCGGCTATGGCGACACCTTCGCCTTCGACAAATCGCGCATGATCAACGTGATCGAATCGGGGCACATGCGCAAGACCGACATCAGCGGCGACCCGCGGCACTTCCACGCCTACGAGCTGGCCCATGCGCGTAAGTTCTTCAACGCCTATCACAACGAGTTCTTCAAGTCCTTCTACTTCGGGATCGCGCCCCTGCTCGCGATTCCCCTGTACCAGCAGCACCGCTCGCACGCCGACATCTACAAGGACGGCGCATCGAGGAAGCCCTGCTTCTGGGAACACGAGGCGATCGCGAACTACCACGGCGAAGAGACCTTCCAGCATCCCCAGTGCGTCACCCGCAGCATCCTGAAGACCGCCACCCGGCACGAGGCCGACGGTTCGCAACGGGTGCGCGTGACGGCCAGCGGCTACGGGAGCGTGAGGCAGACCGAATACGTGTCGGTCCGGGGCGGCGACGGCCGCTCGCACCGCGTGCCGGTGCATTGGGACGAGTATTTCTGGGTCAAGAACAGCGCCGACATGCTGGTGCAGGAAACCCCACCGCCGGTCGACGCGCAGGCCGACGCATCCAGCAGCGCCAGGGCCGCCCTGCCGGCCGCGTTTGCACAGCGCGGCATCGAGGCCACGCAGGCCGTCCTGCGGCGCTCGATCGTTTCCGCCGTCCTGCCAGCCTGAAACCAGGCGCGCTTCGCGTCGGCGAAGCGCGCCGCCTGCCCCTCGGGCCTTTTCAGAAAAAGTGCCGCCAGTCTTCCAGCCAGGCCGGGAAGGCCGCGGCCTCCATCGGATTGGCGATGTGGTAGCCCTGGGCATAGGTGCAGCCCAGACCCTGCAGGAAGTCCCAGTCCTGGCGCGTCTCGACGCCCACCGCCACCGACATCCGGTCCAGGCTGTGCGCCAGGCCCAGGCAGGACCTGAGCACGGTGCCCAGCGGCCGGCGCTTGGAGGCGCCGTCGACGAAGCTGCGGTCGATCTTCAGCTCGGTGAAGGGAATGCGCGCCAGCAGTTGCAGGTTGGAGCGGCCGGTGCCGTAGTCGTCGATGGCCAGGCCGAAGCCCATCATGCGCAGCCGCACGAGGCGTTCGATGAAGTCCGGGTCGGTGTTCAACACCGCCGATTCGCTCATCTCGAAGCTCAGGTAATCCGGCATCACCTTGTGGCGGCCGATGCAGGCCGTGATCTGGCGCACGAAGGCCGGATTGGCCAGGGTCTCGGGCGCGATGTTCAGCGAGATCGAGATCGGAATGCCCTGGTCGTGGAAGGCGCGGCACTGCTGCACCGACATCTCGATCATGCTCCAGTCGAGGAAGTCGACCCGGCCATTCTCTTCCAGCGCCTCCATGAAGGAGCCCGGCCCCAGCACCCCGTGCTCGGGATGGCGCCAGCGCGCGAAGGCTTCCAGGCCTTTCACCTGGCCGGTGGCCAGCTCGATCTTGGGCTGGAAGAAGGGCTCGAACTGGCGCTTCTGCAGCCCGATGCCGATTTCCTGGAAACTGAAGCGCGGGCCGTCGACGCGGCCGGCGCTGCCCGCGAGCGGCGTGTAGTTTTCGAGCAAGGGCTTGAGCTTGACCGCCGTGACCGGCTTGGAGATCGTGCCCAGCAGCTCGACGCCATAGGCCTGGGCCAGGGTCTCCACCGAGAACAGCAGCCCGGCCGGCTGGGCGCCGGTGACGATCAGGCGCACCGGGTTGCCGGCGCTGCCGAGGGCGCGGATCAGCTCCAGCCCATCCATGCCCGGCAGCGCCAGGTCGACGATGGCGACGTTCACGGCGGGTGTAATGCCCGCCTCCAGGCTCTGCATGGCGAGCTGCCCGTCCGGCACGTCCGTGACCCGGCTGGCGCCGATCTGCCCGAGCAGCTCGACCAGGGAGCGGCGCTGGGCCGTGTCGGCTTCCGCCACCAGAAAATGCAAATGCGCGATGTCCATCGTTACTCCACTCTGCCAGACCGCAGATTACCCCGAAGCACGAGTCGGCGTCTATGCCTGAAGCTGGCGTAACTGCTCGAAAAAGCACACGGCGGCGCAGGCGGCCACGTTGAGCGACTCCACCTGGCCCGCGTGCGGCACCGCGACGCGGTGGGTGGCCAGCTCCAGGAGCTCCTGCGACACCCCCTGCCCTTCGTGGCCCAGCACCCAGGCCAGCGGCCGGCGCAGGTCGAGGGCGTACAGGCGCTCGCTGGCGTAGCCGCTGGTGGCCAGCACCGGAATCGCGGACCCGCGCACCAGCGGCGCCAGCTCGACGTTCTCGAAAATGTCGAGCACGAAGTGGGCGCCCATGGCCGCGCGCAGCACCTTGGGCGACCAGCAGAAGGCGGTCCCGGGGCTGCAATAGACCTGCTGGATGCCTGCCGCGGCCGCGCTGCGCAGGATGGAGCCGACGTTGCCCGGGTCCTGCACGCCGTCCAGCAGCACGCTCGAGACCGCGAGGCCCGCTGCCTTGGCCGGTTGCGGCGTGGCGACCACGAACAGCAGGTGCACGCCGTGCTCGACCTGGCTGACCGCGTTGAACAGGGCCTCCGGCAGGGCGGTCACCGGCGCGTGCAGCGCTTCGCAGCGCGCGACCACGGCCGCCACCTCGGCGTTCGCCAGGGCGGTGTCGGACACCACGCAGTGCAGCGGCGCGCCGCGCAGGTCCAGCCAGGTCTGGCACAGGTGCACGCCGTCGAGCAGGCTTTGCCCGGCCTTGCGCCTGGCCTGCGAGCTGGTGGCGAGCTGCTTGAGGTCCTTGTAGAAGGGATTGTCGCGCGAGGTGACGGTCTTCATGCGGCCTCGAAGAAGTCCGGCTGCAGCAGCGCGCGCACCGGGGCGAAGGAGCGGCGGTGCACCGGCGAGGGGCCGTGGGCGCGCAGCTGCTCCAGGTGCAGCGGGGTCGAATAGCCCTTGTGCTGGTCGAAGCCGTATTGCGGATAGAGCGCGTGCAGGCGCACCAGCTCGGCGTCGCGCGCGGTCTTGGCCAGGATCGAGGCGGCCGAGATGGCGTGCACCTTGTCGTCGCCCTCGACCACCGCGTGGGCGCGCACCTGCAACTGCGGGCAGCGGTTGCCGTCGATCAGGGCGATGGTCGGCAGGGTCTGCAGGGCTTCGACCGCGCGCCGCATGGCCAGCATGGTCGCCTGCAGGATGTTCAGGCTGTCGATCTCTTCGCAGGAGCAGTGGGCGATGGCCCAGGCCAGGGCCTGCTCGCGGATCTGGGGCGCGAGCTCGTCGCGGCGCGCCTCGGTCAGCTTCTTGGAGTCGCGCAGGCCCTCGATCGGGCGGCTCGGATCGAGGATGACGGCGGCCGCGAACACCGGCCCGGCCAGCGGGCCGCGTCCGGCTTCGTCCACGCCGCACACGATGTCCTCGTCGGTGAAGGGACGCAGGCGCGGCGGCAGGCCGGGATACAGGTTGACTTTCTTCTTTCTCATTTCATTGTCGCTCAATGCAGGAAGCCCGGCAGGCCACCGTGTACGCGCCGCTCAGCGCATCCCGATCACGCGCATCACCGCCTCGGCGCTCTCCTGCGCGCTGTTGCGCAGCAGGCTGTGGTGCATGTCCGTGAAACGCCGCGCCAGCCGCTCGCAGCCGGCCGGATCGTCCAGCTGGCGCCACACGGCGTCCGCCAGGGCCTCAGGCGTGGCCGCCTGCTGAAGGTATTCCGGCACCACGAATTCGCGCGCCAGGATGTTCGGCAACCCGATCCAGGGCTGGTAGCCCATGTGGCGCATGATTTCCCACGAGGCGCGCATCACCTTGTAGGCGATCACCATCGGCTTCTTGAACAGCGCCACTTCCAGGGTCGCCGTTCCCGATGCTACCAGCACCGCGTCGCCGGCCGCAATCGCGGCGTGCGACTGGCCGTCGACCAGTTGCACCGGCACGTCGCCCAACCCGGCCTTGGCCACGATCTCGGTGAAATAGGCGCGCTGGCGCTCGCCCGCCATCGGCGCGACGAAGACCAGGCCCGGGTCGCGCCGGGCCAGCAGCTGGGCGGCGCGGACGAAAGGCTCGACCAGGTACTTGAGCTCGCCCATGCGGCTGCCCGGCATGATGGTGACCACCCGCGCGTCTTCCGCGATGCCGAGCTGGCGGCGCGCGGCGGCCACGTCGGGCGCGAGCGGGATCATCTCGGCCAGCGGATGGCCGATATAGGTCGCCGGCACGCCGGCCTGGCGGTAGATCGCTTCCTCGAAGGGGAAGATCAGGAGCATGTGCGAGACCGCGCGCTTGATCTTCTTGATCCGTCCGCCGCGCCAGGCCCAGATCTGGGGGCTGATGAAGTGGATGGTCGGGATCCCGCCAGCGCGCAGCTGTTCTTCCAGCCCGAGATTGAAGCCCGGGTAGTCGGCGCCGATGAAGGCAGCCGGCGGCTCGGCCAGCAGGCGGTCGCGCAGGCGGTTCTGGATGCCCTTCAGCTCACGGTAGCGCGGGATGATCTCGAACAGGCCGCGCACCGTCAGGGTCTCCATCGGCACCTCGGAGACCAGGCCCTGCTCGATCATGCGCGGGCCGCCGATGCCCTGGAAGCGGCAGTTCGGCAGATGCGGTCGCAGGCCCTGCAGCAGGCGCGCCGCCAGCATGTCGCCGGAGGCTTCGCCGGCCACCAGGGCGAGCGAGCAGTTAGCGGACGATGCCACGGCTGGCGATGCCGAGGAAGTCGCGCATGGCGCGGATGTCCTTGGCGGCGGCCGGCAGGCGCGCTTCTTCTTCCTGCAGCGCGGCCTTGGCTTCTTCCAGGGTCAGGTTGGAACGGTAGATCAGCTTGTAGGCGCTGCGGATGCCGTCGATCTGCTCGCGGCTGAAGCCGCGGCGCTTGAGGCCTTCGATGTTGACGCCGCGCGCGCCGGCCGGATTGCCCGAGACCAGCACGAAGGGCGGCACGTCCTGGGTCAGGCTGGTGTACATGCCGACGAAAGCGTGCTCGCCGATCTTGCAGAACTGGTGCACGCCGCAGTAGCCCGACAGGATGGCGTGGTCGCCCACCACAACGTGGCCCGCGAGCTGGGCGTTGTTCGAGAAGATGGTGTGGCTGCCCACCTGGCAGTCATGGGCAAGGTGCACGTAGGCCGAGATCCAGTTGTCGTTGCCCAGCCGGGTCACGCCCTCGTCCTGGACCGTGCCCAGGTTCATGGTCACGAACTCGCGCACGGTGTTGCCGTCGCCGATCTCGAGGCGGGTCGGCTCGCCCTTCCACTTCTTGTCCTGGGGCGCGCCGCCGATCGAGCAAAACTGGAAGAACTTGTTGTCCTTGCCGATCGTCGTGTGGCCTTCGATGACCACGTGCGGCCCCACCACCGTGCCCGCGCCGATGCGCACGTGCGGGCCGATGACCGAATACGGGCCGACCTCGACCGAGCTGTCCAGCTCGGCCTTGGGGTCGACGATCGCGCTGGGGTGAATCTTGCTCATCACTGCCCCGCAGTCTCGTTCGCGCGGATGGTGCACATCAGTTCCGCCTCGACGGCGACCTTGCCGTCGACGCTCGCCACCGCCTTGTACTTCCAGATGCCGCGCGAGGTGCGCAGGATCTCGACGTCCATCTTGAGCTGGTCGCCCGGCTCGACCGGACGCTTGAAGCGCGCGTTGTCGATGCCCACGAAGTAGACCACCGAATTCTCGTCCGGCTTGACGTTCATGGTCATGAAGGACAGGATGGCCGCGGTCTGGGCCAGCGCTTCGATCATCAGGACGCCCGGCATCACCGGCTTGTGCGGGAAGTGGCCGTTAAAGAATTCCTCGTTGACGGTCACGTTCTTGATGGCGGTGATGGTCTTGCCCAGCTCGTAGTCGACCACGCGGTCCACCAGCAGCAGCGGGTAGCGGTGCGGCAGGTATTCCTTGATCTGGTTGATGCAGAGGGTCTTGTTGTTGTCTTGGGTCGTCATTTTTGTTCTGTCAGAGCTTTGATGGTTTTTTCGAGGGTGCGGATCTTCTCGCGCATCGAGGCCAGGTTGCGCACGATGGCCGCGCTGCGTTCCCACTCGGCGTTCTTGGCCAGGGGGTAGAAACCGGTGTACTGGCCGGGCTCGAGCACCGAGCGCGAGACCATGCTGCCCGAGGAGATGTGGACGTTGTCCCCGATTTCCAGGTGGCCCAGCACCATGGCGGCCCCGCCGAAGGTGCAGTGCTTGCCGATCTTGGCGCTGCCGGCCACGCCGACGCAGCCCGCCATCGCGGTATGGGCGCCGATGTGGCAGTTGTGGCCGATCTGGATCTGGTTGTCGAGCTTGACCCCGTCCTCGATGATGGTGTCGGCCAGCGCGCCGCGGTCGATGGTGGTGTTGGCGCCGATGTCGACGTCGTCGCCGATCTGCACGCCGCCGGTCTGCGGAATCTTGATGTAGGCCCCGGCCTCGACCGCGAAGCCGAAGCCGTCGCCGCCGATCACCGCGCCCGAATGGACGATGCCGCGCTTGCCGATGCGGCAGCGCGCGTGGAAGGTGACGTTGGCGAAGAAATGGGTCTGCTCGCCCACCACCGCCTCGCGCCCGATGTAGCAGCCGGCGTCGATGACCACGTGGGCGCCAATCACGGCGCCCTCTTCCACCGTCACGTGCGGCCCGATGTGGGCAGTCGGGTCGATGGTCGCGCCCGGCGCCACCACGGCGCTCGGATGCACGCCCGGCGCCGGCGGGGTTTCCGCCAGCGACACGAAGTACTGCGCGGTGCGCGCGAAGTAGGCGTAGGGGTTGGTGGTGACGATGCGCGCGCCTGCGTAGGTGGCGGCCACGGTCGGGTCGTCCAGCGGCGACAGGATCAGGGCCGCCGCCTGGCTCTGCGCGGCCAGTGCGCGCAGCTTGCTGTTGCTGAGGAAGCTGATGTGCGAAGCGCCGGCGCTGTCCAGCGGGGCGATGGCCTGGACCTCGAGGTCCGGATCGCCTACCAGCTGGCCGCCGAAGCGCTCGACCAAATCGCCCAGTCGAATGCCCATCTCGGTCTTTCCAATCTGTGTCAAAAATTACTTCTCGGCGTCGAGCAGCTTGAGGATCTTGTCCGTGATGTCGATGCGCGGGCTCACCCAGGCCGCCTCGGCCAGCACAGCGTCCAGCTTCTCCTGCTCGGCGACGCGCTCGAGCAGTTTGTAGGCCTTCTGCGCGATCGCGGCCCTTTCCTCGTTCTTACGCTGCAGCAGGTCCTCCTGGAACTCACGCTGCAGGCGCTCGACGTCCTTCTGCATGTTGTACAGCTCGCGGCCGCGGCGCTGGCGGTCCAGGTCGTTCAGGCCGGCGGCTTCGCTGTCGAACTTGTCGCTGCTCTGCTTGAACTTGGCCACCGCCTCTTCCACCGCCTTCTGGCGCTTGGAGAACTCGGCCTGCAGCTTGGCGTCGGCGGCCTTGGCCATCCGCGACTCGGTCATCAGGCGCTCGGTGTACACGAACCCGATGCGGCCCAGCGGCGCACCTGCCTGGGCTTGGGCCTGCGCCAGCGGCGCCGCGCACAGGGCGGCCAGCACGAGGCTGCGGGGCAGCGAGGCAATCAGGGTTTTCAGCATAAGTCTCTCGCAATCCAAGGTAAGTCGCCCCGCCGGCGTCAGAATCCGGTGCCCATCTGGAACTGGAAGCGTTCCAGGCGGTCGCCCGGCAGGGAATTCAGCGGCTTAGCATAACTCAACTTGAGCGGGCCCACCGGGGAAATCCACGACAGGCCGATACCGGCCGAGTAGCGGAACTCCGACGGACGGATCTTCGCCGTCTCCTGGAACACCTGGCCGCCGTCGACGAAGGTGAACCAGCGCAGGCTGCGGTCGGTGCCGCTGCCCGGGAAGGGGAACTGCAGCTCGGCGTTGGCGATCACGCGCTTGGAGCCGCCGATCGCGTCGTAGTAGGTCGGGTCGACCACGCCCAGCGAGGAGCTCTCGTAGCCGCGCACCGAACCGATGCCGCCGGCGTAGAAGTTCTTGAAGACCGGGTAGGCGCTGCCGCCGATGCCCTTGCCGTAGTCGAATTCGCCGCGCAGCGCGAGGGTCATCCAGCGGGTCAGCGGACGGTACCACTGCTGCTCGTACACCAAGCGGTAGTACTTGGCGTCGCCGATCGCGTCGATTTCGAAGTTGGCGCGCTGGAAGCGGCCGCGGGTCGGCGTCACCGCGCTGTCGCGGGTGTCGCGGCCCCAGGCGGCGGTCAGCGGGATCGCCATGGTGCTGGCCTTGCCGATGCCGTTGGCCGGGCCGCCGTTCTGCGCCACGAACAGCTGGTACAGCGAAGGCGAGGTGGCGTCGGTCTCGATCTGGGTGCGCTCCAGGCCGGCGCCGAAGTACACGGTGTCCGACTCCGAGAACGGCACGCCGAAGGTCATGTTGCCGCCGGTCTGGCGCACCGTGTACGAACCGATGTTCAGCGCTGGCGGGCGCGAGGTGCGGAAGTACAGGCTGAAGGCGCGCGAGACCCCGTCGTCCGTGAAGTAGGGATTGGTCTGCGAGAACGCGATGGTGCGGTTGTACTTGCTGGTGTTCAGTTCGATGCCGACGGTGTTGCCCGAACCCGCGAAGTTGGCCTGCGAGACCGAGGCGGTGAAGGTGAACTTCTCGGCCTGCGAGAAGGCGCCGCCGATCATGAAGTTACCGGTCGGCTTTTCCTCGACCACGATGTTGACGTCGACCTGGTCCGAGGTGCCCGGCGACTCCGGGGTCTCGACCTTGACTTCCTTGAAGTAGCCGAGGCGGTCGACGCGGTCGCGCGAGAGCTTGACGCGGTTGGCGTCGTACCAGGAGCTCTCGAACTGGCGGAATTCGCGGCGGATGACTTCGTCGCGGGTCACGGTGTTGCCCGAGATGTTCATGTGGCGCACGTAGGCGCGCTTGCCCGGGTCGACGAAGAAGGTGAAGGCCACTTCGCGCTTCTCGCGGTCGATCTCGGGGTTGGCCGTCACGTTGGCGAAGGCGTAGCCGAAGGTGCCGAGGCGGTCGGCGATCAGCTTGTTGGTGTTTTCCTGCAGGTCGCCCGAATAGGTCTTGCCCGGCTGGAGCAGGATCAGCTGCTTGAGCTCTTCCTCGCGGCCGAACATCTCGCCTTCAAGCTTCACGCTCGAGACGGTGTACTTCTCGCCTTCGGTGACGTTGATGGTGAGGTAGATGTCCTTCTTGTCCGGGGTGATCGAGACCTGGGTCGATTCGACGTTGGCCTCGAGATAGCCGTGGTTCAGGTACCAGGACTTGATGGCTTCCAGGTCGCCGGTCAGCTTCTGCTTGGAGTACTGGTCGGCCTTGGAGTACCAGGTGAACCAGCCCGAGGTCGAGAGCTGCAGGATCTCGCGCAGCTGCTTGTCCGAGAAGGCCTTGTTGCCGACGATGTTGATGCCCTTGATCTTGGCGGTCTCGCCCTCGTCCACGTTGAACATGATCGTCACGCGGTTGCGCTCGATCGGGGTCACGGTGGTGGTGATCTTGACGCCGTACAGGCCGTGCGACAGGTACTGGCGCTTGAGTTCCTGCTCGGCGCGGTCGACCGAGGCCTTGTCGAAGATCTTGGTCTCGCCCACGCCGATCTCGCGCAGGGCCTTGACCAGCATGTCCTTCTCGAATTCCTTGGTGCCGGTGAAGTCCACCGAGGCGATCGCCGGGCGCTCCTCGACCAGCACCACCAGCACGCCGTTTTCTTCCTCCAGGCGGATATCCTTGAAGAAGCCGGTGGCGTAGAGTGCCTTGATCGCCGCCGTGGCCTTGCCGTCGTCGAAGGTCTCGCCCACGCGCACCGGCAGGTAGCTGAACACGGTGCCCGCTTCGGTGCGCTGGATGCCTTCGACCCGGATGTCCTTGACGACGAACGGGTTGACGGCCAGCGCGTTCCCGGCGCACATGGCCAGCACGGCCGCGCCGATCATGCTGCGACGGATGAACGGCAGGGCAAAACGATCTGGTTGTGATTTCATTGGCTGGATCAAAGGGTCAGTCATGTGAACAACGATACATATTCCTCCGCACGCTCATGCCGGGCGCATGGCGGGCCTGCGGGGCGCGTCATGCATCCAACGAACACCGTGCGGTAACAGCATTCTTGAGTTTGCCGGTGGGTTCTTGCGGGACGAAACGCCGCTAGAACAGCCGCACCAGGTCATTGAAGACGGCGAGCGCCATCAGCATGAACAGCAGGCCGACCCCGGCGCGCTGTGCGATCTCGCCGACTCGCGCAGGAAGGGGACGCCCGGTCAAAACTTCCAGCGAATAATACAGTAAATGGCCCCCATCCAGAACTGGAATTGGTAACAAATTCATCACTCCTAAGCTAATACTAATAAAAGCAATGAACTGCAGATAGCTCTCCAGGCCGATGCGCGCGGTCTGGCCGGCATAGTCGGCGATGGTGATCGGGCCGGTCACGTTCTTCCACGAGGCTTCGCCGGTCAGCATCTTGCCGATCATCTTGAGGGTCAGCACGCTGGTCTCCCAGGTGCGCTCGGCGCCCTTGGCGACGGCCTCGAAGGGACCCGAGGTGATGGTCACCATCTCCGGCGCCTGGGCCACCATGACCTTGATCATGCCGCGCCCGTTGGGGTCGCGCTCCGGGGTCAGGCTCAGGGGCACGGTGCCGCCGGCGCGCTGGACCTCGATGGCCAGGACGCGGCCGGGCGCGGCGCGCACCGCCTCGATGAAGCCGATGCCGTCGGCCACGGTCTTGCCGTCCACGCGCAGCACCACGTCGCCCGGCTGCAGGCCGGCGCGCTGCCCTGCCCCGCCGTCCAGCACCTTGTCCACCCGCGCCTGGGGACGCCACAGGTCCAGGCCCAGCTTGCCCAGCACGTCGCCCTCGACGTCCAGCTTGGCGACCTCGGCCTGCGGGATGGTCGCGGTATAGGTGCCGCCGTGGGCGCCGCGCAGCTCCATGCGCGCTTCGCTCTTTTCGACGGCCGCGTGCAGCACCTGCCAGCGCAGGTCGGACCAGGAGGCCACCGGGTTGCCGTTGACCGCCACCACGGTGTCGCCGCCGCGCACGCCGGCCGCATAGGCCACCGAGCTCTCCGACAGCGCGCGCAGGCGGGCCGAGGGCTCGTCGACCCCGTGCATGAAGAGCGCGGCCATGAGGCCGATGGCCAGCAGGAAGTTGGCGATCGGGCCGGCGGCCACAATGGCGATGCGCTTCCACACGTTTTGACGGGTGAACTCGCGGTCGAGTTCCGCTTCGTCCTTGGGCGCGGTCTCGGGATCGCGGCTGTCGAGCATCTTGACGTAGCCGCCCAGGGGCAGCGCCGACAGCGCCCATTCGGTCTGGTCCTTGCCGAAGCGGCGCGACCAGACCACGCGGCCCATGCCGACCGAGAAGCGCAGCACCTTCACGCCGCACCAGCGCGCGACCAGGTAATGCCCCAGCTCATGGATGATGATCAGGGGACCGAGGGCCAGCAGGAAGGCCAGCACGGTGGTCAGGAAATTCATGATTTACCCCCGCAATCCGGCGATGGCCGCGTCGGCCGCGGCGCGCGCGCGCGCGTCCTGTTCCAGCACCGCCTCGATCGACGGGGCCGGGCCGTGCGGCACCGCGTCCATGACCCTGGCGATCACCCGGTCGATGTCGCGGAAACCGATGCGGCGCTCGAGGAAGGCCGCCACCGCCACCTCGTTGGCGGCGTTCAGCAGGGCCGGCGCGGTGCCGCCCGCGCGCAGGGCGGCGAAGGCCAGCGCCAGGCAGGGGAAGCGCGCGAAGTCCGGCTTGTGGAACTGGAGCGCGGCCATCGTGGTCAGGTCGAGCTGGGCCACGCCGGAATCGATGCGCTCGGGGAAGGCCAGCGCGTGCGCGATCGGGGTGCGCATGTCGGGGTTGCCGAGCTGGGCCAGCACCGAACCGTCGACGTAGGACACCATCGAGTGGATCACGCTCTGCGGGTGGATCACCACCTCGATCAGCTCGGCCGGCGCGCCGAACAGCCAGTGGGCCTCGATCACTTCCAGGCCCTTGTTCATCATGGTGGCCGAGTCGACCGAGATCTTGCGGCCCATGACCCAGTTGGGGTGCTTGCAGGCCTCGTCCGGGGTCACCTCGCCGAGCGTCTCGACGGCGCGGTTGAGGAAGGGGCCGCCCGAGGCGGTCAGCAGGATCTTTGCCACGCCGGCGTCCTGAGGCGCGCGCGCATACTGCTGGGGCAGCGACTGGAAGATCGCATTGTGCTCACTGTCGATGGGCAGCAGGCCGGCCTTGTGCTCCTTGACCGCATCCATGAAGAGCTGGCCGGACATGACCAGGGCTTCCTTGTTCGCCAGCAGCACCTTCTTGCCGGCGCGGGCGGCGGCCAGGGTCGGGGCCAGGCCGGCGGCGCCGACGATGGCGGCCATCACGGTGTCGGTATCAGGGCTGGAGGCGATGTCGCACAGGGCCTGCTCGCCGTACTCGACCGAGATGCCGAGATCGCCGACCAGGGCCGCCAGCCGGGCGGCGGCCTCGGCCGTGCCGACCACCGCGCGCTGCGGGCGGTAGGCGCGGCAGGCGGCGGCCAGTTCCTCGACGCGGCCGTGGGCGGAGAGCGCATACACGCGGTAGCGCTCCGGATGGCGGGCGAGCACGTCGAGGGTCGAGGCGCCGATGCTGCCGGTGGCGCCCAGGATGGTGATGCGTTGCATGGTGAGCTTCCTTCTAGAGCCAGGCGCCGATCAGGGCTGCCAGTGGCAGGACCGGGACCAGGGCGTCGATCCGGTCCAGCACGCCGCCGTGGCCGGGCAGCAAATTGCTGCTGTCCTTCATCTCGGCGCGGCGCTTGAGCTGGGATTCGAACAGGTCGCCGACCACGCTGGCCGCGACGATGAGGATGAGCACGGCGTACATGCCGAGCCAGCCGATGCTGGCCTGCACATGCGCCGCGAAGGTGTTGCCGAAGATCTCGCCACCCACCAGCACGGTGACGGTGGCCAGCACCAGTACGGCGATGCAGCCGCCGATCGCCCCTTCCCAGGTCTTGCCCGGGGAAATCGAGGGCGCCAGCTTGCGCTTGCCGAAGGCCTTGCCCGAGAAATAGGCGAACACGTCGGCCACCCAGACGATCGCCATCACCGACAGCAGGTAGAGGGCGGAATACGAAAACAGGGTCACGATGGCGGCGAAGCAGCCGACCACGGACAGCGCGTACAGCAGGCTGAGGGTGGTGTTGGTGCTCGATGCCAGGGGCGGCAGGCCGAACTTGAGCGTGGGCGCGAAGCGCAGCACCCACAGCAGCACGCTGATCGCGAACCAGAAGGTGGTGGCGGTCGGCGCGGTGTAGAAGAAGGCGTAGCCGAAGGCGGCGGTCCAGAACAGCGCGATCAGGGGCGCGTGCCTGGAGCCGGGGTTGAACAGGCGGAAGGATTCCCAGATCGCGGCCCCGAAGAAGAGGCAGGCCACTACCGCGAACGCCGTGAAATTATTGGAATACAGCACCGGCAGCAGGACTGCCAGCAGGAGGAGCGCGGTAAGGATCCGGGTTTTCAGCATCAGTTGGTCTTCTTCGCTACTTGTTCGCCGGTCTGGCCGAAGCGGCGCTCGCGCTGCTGGTAGGAGGCGATCGCTTCGTCCAGCGATTCCGGCGTGAAATCCGGCCAGAAGGTCTGGGTGAAGTAGAGCTCCGAGTAGGCGAGCTGCCACAGCAGGAAGTTCGAGATCCGCTCTTCCCCGCCGGTGCGGATGAAGAGATCGGGCTCGGGCGCATAGGCCATCGCCAGGTGGGGCGCCAGCATGTCTTCGGTGAATTCCTGGGCGCCCGGGTGGGCCGCCACCATCTTGCTCGTTGCCTGCATGATATCCCAGCGTCCGCCGTAGTTGGCGCACACGGTGACGGTGAGGCGGCTGTTGTTGGCGGTGCGGCGCTCGGCGGCGGCGATCAGTTCCTGCAGCTTGGGGTCGAAACGGCTGAGGTCGCCCACCACCTTGAGGCGGATGTTATTGGCGTGCATCTTCGACACTTCGCGCTCGAGCGCGGTGACGAACAGGCGCATCAGCAGCGAGACTTCCTCGGCCGGACGGCGCCAGTTTTCCGAGGAAAAGGCGAACAGGGTCAGGTATTCCACCCCGCGTTCGACGCAGTGCTCGACGACCCCGCGCACGGCTTCGACGCCCTTGACGTGGCCGGCCACGCGCGGCAGGAAGCGCTTGGTCGCCCAGCGGCCGTTGCCGTCCATGATGATGGCGATGTGGCGCGGCACCTTCGGCGTCTCGGGAACAACAGTGGTCGAACTTTTGAACATCTTTACTTCCAGCTGGGCTGCCGGCAGCGCGTCCGGGGACGGGGCTGCGATCAGCGGTGGCACAAATCGCCAATCATAAGGGACACGGACCGGCCGCGGCAAGTTGCCGGGGCCGGTCCGCCAGAGCCATGGTAACCGGGACTTACACGGTCATGATGTCTTTTTCTTTGTCGGCCAGCAGCTTGTCGATCTCGGTGACGAACTTGTCGGTCAGCTTCTGGATCTCGTCCGAGGCGCGGCGCTCCTCGTCTTCCGAGGCGGTCTTGTCCTTGACCATTTTCTTGAGCGCTTCGTTGGCGTCGCGGCGGATGTTACGCACGGCGATCTTGGCGTCCTCGCCTTCCGACTTGGTCAGCTTGACCATTTCCTTGCGGCGCTCTTCGGTCAGCGGCGGGGTCGGCACGCGGATGGTGTCGCCCTGGGCCGAAGGGTTCAGGCCGAGGTCGGAGTCGCGGATCGCCTTCTCGATGGTGCTGGCCATTTTCTTCTCGAACGGGGTCACGCCGATGGTGCGGGCGTCGATCAGGGTCAGGTTGGCGACCTGGGCCAGCGGAGTCGGCGAGCCGTAGTACTCGACCATGACGGAATCGAGGATGCCGGCGTGGGCGCGGCCGGTGCGGACTTTGGCCAGGTTGGCTTTCAGGGTGTCGATGGACTTGGCCATGCGGTCCTGGGCATTCTTTTTCACGTCAGCTAAGGACATGCTGCTCTCCTGTTGTTCTAGGTAAAAAATTAATCAAACGTGTACCAGTGTACCTTCGTCCTCGCCCATGATCACGCGTTTGAGCGCGCCGGGCTTGACGATGGAGAAGACCTTGATCGGCAGCTTCTGGTCGCGGCACAGGGCGAACGCGGTGGCGTCCATCACCTGCAGGTGCTTGGCGATCGCTTCGTCGAAGGAGATCGATTCGTAGCGGGTGGCGTGCGGGTCTTTCTTGGGGTCGGCGGTATAGACGCCGTCGACCTTGGTCGCCTTGAGGACGATCTCGGCCGAGATTTCCGAGCCGCGCAGGGCGGCGGCGGTGTCGGTGGTGAAGAAGGGGTTGCCGGTGCCGGCGGCGAACACGACGACCTTGCCTTCTTCCAGGTATTGCAGGGCTTTGGGGCGCACGTAGGGCTCGACCACCTGCTCGATGCTGATGGCCGACATCACGCGCGCGGTGATGCCGACGTGGCGCATGGCGTCGGCCAGGGCCAGGGCGTTCATGACGGTGGCGAGCATACCCATGTAGTCGGCGGTGGCGCGGTCCATGCCCTGGGCGCCCGGAGCGACGCCGCGGAAGATGTTGCCGCCGCCGATCACGACCGCCACCTGCACGCCCAGTTTCGCCACTTCCGCCACGTCCGCCACCATGCGGTCGATGGTCGCGCGGTTGATGCCGAACGCGTCATCGCCCATCAGCGCTTCGCCAGACAGTTTCAGAAGGACTCGTTGGTAGGCTGGTTTGGTCATGATGAAGCGGCTCCTATGTGATGTTTCGAATTCGGTTCCGACCGCGCCTTTGCGGGGCGGGGTCTCATCTGCCCCTGGGGGAGATGGCGTGCTGCTGTTCGGGCGCTGCGCGGTGTGCGCTCGAGGTGTGCATTTAACTTGGGTTCCCGCCTGCGCGGGAACGACGGTCTTTGGGCTGCGGGACACAACAGCTCCTTCAGCCCGCTACTCGTATACGTCATCCCGGCGAAGGCCGGGATCCAAGTTTGCGTGCGATCCGGCAGCGCCAACACCCGCCCGCGCCATCGCACAACCCTCGCGCCCTAAAAAAACGGGCCTTGCGGCCCGCTTTTCGATTACTGCTTGTTGGCAGCCATCTGTGCTGCGACTTCTGCTGCGAAGTCGTCGACTTTCTTCTCGATGCCCTCGCCCACCACGTACATGGTGAAGCCCTTGACGGTGGTGTTGGCCGCCTTCAGCATCTGCTCGATCGACTGCTTGTCGTTCTTCACGAATGCCTGGTTCAGCAGCGACACTTCCTTCAGGTACTTCTGCACCGAACCGTCGATACGCTTGGCGACGATCTCGGCCGACTGCGGCTGCTTGCCTTCGGCGACGGCCTTGTCGGCGTCTTCCTTGGCTTTCAGCTCGGCAACCGAACGCTCTTTCTCGATCAGGTCGGCCGGCACTTGCTCAGCCGACAGGGCGACCGGCTTCATCGCAGCGATGTGCATGGCCAGGTCCTTGCCCACTTGCTCGTCGGCGCCGTCGAAGTCGACGATCACGCCGATGCGCGAGCCGTGCAGGTAGGAAGCCAGCTTGCCGGTGGTCTCGAAGCGCTGGAAGCGGCGAACGGTCATATTCTCGCCGATTTTACCGATCAGTGCCGTACGCACGTCGTCGAAGGTCTTGCCTTCGTGCGGCAGCGCGGCCAGGGCGGCGACGTCAGCCGGGTTCTTTTCGGCGACCAGGCGGGCGGCCAGGTTGGCCATGGCCAGGAATTCTTCGTTCTTGGCGACGAAGTCGGTTTCGCTGTTGATTTCGACCAGCGCGCCGACCTTGCCGGAGATGTAAGCCGCCACCACGCCTTCAGCGGTGATGCGCGAAGCGGCCTTCGATGCCTTGCCGCCCAGCTTGACGCGCAGGATCTCTTCGGCACGGCCCATGTCGCCGTCGGCTTCGGTCAGTGCCTTCTTGCACTCCATCATCGGTGCGTCGGTCTTGGCGCGCAGTTCGCCCACCATCGCTGCAGTAATCGCTGCCATGTTGTCTTCTCCTAAATGTTGATCCAGCTTGCGGTCCGCGCTCGGGCGTCCCGCGGGTATTCAGCTTAAAAAAAGGGGGGCTCGTGGTACGGCGCCCCCTCTTCTGTCAAGGCAGGCATCGCGCCTGCCCTTCAATTATGCCTGCTCGGAAACTTCGACGAAGTCGTCGCCGGCAGCCTTGACCATCTCAACGACTTCGTTGGTGGCGTTGGCGCGGCCTTCCAGGATCGCATCGGCGACGCCGCGTGCGTACAGGGTGATCGCTTTCGACGAGTCGTCGTTACCCGGGATCACGTGGGTCACGCCTTCCGGCGAGTGGTTGGTGTCGACCACGCCGATGACCGGGATGCCCAGCTTGCCGGCTTCGGTGACGGTGCCCTTGTGGTAGCCGACGTCGACCACGAAGATCGCGTCCGGCACGCCGCCCAGGTCCTTGATGCCGCCGATCGACTTCTGCAGCTTGACCAGTTCGCGGTTGAACATCAGGGCTTCTTTCTTCGACATCTTCTCGACCGAACCGTCTTCGATCGCGGCTTCCATGTCCTTCAGGCGCTTGATCGAGGTCTTGATGGTCTTGAAGTTGGTCAGCATGCCGCCCAGCCAGCGCTGGTCGACGTAAGGCACGCCCGCGCGCTGTGCTTCAGCGGCGATGATGTCGCGCGCCTGGCGCTTGGTGCCCACCATCAGGATGGTGCCGCGGTTGGCGGCGATCTGCTTGATGGTCTTCATCGCATCCTGGTACATCGCCATGGTCTTTTCCAGGTTGATGATGTGGATCTTGTTGCGATGACCAAAGATGTACGGCGCCATCTTCGGATTCCAGAAACGGGTCTGGTGGCCGAAGTGGATACCGGCTTCCAGCATTTCGCGCATAGTAACGGACATGTAATTCTCCAGGGTTGGGTCTTGAATGCGGCCAGTCACCTTGTAGGCACCCTTTGGCGGCCGCACTCGCGATTTCAATAAAAATGAGTCTGTTTTTACAACATTGCTCGATGCGAATACGAGCAACCCGAGATTCTAGCGGCTTCGCGGCGCTTTTTCAAGCATTTCCGCCCTATGGAAGCCCTGCCCGCCCCTGACCGGTCCGGCAACATCCATTATAATGGCGCGATATTGCCGCAGCAGCCGCTCCGGCCCACCGTTGCGAGAAGTACGAACAATCTATGCCCATTTCCATCAAGACCCCGGAAGAGATCGAAGGCATGCGCCTGGCAGGACGCCTGGGCGCCGAAGTCCTGGATTACCTGACCCCCTTCGTCAAGCCCGGCGTGACGACCGGCGAACTCGACCGCCTGGCCCACGAGTACATGCTCAATGTCCAGGGCACCACCCCGGCGCCGCTGAACTACGCCCCGCCCGGCTACACCCCCTTCCCGAAATCGATCTGCACCTCGGTCAACGACGTGATCTGCCACGGCATCCCGGGCGACAAGGTGCTCAAGAACGGCGACGTGCTCAACATCGACGTCACCGTCATCAAGGATGGTTTCCACGGCGACAACAGCCGCATGTTCTACGTGGGCGAGCCCTCGATCCTGGCGCGCCGCCTGTCCGAAGTCACCTATGAGTGCATGTGGCTGGGCATCGCCAAGGTCAAGCCGGGCGCCCACCTGGGCGACATCGGCCACGTGATCCAGCAGCACGCCGAGAAGCACGGCTACAGCGTGGTGCGCGAATTCTGCGGCCACGGCATCGGCCGCGTGTTCCACGAGGAGCCTCAGGTGCTGCACTACGGCCGCCCGGGCACCCTCGAGAAGCTGGAAGCGGGCATGATCTTCACCATCGAGCCGATGATCAACGCCGGCCGCCGCGAGATCAAGGAAATGCAGGACGGCTGGACCATCAAGACCAAGGACCGCAGCCTGTCGGCCCAGTGGGAGCACACCGTGCTGGTCACCGAGACCGGTTTCGAGATCCTGACCCAGTCGGCCGGCACCCCGGCCCCGCCGGCGATCGTGCTGCCGCTGCTGAACCAGGCTCCGGCTCCCGCCCCGGCCCCCGCACTCACCGCCTGAGCCCATGGGCCACGCCGCGCTTCTCGACACCACCCGCAGCGAGCTGCGCGCTCGCCTGAAGGCCGAACGCCAGGCCGTGTTCGACGCTTTCCGCGAAGACGGCAAGCCCGAGAAACTGCTGCGCAACCTGCGCCACGTGGTCGACGGCGTGCTGGCCGACGCCTGGCGCGCGGCCGGCCTGCCGGCCAACACCGCCCTGGTGGGCGTGGGCGGCTACGGGCGCGGCGAGCTGTTTCCCTATTCCGACGTCGACCTCCTGATCCTGCTCGGCCAGCGTCCCGACGCCATCACCCAGGCGCGCCTGGAAGCCCTGGTCCAGCTGCTGTGGGACCTGGGCCTGGAGATCGGCCACAGCATCCGCACCGTGGACGAGTGCATGGTCGAATCCGGGGCCGACATCACCGTGCAGACCAGCCTGCTGGAAGCGCGCCTGGTGACCGGCGACGCCGCCCTGTTCGGGGAGCTGCAGCGGCGCTACCGCGAGGCCCTCGACCCGCAGGCCTTCTTCCAGGCCAAGACCGCCGAGATGCGCCTGCGCCACGCCAAGTACGAATACACGGCCTTCGCGCTCGAGCCGAACTGCAAGGAGAGCCCGGGGGCGCTGCGCGACCTGCAGGTGATCCTGTGGGTGGCCAAGGCCGCCGGCCTGGCCGAATCCTGGGGCCAGCTCGCCACCCGCGGCCTGATCACCCGCATGGAAGCGCGCCAGCTGATGGAAAAGGAGCGCGCCTTCAAGGACATCCGGATCCGCCTGCACCTGCACACAAAGCGGCGCGAGGACCGGCTGGTATTCGACGTCCAGACCGCGATCGCCAAGACCTTCGGCCTGTCGTCCAGCGGCGACGGCCCGAACGCGCGCCGCGCCAGCGAATACCTGATGCAGCGCTACTACTGGGCGGCCAAGACCGTCACCCAGCTCAACACCATCCTGCTGCAGAACATCGAAGCCCAGCTGTTCCCGCACCCGGCCTGCCCGGTGCCGATCAACGAGCGCTTCAACGAAGTGGGCGGCCTGATCGACATCGCCGCCGACGACACCTTCGAGAAGACGCCTTCGGCCGTGCTCGAGATCTTCGTCGCCATGACCGAGCGCCCGGACATCAAGGGCATGACGGCGCGCGCCACCCGCGCCCTGTGGCATGCGCGCACCCGCATCGACAGCGCCTTCCGCGCCGACCCGGGCAACCGCGCCCTGTTCCTCCGCATCCTGCAGGCCCCGGTCGGCCTGCTGCACGCGCTGCGCCGCATGAACGAATTCGGCATCCTCGGGCGCTACCTGCCGGCCTTCCGCAAGATCGTCGGCCAGATGCAGCACGACCTGTTCCACGTCTACACCGTGGACCAGCACATCATGATGGTGGTGCGCAACCTGCGCCGCTTCACGATGACCGAGCACGCCCACGAATACCCCTTCTGCAGCCAGCTGATCGCCAATTTCCGCGACCGCTGGCTGCTCTACGTGGCCGCGCTCTTCCACGACATCGCCAAGGGCCGCGGCGGCGACCATTCCAAGCTGGGCATGGACGACGCCCGCCAGTTCTGCGTCGAGCACGGGCTGTCGGAGGAGGACACGGAACTGGTGGTGTTCCTGGTCGAGCAGCACCTGACCATGTCCCAGGTGGCGCAGAAGCAGGACCTGTCCGACCCCGACGTGATCGCCGCCTTCGCCGAGGTGGTGCGCGACGAGCGCCACCTGACCGCCCTCTACCTGCTGACGGTGGCCGACATCCGCGGCACCAGTCCCAAGGTCTGGAACGCCTGGAAGGCCAAGCTGCTGGAAGACCTGTACAAGGTGACCCTGCGGGTGCTGGGCGGCGAGCCGCATTCGGCCGACCGCGAGCTGCGCGCGCGCCAGCGCGAAGCCCTGGCCACCCTGCGCCTGTTCGGCCTGGACGCCAATGCCCACGAAGCCCTGTGGGACCAGCTCGACGTCGCCTACTTCCTGCGCCACGACGCCTCCGACATCGCCTGGCAGACCCGCGCCCTGCACGACAAGGTGGACAGCGACAAGCCGGTGGTGAGGGCGCGCCTGGCGCCGATCGGCGAAGGCCTGCAGGTGGCGGTCTACATCAAGGACCAGCCCGACCTGTTCGCGCGCATCTGCAGCTATTTCGACCGCAAGAACTTCAGCATCCTGGACGCCAAGATCCACACCACGCGCCACGGCTACGCGCTGGACAGCTTCCTGGTCACGGCCGAAGGCTTCGCCGGCAGCTACCGCGACATCATCAGCCTCATCGAGCACGAGCTGTGCGCCCTGCTGCTGTCCCAGGAGCCGTTGCCGCCGCCGGCGCGCGGGCGCCTGTCGCGCATGTCGCGCAGCTTCCCGATCACGCCCACCGTGGACCTGCGCCCGGACGAGCGCGGCCAGTTCCACGTGCTCTCGGTGGCCGCCAACGACCGCATGGGCCTGCTGTACGCGATCGCCAGCGTGCTGACCCGCTACCGCATCAACCTGCATACCGCCAAGATCATGACCCTGGGCGAGCGCGTCGAGGACGTCTTCCTCATCGACGGCGCCGCCCTGAACAACCCGCGCGTCCAGGTCCAGCTCGAGACCGAGCTGCTGGACGCGCTCAAGATCTGATTCCCTTTCTCTTTTTTACCCGCATTACCGATGACCGAACCGCTCCGCCTGTCCAAACGCATGTCCGAACTCGGCCTGTGCTCCCGCCGCGAGGCCGATGACTGGATTGCCAAGGGCTGGGTGCGGGTCGACGGCAAGGTGGTCAACGAGCTGGGCAGCAAGGTGCTGCCGCACCAGAAAATCACGGTCGAACGCCAGGCGGCGGCCGAGCAGTCCAAGCGCGTCACGGTCCTGATCAACAAGCCGGTCGGCTTCGTCAGCGGCCAGGCCGAGGACGGCTACAAGCCGGCGGTCACCCTGATCAAGCCCGAGAACCGCTGGGCCGAGGATCCCTCACCCGAGCAGTTCCACCCGACCCAGTTGCGCAGCCTGGTGCCGGCCGGGCGCCTGGACATCGACTCGGTCGGCCTGCTGGTCCTGACACAGGACGGCCGCATCGCCAAGCAACTGATCGGCGAGAACACGGCGATCGACAAAGAATACCTGGTGCGGGTGCAGTACACCAAGCCGGGCAAGCTGCCGGACGCCGATCTCAAGAAGCTCAACCACGGCCTGTGGATGGACGGCAAGCCGCTGCTGCCGGCCAAGGTGCGCTGGCAGAACGAGGACCAGCTCAGTTTCGTGCTCAAGGAGGGCCGCAAGCGCCAGATCCGGCGCATGTGCGACATGGTGGGGCTGAAAGTGATCGGCCTGAAACGGGTGCGCATCGGCCGCGTGAAGCTGGGCGACTTGCCGCCGGGGCAGTGGCGCTACCTGGGCGCAGACGAGAGTTTCTGATTTCACGGCCATCGCGTTTCCCGACGCCAAGAAATAACCGGGTCGTAACTGTCGGTTTACTTTACATCCGCGACATCCGGTTGAGTCACCGTAAGACAAATCCTACGTAAACTCAGGTATTTAGGTGACATGGCATGCCCTTTGCATTGCTTCAGGCATTACAACAAGTCTGAAAGGGATCGTCATGAAGTTGTCCAAACTCAAAGCCGCTGCAATCGCCGCAATCGCCGGCAGCGCGTTGCTGTGCGGCGCTGCCCAAGCCATTCCAATTGCGGATAAGCTCATCGGCTCCAAATTGCTCGGCAATTCCGGCAATCCGGATCTCTTACTTGAATTCGAGGACTTGACCGGCAATGATTACGTCGAGGCCGATCTAGTGCGCGATGACTCCCCGACCGCATACTGGGACTCCGGCTTCTGGGTCATCGACGTGGCGCCTGCCCAGCCGGGCTTCTTCGTGATGAAGTTCGGCACCGGCTCCTTCCCGGCGGGCACTGCCGATCACTATTTCTTTGAAAACGTCGAGGACTTGACGCAGCTGGTCTTTACCAGCGAGCAGGTGAGCGGCCTGGCCCCGAACTGCACGGCCCCAACCACTACCACCACTGCCAAGGCCGGAGGCGGGGGCGGAGGCAAGCCGCCCAAGGATCCGAAACCGGCGGCGGCCACTTGTGAAATCGGGCGCCTGAGCCACTGGGTCTACGTGGGTGAGCCGGGTGGTGGCGGGGGCGGCGGTGGGCAGGTGCCGGAGCCGGCCAGTCTCGCCCTGCTGGGCGCCGGCCTGGCCGGCATGCTGCTGCGCCGTCGTCGCTGAACGCCAGCCGGTAAACGAAAAAGGCGCCGCAGGGCGCCTTTTTCCCTCTGGTGGTCGCTCTTCAGCGTACGGTGACGCTAACGCTGCTGGTGCTGGCATTGCCCGCCGCGTCGCGTGCGGTGGCCGAGACGGTATGCACACCGAGGCCCGACTTGCGCGTATTCCAGCTGTACGACAGCGAGCCGCCCTTCCCGGTCACCACCGCCTTGCCGTCGACCAGCAGCGTGGTGGTGATATTCGCGGCGCCCGCATCGTCCGAGGCGCTCAGGCTCACCGTCACCGTGCCGCTCACGCTGCCGCCGTTGACCGGATTGTTGATCGCCACGGTCGGCGCGGTCGTGTCCTTGGCGATCACGGTGGTGGTGTTGGCCACGTTGACCGCCACGGCCGCCGAGGCGCCCGCATTGCCGGCCGCGTCGTAGGCGACGGCGACCAGGCTGTTCATGCCGTTGGCGACACCCTTCGAATCCCAGCTGAAGCTGTAGGGCGCGGCGCTGTCGACCGCGACCACCGTGCCGTTGACCTTCAGTTCCACCCGCGTCACGCCCACGTTGTCGCTGGCGTTCACGGTCACCGGCACCACGCCCGACACCGAGCTGCTGGCAAGCGGCGCGGCAATGCTGGCCACCGGCGCGCTCGCGTCGACCGGCTGGACGTAGCCGACAGCGGCGGCCACTGCGGCATCGGCATTCACGCGGCCGTAGCCGAACACCGGGTCACGTCCGGCGACGCCCAGGTCCAGCGAAGTCTTGAACAGCAGCGCCTCGATCTGCTCGCCGCTGAGGTCGGGGCGCGCGGCCATCATCAGGCCGGCCACGCCGGCGGCCACCGGGCTGGCGAAGGAGGTGCCGTTCCAGGCCGAGTAGCCGCTGGTACCGCTGGTGGTCCAGATGCCGGAACCCGGCGCCGACAGCGAGACGAAGCTGCCCCAGCTCGAGAAGCTCGACTTCCTGTCGTAGCTGTCGGTGGCCGACACGATGATGAAGGAAGTATCCGGGATGACGTTTTCGTCGATGTTGTTGTTGCCGGCCGAGATGAACACCAGGCCGCCCTTGCTCTTCATGTATTTCGAGGCGCTCTTGATCGACGAACTGCCGGCAATCCCGACATAGCTGACGTTGGCGATGCGCGCGCCATGGTCGGCGGCGTAAGTGATGCCGCTGGCGATGGTGCTGAAATAGGCCCAGCAGCCCTTGGTGCTGTCCAGGTAGGCGACCCGCACCGGCATGATCTTCGCGCTGCCCGCCACGCCGGCCACGCCGAGGGCGTTGTTGGTGCTGGCCGCCGCGGCGCCGGCCACCGCGGTGCCATGGCCGCAGACGTCGGCGACGTTGGTGTTGTTGTCGTAGAGGTTGTAGCCGGGCACCACGCGGTCCTTCAGGTCCGGGTGGCCGATATTCACGCCGCTGTCCAGGATGGCGATGGTCACGCCGGCGCCCTGGCTGCGATCCCAGGCGCTCGGGGCGCCGATCTTGCCGATGTGCCAGGCGCTGCCGATGTAGGGGTCGTTGACGGCCACGCCTGCCTGCACCTTGCGGTCCAGTTCGGCGAACTTGATTTCCGGGCGGCGCGAGAGCTTTTCGACAGCGTCCTGCTCCGACAGGCCGGGCGGCAGGTCGACCACGTGCATGCGGCTCTGGCCCAGCTTGCGCTTCTTGCCGCCGCCGTGCAGCTTCAAGACCTTGTCGAATTCGGCGTCGGAGAGGCCGGCCTTGGCCTCGACCAGGATGCGTCCTCTTGCGAACTCTTCTCCTGGCGCCGCCTGGGCGCCTACAGCCCAGCCCAGGGCCAGGATGGCGGTGGCGATCGACGCGGTGGTCTTGTGCAGGGAGAAGGTGGTGGAGGTGTGCATGCTAGCGGTTCCTGTTCAATAAGTAAGGACAGGATTGCTAGCGAACACGACGGCGCACGAACGCAATGCGTTCAGCAGGCACTCGGGTCGGTTTTCTGGCAGTCCTGCCGTCATCGAGCCCGAAGGCTCATTAGACCGTTGACTTTGCGTCCTCCGCTTTCGCGGAGTTTGCCCTTTTCAGATGCTGAGCCGAGTATAGGGGGAAAAATTCCGTGTGACAACCGGTTTCAATCAAATCGGGTAAAAGTTTCTTTTGATCACCTATTCCAAAGGGTCGACATTATGCTCTCTCCTCTGAAGACCGCGTGACGGAGAACAACATTGCAGTATATGCCACAGCTGTGTTCAGAATTGAAACTGTGATGCATTGCGGTTACTAATGGTTGTTCTCCGACCATCTTTCAGGTCGCATTGCGGTCCGCAAGGAACTGCTGGGCGCGCGGGTGCTGCGGCCGGGTGAAGAAGGCCTCGGGCGTACCCTGCTCCAGGATCTCGCCCTCGGCCATGAACAGCACCCGGTCCGACACTTCCCGCGCGAACCCCATCTCATGGGTCACGCAGACCATGGTCATGCCGCCATGGGCCAGCTTGCGCATGACCTGCAGCACCTCGCCCACCATCTCGGGATCGAGGGCGCTGGTCGGCTCGTCGAACAGCATGATGGGCGGACGCATCGCCAGGGCGCGCGCGATCGCGACCCGCTGCTGCTGGCCGCCCGAGAGTGCGTTCGGATAGGCGTCGCGCTTGTGCGCGAGGCCCACCTGCTCCAGCAGTTCGAGCGCATAGGCGCGCGCTTCGGCGGCGCTGGCGCGCTTGAGCTGGACCGGAGCCAGGGTGCAGTTCTCCAATACCGTCAGGTGCGGGAACAGGTTGAAGTGCTGGAACACGAAGCCGATCCCGGCGCGCAGCTGGTTGACGTCCAGCCCCTTGGCATGGATGTCGCGACCGTCGATCTCGATGCGGCCGCCGTCGATCTCCTCGAGCCGGTTGAGGGTGCGGATCAGGGTCGACTTGCCCGAACCCGAGGGCCCGCACACCACCACCACTTCGTTCTTCTCCACGCGCGCGCTCACGCTGCGCAGGGCGTGGTAGTCGCCGTACCACTTGTTGACTTGATCGAGCACGATCATAGCGATGCGTCCTTTAGGATGCCTGCACGGCCCTGCGCTGCAGGCGCCGCTCGAGCAGGAAGGCCAGCCGCGAGAGGCCGAAACAGAGGATGAAATAGCTCAGCGCCAGGATCAGGTAGACCTCGACCGCCTGGGTGAACACGAGGGTGTTGACCTGGGTGGCGATGAAGGACACTTCCGACAGGCCGATGATATAGCCGAGCGAGGTGGCCTTGATGGTCGACACCAGCTGGCTCACGATCGAGGGCAGCCCGTTGCGCAAGGTCTGGGGCAGCACCACCAGGCGCAGCGCCTGCGGATACGACAGGCCGAGCGAACGTGCGCTCTCCAGCTGCCCCTTGGGCAGCGCGCGGATGCCGGCGGCGACGATCTCGGCCAGGTAGATGCTGTCGAACAGCACCAGCACCAGCAGCATGGTGGTGGCCTGCCCCGTCTTCACGCCGGTCACGGCCGGCAGGAAGAAGTAAACCCAGAACACCACCAGCAGCAGCGGCACCCCGCGCACCAGCTGCACCACGGCCGCCACCGGCCAGCTCAGCAGACGATGGCTGCTGACGCGCGCGATCCCGAGCAGCAGGCCGAGCGGCATGGCCAGCAGCAGCGCGGCGCCGGACAGCAGCACGGTCAGGCTCAGGCCGCCAAGCGGACCGTCGGGATATTGGCCGACCAGGAAGTACAGCCAGTAGGTATCGATCAGTTCGAGCATGTGGACTTCAAGCCGGGCGGACCGGATAACGGCGCTGGTAGAGGTGGGCCGCCAGCGAGATCAGCAGCGACACGCTCAGGTAGGCCAGGGTCGCGAAGGTGAAGGCCTCGACGCTGCGGAAACTCGCGGTTTCCACGCGCGCGGCCTGGTACATCATCTCGGCGGCGCCGATCACGGTGGCCACGCTGGTGTCCTTCCACAGGTTGACGGTCTGCGACAGCAGCGGCGGCACCGAGGCGCGCAGGGCCTGGGGCAGCAGCACCAGGCGCACCGCCTGGATGCGTCCGAGGCCGAGCGAACGCGCCGCTTCGAGCTGGGTGGCGGGCACCGCGCGGATGCCGCTGCGGATGTCCTCGGCCATGTGCACGCCGCTATAAAGCGTGAGCGCGATCACCGCGCACACCGCTTCCGGATTGTGCGCGTACAGGAATTCGCGCGCCGCTTCCGGCAGCAGTTCGGGAAAGGCGAAATACCAGAACAGCAGATGGGCCAGCAGGGGCACGTTGCGGATGCCCTCGACGATCGCGGCGCCGGCGGCGCGCAGCGGCGCGGCGGTCGAGGTGCGCATCAGCGCCACCAGCGCGCCGAAGGGCAGCGCGAACACGAAGCTGATCGCGGTCAGCTGCAGCGACAGGACAAGGCCCTGCACCAGCCAGTCATGGTACTGGCCGGACTGCAGGATGGTCGGATCGAAAAACTGCAAGATGCGGGACTCGGACGCAGGACTCAGATCTTGTCGGTGCTGATCTTGAACGCGCGCTTGGCGATGTTGGCGCGGGTGCCCGGGCCGTACCACTTGTTGAACAGCTGCTCGGCCTGGCCGCTGGCTTCCAGCTCGCGCAGGGTCTCGTCGACCACCGCCTTGAGGTTCTTCTCACCCTTGCGCAGGCCCATCGCGATCGATTCGTTGCCGATCGAGGTCGGCAGGATGGTGAAGCCCTTGGCGGCCGGCCCCAGCTTGCCGTAGTCGGCCAGCAGCGAGGATTCGTCGTTGACGTAGGCGATGCCCTTGCCCTGGCGCAGGGCCTGGAAAGCCTGCTGGGTGTTCTCGAAGGTCACCACCTCGGCGTTCGGCACGGCCTTGCGGATATTGGTTTCCTGGGTGCCGCCGCGCACCGTGACCACCTTCTTGCCGGCCAGCTGGGCAATCGCGGTGATGCCGCTGGCGCTGCGCACCATGACCTTCGAGCCGGTGACGAAGTGGGTCAGGGCGAAGTCGACCTGGGCTTCGCGCTCCTTGTTGTGAGTCAGGGTCGCGGCCAGGATGTCGACGTGGCCCTGCTGCAGCTCGGGGATGCGGGCGGCCACGGCCATCTGCTTGAACACCGGCTTGACGCCGATTTTCTTTGCGACGGCGGTGGCCAGGTCGATCTCGTAGCCGACCAGCTGGCGGGTCTTGGGTTCGATGAAGCTGTTCGGCTCATCGGTGCCGAGCACGCCGAACACGATCTCGCCCTTTTTCTTGATGTCCGCCAGCTGGTCGGCTTGTGCGCCGGCGGCGGCAAGCTGGGCGGAAAGGGCGATTGCGCCCAGGACGAAGTGACGACGGCTGAACATGAAGTGCTCCAAAAGCTAAAAATATTCGATCCCAGCAGTATAAGGCAAGCGCTTATATGCCAAAACGAATAAATTACAATAAGAAAATGCTCAGTTGGCTATAAAGGCCGAGTTTCCGGTGGTGACGCGTGCGCCGGCGGCCCCAAGCCGGCGGCACAATGCTCATCAACCAAGCTATGCGGAGACCCCATGCTGCTCGTCACCTATAACGTCAACGGTATCACCAGCCGCCTGCCCGCCCTGCTCCAGTACCTCGAGGAACGCCGTCCGGACGCGGTCTGCCTGCAGGAACTGAAGGCGCCGCAAGAAAAATTCCCGGAGGCGGCGATCCGCGACGCCGGCTACCACGCGATCTGGCACGGACAGAAGAGCTGGAACGGGGTGGCGATCCTGACCCGCGACGGCCCGGCCCAGGAGACCCACCGGGGGCTGCCGGGCGACCCAAGCGACGAGCAGAGCCGCTACATCGAGGCAGCTTACAACGGCATCCTGATCGGCTGCCTCTACCTTCCGAACGGTAACCCGGCGCCGGGGCCAAAGTTCGACTACAAGCTGGCCTGGTTCGAGCGCCTGATCAAGCGCGCCCAGGAACTGCTGGACGCGCACATCCCGGTGGTGCTGGCCGGCGACTACAACGTGATGCCGACCGACATCGACGTCTACAAGCCGGAACGCTGGCTGACCGACGCCCTGTTCCGTCCCGAGACCCGCGAGGCCTTCCACCGGCTGGTGGACCAGGGCTGGACCGACTCGCTGCGCGCCATGCACCCGGACGAGCGCATCTATACCTTTTGGGACTACTTCCGCGACGCCTTCGGGCGCGACGCCGGGCTGCGCATCGACCACCTGCTGCTCAGCCCCACGCTGGCGCCGGCACTCAAGGCGGCCGGGGTCGACAAGTTCGTGCGCGCGCGGGAAAAGCCCAGCGACCACGCGCCGACCTGGATCGAGCTCGACCTGGACGCCCTCCAGCCCTGAGCCGTGTCCCGGCATCCGCCCTACCCGACCACGCCGGACGGCCGCTACTTCGTCGTGCGCGGGCGCTTGTGGCGTTCCAGCGATCCCGCGTTGGCCCCGGCGCTGCGCGAGCGGCTCGTGCATGAACTGATGGAGGCCAGGCGGCGCGTCGGCCTGGCCCGGAAGGCCGGCGACACCGAGGGAGAAAAGACGGCGCGCGCCGCCGTCGACGCGGCCAAGCGCGCCCTGGGCGAGCGCGGACCGGTGTGGTGGAGCGACGGCGCCCCCGACCTCAACCGGCGGATGGTCGCCAACACCCCCTACGCCGCGTGGTACGCGGCGCTCGGGGCGCTTGAAGCGACCTAGATGGCGGGGCCGTCGGGCCGGCGCAGCCGGCTCAGTTGAAGCTCAGCCCGTTACCGTTCGCATTGCCGACCTTCTTGCCCTTCAGGTCGATCGTGAAGTGGTCGCTCGGCTTGGCCGAACCCAGGCCCTTGAAGATTGCGAACACCTGCTTGAACTGGTGCTGGAACGGGGCCTGCACCGGGTTCTGGTCCGAGAGCTTGTCGCCGACCCGTACTAGCGCCGCCGGCGCCTCGGGGAAGGCCTTCATCAGCACCTTGTACTGGCTCACGCGCTCCGTGCCCATGTCGCGCAGCGCCAGCTCGCCCGCGTACACGGTGCGGTGGAAGTCGCCGTAGAACTCGTAGGGCGTGATCTTCGCGAAGGAGTCCAGCGTGAGGCCGGCGCTGCCCGCCAGCTTCTCGGCGCGCATGGTGGCATCGGCCCAGTCGGCGTTGAGCTGGCTCGCGGCCACCGGCGCACCAGACGCCGCGCCCGCGCCGAAGCAGGCAGCGGTCAGCGGCAGCACGCCCGGCACGTCCTTGAGCTGGGCCAGCGTGACCTTGCTCTGCAATTGCGAGAGGATCAGCATCTGCTTGCCGTTCAGGGACATCGCCGCTTCCTTCATCTCGCAAGGCCAGTACTCGTCCATGAAGCGCAGGCGCGACAGCTCGCCGAAATAATTGCGCGTGTATTCGCCGTACGAACGGGTGTCGAGGATGGCGCGGTCCCAGCGCTTGGCCACGTCGGCCGGCAGGGTGCTGCCCTTCAGGTAGTCGTTCTCGACCTGGTAGTAGGGGAACAGCTCGTTGAAGCGCGCCACCGAGTTCAGGGCCACGGTCTGGACGTCGATGGTGTCCAGGTCCTTGTAAGTGATGATCTTGTAGGCCGCGCCGTAGACCGCCAGCGATGGCGACTGCACGTTGACCAGGTAGTTGCCGCTCGCATCGAGGAAGTCGTTGGTGCCGTTGAAGTGCATGTGGCCGCCCACGTGCATGCGCAGGCCGGTCGCGGCCACGCCGGCCGCGGTGGCGGCGTCGGGCACGCGCGCGGTCTGGAAGGCGCCCGGCTTGAAGGCGGCTTTCATGGCCTCGGTCTGGTTGGCGTAGAAGTCCATCACCGGATAGTGCGAGAAGGCCATCAGCTGCTTGCCCTCGGCCTTGGCGCGCGCGCTCACGCTCTTGATCCAGTCCACGAGGTGCAGCTTGTGGGTCAGCACCTTGTTCCAGCCGGCGTTGCCGGCGCCGTCATAGCCGCTGAATTTCTTCGGGTTGGCGGGGTCGAACTTCGCGTTCGGCACGAAGACGTTGGCGTCGATCGAGAGCAGCCACAGGCCTTTCACCGGCTCCACCAGGTAGCTGCTGTCGACCATGGTCGCGCACTTGGTATACGGCTTGCCCAGCTTGGCCTCGCCGGCCGCCTTGTAGGCGCCGCCGGAACCCTCGGCGCAGATCTCGAACTCGCGCTTGTTCACGGCCGCCTGGGCCTGGGCTTCCTCGAAGCTGTACTTGTTGCCGGTGTACTTGCTGAACGGGGTTTCCCAGTACAGGTCGGCCTTGTTCGGGTTGAAGCCGAATTCGCCCAGCTTGGCCATCAGCTTCTCGTAGCCCTGCTCCATCAGCTGGTCGGTGCAGACCACGGCCGGGTCCTTGGCCACGCAGGCCGCGTTCGAGCTCGCGTAGACCTTCTGCTCCTTGCCGTCCTTGGTCAGGAAGTCGTTCTTGCCCGCCTCCAGGTCGTCGAAGGGCTCGTTCGGATCGTGGTTGCCCGGCGCCAGGAAGAAGCGCATGCCCTTGGCCTGGTATTCCTTCAGCACCTCGGCGATGCCGTCGATGTTCATCGGCTGGGCGTCGTCGGAATAGTCGCCCGGGAAGGCGACGTGGCGGATGCCTTTCGCATAGGCGTCGTCGAGGGCGGCGCGGAAGGCGAAGTAATTCTCGTTGAACAGGCGGGTCGAGGTCAGCTGCGCGTACATCGTGCGGATGGTCGCGTTGCGGCCGTCCCTGGTCGGGATGCCGGCGAACTGGGTGCTCTTGAAGTCGCCGTAGACGTTGTGGAAGTGGACGTCCGACATGAAGGCGACGCTGGTGCTCGCGGGGGTCGGGCTTGGGGTCGGGGTCGAGACGGGTGGCTGCTCGGGCGCGGTCTTGACGGGCTCGGGAACGTCGCTGCTGCTGCAGGCGGCCAGCAGCGCCAGCGCGCCGAAGGTAAGGCCGAGGCGGCTCGGGGCGAAACGGGACATGCATTACTCCGGTTGTCGAAAAGTGCCGGCATGGTTGCACTGTTGCATGACCGTATAATGACAATTCCGACAAGTATGGAAACGATGCCAACGTATGCTGACACCTGAACAACTCGCCGGCTTCCTGGCCGCCGCCGTCCTCATCACCCTCTCGCCCGGCCCCGACAACCTGATGGTCCTGAGCCTGGGCATCGCCAAGGGCCGCGCGCGCGGCATCGCCTTCGGCCTGGGCTGCGCGCTCGGCTGCCTCAACCACACCGTGCTGGCGGTGATCGGGGTGAGCGCGCTGATCGCCGCCTCGCCGGCGGCCTTCACGGCCCTCAAGGTGGCGGGCGGCCTCTACCTGATCTGGATGGGCTGGCAGGCGATCCGCAGCCGTGGCGGAGCCCAGGTCGGCGCGGCCGGGGCCGTGAACGAGACGCCGGGGCGACTGTTCGTCAAGGGACTGGTGGCGAACTCGATCAATCCGAAGGTGGTGCTGTTCTTCCTGTCCTTCCTGCCGCAGTTCGTGGACGCTTCGCGCGGCGATGCGAACTGGCAGACGGCGGCGCTGGGGGTGGTGTTCACCCTGCAGGCGGCAGTGCTGTTTGGATTGCTGGGGTATTTCTCGGGGGCGATCGGTCAGTGGCTCAATCGCACGCCGACCGCGGGGATGTGGCTGGACCGAGTGGCCGGCGCGATCTTCATCGGCCTGGGGCTGCGCCTGATCGTGGCGCGCTAGCGCGGACTGCGCCCCTGGCACACGGGGCTGCGGCGCGGCCCTGGTCGGCCGCGCCGGAACGCCGGTTTCACTGCCAGGGGCAGGAGGATTACAGGCCGATCGCTACTGTCGCGGACTGCCCTTTCTTCGCCGGCACGGCCACTTCGAGCAGCTGGTGCTTGCCGTTCCAGTTGAAGGCAGCCGCCTTGCCGTCGATGCGCACGCTGCGCGGCTTGGCCTGGACGTTGTGGACCTTGAGCGTGAACGCGCGCGGCGCGGCGCTGTAGGCCTTGCCGGTCTCGGTCTCGAAGCCGATCTCCAGCTTCCCGTCCGCGTAGCGGCTGGCGAAGCGCACGATCTCGTACTGGCCCTTGTCGTAGGCGTCCGCGGTTTCGCCGTCGTCGTCGTACAGCTTGCCGTTCGAGGAGGCCACCGAGGCGTCATGGTAGTAGTGCAGGTCGATGCGGCGGCTGTCGTAGTCGCGCGTGGTCTGGGCGACCTTGGCCATCGGGATGAAGGCGCCCGCGCGCACGTAGACCGGGATGTGCGCCTCCTCCGGCTTGACGATTTCCAGCACGCCTCCGCGATGCGCTTCGCCGGTATGGAAATCGAACCAGACCTGGCTCGAGGTCGGGAAGTAGACCTCGGAACGGGTCGCTCCCGGCTGCACCACCGGCGCGACCAGGAAGTCCGGGCCCCACAGGTAGGTGGTGGAGCGGTCGAAGGGCTTGTCCTGGTCGGTCTCGACGAACATCAGGGGACGCATCAGCGGCATGCCGGTGCGGCTGTTGTCGAAAGCGATGGTGTAGTTATACGGGAGCATGGCGTAGCGCAGCCACACCGCCTCGCGCGCCAGCACCTTGGTGCGCTCCTTGCGGAACACCGGCTCGGACGGCACGGCTTCCTGGGCATGCGGACGGAACACCGGCTGGAACACGCCGTACTGCAGCCAGCGCACGTAGAGCTCGTCGTCCTGCACAGGGCCGGCGAAGCCGCCCAGGTCGGAGTGCATGTAGGCCAGGCCCTGCATGCCCATCTGGAGCGCGATCTCCATCTGCGACTGCAGGCCGCCCCAGCCGCGGCTGACGTCGCCCGACCAGGGGATCAGGCCGTGCCGCTGCGAGCCCGAGTAACCGGCGCGCATCAGGATGAAGGGGCGCTCGTTGGGGAACTCCTTGCGGTAGCCGTCGGCGATCAGGCGCGCCCAGTCGTGGCCATAGACGTTGTGGACCTGGTCGGCGGTGCCGGCGGCGTGCACCAGGTCGGAGGGATGCATCTCCGGCTCGCCCAGGTCGCCCCACCAGCCGGTGACGCCGCCCGCCTTCAGTCCCTTGTAGATATTCCAGAACCAGTCGCGGCCTTCCGGCTTGTAGATGTCGATCAGGCCGGTGTTGCCGAAGTAGAAGTCATAGACGTAGGGTTTGCCGGCCTTGTCGGTGGCCAGCACCTGGCGCTCGACCGCTTCCTGCCAGCGCTTCGAGGTGGTGAGCACGAAGGGCTCGGTGATGACCACGGTCTTGACGCCCTTCTTCTTGAAGTCGGCCATCATCTGCTCGGCCTGGGGGAAGCTGTCGCGGTCCCAGTCCAGGTTGCCCATGGTGCCCTTGACCGTCTTGCCGAACCAGTACAGGTCGAGCACCACGGCGTCGAGCGGAATCTTCTCTTGCGCGAACCTGTCGACCACGGCGCGCGTCTCGGCCTCGGTCTTGTAGCCGAAGCGGCTGGCGAAGTTGCCGAAGGCCCAGCGCGGCGGCAGCGGCTGGCGCCCGGTCAGGCGGGTGTAGCCGTCCATCACCTCGTCCCAGCTCTCGCCGGCCACCACCTGGTAGGTCTTGCGGCCGCCGATCACCTCGTAGCGCAGGGTGCCGTCGCGGCGGCTGTCGAAATCGAGCCAGCCGGTCTGCGGATTGTCGAAGTGGATCGCGTACTTCTTGGAGGACAGCGCCACCGGAATCGTGTAGTTCAACAACTCGGAGCGGGCCCCGTAACCGTAGTCGGCCTTGTTATACAGGCGGAAGCGGTTGCCGCGCCGGTTCATGCCGACCGCGCGCGCGCCGGCGCCGTACAGGGCTTCGCCGTCTTCCAGCGCGAACTCGATCGTTTCCAGCTCGCCCCTGGCGTAGCCGCGCTTCTCGGCCACCAGCGGCTTGCCCTTGTAGGCATAGCTGATGCGGAACGGCTGCTTGTCGATGGTGACCGTGATGCCTTCGGTGGCGTAGGTCAGGCGGCCGCCCTCGTCCTTCAGGGTGGCGGCGACCGGGGCCGGCGGCAGCACCACTGCGTGCGAGGCCGAATCGGCGCGCTCGCCGCGCGGCACGAAGGTGGTCTCGACGATGTTGCTGGAGTACGGACGGATCAGGTAGCGGCCGTCGCTGGTGGCGATCTCGAGGGTGTTCTGGTCGCGCGTGACGCCCTGGAGCTGGCGGTCGGCGTTCTGGGCGAAGGCAAGCGGGCTGGCCAGGAGGCACAGCGCCAGGCGGGCAATCGGTGTCGTTGTCATGTCGTCGCTGTCGTTGTTGTTGTAAACATGCGGCGGCTCAGGACCGCCGCAGACGAGAGCATGACAGAATTCCGCCCGCCGATGTAGTTTTGTTTCATACGGGACGCATGGACCGCAGCCCTGGGTCCCGCTGCGGGCCGGTCAGCGGCGACCCAGGCTCAGCTGCAGCAAGCGGCCCTCGGTCTCGAAGCGCTCGTTGTAGGTGATCAGGATGCGGCCTTCGGCGTCCTCGGCGATGTCGGTGATGAGCCCGTGCTCGCCATTGTCGCCGGCCGGGGCGGCGTAGTTCGGCAAGCTGGCCGACAGGTCGGTCCAGGTGCCGCCGGCGTCGCGCGAATAGGCCAGGTAGGGCTTCCCGTTGCGCTTGTCGAAGCCGCCTACCAGGATGGTGTCCGGGCTGGCCTTGAGCGAGATGAAGGACTTGATGTAGGGATAGGCAAGGTTGCCGTTCACCGGGTTGTGGATCACGAACTTGAAGCTCTTGCCGCCGTCCTCGCTGCGCAGCAGGCCGCCCTCGACGCCGACGAAGACGCGCTGGGTCCCGGGAATCGATTCAATGAACTGGATATTGCGGTTCTCCAGCACTGGCTTGCTCATGGGCAGCTTCTCGGGCTTGAGCAAGGACGCGCCGTCCGCGCTCAACTGGTAGGCGTCCAGGAAGGCGTCGTCCAGCGGACACTCGCCGCCGACCAGCAGACGGTCGCCGATGACATGGAAGGAGGTGTGGGTGCAGACCATGGAGTCGAACTGGCCGCGCACCACGCGCCAGCTGGCGCCGCCGTCGCCAGACGTGAGCACGTTCTCGCCGGCGCCTGCATTGCTGTACAGGCGGTTGCCGACCGCCTTCAAGTCGGTCATCCAAAGCGTGGTGCAGAAGTCGCCGGTGCAGGCGCGCAAGCCCTGGTCGGCCGGGGCGAAGGACGTGGCCTGGGGCGCCATCGTGCAGGTCGAATGCTCCTCGCCGCCATCGCTGGGCTGCATCAGCCACATGGTCTCGCCCGCCATCTTGAGCTTGGGTGAGCGTACGATGAACTCGCCGACCGGGCCCAGGCCGCAATTGCCGAGCGGCACCACCGTCCAGGACGAACGGGCGCTGATCGGCAGCGTCGCCTTCAGCACGGCCGAGCCTTCGGTTGCGCTGTTGGCCAGCGACACATAGGCGCTGCCGCCGCGCACGACGATGCTTTCCATGCCGCGCTTGGCGCTCGACAGGACCTCGACGCGCGAGACGGCCGGCAGATCGGCATGGGGGTCGTCCGTACCGCCGCCGCAACCAGCCAGCAGCAAAGCGCCGGCCAGCGCCAGCGCGCCCGGTGTGATGGAGTGGTGCATGTGCGAATCCTGATGTTGTTGTGATGACAGGATTCTATGGAGCAAGGTTCACGCATATTCGGAGGAATTGTCCCGAGAATGTCGCGAAACTGTAAGTACGGACAGGCGGTCGCCGCCCCGGCCTGCCAGGCCGTGGCGGACCGTCAGCGCTCAGCGCAGGTAAGGGGCGACGTTGCGCGCCACACGCGAGGCCTCGGCCTCGGTCAGCGGCAGGCGCAGGAAGGCGGCCCAGCCGTCCGGCGGGGCCAGGGCGTCGCCGGGGGCGGCGTGGGAACCGTAGAGCACCCGCTCCAGGCCGGCCTCGCGCAGCCGCCGCACCAGGCGGCGGGCGTCGGCCGGCGGCAGCTCGGCCTGGGTGACCGAAGACAGGTCGAACCAGACCTGGCGCACGCGCGGGTCGCGGCGCGCCGCGGCTTCGGCCAGCACGGCCATGGCGGCGTAGGTCGGCGCGGGCGCGGCCGAACCGGGCCGGGGCGCCGAGGGCGCCACCTGGGCCACCTGCACCGGCACGTCCGGCGCGAAGGGCAGCACCTGCTCCATCAGCAGCCGCGCCTGTTCGACGGCATAGGCGCGCCGTTCCGGCCCGCCGCCGCGCAGGTGGACCACGATCGCCATCCCGCGTGCATTGGCGGCGCGAAACACCTGGCGCATGCGCACCAGGTGCTCAGGATCGTCCAGCTGGACGTCGGAATGACCGAAATGCAGCTTGATGCCGCGCCCGAAACCCGGGCTGCTGGCGCAGCGCGCCAGTTCCAGCAAGGCGTAGTCGCGCAGCGGGTTGAAGCTGCACAAGGCCACCAGGCGGTCCGGATAGCGCGCGGCCTGGGCCGCGGCCCAGTCGTTTTCGTCGCGCACCCGCTCGTATTCGTCGTCGATGGTGCGCTCCGGATTGCCGTACACGTAGGCGACCGAGAGCACGGCGGCGCGGCCGATGCCGGCGGCGTCGAGATCGGCCACCAGTTCGTCCGCCATGACGGCGCGCAGGCTGCCGGTGGCGGCCGACATCCAGGCTGCGGCGGCGGGACTGAACACATGCTGGTGATGGTCGGCGGCGGGCGCCGGCGGAACCGCGCGGCCGGTGTCGGCCAGCGTGGCGCCGGCCCACAGCGCCAGGGTCGCGCCTAGGACGGCGCAGGACGCCACGCGCGACCTGCGCCCCTTTTCGGTAAAACCTCGCCTCATGCAAAACCTCGACTGGAAATCAATACGGTGCTGACCCGGCGCAAGCGGCCAGCGATGCATGGTAGCGCATTGTGGCCCTGCCCTGTCAAGATTGCATGTTCCATGCAGAGGGCGTAGCATCGCCCCCTTTCCGCCGGCCTTTCCCGGCGGTCACATTTTCCGGGAAACGTATGGACAGGCAAACCATTCCGGCCGTGAGCCAGAACCGCTCTTTTCTCACCATCGCCCTGATCGAGCTGTGGGAGCGCTTCGGCTATTACGGCATGCAGGCGCTGATCGTGTACTTCATGGTGCAGCGCCTCGGTTTCGAGGACAGACGCGCCAACTTGGTCTGGGGCGCCGCGGCCGCCCTGATCTACGTCGCGCCCGCCATCGGCGGCTGGATCGGCGACAAGGTGCTGGGCACCCGCCGCTGCATGTTGCTTGGCGGCATAATCCTGACCCTGGGCTATGGCCTGATGGCGGTGCCCACCACCAATACCTGGTTCACCTTTTCGGCCCTGGGCGTGATCGTGGTCGGCAACGGCCTGTTCAAGCCGAACACGGCCAACCTGGTGCGCAAGATCTACGAGGGCGACGATTCCCGGATCGACAGCGCCTTCACCCTGTACTACATGGCGGTCAACGTCGGCTCGACCGTGTCGATGCTGGCCACGCCGGCGATCAAGGACTACGTCAACGCCGCGCATGGCGGCGAGCTCGGCTGGCACGTGGCCTTCGCCGTGTGCAGTGTCGGCCTGATGGTGGGCCTGCTGACCGTCACCGTGCTGCGCGCCACCGTCGCCCACATCGGCTCGCCGCCGGACGCCCGCCCGCTCGACCTGCGCAAGCTGGCCGCGGTGCTGGGCGGCGCACTGGTGGCGGTCGCCGCCTCGGCCCTCATCCTCGAATACCAGGCCCTGGCGCGCGCCTTCGTCTACCTGGCCGGCTTCGTGGTGCTGGGCATCTTCCTGCACCTGATCCGTTCCAGCCAGCCGAGCGAGCGCGCCGGCCTGGTGGCGGCCCTGGTGCTGACCCTGCAGACCGTGTTCTTCTTCATCTTCTACCAGCAGATGTCGACCTCGCTGTCCCTGTTCGCACTGCGCAATGTCGACCTCGACTTCCGGCTCTTCGGCGCCCACCTGTTCACCTGGTCGCCGGCCCAGTTCCAGGCGCTGAACGCGATCTGGATCATGGTGCTGAGCCCGGTGCTGGCCTGGCTGTACACGCGGGCGGGGAAAAGCGGCAGGGACTTGTCGATCGCGGCCAAGTTCGCGCTCGGCTTCGCGGTGGTGGCGGCCGGTTTCTTCACCTACGGCGTGGCCGGCCGCTTCGCGGTGAACGGGCTCACCTCGTCCTGGATCATGATCGCCGGCTATGGCCTGTATTCGCTCGGCGAGCTGCTGGTCAGCGGCCTGGGCCTGGCCATGATCGCGCGCTACGTGCCGGCGCGCATGGGCGGCTTCATGATGGGCGCCTATTACGTGGGCGTCGGCATTTCGCAATACCTGGGCGGGGTGGTGGCCAACCTGGCCAGCGTTCCGCAAGGAATCACCGATCCGCTCCAGACCCTGCCGGTCTATACCGGCCTGTTCAACAAGCTGGGCGTGGCGGCCATCGCCTGCACCCTGATCGCGCTGGCCGCCCTGCCCCTGATGCGCAGGCTGACCGCGACCCATCACGCGCAGGCCTGAAGCCTGGCGCTTGCGGCGCCGGCGCGCGCGCCGGCCCGCATTCTTGTAAGATGGCCTTCTCTTTCTTGCCCAGCACATCCGCATGACCCTCACCAGCACCGAACAACAGGCGGCGCGCGCCCTCCAGCTCGCGGGCCGCGTCCACGCCATCGAACCCTTCCGCGTCATGGAAATGGTCAAGGCGGCCGGCGAGCTAAAACGCGCCGGCCATGATGTCATCAGCATGAGCGTCGGCGAACCCGACTTCACCGCGCCCGAGATCGTGGCGCAGGCCGCGATGGAAGCGATCCGCGGCGGCGTCACCCAGTACACCGATTCGCTCGGCCTGCGCGAACTGCGCGAGGCCATCTCCGGCCACTACGCCGCCGTGCACGGGCTGGACATCGATCCGCGCCGCATCGTGGTCACCGCCGGCGCCTCGGCCGGCCTGCTGCTGGCCTGCGCCGCCCTGGTGGCCGAGGGCGACGAAGTCCTGATGCCGGACCCCTGCTACCCCTGCAACCGCCATTTCGTGTCCGCCTTCGGCGGCAGCCCGGTGCTGGTGCCCTCTTCCAGCGACGACCGCTACCAGTTGAGCAGCGCCCACGTGGCCGAATACTGGAGCGCGCGCACCCGCGGGGTGCTGGTGGCTTCGCCCTCGAACCCGACCGGGACCTCGATGACCCCGGAGCAGCTGCGCGCCATGGTGGACGCCGTGCGTGCGCGTGGCGGCTTCGCCATCGTCGACGAGATCTACCAGGGCCTGTCCTATGACCATCGTCCGGTCAGCGCGCTGGCGATGGACGACCAGGTCATCACGGTGAACAGCTTCTCCAAGTATTTCAACATGACCGGCTGGCGCCTGGGCTGGCTGGTGGTGCCGGAGGAACTGGTGCCGGTGTTCGAGAAGCTGGCCCAGAACCTCTTCATCTGCGCGCCCACCGTGGCCCAGCATGCGGCCCTGGCCTGCTTCACCCCGGAGGCGCTGGCGATCTTCGAGGAGCGCCGGCGCGAGTTCCAGCGCCGCCGCGACTACCTGGTGCCGGCCCTGCGCGAGCTGGGCTTCACGGTGCCGGTGATGCCGGACGGCGCCTTCTACGTGTACGCCGACATTGCCAGCCTCGACCACCCGCAGCGCGGCGACAGCGCGGCTTTCAGCATGAAGGTGCTGGAGGACGCCCACGTGGCCATCGTGCCGGGCGACGATTTCGGCTTCGCGGCGCCGGCGCGCCACGTGCGCTTTTCGTATGCGACCAAATACGAGCGCATCGTGGAGGCCGTCGGTCGCCTCGAACTGCTGTTGCGCCCATGACTCCCCTCGACGGGCAGCGCGCCCAGCCGGCGCGAGGCGGACCTGCACGGCGTTATACAGCCACTTGGTGAGGCGCTGCCGTTTACTGGGCTACGGGCCTGGTCGAGGCAAAGGCATAGCGGGCGATCTTCCACGCCGCGTCGTCTTTCTGGAGGATGAATAGTTCGTGATTGGCGTCCGGGACCTGCTGCGCGAGCGCATTCAGCGTAACCCGGCCATTCGAACTCGTCCGCGCAAAGGCCCATCCTGGAGCAAGTTGCACCACCTCCTCGACCGTGAGCTCGGTATCGAATGCGATGGTACGGAAAATGCCCTCGTACGCAGTACGGATCGCTGCGGCGCCTACCGTCGACACGCTGTTCGGGGCCATGAATACCCCGTCAGGGGCGAACACCGTCATGACCGCATCGACGTCCGAGGCGTTCAGCGCGCTCTCATAGGCGCGAAGTAAGTGCTCGATCTCGGCATGGGCCAAGACATCGGTCGGGTTGCCGCTGACAGGTTTGGCGAGGCTTTTCACGATGCTTGATCCTTGGGTGTTTGGACCTGAACATTATGCGATGGCCTTGCGCGGTGGACTAGCGCCATACCGTGCGCAGCTGCGTCGCACAACGGGCAACGCCGCGCCGCACGAATGCGCGCCTGGGCCGGCGGACGGAGTCGCCGACCGGCGTCAGGGCGCAGCGATGAAACCGCCGGCGGCATTGGAAGCCAGGCTCAATCCGCTGCGCTCGCACCTTGCGATAGCATGCTCTCGGCGATATCCAGCATGGCCCGCAGCCGGTCCATGTGCCGCAGGTCCTGGTGGTAGCCGACCCAGATATCCCTGCCTGGCGGCTGGTCCGGCATCGTGATGGCCTGCAGGCCCGGCAGCGCATCGCCAAGCGGCCGGGGCAGCACGGCGATGCCCAGGCCGCGCAGGCACATCTGGGCCTGGACGGCGCGGCTGGTGCTGGTGAAGACCCGCCGCGACCCCGGGAAGCGGTCGAGCAGCCAGGCGACATCGGGGAAGTGCGACTGCGCCGTGTTCATCAGGATCAGCCCGACGCTCGCCGGATCCTCGTGCAGGGCGGCAGCCGTATCGGCCGTGCCATACAGGCCGTAGGCCACGCGCATCAGGCGCCGCTGCACGATGTCCGGCTCGCTGAAGGGCACGATGCGAAAAGCCACGTCGGCCTCGCGGCGCGAGAGATTGAGCAAACGGTGGCTGGCGATCACCTCGGGCACGACGGCCGGATGGCGGCGCGTCAACTCCGCCAGCACCGGCGCCAGCACGTGGCCGGCGAACCACTCCGCCGACGAGATCCGCAGGATCCCTTCGAGGCGCTCGTGGTTCCCCGCGAGCCGCCTTTCCATGGCCAGCGCGGAATTTTCCATCGCTTCCGCCAGCGCCATCACGCCGTCGCCGGCGTCCGTGAGCACCAGACCGTCCGTGGTCCTGCGAAACAGCGCCTGCTCGGCCTCGACTTCGAGGGCCTTGATCCGGCGACCCACCGTCGGATGGCTGACACCCAGGGTCCGCGCCGCCTCGCCGAACGAGCCGCCGCGCGCCACCGCCAGGAAGATCCGGACGTCGCTCCATTCCATCTTGAATATCCGTACAAAAATGTACGCGAAATATACAGGAATGGCAGTTCCCAAACAATCCTGTACATAGGACGATGTCGCCTCATCGTGCCGGCCCATCCCGGGCCGGCCGCATCAGGAAAGCACACGACATGCACAAGTTGAAAGGCAAAGTCGCCATCGTCACTGGCGCGTCCAAAGGGATAGGCGCCGGCATCGCCCGTCAGCTCGCGGCCGAGGGCGCCAAACTGGTCGTCAATTACGTCTCGAGCAGGAGCGGCGCGGACAAGGTGGTGGCCGACATCGAGGCCGCCGGTGGCGAGGCCATCGCGGTGGCTGCGGACGTCACCCGGAAAGAGGAAGTCGACGCCCTGGTCAAGTCGGCGATCGCCCGTTTCGGCCGCCTGGACATCGTGGTGAACAATTCCGGCGTCTATGAATTCGCCAGAATCGAGGACACCACGGAAGCGCTCTACCGCAAGCAGTTCGATATCAACGTCCTCGGCGCCCTGCTGGTCGCCGGCGCCGCCGCGCCGTTTCTGGAGCGGGGCGGCAGCATCGTCAACATCAGTTCCAACGTCACGCGCGTGCTCCCGGTCGAAAGCGCCATCTACACCGGCACCAAGGGAGCGATCGACGCCATCACCGGCGTGCTCGCACGCGAACTCGGACCGCGCGGCATCCGCGTCAACGCCGTGAGTCCCGGGCTGGTCGAAACCGAAGGCAGCCACGCCGCCGGGGCGATCGGCTCCGAGTTCCAGGCCTGGAACGAGAGCTTGACCCCGCTCGGCCGCATCGGGCAGGTAGAGGACATCGCCCCGATCGTGTCCTACCTCGCATCGGTCGACGCCCGCTGGGTGACCGGGGAAATCATTCTGGGCTCGGGCGGCATGCGCTGATCTCACTGCATCTGGAGCGGAGGCCTCGCCGGTCGCACCTCGCCGGCCGCACCTGGCCGGCCGCACCTAGCCAGTCGCGGCGGCCTTCTCCAGCGCTTCCATCAGCGCATCCGGCCCCACCGGCTTGACCAGGTAGCGGTCGAAGCCGACCTCCTTTGCGCGCTCGCGGTCGTTGGCGTGGCCGTAGCCGGACAAGGCCACGGCGAGCGGACCGCCGCCGTCCTGGCCGGCGCGCAGGCGGCTCATCAATTCGTAGCCGTCGATGCCGGGCAAGCCGATGTCGCACACGATCGCGTCGTAGCGCGCCCCCAGCGCCATGCGCAGGCCGGCATGGCCGTCATGGGCGACGTCGACCGCGTGCCCCTCCAGCTCGAGCAGCATGCGCAGCACCTCGCAGGCGTCGACATTGTCTTCGACGACGAGGATGCGGCGCGCGGCGCCGTGCTGGGCCGGCTCCTGCACAACCGGCGCGGCCGGCACGTGCGAGTGCGAGAGCGGCAGGCGCACCGTGAAGCTGCTGCCCGCGCCGAGCCCCGGGCTGGAGGCGGTGACGCTGCCGCCATGCATGCCGACCAGGTTGCGCACCACGTTCAGGCCGACCCCGAGGCCGCCTTCCGAGCGCGCCAGCGAGCGCGGCCCCTGGCTGAACAGGTCGAACACGCGGGTGATGGTGGACGCTTCCATGCCGGTGCCGTTGTCGGCTACCGTCACCACCACCTCGTCCGCGCAGCGCACCTCGAGCCGGATCCAGCCGCCGTCCTGGGTGTATTTCGAGGCATTTCCGAGCAGGTTGGTGAACACCTGGGTCAGGCGCACCTGGTCGCCGTCCACCATCACCGGATGGGGCGGCAACTGCAGCTCGAACTGCTGGTCGCGCTCGCGGATTCGCGGCTGGACCGTCTCCACCGCCTGGCCGATCACGGCGCGCAGGTCGAGCGCCTGGATGCCCAGGGTGATCTTGCCGCTGCTTAGGCGCGCGGCATCCAGCAGGTCGTCCAGCAGGTGCGCCATGTGGTCGACCTGGCGCTGGATCACCTGGGTCAGGCGGGTTTCCTGGCCGGCGCCGCCGATGGCGCGCTCCAGCAGGCTGGCGGACATGCTGATCGGCACCAGCGGATTACGCAGCTCGTGCGCCAGCATGGCCAGGAATTCGTTCTGGCGCCGGTTGGTCTCCTCGGCGTCATCGCGCGAGCTCTGGGCGTTGACGGCGGCCAGCACCAGGTTGCCGTTGGCCTCGCGCAGCTGCTCGACCAGCAGCGCCAGCTCCTCGCGCTCGCCGGCCTCGCGCCGCAGCAGCGCATTGTCCGCCTCCAGCGCCGCGACCCGCCGCAGCAGCATCTGATCGAAAGGCTGCAGGGTGTCTCCGATACCGTCGTTCGCCGACGAACGCTGCAGCGAGGCCTTGTCTTCTCCCTGGAACGTCGTCATGCGTGGCCTCAGCTTCTGGCGCCGGGCGCCTTGGGTACCCCGTGCAGCACGCCTTCGAATTCGGTGCGTTGGGGCTGGATTTCGATGCCGTCGTCGGTGATCGCGTATTCGCGCAGCTCGGTGCTGTGGCCGGAGCCGCGCACCTTGACGACGGAGATGAACTTGCGGATCAGCCCGTCGTTCTCGCCGTAGCGCATCACCAAGATGGCGTCGGTGAGGTAGGCGATGTCGGCCTGGCTGACCTTGAACTGGCTGAAGTCGTCGTCGATGCCCATCGTGACCACCGTGGTCACCCCGCGCCGCGCCAGCGAGGCCAGCATGCGGAACACCACCGTGCGCAGCTGAGAACGCCCTTCCGGCGCCAGGTAGAGCGCCATCTCGGACAGGGAATCGATCACCACCCGCTGCGCGCCGGTGCGCTCGATCGCCTCGTCCAGCGCGTCGACCAGTTCGTCCACGGTGAGGTCGATTATGCGGCTTTCCACCACAGTCACAGCGCCGCTCTGGACCACCTGCGCCAGCTCCGCATTGCGCAGGCGCGACACGCCCTTCTCGAAGAACACCGCGACACCCTTCTCGCCGCGGCGCACGCCCTCCTGCAGGAAGCGGGTGCCGAGGATGGTCTTGCCGCAGCCGCTGGGACCGCTCACCAGCAGCGAGTGGCCTTGCGGCAGGCCGCCGTGCAGCATGGCGTCCAGGTCCGGCACGCCGGTCGGGATGCGGCGCGGCGCGCGGTCCACCGGATGGCCCGGATGGCGGTCCTCGGACAGGGGCGGCAGCATGCGCGGATAGACACGGATCCCGTCGCCGGTGATGCGGAAGGTGTGCGAACCCGCGACGTGGGCGTGGCCGCGCATCTTGACCACGCGCATCTTGCGCACCACGGTGCTGTCCTCATGCACCTGGGCTAGCGCTATCATGCCGTCGGCGACGGTCATGATGGGGTTGGCCTCGGCTTCGCTGTGCATGTATTCGCCGATCAGGAAGGTGGTCGCCTGCCAGCTGGTCATGCGGGTGCCGAGTTCCTGGATGAAGTGCTGGAGGTCGGCCACGCCCTCGTTGCCGGCGCGGGCGGTCTGGGCCACCGAACGGAAGGAATCGACGAACACCAGGCTGGGGGCGAAGTCCTCGACTTCCTTCATGATGCGCTCCAGCACACCGCTGAAGTCGCCGGCGCGCAGGTCGTCGGCCAGGTTCACGTAGCGGATCGCCGAGCCGACCTTGTCCAGCTCGAAGAAACTGTATTGCTGCTGGTAGCGCAGCATCTTCAGGGGCGGCTCGCCCAGCACGGTGAAGAACAGGGCGCGGCGCTCGGTTGTCGCGAGGGCGAACATGATCTGGTGCGCCAGGGTCGTCTTGCCGCATCCGGGCGCGCCCGCGATGAGGTTGAAGGAGAACTCGCTCAGCCCGCCGCCCAAGAGAACATCGAGCCCTGGCACGCCAGTGCTCAATTTTCCGAGGGTTACTTTATCCGTCATTCCTTGTGCTCCTGTGCATTCTTCCGCGCATCTCCCTCGTGCAGGGCGGCGTCGAGTAAACGTGAGGCCAACGCCTGGCCGATCAAAGCCGCCAGCAATTCGGTGAACGTCTGGAGCAGGGCAGCGTGCGCCGCCTGAGCTTGCTCAGGTGCGACGCTCGCCAACATGGTGTCGAGTGCCGTGATCTGTTTGTCGCGCGCCTTGCAGGGCGGCGTGTCGGCGAGCCAGCAGTGCTCTGGACCCACGACGCGGCAGGCGCGGCCGAACAGGGCGCAAAACCCATTATCGCCGATTAGCGGTCCCAGCTGGTCGGCGAGGCGCCGCCACGACTGGATGAGATGGGCGTGTCCTTCGGGACGCCCGGGTTCGCTGTCACTCGTCATCATGGCTGAGTCGCGACACAATTGCTGCCGAAATGGTCATTGAAAGTCCAAGCACGCGTTGCTGAGCGATTCGTCGCGCGGTCGCGGACGGACCGCCCGATTATAGCGGTTGTTTTAACAATTTACTGCAATAAATGTAAAACAATAAAGATCATGCATTCGTGCGCGCGGCGCCACCGGCACCGTGCGCTTCCGTCACCAGCTTGAGCAGGGTTTCGGGGATCGCGGGCTTGACCAGGTAACGGTCGAAGCCCGCCGCGTGGGCGCGCTCGCGGTCTTCGGCCTGGCCATAGCCCGACAAGGCGATCGCGAACGGCCGCCCAGAACCGTTGGCCGCGCGCACCCCCTCGATCACACGGTAGCCGTCGATGCCGGGCAGGCCGATGTCGCAGATCAGCACGTCGAAGTCGCCGTCGCGGGCGCGCGCCAGCCCGGCCATGCCGTCGGCCGCCGTCTCCACCTCGTGTCCGGCCATGCGCAGCAGGATGCCCAGGGTCTCGCAGGCGTCCGGGTTGTCCTCGACCAGCAGGATGCGCGCGGGCCGCTCGCCGCCGTCGGCGCCGGCTTCCAGAGGACGCTGCGGCGGTGCGCTGGACAGGGGCAGGCGCACGGTGAAGCGGCTGCCCTGCCCCAGCCCGGCGCTGCAGGCGTCGACCGTGCCGCCGTGCATGCTGACCAGGTTGCGCACCACGCTCAGGCCCACGCCCAGCCCGCCCTCGGAACGCGCCAGGCTGCGCGGGCCCTGGGTGAACAGGTCGAAGATCCTGGGCAGCACATCGGGCGCGATCCCGGCCCCGTCGTCCTCGACCACCACCAGGGCCTTGTCGCCCTCGCGCTGCACGCTGAGACGGATGCGGCCGCCGTCGCCCGTGTACTTGGAGGCATTGCTGAGCAGGTTGGTGAACACCTGGGTCAGGCGCACCGGGTCGCCTTCCACCACCAGGCGCTCGGGCGCGAGCGCCAGCTCCAGGTGCTGGCGCCGCTCGCGCAGGCGCGGGCCCACGGTCTCCAGCGCCTGTTCGACGGCATCCGCCAGGGACTGGGGCTGGACCGTGAGCGAAATCTTGCCGCGGCTGATGCGGGCCGCATCCAGCAGGTCGTCCAGCAGATGGGCCATGTGGTCGACCTGGCGCCGGATCACGCGCGCCACCTGGCCCACCTGGCCTGCCTGCGCGTCGCTGGCGGCCATGCCGTCAAGCAGGCTGGCCGACATGCTCAGCGGCGCCAGGGGATTTCTCAGCTCGTGGGCCAGCATGGCCAGGAATTCGTTCTGGCGCTGGCTGGTGGCGTTCAGGAGTTCGTGCTTCTGGCGGCGCAGCTCTTCCACTTCGTGCATCAGTTCGTGACGTTCGCGCGCCAGCACCCGCAGGTGGCCGAGCTCGGCTTCGAGCGAGGCCACGTGCTTGCGCAGGGCCTGCTCGGGCAAGGCGCCCGCCAGGCCCTCCTCGCCGCTCAGGGCCCGCTGTTCCGAGCCGCCATTGGATTCGCCGTACTTCGCCATCGTCCTGTGCCTGTCTCCGCTGTTCATGGTCGGGCAAGGCGGCCGCGTATTACAGGCGCACCCTACCAATTCGCTATATTTACCGCGCCCTGCTGCTTCGTCTGGTCGCCAACGCACATTAGGCCGTGCTGGCTTGATGCATATCCAAGCGCCCGTTTCCCGGCTAAGATGCACACGAGCAATCGTGCTCTTGATGAAGGCGGGAGGAGTATGGAACTGAGGCTGGGTGCCGTCGTCGCGACGGCTTGCGTGGTGCTGGGGGTTGCGCTGGGGCCTGCCCAGGCGGCAAGCAGCGCGGACACGCGCTTCAAGGCGATCTACACCAAGGAATGGAAGTGGCGGGTGGCGGAAAAGCTGGCCGTCGACGAGGACGAGCCCGGCGTCAGCCCGGTCCTTGCCCGCGCCGACGCGCCGGCCCAGGAAGCGCGCCGCGTCTACTGGGAAGGCATCCTGCAGCAGCTCGACGCGATCCGGCCGGCCGATCTGTCGCCCGCCAGGCGCATCGACTTCGCGGTCTACCGCGCCCAGATCGCCGCCCTGGTCGAAGCCCAGCGCTTTCGCGAATACGAGCAGCCGGTCAACGCCGACAGCGCGTTCTGGACCGACATCACCTACACCGCCCGGCGGCCCTTCAAGACGTTTGCGGATTACCGTAACTACATTTCCCAGCTAAATAATCTGCCGGCGTATTTTGACCAGGAACTGGCCAATATGCGCGCCGGGCTGGCGCGCGGCTTCACGCCGCCGAAAGTCACCCTAAGCGGGCGCGAGAGCACCATCGTCTCGGTGGCCAGGGCGAAAACGCCGGAAGAGACCGTGTTCTACACGCCCCTGCGCGAGATGCCGGCCAGCATTCCGGCGGCCGAGCAGGAGTCCCTGCGCGCCCAGGCGCGGACGGCGATCCGCGACCGGGTCCAGCCCGCCTACGCCAAAGTGCTCGATTACTTCGTGGGCGAATACGTGCCGAAGGCGCGCAGCACCCTGGCCGCCGAGAGCATGCCGGGTGGCAAGGCCTACTACCAGTCGAAGATCGTCGAGTACACCACCACGAACCTGACGGCGGAGCAGATCCATGCCATCGGCCTGGCCGAGATGGCCAAGATCCGCGCCGAGATGCACGAGACCATGAAGAAGGCCGGCTTCAGCGGCGACCTGCCCGCCTTCCTGCAGTTCCTGCGCACCGACCCGCGCTTCTACGCCAGGACGCCGGAAGAACTCCTGATGCGCGCGGCCTGGATCGCCAAGAAGTTCGACGCCAAGGCCGACCAGTATTTCGGCTACCTGCCGCGCCGCCGCTTCGCCATCCTGCCGGTGCCGGACGACCAGGCGCCCTATTACACCGCCGGGCGCGGCGGTCCGGGCGCCTACTGGGTCAACACCTACAACCTGCCGGCGCGCGCTCTCTACAGCCTGCCGGCCCTGACCCTGCACGAGTCGGCCCCGGGCCACGCCTTCCAGATGCCGGTGGCCCAGGAGCAGAAAGGCGTGCCGCCCTTCCGCCGCGCCTATATCTCCGCCTTCGGCGAGGGCTGGGCCCTGTATTCGGAGCGCCTGGGCGTGGAAATGGGGATCTACGAGACGCCCTACGAGCACTTCGGCATGCTCAGCTACCAGGCCTGGCGCGCCTCGCGCCTGGTGGTCGACACCGGCATCCACGCCAAGGGCTGGACGCGCGAGCAGGCCCAGGCCTACCTGATGGAGAACACGGCGCTGGCGCGGCACGAGGTGGAGACCGAGGTCGACCGCTACATTTCCTGGCCGGGCCAGGCGCTGTCCTACTACCTGGGCCAGATGGCGATCCAGGAGGCGCGGGCGCGGGCGGAGAAGGCGCTGGGGGAGAAATTCGACATCAGGCACTTCCACGATACGGTGCTGCAGCTCGGCTCGGTGCCGCTGCCGGTACTGCAGCAGCGCATCGATACCTTCATCGCGGAGGGTGGGAAGTCGCCCTATCCGAAGGAGGTCGGGGGGTGATGGCGGCGGGATGGGTCAGCACGTAAGATGAAGTTTTACGCGGGAAAACGAGGTGCATCGCGGCAGTTTTTCCAAAGTTGGCGCCTGCACGTCGTTCCGGCGCAGGCCGGAACCCAAGTTCGCTTGCGCGGACACGCACGCAAACTTGGGTCCCGGCCTGCGCCGGGACGACGGTTTTGCGGCTGACTTGACTGCACGGGCGCGAGCGCGCCGCCCTTCCGCATAGAGATTCGCGCCCCCTTCGTTCTCACTTGCTCCCGTCAAACAGCTTGAACTTCAGCTGGAAGGAAATCCCGCCGTACAAACGGTCCTTGTAGTTCGGGATGATGCCCACGTTCAGCCCCACGCGCTGGTACTCGTAGGTCAGGGTCGGGATCGCCGCCGGGAACCAGCCGCCGTCGCGCATCTTCGGATAGCCGTCGAAGGCCGCCAGCGCCAGCCCCACCCGCACCGGCCCCAGCGCATAAGGCTGCCAGATCACCCCCGCGTAGTTCGACCACTGCCGGTCGCTGTTGTGGAAGCGCCCCACGGTGGCGGCCATGGTGCCGTTGAAGCGGTACTCCGCTCCCAGCCCCTTGTTGGCCCCGTTCAGGTCCTTGTCGCTGTCGAAGTGGGCGGTGTAGAAGCCCGTGTCGAGCCAGAACTCGCGCTTGGGCGCGGGGTCGATCTTGGTGAACCACTCATCCGCGCTGGCGGCGGGCGAAACGAAACAGGCCGCGCCCAGGGCGGCCACCATCATGCAAGCACGGCTCAATCGTCGGCTCCGGGGTCGAGGTTGGGAAACATCACTTCGGTGAAGCCGAAGCGGGAAAAGTCCTTGATGCGCATCGGGTAGAGGATGCCCAGCAGGTGGTCGACTTCATGCTGCACCACGCGCGCATGGAAGCCCTCGGCGTCGCGCACGATGCGCTCGCCGAACTGGTCGAAGCCCTCGTAATGCAGGCGGGTATAGCGCGGCACGCTGCCGCGCAGGCCGGGCACCGACAAGCAGCCTTCGAAGCCCTCCTCCATCGCGTCCGACAGCGGGGTCAGCGAAGGGTTGATCAGCACCGTCTCGGGCACCGGCGGGGCCTCGGGATAGCGCGCGTTCTGCGCGAAGCCGAAGATCACCAGTTGCAGGTTGACCCCGATCTGGGGCGCGGCCAGGCCGGCGCCGTTGGCGGCGTGCATGGTGTCGAACATGTCGGCGATCAGGGCGTGCAGCTCGGGCGTGTCGAAATCGCGCACCGGCTCGGCCACGCGCAGCAGGCGCGGGTCGCCCATGCGCAGGATCTCGCGCACCGTCATGATGCGCGCCCCTCGCCCAGCAGGCTGGCCAGGCAGGCGCGGAAGCCCTCGGCGGTCTCGGGGTGCTTCAGGCCGATGGCGGCCGTGGCCTGCAGGTAGCCCAGCTTGGAGCCGCAGTCGTAGCGCTGGCCCTGGTAACGGTAGGCCAGCACCCGCTCCTGCTTCATCAGGGCGGCGATGCCGTCGGTGAGCTGGATCTCGCCGCCCGCGCCCTTGCCCAGCCTGGCCAGGTAGTCGAAGATCGAGCCGGACAGCACGTAGCGGCCGACCACGGCCAGGGTCGAGGGCGCGACCTCGGGCTGGGGCTTCTCGACGATGTCCTGCACCAGCTCCAGGCCCGGACGGTAAGGCGTGGCGCTGACGATGCCGTACTGGCGGGTGTGCTCGCGCGGCACGTCCTGGACCGCCAGGATGCTGCTGCGCTCGTAGGCATAGACCTCGGCCATCTGGGCCAGCACCGGCTTCTGGCCGGGCGCGGTGTCCATGAAGTCGTCCGCCAGCAGCACCGCGAAGGGTTCGTCGCCGATGATCGGACGCGCGCACAGCACCGCGTGGCCCAGGCCCAGCGGCGCCGGCTGGCGGATGTAGATGCAGCTGACGTTCTTCGGGATCACCCCGCGCACCACGTCGAGCAGGGCCTGCTTGCCGGCAGCTTCCAGCTCGGCCTCGAGCTCGTAGGCCTTGTCGAAATGGTCCTCGATGGCGCGCTTGTTGCGCCCGGTGATGAAGACCAGCTCGGTGACGCCGGCCGCCACCGCCTCTTCCACCGCGTACTGGATCAGCGGCTTGTCGACGATGGGCAGCATTTCCTTCGGTTGCGCCTTGGTCGCCGGCAGGAAGCGGCTGCCCAGGCCGGCGACGGGAAAGACGGCTTTGCGGATCAGGGTCATGCTTTTCCTTTACTTGTTCAGCAGGGCCATCAGGCCCGCTTCGTCCAGGACCGTGACGCCCAGTTCCTCGGCCTTGGCGAGCTTGCTGCCCGCCTCGGCCCCGGCCACCACGTAAGAGGTTTTCTTCGACACCGAGCCGGACACCTTGCCGCCCGCCGCCTCGATCAATGCGCCTGCGGCATCGCGGCTCATGGTGGGCAGGGTCCCGGTCAGCACGAAGGTCTTGCCGCTCAGGTGACCTTCCGGCTGGGCGGCGGCTTCCGGCAGCTCGGCCAGCAGTTCCTGGCGCAGCGCCGACAGGGCCGACAGGCGCTCACGGTTGGCCGGCACGGCCATCCACTCTTCCAGGGCCGCCTGCACCGTGGCCGGCAGGCCGAACACGTTGAACACCTTGAGGTGGGCCAGCTTGTCCAGGCTCATGCCCTCGGCCATCAACTGGCGCGCGCGCGGCTCGGTGAGCTTGGGGATGTCCAGCGCCACCAGCAGGCTGACTTCGTCCAGCTTCTCGCGCAGCTGGGCCTTGGGCGCATGCTCGCCCTGGGGCGCCACGCCGGCCGCCAGCAGCGCGTCGATCGCGCCCTGGTTCTTTTCTTCGGCGAAGAAGTCGGCGATCGCCTCGGCCACGGTGCCGCCGATGTCGGGCAGCACGCGCAGCAGCGCGGCCGGCGCGCGCCGGACCAGCTCGAAGCGGCCCAGCCAGTCGGCCAGGGTCTTGGCGGTCGACTCGCCCACGTGGCGGATGCCGAGCGCGAACAGCAGGCGCTCGAGCGGCGGCTGCTTGCTGGCGCGGATCGCCTCGAGCAGGTTGTCGGCCCACTTGGTGGCCACCTTGCCCTGCTTGACGGTTTCCGGCGTAGTGCCTTCGCGCTCGTCGGCCAGGCGTTTCATCTTCAGCAGGTCGTCGAGCGTGAGCTTGTACAGGTCGGCCACGCCGTGGATCAGGTTCGCTTCGACCAGGCTGTCGATGTAGCGGTCGCCCAGGCCCTCGATGTCCATCATGCGCCGGCCGGCGAAGTGGCGGATCGCCTCCTTGCGCTGGGCCGCGCAGGTCAGGCCGCCGGAGCAGCGCGCCACCGCCTCGCCTTCCTCGCGCACCACGTGCGAGCCGCACACCGGGCAGCTCTTCGGCAGTTCGTAGACGGGAGGGATGGGCTCGGGGCGGCGCTCCAGCACCACCGACAGCACCTCGGGAATGACGTCGCCGGCGCGGCGCACCACCACGGTGTCGCCCACGCGCACGTCCTTGCGCCGCACTTCGTCTTCGTTGTGCAGGGTGGCGTTGGTGACCGTGACCCCGCCCACCGAGACCGGCACCAGGCGCGCCACCGGCGTGATGGCGCCGGTGCGGCCCACCTGCACGTCGATCGCCTGGACCACGGTCAGGGCCTCCTCGGCCGGGAACTTGTGGGCCAGGGCGAAGCGCGGAGCGCGCGAGACGAAGCCCAGGCGCGCCTGGTCGGCCACCTTGTCGACCTTGTACACCACGCCGTCGATCTCGTAGGGCAGCGACTTGCGGCGCTCGCCGACCGAACGGAAGTAGCCCAGCAGGCCTTCGCAGCCGGCGACCACCGCCCGCTCCTTCGCGACCGGCAGGCCGAGGCGGTCCAGCCAGTCCAGCACCGCCGAATGGGAATCGGGCAGTTCGGCGCCCTCCAGCAGGCCGACGCCATAGGCGAAGAAGCGCAGCTTGCGCTGGGCCGTGATGCGGGCGTCGAGCTGGCGCAGGCTGCCGGCGGCCGCGTTGCGCGGATTGGCGAATTCCTTCTGGCCGGCGTCGCGCTGGCGCTGGTTCAGGCGCTCGAAGTCGGCCTTGAACATCAGGACCTCGCCGCGCACTTCCAGCACCTCCGGCACCTCCTTGCCCAGCAGGCGCAGCGGAATCACCCGCACGGTGCGGATGTTGGCGGTCACGTCCTCGCCGGTGTAGCCGTCGCCGCGGGTGGCGGCCTGCACCAGCACCCCGTTCTCGTAGCGCAGGCTGATCGCCAGGCCGTCGAACTTCAGCTCGGCGTTGTACTCCACCCGCTGCAGGTCGAGGCCGTCGCGCACGCGGCGGTCGAAGTTCTCGATGTCTTCCTCGGAAAAGCCGTTGTTCAGCGAGAGCATGGGCACGGCGTGCGTGACCTGCCTGAACTCGGGAATCGGCGCCGCGCCCACGCGCGAGGTGGGCGAGTCGTTCGACACCGCCTGCGGATGGGCGGCCTCCAGCTGCTGGAGCTCGACGAACAGGCGGTCGTACTCGGCGTCCGGAATGGTCGGGGCGTCCAGCACGTGGTAATTGTAGATGTGGCGGTTGAGCTCCTCGACCAGCCACGCCATGCGGGCAATGGGATCCTGTCCGGTCACGGATTACCTCAGCTGAACAGGCGCAGCGCGCGGGTCGAGCCGGCCGGAATGTCCGAGGCTTCCATCTCCTGGTAGAACTCGAGCACCTGGCCCTTGATCTCGTCGAGGGCGGCGTCCACCAGCGGCTGGTCGCCGTCGTCGACGATGGTGGCGTCCAGGCGCGCGGTCAGGGCCTTGGCGCAGGCCACCATCTTGCCGAAACCGTCGCGCGCCGGGGCCACGCAGGGCACGTCGAGCAGCAGGGTCAGGCGCGAGGTGGTGTCGGCGCCCAGGGTGACGTTGGTCGACAGCGTGTACAGGATGCCGCCTTCGCCGTCGGGCATCGCGAAACGGCCGTCGGGGCGCACGTCGAAGCCCTGGTTTTCCAGCGCGCCGATCAGGGTGGTGATCGCCCACGGCGCGCCGTTGGCGGCCAGGTTGATGCCCAGCTGGGCGTCGTGGCCGGCGACGAAGCGGTGCAGGGTGCGCGCCTCGCTCATCACCTCGATCATGTCCGGCACTTCCGGCAGCGCGCCGATCTCGTCGGCCACGGCCTGCAGGCGGGTGACCAACTCGGAGTATTCGAGTTCGTTCAGGGCGGTGGTGCGGGTGGCCATCTGCACGCCGGCCTGCAGCTTGGTGTAGACGCCACCGTGCACGATCGGCTCCCAGTCGCCGCTGACGGCGAAGCCGATGTAGTGGATCGGCTTGTTGCCCACGCGGCGCAGCTTGTGCAGGCTGGGCAGGATCTTGTCGCCGCGCACCGGGGTTTCCAGGCTGAGGGGGATCAGGCAGTCGATCAGCGGGTCGACCAGGCATTCGGCCAGTTCGGCCGGCGGCATGTCGGGGCTGGTGCCCGGCAGGGTCACGGCCGGGGCCTCGCGCTCGCGCACCGGGGCGGCCGCTGCCGGGGCCGGGGCGGCGGAAGGCGCCGGCGCGGATGCGGGCGCGAACGCGGAAGCGGAAGCGGAAGTATCGGGCGCGGCGTCCAGCGGCGGCAGGTCGAGCGGCGCCGGGGCCGGCGCGGCGCCGAGGTCGAGCACCGGCTCCTGGCGGTCGGCGGTCTCGGGCTGGGCGCCGCTGCGCATCAGCACGTCGTCGTGGTCCGCGGCGAAGGCGCGCTCGACGCTCTTCCTGGCCTTGTACTCCTGCCATTTGTTGTAGGTGATGACACCGACGACGAAGACGCCGCCGGCTGCGATCAGGCTCATTTGGAAATCAGTCATGCTGCGTGTGCCTCAGTAGCGATTCTCGCGGCGGACTCCCCGCTGTTCCGGCGCGAAAATGGATAATCAATGCCTTGCGGCCTGCTTGTGTTCTTGTCGGGTGGGCGGCGACCTGCCGCCACCGTTAGCATTCTGCCATGCTTGCCTTCAGGTCCATACAAGGCATGCAATGATACCAACTCGCTCCCGCCGGCGCTACGGCGCTCACGCGGCGCGCTCCTCGCCCAGCCAGGCGGCCAGGTCGTCCATGGCCACCGGCTTGACGAAATAGGCGTCGATCCCGGCCGCCGCGCTCGACATGCGGTCGAGCGGCTGGCCGTAGCCGGTCATGGCCGCCAGGCGCATGCCTTCCAGGCCCGCCATGCGGCGCAGGCGGCGCGCCAGCTCGTTGCCGTCCATGTCCGGCAGGCCGATGTCGAGGAAGCAGACCTCGGGCCGGAAGGCCTGGGCGCGCTCGAGCGCGCCGGCGGCGGTCAGTTCGATCGCCACCACGTGGCCGACCATGCGCAGGTACATCGCCACCAGTTCGGCCGAGTCGGCATTGTCGTCGACCACCAGCACCCGCAGGCAGCCGGCCTCCGCTTGTTCCGGCTGGGCGCTGTCGGCCGGGACCAGCCGCGCCAGTTGCGCCGGCGGCCGGCGCAGCGGCAGGCTGACGGTGACCTCGCTGCCCTCGCCCTCCCCCGCGCTGTGCAGCATGACCTTGCCCTCGTGGAGCTGGACCAGGCTGCGCACCAGGGCCAGCCCGATCCCCAGGCCGCCCTGCGAGCGGTCGGGCGTGCGCTTGCCCTGCCGGAACAGCTCGAAGGCGCTGTCCACCAGCTCGGGCGACATGCCGATGCCGTTGTCGCGCACCGTGATCGCGACCTGCTCGCCGCTGCTGCGCATCAGCACCCGGATATGGCCGCCGGCCGCGGTGTACTTGGCGGCGTTGGAGAGCAGGTTGGACAGCACCTGCACCAGGCGCTTGCGGTCGCCGTGCACCACCGCGTTGCCGGCCTCGTTGACGATCGCCAGGGTGTGCGAACGCGCCTCGATCAGGGGGCGCGCCTGCTCGGCCGCCTCGTCCACCAGCAGGCGCACCGCCACATCTTCCTTGTCCAGGGAGATCAGGCCGCGGGTGACGCGCGAGACGTCCAGCAGGTCGTCGATCAGGCCGGTCATGTGGGTGGTCTGGCGCGAAATCACCCGGCCGATGTGCTCGATGCGCGCCGGATCGCCCTTGGCCAGCGGCAGCAGCGAGGCCGCGGTGCGGATCGGCGCGAGTGGATTGCGCAGCTCGTGGCCGAGCATGGCCAGGAACTCGTCCTTGCGCTGGTCGGCCTCGACCAGCGCGGCCTCGGTCAGCTTCTGTTCGTGGATGTCGGTGCAGGTGCCCATCCAGCGCGTGATGCGGCCCTCCTCGTCGCGCACCGGCAGCGCGCGGCCCAGCACCCAGCGCCAGGCGCCGCTGTGGTGGCGCAGGCGGTATTCGACCTCGTAGGGCTCGCCGCTGGCCAGGGAGTGGCGCCAGCGCTCCCAGGCGCGGGCCTGGTCTTCGGGGTGGAACATGTTGTTCCACTTCTCGCCGTCGGTTTCGCCCGGGGTCACGCCGGTGAAGGCGTACCAGCGGTCGTTGTAGAAGTCGTGGTAGCCGGAGGGATCGGTCGACCACACCATCTGCGGCATGGCGTTCGTGATGGCGCGGAATTTGGCCTCGACCTCGGCGAAGGCGCGCTCGGCGCGCCGCACCGCGGACAGGTCGAGCACGAAGGCGATCCCCTGTTCCGGATCGGCGCGGTCGACGGAGGCTCCAATGAACACCGTCACGCGCGAGCCGTCGCGGTGATAGAACTCCTTCTCGAAGGGCGCCACCTCCTGGCCGCCGCGCAGGCGGGCCACCCGGGCCTCGTCGTGTTCGACCCATTCGTCCGGGGTGAGCGCGCGCCAGGACAGCCCGGGCGGCGCCAGGTCCGCGCGCGTCAACCCCAGCATCGCGAGAAAAGCCTCGTTGCAGTCGAGCACCACGCCGTTCAGCCGGAAACGCAGCACCCCGATGTGGCTGGACTCGACCAAACGGCTCAGCGGGTCGGGCTCGAGCGGCTGGCCGACGCACAGCACGCCCGCGATCGCCCCTTCAAGGCCGCGCAGCGGCGAGACGGTTAGGCGCACGCGCCCGCCCGTGGCCAGGCCCAGCTCCTCGGTGGCATGGGGAGCCCGCCCCTGCAGCACCGTGGCCAGCAGCGCGGCCAGTTGCGGCCCGCCGACCAGGCCCAGGGCCGCGAAGGCGGGGTTGGAGGCGCCGGGCGCCCCGCCCCAGGCCACGTGCATCGGCAGGGGCGAATCGAGCGCCAGGCGCAGGGCCGGCTGGACGGCCTCGGGACAGGCGGATCCGGAGGTGGGATTCATCAAGGCGGATAGTGGGTTCGGGTATGGGGCGCCATGTGCCGGCGAGTGTAGCACATGGCAATCATGGCCCCGGCACGGTACTGAGCCGCGATCGGAGCACCGTCCCCGCCGCTCAGGCGGCGGCCAGGTCGGCGGCCGATTCCATGTCGACCGCGACGATGCGCGACACGCCCTGCTCCTGCATGGTCACGCCGATCAGCTGGCTGGCCATCTCCATCGCGATCTTGTTGTGCGAGATGAACAGGAACTGGGTGTGCTCCGACATCCGCTTGACCATGCGGCAGAAGCGCTCGGTGTTGGCGTCGTCCAGCGGCGCGTCGACCTCGTCCAGCAGGCAGAAAGGCGCCGGGTTCAGGCGGAACATCGAGAACACCAGCGCGGTCGCGGTCAGCGCCTTCTCGCCGCCCGAGAGCAGGTGGATGGTGGCGTTCTTCTTGCCGGGCGGCTGGGCCATCACCTGCACCCCGGAATCGAGGATCTCGTCGCCGGTCATCACGAGCTTGGCGTTGCCGCCACCGAACAGGATCGGGAACAGCTCCGAGAAGTGGCCGTTGACGCGGTCGAAGGTGTCCTGCAGCAGCTCGCGGGTTTCGCGGTCGATCCGGTGGATCGCGTCTTCCAGGGTGGCGATCGCCTCCTGCAGGTCGGCGTTCTGGGAGTCGAGGAAGCGCTTCCTCTCGGTGGCCTGGGCCAGCTCGTCGACCGCCGCCAGGTTGACCGCGCCCAGGGACGAGATGGCGTTGGTCAGGCGCGTGACCTCGCCCTGCAGCCAGGACGGCTTCATTTCCGGGTCGAGCTTCTCGGCCAGCGCCGCTTCGTCGGCCCCGGTGGCGGCCAGCGCCTCGGCGTACTGCTCCTGGTTCAGGCGCGCGGCCTGCTCCTTGAGCTGCATCTCGGTGATCCTGTCGCGCTGGGGCTGGAGGCTGCGTTCGTTCTGCAGGCGCGCTTCCTCGGCCAGGCGCAGCTTCTGGGTGATCTGGTCGAGTTCGTGGCGCGCGTCCGCAAGCGCGCGTTCCTGGTTGCTGCGACGGTCCAGCAGTTCCTGCAGGCCCTCGTGGGCGGTGCCGGCTTCCAGCGCCTCCAGTTCCAGCCGGCCCTGGGCCAGGCTGGCGCCCACCTGCTCGGCCTGGGTGGCGGCGGTGGCGATCGTCCGGCGCAGTTCCTCGATGCGGGCGCGCTGGGAACGCTCGGCGAACTGGGCCTCCTGCGCGCTGCGTTCCAGCTCGCGCAGCCGCTCGCGCGCTTTGGCAAGCTGGCTTTCCTGCTCGAGGAAGGCGGTCTGGCGGTCTTCGTGGCTGCCCTGGAGTTCGGCCAGTTCCATGTCGAGTTGCTCGAATTCCTGCTCGGCCTCGGCGGCGGCCTGGCGCTGCTCGGCTTCCTGGGCCGCGATCTCCGCGAGGTCGGCGGCGATCTGGCCGCTCCTCTGGTTGAAGCGCGCCTCGATCTCGCTCTGCTTGAGCACCTCGATCTGCAGCGCGTGCACTTCGCGCGTGAGGGCGCCCACGCGCTGGCGCGCATCCTGCAGGCGGCGCGCCAGGTCCGTCACGGCGGCGTCGGCCCGGGTGGCGCGGGCGCGCGCCTCGTCCAGCAGCAGGGCCTGGGCGCGCAGCTGCTTGGCGGTGTTGTCGATGTCGTGCTGGCGCGCCAGCATGCCGTCCTGCTCGGCGTCCGGCGCGTGGAAGCGCACCGCCGACGCGGTGACGATGTGGCCCTGGCGGGTGACGAAGGCGCCGCCCTGCGGCAATCCAGCCCGGTTGGCGAAGGCCTCGGCCGCGTCCTGGGCCACGAACACGTGGTGCAGCCAGTCGTTCAGCACCCCGCGCACGCCGGGGTCGTTCAGGCGCAGCAGGGACGACAGCGGCTTCAGTCCCGGCACCTCCTGCGGCGCGGGGGCGGCCGGCTGGGGCGCGTACAGGGCCAGGCGCGCCGGCGGGGCATCGCTGAAGAAGGCCTTGGCCCAGTCGATGTTCGACATCTCCAGCGCGCCGGCGCGCTCGCGCAGCACGGCTTCCAGCGCGGTCTCCCAGCCCTCCTCGATGTCGAGCTTTTGCCACAGGCGCGGCAGCCCGGCCAGTTCGTGCTTCTCGAGCCAGGGCTGGACCTTGCCCTGGGTCTGGACCCGGTCCTGCATCTGGCGCAGGGCGGCCAGGCGCGCCTCCAGCTGGGCGTTGGCGGCTGCTTCCTGCTGGACCTGGGCGTGGGCTTCCTTGCGCTCCTGCTCGACCGCTTCCTGGCGCGCGCCGGCTTCCTCCTGGAGCATGGTCTGCTCTTCCAGCGCCAGCTGCTTTTCCTCGAGCTGCATGCGCAGGTTGTCGAGGGTGGCGGAATCCGGCAGGTTCAGGCCGTTCCTCTCCTGCCGCAAGCGCTCGCGGCGCGCCGCCAGGTTCTGCAGGATGCCGGCGGCGTTGCGCTGGTGGGCCGAGGCCAGTTCGATGCGCTGCTGGACCTGCATGATGCGAGCCCGCGACTCGTTCGAGGTTTCCTGGGCGGCGCGCCAGGCCGCTTCCAGTTCCGGCAGGCGCTCGTTGTGGACCTCGACCGCGATCTGGGCGCCCTCGGCGCGCGCCGCCAGCTCCTCGAGCTGCATCTCGGCTTCCTCGAGCTGCTCGCGGGTGTCGCGTTCCTTGGCCAGCCACTCGTCGCGCTGGGCGGTCAGCGTGCCGAGCTGGTTCTGCAGCCGGGTGCGCGACTCGACCACGAACTTGATCTGGGCTTCCAGGCTGCCGATCTCGGAATTGGTCTGGTACAGCGCGCCCTGCGCCTGGTGCAGGCGGTCGCCGGTGGCGAAGTGCGCCTGGCGCATGTGTTCCAGGTCCAGCTCGACGCTGCGCAGCCTGGCGGTCTGCTCTTCCAGGCTGGTCTGGGCGTCTTCCATCTCCTTGAAGTAGCGCGCCTGCTCGGCCTTGGCCTCGTTCTTGCGCAGCAGCCAGAGGAGCTTCTGCTTTTCCTCCTGGTCGGCCTGGAGCTGGTGGAAGCGGTTCGCCACGGCCGCCTGGGCCTCGAGCTTTTCCAGGTTGGCGTTCAGCTCGCGCAGGATGTCTTCCACGCGCAGCAGGTTCTCGCGCGTGTCGGACAGCCGGTTCTCGGTCTCGCGCCGGCGTTCCTTGTACTTGGAGACGCCGGCCGCTTCCTCGAGGAAGACGCGCAGCTCTTCCGGGCGCGATTCGATGATGCGCGCGATCATGCCCTGGCCGATGATGGCGTAGGCGCGCGGGCCCAGGCCGGTGCCCAGGAAGATGTCCTGGATGTCGCGCCGGCGCACCGGCTGGCCGTTGATGTAGTAGGTGGAGGTGCCGTCGCGCGTCAGGGTGCGCTTGACCGCGATCTCGGCGTACTGGCCCCACTGCCCGGCGGCCTTGCCGGCGCTGTTGTCGAACACCAGCTCGACCGAGGCGCGGCCGGCCGGCTTGCGGTGGGTGGAGCCGTTGAAGATCACGTCCTGCATCGACTCGCCGCGCAGCTCGGAGGCCTTGGATTCGCCGAGCACCCAGCGCACCGCGTCGATGATGTTGGACTTGCCGCAGCCGTTGGGGCCGACGACGCCGACCAGCTGGCCCGGAACCTGGAAATTGGTGGGATCGACGAACGATTTAAATCCCGACAATTTGATCGATGAGAGGCGCACGTGTCTGGTTCGGCTGGGCTGGCGTAAAACGCCCATCATACCATCGCTTGCTTCGAAAGAAACTAGCTTGCCGGTCCAGATACATCCGTGCTGGACAATCATGCCAGATATGCAATACTGGCGCCTTTCTCTTACCAAGGATAACCATGGAACTGCTAGCGGATCCGAATGTATGGGTGGCATTCTTCATGCTGAGCGCGCTCGAAATCGTCCTCGGCATCGACAACATCATCTTCATCTCCATCCTGGTCGGCCGCCTGCCGCCCGAGCTGCGCGACAAGGCGCGCCGCATGGGACTGGGATTCGCCATGGTGTCGCGCCTGCTGCTGCTGTTCTCGCTGAGCTGGGTGATGGGGCTGACGGCCGACCTGTTCAATGTGTTCAACCAGGGCATCAGCGGGCGCGACCTGGTTCTGCTGTTCGGCGGCCTGTTCCTGCTCTACAAGGCCTCGCACGAGATCTTCGTCGAGGTCGAAGCCAAGGACGCCCACGGCCCCGAGGAAGTGGCCGGCAGCGCCGCCGCGGCCGGCGCCAGCAAGCGCCTGTTCTGGGGCATCATCGGCCAGATCGCGGTGATCGACATCGTGTTCTCGCTGGACTCGGTGATCACGGCGGTGGGCATGGTCGACCACATCAGCGTGATGGTGGCGGCGGTGATCTTCTCGGTGCTGGTGATGCTGGTGGCGGCCAAGCCGATCGGCGACTTCGTCGACCGCCATCCTTCGGTGAAGGTGCTGGCCCTGGCCTTCCTGGTGATGGTGGGCATGGCCCTGACCGCCGAGGCCTTCGACGCCCACGTCCCGAAAGGCTACATCTACGCGGCGATGGCCTTCTCGCTGGCGGTGGAGGCGCTCAACATCCGCGCGCGCGCCAAGCGCCGCGCGCTGCCGCCGCGCATCTGAGCCCGGCGCGGTTCAGGCAGCCGAGACCCCGCTGGCGGCGGGGTCGTTGACGGCGCCCTGCCCCACGGCCTCGCCCAGCACCCGGCCGACCACGCCTTCCGGCGCCAGCACCCGGATGCTGCCGGCGCGGAAGGCCTCGGCCAGGCGCTCGGCCGGCAGCGAGAAGGCTTCCTGGCGCCCGGCGCCGGAGAAGATGTACAGGGTGCGCAGCGGACTGACCCAGGCCAGCTTCACCTTGCGCACCCCGCCCGCGCCCTTGAATTCCAGGCGCATGCCGCGCTCGAGCGCGGCCAGCGCCGCCTCGACCGGATCCTGCGGGGCGCCCCCCGCCTCGATCCGCTCCTGCTCGGCGCGCTGCTCTTCCCGCAGTTCCTCCTGTTCGCGCGCGACGCGGCGCAGCGCGTCCTGCTGGGCGGCTTCGACCGCCAGCTCGAGCTGGCGCTCGGGTGAGAGCTCGATCGGCGCACGCACGATCGAGGCGTGGTGCTCGGCCAGCTCGGCGAAGAACTGCAGGCGCTCGGCATCCTGCCAGCCGGTCGCGTCCAGCCATTTGTTCAGGGTGGTGAGCAGCTTGGGCAGGGCCTTGATCAGGGCCTTGCGTTGCTCCTGCGTGGCCTTGGGCTTGACGCTCCAGATCAGGTCGTCCATGGCGCGGGTGGCGTTGTCGACCGCGCCCGGCTTGCTGTCCTCGATCGCATAGGCCAGGGTCAGGACCGGGGTCCAGCGCTGCTCCAGGAAGCCGGACACCAGGGCCACCACTTCCTCGCCCGCCAGGCGCAGCGCCACCGCGCGGCGCGCCGAGCGTCCGGCGGCGGCCTGCTTCTCGGCCCGGGTGGCCTGGGCGATGGGGCCGGCGATGGCGGCCTGCTCGGCTTCCTCGCGCGCGGCCAGGCCGGCTTCCAGCTCGGCCACGGCGGCCGCGAATTCCGGCGGGTCCTGGGCCGCCACCTTGTCGACGCTGGCGCGCATCGCCCGGTAAAGCGGGTCGTCGGGGCCGCGCGGCTGTTCCCAGCCGGCCTGGGACAGCAGGTCCAGCATGCGCCGCGCCGGGTGGGCTTCCTCGAAGAAGAAGCTGCGGTCGCGCAGCGCCGCCTTGAGCACCGGCGCCTGCAGGAAGGCGATCAGGTCGCGCGTCTCTTGCGGGATGGCGTCGTCCAGCAGCACGGTTTCGAAGATGCGCGACAGGAGTTCGAGCGTGGTCTCGTCGCCACGCGACAAGCTGCCCTTGGGCAGGTCGGCGCGCAGGCGCGGCAGGAAGAAGACCTGGTGCGGCTGGACGCCCGTGGGTGCGGCGGCCGCCGGCGCCGAGGCGGCCGGCAGCATCCGCGCCAGGACCTCGAGCAAGGGCGCCGGCGCGACAACGCCGCCCGCGCCCGCGCCCGCGCCGGCCGCCGTCCCGACCGTCGAAGCAGGCGCCTGGACACCGGCCGCGGCCGGCCGGGCCGGGCCGGTCGCGCCGCTCGGGCGCCAGTGGCCGCTGCCCTGGGGCAGCTCGGGGATCAGGGGCACCTCGAGTTCGCCAAAAGGCTCGCCGGACGGCGTGGCCTCGGCACCGAACAGCTCGCGCAACTGCTGGCTCAGCGCGGCCCCGCGCCTGGCCTGCTCGGCCTTGCGCGCGGCGCGGTCGTCGGTCTTGGCGTAGCGTTCGCGTTCGCGCACGGGCTTGAGGACCTCGTTCAAGGCCTCGTACAGGGGCGCCAGGTCGAACATGATGCCGGGCCGCAGCAGCGGGCGGATCAGCGCGTGCGCTTCGTTGTCCGGCTCGAATTCGCGCCAGGCCTGCTCCAGCGCCGCCAGGAAGACCTCAGGACGGAAGGGATTGGCGGCGGCGCGCACCAGCTCGCGCCCGAGCAGCACGCCGAGGCGCGCGCCCAGGGTGGCCAGGGCTTCGGCATGCGCGATGTCGAAGGGGCGGCTGAGCACCCCGACCGCGAGCCGCTGGTCGATCTCTTCGAGCGGCACCAGGCTCAGCGCGACCGGCGCGGCGGGCCGCTCCTGGGGCAGCAACTGGGAAACTTCCTTGCGCACGGCAAGTTCCACCGCGCTACAGGCGAGATGGAACCAGGCGTAGGCATTGTCCTTCAGGAGATTGCCGGACTTGACGCGGCGCGCCGCCGTGCGCGGGTCGGTCCCGCCGCTCAGGTCCAGCATGGCGGCGACCAGGGCTTGCGCCACTTCCATCAGCTGGGCGTGGGCGTGCCGGCTGGCGATAGCGACGAGCTCATCCAGCGTCGCCTGGCGGGCGGCGGCGGCCTGGCGGGCGGCAGGCGTCTGGACGGAAGCGGTGGCCATGACAGTGGACGAGAGGGTTGGATTTCCTCATTGTGCCACATTATTTCCATATGGCAAGCGAGAACTGCGCACTCCCTTTCATCCGCTGTTGCTCATTAAACAGCGGAAATTGATGCCCCGAGTGTGTAGTCCCAACTCCTACAGCGCATCAGGGGGTGTTCCGATACCGATTCAACAATACGAAAAGCATGATGGATTTTGCCGGCAATGCCGAACGCCATTCGGACAGGGCCGCGTCGACGTCTTTCCCCACTGAAAGGAAAACATCATGGCCTCGAAACAAGGTAGCAAAGGTACCCAGGGCGGCAGCTCGGCGCAGCATGCCGAAGCCGGCCGCCAGAGCCACAAGAACGATGGCAACAAGCAGTCCGGTTCGGGTTCGGGCTCGCGTTCGGGCGGCGCCGGCGGCGGCACCCGCGGCGGCACCCCGGAGCAGCACGCCGAAGCCGGCCGCCAGAGCCACAAGAACGACAAGAAACGCTGAGCGCGCCGCCGGCAGGACGCCGGGGCCCGCCCAGTCGCCAGCCCGCCGCGCGGTAGCCCGGCGGGCTTTTTTTACCCTGCCGACCGAGGCCGACGCTCAGATATTGCGCAGCATCGCGCCCTTGGGCGGGCGGAAGTCGCGGATATCGTTGACCAGGCCGGCGATCTTGGCGTCGCGCGAGTTCAGGTGCAGGTCCGAATACTGGTGGATGCCCCACTGCTCGGGCGTGAGCTCGACCTTCTTGCGCAGGATCGACTCGGTGCGCGCATCGTCCGCACGCAGGCCCTCGACGATGATGTTGAGGGCGTCGGGGCGCGAGCCGGGCGAGGCCGTGGCATGCGACTTGTGCACCATGAAGCGCGCGGTTTCGCTGCAATAGCGCTCGTCCCCCGAGAGGAAGAGGATCACCGCGATCGACGCGACCGCGCCGCCGTTGTACATGACGAACTTGATCGGCGAGTTGGCCAGGAAGTTGTACAGGCACAGGCCGTCGCTGACGTAGCCGCCGTTCGACTGCACCAGGACGTGGGCGGTGTCGATGCCGTCCTCGGTCATGGTCGCGACCGCCTCGAACACGCGGTGCACCATGTCACTATTCACATCGCCAGACAGGGTGAACCAGGCTGCTTTTCCATTCTGTGCATTGTCTTCGCTCATAGTATTTTCCGCCTGCAAAGTGTATGAGATAAGTGTAGCAAAACACGCACATTCGGCTAGATGCCATGCACCAATAGTGCGCAGCAATGCTTTGTGGAAACGAGCAACCCGCCGGCCCATCTCCCTGCCGGTCCTCGACTCCCCGGCGGCAGGCGGCGCCATCCTTGCGCGGTTGACAGCAAGTTCCCTCTCGCATATCCTCCACAGTCTTGACCGGGAGAGCGCAGCACGCTGCCGCCGAAGGGGCACTACCCACAAACTCTCAGGCAAAAGGACCGGTCAGGGAGCAGCCAGCGCACGGCGCGGCGGCTCAACTCTGGAGAGCGGCCGATGCTCAGCATGCGGCCCACCGAAGGGGCAGGCGGCCACGCCGCTATCTCTCAGGTACCAAGGACAGAGGGGAATGAAGCGCACGCCAGGCGTGCCCGCTCCCTATTCACCTGCCCTGAGGATTCCATGACGCTCAAAGCGACCCCGCTCAATTCCGCACACCGCTCCCTCGGAGCCAAGATGGTCGACTTCGGCGGCTGGGACATGCCGGTCAACTACGGCTCGCAGATCGAAGAGCACAACGCGGTGCGCACCGACGCGGGCATGTTCGACGTCTCCCACATGTGCGTGGTCGACCTCAAGGGCGCCAATGTGCGCGCTTTCCTGCGCGGCCTGCTGGCCAACAACGTCGACAAGCTGCAGACCCCGGGCAAGGCCCTGTACTCCTGCATGCTGAACCCGGAAGGCGGCGTGATCGACGACCTGATCGTCTACTTCTTCAGCGAAGACTGGTTCCGCATCGTGGTCAACGCCGGCACCGCCGACAAGGACGTGGCCTGGATGAACCAGCAGAACGCCGCCACCCAGGCGGGCCTGGCCATCACCCAGCGCCGCGACCTCAGTGACGAGAACCGTGATCCGATCGCCCTGATCGCCGTCCAGGGCCCGAACGCCCGCGCCAAGGTCTGGGAGGTGCTGCCGCAGACCCGCGCCGCCTCCGAGCCCCTCAAGCCCTTCAACGTCGTCATCGTCCCCGACACCCCGTTCGGCGAGGTGATGGTCGCGCGCACCGGCTACACCGGCGAGGACGGTTTCGAGATCGGCGTGCCGGCCAGCCAGGCCGAAGCCGTGTGGAATGCCTTCGCCGCCGCCGGCATCAAGCCCTGCGGCCTGGGCGCGCGCGACACCCTGCGCCTGGAAGCCGGCATGAACCTCTACGGCCAGGACATGGACGAGACCGTGAACCCGCTGGACGCCGGCCTGGGCTGGACCATCGACCTGGTCTCGGAGCGCGACTTCATCGGCAAGGCCGCCCTGCAGGCCAAGGGCCAGCAGGCCAACTTCGTCGGCCTGATCCTGCGCGAGAAAGGCGGCATCCTGCGCGCCCACCAGCGCGTCATCGCGGCCTCCGGCAACAGCGGCGAGATCACCAGCGGCACCTTCAGCCCCTCGATGCAGCAGGCCATCGCCCTGGCCCGCGTGCCCCTCGACGTGGCGGTCGGCGACACCGTGCAGGTCGCGATCCGCGACAAGCAGCTGGCGGCCTCCGTGGTCAAGCTGCCGTTCGTGCGCAACGGCAAGGTCCTCGCATCCTGAGCGCCCCGAGCAAAGAACAACCAAGAAGAAGCTTTATACTACCCGCGTCACCCACACCAGGAGCATCCATGAACATCCCTACCGACCTGAAATACACCGAGTCCCACGAGTGGGTCCGCCGCGAAGCTGACGGCACCCTCACCGTCGGCATCACCGAATACGCGCAGGACGCCCTCGGCGACATCGTGTTCGTCGAACTGCCGCAGGTCGGCAAGGCCTTCACGGCCGGCGACGACGCCGCCGTGGTCGAGTCGGTCAAGGCCGCCAGCGACATCTATGCTCCGGTGTCGGGCACCGTCACCGCCGTCAACCAGCCGGTCGCCGACGCGCCCGACTCGATCAACCAGGACGCCTACGGCGCCTGGCTGTTCAAGCTGCAGCCGAGCGACGCGGCCGCCTACGACAAGCTGCTCGACGCCGACGCCTACGGCAAGACCACCGACAACTGATCCGTTCCCGGGGCGCGCCGCCCACCGCGGCGCGCCCTTCTCGCATTTCCAGTCCGCCCTCTCATCGACGCCCGCCCACCAGGCAAGGCACTTCATCTGGCCATTACCATGACCCGCACCAGCCTCACCCAACTTGAAGCCCGCGATTCCTTCATCCCGCGCCACATCGGCCCGTCCGAATCCGAACAGGCAGCGATGCTGTCGACCCTCGGCTACGCCAGCCGCGCCGCGCTGATCGACGCCGTCGTCCCGGCCAACATCCGCCGCCAGGACACCCTCGACCTCGGCCAGTTCACCGAGCCGCGCACCGAAGAAGACGCGCTGGGCGTCCTGAAGGCGCTGGCTTCCAAGAACAAGGTCATGAAGTCGCTGATCGGCCAGGGCTACTACGGCACCCACACGCCCAAGGTCATCCTGCGCAACATCTTCGAGAACCCGGCCTGGTACACCGCCTACACCCCCTACCAGCCCGAGATCTCGCAGGGCCGCCTGGAAGCGATCCTGAACTTCCAGCAGGTCGTGATCGACCTCACCGGCATGGGCATCGCCAACTCCTCGATGCTGGACGAAGGCACCGCCGCCGCCGAAGCCATGACCCTGATCCAGCGCGTCGGCAAGTCGAGCTCCAAGGTGTTCTACGTGGCCGACGACGTGCTGCCGCAGACCCGTGAAGTGCTCGAGACCCGCGCCCAGCCGATCGGCGTCGAGATCCGCAGCATCGCCGCCGCCGACATCGAGAAGCTGGAAGAGAGCTGCTTCGGCGTGCTGCTCCAGTACCCGGGCGTGAACGGCGAAGTGCGCGACTATCGCGCCGCCGTCGAGAAGCTGCACGCCGCCGGCGCCATGGTGGTGGTGGCCGCCGACCTGCTGGCCCTGACCATGCTGACCCCGCCGGGCGAATGGGGCGCCGACGTGGTGGTCGGCAACAGCCAGCGCTTCGGCGTGCCGCTCGGTTTCGGCGGCCCGCACGCGGGCTACCTGGCCACCCGCGACGAATTCAAGCGCAGCATGGCCGGCCGCCTGGTCGGCGTGACCGTGGACGCGCAGGGCAACCAGGCCTATCGCCTGGCGCTGCAGACCCGCGAACAGCACATCCGCCGCGAAAAGGCGACCTCGAACATCTGCACCGCCCAGGTGCTGCTGGCCGTGATGGCCGGCATGTACGCGGTCTACCACGGCCCGCAGGGCCTCAAGCGCATCGCCCAGCGCGTGCACCGCCAGACCGCCATCCTGGCGGCCGGCCTGCGCCAGCTCGGCGTGAGCGTGACCAACACCACCTTCTTCGACACCCTCACCATCGAGGGCGACGCCGAGGCCCTGCACGCCGCCGCGCAGCAGGCCGGCATCAACCTGCGCCGCATCGACGCCGGCCACGTGGGCGTGTCGCTGGACGAGACCACCACCCGCGACGACCTGGCCCTGCTGTTCTCGGTCTTCGGCCAGGGCAAGAGCCTGGACCTGGAAGCCCTCGACGCGAGCGTGGCTGACGCCTTCCCGGCCGCCCTCACCCGCGAGAGCGCCTACCTGACCCACCCGACCTTCAACCGCTACCACGCCGAGCACGAGATGCTGCGCTACCTGCGCTCGCTGGCGGACAAGGACCTGGCCCTGGACCGCACCATGATCCCGCTCGGCTCCTGCACCATGAAGCTGAACGCGACCTCGGAAATGATCCCGGTCACCTGGCCCGAGTTCTCGAACATCCACCCGCTGGCCCCGAACGACCAGACCGTCGGCTACCGCGAGATGATCGCCCAGCTCGAAGCCATGCTGTGCGCCGCCACCGGCTACGCCGCCATCTCGCTGCAGCCGAACGCCGGCTCGCAGGGCGAGTACGCCGGCCTGCTGGTGATCCAGAAGTACCACGAGTCGCGCGGCGAAGGGCACCGCAACATCTGCCTGATCCCGTCCTCGGCGCACGGCACCAACCCGGCCTCGGCCAGCATGGTCGGCATGAAGGTCGTGGTCACCGCCTGCGACGAGAACGGCAACGTCGACCTGGCCGACCTCAAGGCCAAGGCCGAGCAGTACAGCAAGGACCTGGCCTGCGTGATGATCACCTACCCCTCGACCCACGGCGTGTTCGAAGAAGGCATCCGCGAGCTGTGCGAGATCGTGCACCAGCACGGCGGCCAGGTCTACGTGGACGGCGCCAACATGAACGCGATGGTCGGCGTGGCCGCCCCGGGTTCCTTCGGCGGCGACGTCAGCCACCTGAACCTGCACAAGACCTTCTGCATCCCGCACGGCGGCGGCGGCCCGGGCGTGGGCCCGATCGGCGTCGGCGCCCACCTGGCGAAGTTCCTGCCGAACCAGCTCTCGACCGGCTACGTGCGCGACGAAGCGGGCATCGGCGCGGTCTCGGCCGCGGCCTACGGCTCGGCCTCCATCCTGCCGATCTCGTGGATGTACATCGCGATGATGGGCGCGCGCGGCCTGACCGAGGCGACCGAAGTGGCGATCCTGAACGCCAACTACATCGCCCGCCGCCTGGCCCCGCACTACCCGGTGCTGTACACCGGCCACGACGGCCTGGTGGCGCACGAGTGCATCATCGACCTGCGCCCGCTGCAGGACAAGACCGGCATCAGCAACGAAGACGTGGCCAAGCGCCTGATGGACTTCGGCTTCCACGCCCCGACCATGAGCTTCCCGGTGCCGGGCACCCTGATGATCGAGCCGACCGAGTCGGAGTCGAAGGCCGAGCTGGACCGCTTCATCGAGGCGATGATCACCATCCACGCCGAGATCGTGAAGGTCGAGCGCGGCGAGTACGACAAGATGGACAATCCGCTCAAGGGCGCGCCGCACACCGCGGAAGTGGTCACCGCCGACGACTGGCAGCACGGCTACTCGCGCGAAGTGGCGGCCTTCCCGGTCGCTTCGCTGCGCAAGAAGAAGTACTGGCCGCCGGTCGGCCGCGCCGACAACGTCTACGGCGACCGTAACCTGTTCTGCGGCTGCGCGCCGATCAGCGACTACGAGTAAGGCGAGAGGCTACTTGCGGCTTGACGCGAGCCGCAGGTGAGAGGAAGGATGGCGGCGACGCTCCCGCGCGAGATTGCGCGGGGCGTCGCCGCCTTGTTTTTCCGGCGCCGCCTTTTCCTTCGCCCCCGGTTGCGCCGCCGCCACCCGCTCCTGGCCCGGCTCCTCGAGGCGGAAGCCGGCCATGGTGCGCGACAGCGCCAGGGCCTGCATCTGCAGGGTGCGCGCGGCCCAGGCCGCCTCTTCGACGAGGGTGGTGTTCTGGCGCGTGACCTGGTCCATGCGCACGATGGCCTGGTTGACGTCTTCGAGTTTTGCGCTCTGCCCCATGCTGGCCGAGCCGATGCGCCCGACGATGTCCTCGACCTCGCGCACCGAGTGGGCGATGCGCTCCATGCTGCTGCCGGCCTGCGCCGCCCAGGCGGTGCCGCCCTCGATCTCGGCCACCGACTGGGCCGCCAGCAGGCCGATCTCGCGCGCCGAGGCGGACACGCGGCGCGCCAGGCCGCGCACCTCGGTGCTCAGGGCCGCCATGTCGTCCGCGCCGACCTGGGTGCGGGCCGCGTCCAGGCCGGCGTTCAGGGCCAGGGTGCCGGCCGCCGCCGCCGCGGACTCCAGCTCGGCGACGAGCTCCACCACGCGGTGGGCGCTGCGCTTGCCCGATTCCAGGGTCGCGACCAGGCGCTCGACCACGCTCCCGCCCTCCTCCAGCGCGCTGCCGGCGCTGGCCGCCAGGCGGTTGGCCGCTTGCGCGCTGTCGGCGGTGAAATGGGCGCTGCTGGCCAGCTCCTGCATCGAGCCCGCGGTCTCGACCAGCGAGCTGGCGCGGAACACCGCGCGGCTGCCCAGGCTCAGGCTGCCCAGCTTGATGTCGCGCGAGGCCACGCCGATCAGGCGCGCGGACTCCAGGATGCTGCGCAGCGTGTGATTGAGGCTGAGGATGCTGGCGTCGAGGGCGCGCGAGGTCTCGGCGATCTCGTCGTTGCCATAGGCGCGCTCGCGCACGGTCAGGTCGCCGCTGGCCAGGCCGCTGACGGCCGCCTTGATGCCCAGGATTTCAGCCAGCAGCAGCCGCCGCACGGCGAAGGTGATCGCCAGCGACAGCACCACGGCAACCAGCACCAGGGCCGGCATCAGGCTCGACATCAGGCGGAAGTCGGCCTGGGCGCGCTGCGAGGCCTGGCGCGACAGGGCTTCCTCGATCATGGCCAGGTTGGCCAGGCGCTGGGCCACCACGGCGAAGGCGCTTTCGGCCTTGAGCATGGCGTTGGCCGAAATCGAGCCGTCCAGCGGCGCCAGTTCGATCACGTCGCGCACCGCGGCGGCGTAGCGTTGATGGGCCAGCGCGGCCTGCTCCACCTGCCGGCGCTCGGCCGCCTGCGGACCGGTGAGGCGCGACAGCTCGGCCAGGCCGGCGGCGATCTGCCGGTGCTGGAGCAGGATGTCGCGCCGCAGCGGCTCGGTGCGCGCCAGCGGGAAGCTGCCGCCCACCCAGCTCAGCAGCCGGTAGATGTCGGCATGGGCCTTCTGCGATTGCGCCGCCAGGCTGCTGGCCGCGCGCAGGTTGGCGGCGCGCTGGCCGACGATCGATTCGAGCGAATCGTTCTGGCGCAGCATCGCGTACCAGGCGCAACACGACAGCAGGACCAGGAGGAGCAGCACCGCGCCGGGGGCGAGCAGCAGCTTGGGACCGATACGCAGGCGGGCCAGCATGATTCAGCCCAGGGAGGAAGGAAAAACGACGAGGGCGGCGCCGGCGCGCGCGCGCGACGCGTAGGAGTGTGGCGATGTGTTCATGGCTTCCTCCAGTTGGCTTGCACAAAGTTTCCTGTGTGCATTTAATGAATCTACCTGAACTATGTCGCCTGGATTTTGCGGTAGCGCAAACCGGCCACCGGGCAGCACCCCGCGTGCGCGGCGATTTCACGCGCCCCGTGTTACGCTCGCGTCCATACCACCACCGCGGACGAGCACAGATGGCACGGACAGACCTGTCGAACTACAACCTGGGCGAGCTCAAGGGCCTGCTGTTCGATGTAGAAAAGGAACTCAAGCTGCGCGAACGGCGCGACACCAAGGCTGCGCGCGAGCGCATCCTGGCGATCGCGCGCAGCGCCGGCGTCAGCGTCGAGGAGCTTCTCGCCAGCCAGGGCGGGCGTCCGCGCAAGCAGGGGGCGCAGGCGAAGCAGCCGCCCGTTGCGCGCTACCGCAACCCACAGGACGCCAGCCAGACCTGGAGCGGGCGGGGGCGCAAACCCGGGTGGGTCAGCGCGGCGCTGGCGGAGGGCAAGCGCCTCGACGATCTTCTCGCCTGAACCGGGCCGGTTCGGCCGAGAATGCGCTTGCCTCTGATCAAAATGCAACACATTCCGGCCATATACAGACGCGAGATGTAACATTCGCTGACAATTCGGGTAATGTTATCAGGCTGGCACGCTGCTAAGCTTCTGCTGTCCGCCAGCGGACATGGGATATACACGACAACCTGGTATACAGCGGGGATGATCCATGAAAGCACGTCGCATCGGCCTGGCCGCCGTCCTCTTCGCCGCTGGCGCGGCGCAGGCGCAACTCATCGAGAAGCTGGAACAGCGGCGGCTCGAGTCCCTGCCGGTCAAGCCCGGCCCCCTGGACAAGGCATTCGTGCCGCTCGAGCGGGTATATGGCGAACGCGAGAATCCGCCCCCGAACCAGGAACTGTTCAAGGAGTATTTCCAGGATCCGCGCTTCACCCTCGGCCTGCGCCTGAGCCCCGGCTGGTCGCTCGAGACCGGCTACGTCGAACTGCGCGACCGCGGCTTGCACAAGGCCTTCGAGGGGCGCCCCGAAGAGGTGACGGGCGCGCTCGGGGTCAGGAGCTACGGGGTCCACGCCGCCGTCAAATATACCCACGCTTTCACCGACCGCCTGAGCGGTTTCGGCAAGGTCGGCAAGGCCTACAGCGAACGCAAGCGCGATCTCGACAGCATGAACCACACGGACAACACCGACGTGGGCGCCTACCTGCACTTCGGCGCGCAGTACAAGCTGAGCGACCGCTCCACCCTGAGCGGCGGCTACGAGGTCCAGGGCAACGCGGCGCAGAAGTTCGGCAGGGGCGTAGTCTCGGACGGCGCCAAGGCCAAGCTCAAGATCGGCTTCTGAACGGCCGGCCTCACCCCTCCTGCACGGCGCGCCAGCGCGCCAGATAGGCTTGCGCCAGTTCGTCCTCGCCGCGCGCGCTCAGGAAAGCATGGGCGCGCTCGCACGCGGCGCCGGTGGCGTCCGGGTCGGCCTGCATGGCGCGCTCCAGCAAGTCCAGGCCCTCGCGCTCGTCGCGCTCCAGCCGGGTCACGCCCTCGAGGAACAGGCCGAGCGCATGCCCCGGGTGGGCTTCATTGAAGGCGGCCAGCGGGGCGCGCAGGTCGGTCTCGGGCTCGTGGCGCATCGCCAGGCGCAGCATTTCCAGCTCCTGGTCGGCGTCGCGCCCGGGCGCGGCGCGCAACTCGCGCAGGCGCGCGCGTTCGCCCTGGGTTTCGGCGTAGCGCTGCGCCCAGGGCGTGGCCAGCTCGCCGGCCCAGCGCTCCTGGAGCGCGCCGCGCACCGTCCCGAGAGCGTCGCCGAACCAGGCTTGCGCCGCGCTGTCGCCCTGCAGGGCGGGCGGCAGTCCGTGCTGGTCCTGGCCCGGCTTGCCCAGAGCAGCCAGGCGCGCGCGCAAGGTCGGATGGGTGTCGGCGACATGGCCCTCGCGGTCGAGCGCCTCCTCCAGCCAGGCGCGCAGCATGCTTTCCTCGCAGGGACCGCCGGCATGCTCGGCCCAGCCGTGCATCACGCCGGCCGGCGGCGTTGCCAGTTCGTCGACCTGGCGCAACACGCCTTCCATGTAGCGCGCATAGCGCGGCGCCACCAGGTTCACGCGCTTGAGCGCATGGGCGGCGCTGCCCGCGCCCACCAGTTCGGCGGAGGCGGCGTCGGCGCGGTATTCGTCGGCGCGCGCCAGCACGAAGGTATAGGCGTTGAAGTAAGGCGCGTACCAGCGCACCAGGGGACGGGCCAGCCTGGCGGACCAGCCCTGGAAGTGGTCCATGTGCGCCTGCACCGTCGCCCAGGTGTGGCGCAGGCGGTAGATGAAGGCCGAGAAGCGCCCGTGCGAGCCTGCCAGGTGGCCGTACTCGTGGGCCACGATGGCCATCGCCTCGTCCGGCGCCAGGCACTCCAGCAAGGGAAGGCCGAGCAGCAGGTAGTTGCGCGGGAAGCCGACCAGGCCGAAGGCCGGACGCTGCACCACCGCCGCATTCGCCTCCGCCACCACCAGCACGTGATGGAAGCGCGGCCCGCGCATGCGGCGGCGCATGTCGTCGAGCGCGGCGAACAGCGCCGGCGCATCGGCGCGCTGGACTTCATGGCCTTGCGGCGCCGGAAAACGCACGAACAGGGCCTGGAAGGCCGAGCGCAGGGTGTACCACAGCGGCACCGCCAGCAGGAACAGCAGCTTGCCGAGCTTGGCGACCAGGAGAACGAGCAGCGCGCCGCCGCTGTAGGCCATGGCGGCGGCGATGCCGGCCAGCGCCACCAGTCCGAAGCCGAGCGTCGCCAGCACCAAGCCGAGAATGAAGAAACCCAGGAGCGCCAGCAGGGCGACCTTGAGGCGGTAGTGTCCCGGTGCGACGGCGCTCTCGCGTTCGAGGCGCTGCACCATGCTGTGGAAACGGTCGATGTCCATGCTGGCCTTTCGGTCGCCGCGCGGGCGGATAGAATCGGATGGGAGCGGAAGCCCTACTGCTTGAGCGACTTGAGCTGGTCCTGGGCGTCTTCGCGCTGCTTCTTCGACAGCGCCGGCGTGGCCGCCAGGGCCTTCTCGTAGGCCGCGGCGGCCTTCTGCTTCGCACCCGTGACCTGCAGCGACTGGCCCAGGCGGTAGTACACGGCGGCGCCGGGATAAATGCCGGCCGCCTGCTCGAAGAAGGGCACAGCCTCCGCCTGCCTGCCCTGCTCCTGGCGCACCCGGCCCAGTCCGTAGACGCCGGCCTCGTGGCGCGGGTAGGCGGCCTGCAGCTCGCGGAACACGCGCTCGCCGTCGGCGTAGCGCTTGTCCATCGTGTAGCGGAAACCGATGTTGTTCAGGGTGTCGCGGCGCTCGTCTCCCAGCTTGCTGTCGGCGGCCACCTCGACCGCCCGCGCGAGGCGCTCGGCCTTGGACAGGTCCTTCTCGTCGATCGCCAGCCGCGCCTGCATCAGCTGGGCCGCTTCGGGGCTGGCCTTCAGGCTGTCCTGGGCCAGGGACCGCGCCTTGTCGGCGCCGCCGCCGACGATGCCGGGCGCCACCAGGTAGTACTGCAGCAGCGAGAAGCGCGCCGAGACGTTGGCCGGGTCCAGCTCGACCGCCTTGCGGAAGGCGTCGCGGATCTTGCCGGCGTAGCCCATGGCCGAGAAGATGCCTGCATTGATCGCCTTCGCGCCGAGCGCGTTGCCCAGCCCTTCCTGACAGCCCGAATCGCGCGGATGCGCGGCGACGCAGGCCTCGCCCAGGGCGACCGCCTCCTCAATGCGCTGTTCCAGGCCCAGGGCCAGGATGGCGTCGATCTTGGCGGCCATGGCCTGCGGGTCGCGCGGCGCGGCCGCTAGCGCGGCGTTGGCCTGGCGCTCGGCTTCCTGGAAATTGCGGTCCCTGAGCAGGGCCTCGTAGGGCGCGGCGGCGGCGCCGGCGCCGGCCAGGGCGGCGCAGAACAGGGCTGCGTGGAGGGAGAGTGAAACCGGACGGAGGGAGGCGCGCATACATCCTTTCTTATCGTATTGACATGCTCATCCATTCTACCGATCCCGGGGCGCAGCGCTACCTGTTCGATCGGATAGGAGACCGGGCGCGGAAGGGTTACACTAGCGCGATGCGCATCCCCGCCTCCGCGGCCCGGCATGGCCGACTTGCCCTCCTGTGCCTGGCTTCATTGCTGGCCCATCTGCTCGTCCTCGCATGGCTCGATGCCCGCCTGGCGCCGCCGCCCCTTCCCGCAGGCGCCCTCGCCGTGCGCCTGGTGGCGCCTAGCGCGCCGCCGCCCTTGCCCGAAGCCGCTCCCGCACCTGTCCCGGAACCCTTGCCCGTGGCCGCCCCCGCGCCGGCGCCCGTTTCCGCGCCCGCCGACACCGAGGCCGCCAGCGCTTCCGCCGCGCCCGAGCCGGCCGCCGGCGCCGGCGGCGCCGAGCCGCCGCTCCAGATGCCGGGCCGCTACCGCGTCACCGCCCCGCCCTCCATCACGCTCGACTACCGGGTCGACAGCGCCGCTCCCGGGCGCGCCCCCGTCGCGGTGGGCCGGGCGCGCCTGGAATGGGAAAGCGACGGCAACGCCTACCGCCTGCGCCTGACCGGCGTGCTGGGAGAGCGCAGCAGCGAAGGCGGCGCCGACGACGCTGGCCTGGCGCCGCTGCGCGCCGCGATCGCGCAAGGCGCAGGGACGGCGAGCATCGTGTTCGACCGCGAACGCAACCTGGTCAGCGACGCGCGCGGCGCGGCCCTGCCGCTGGCGATGGGCATGCAGGACGGCGCCTCGGTGCTGGCGCAGCTGGCCGGCATGGGGCTGGCCGACCCGGACCAGATGCAGGACGTGCTGGAGATCGTGGTGAGCGAAGGGCAAGGCGCGCACATCGCGCGCTTCCAGGTGGCGGAGCGGGAAACGGTGGACACCGGCGCGGGCCCGGTCGAGGCCCTGCGCCTGGTGCGCCTGGCGGCGGCGGGGATGCCGCGCCTGGAGCTGTGGCTGGCGCCGCAGCTGCACTGGATGCCGGTGCGCCTGCGCCTGAGCGCGCCGGACGGCACGGTGCGCACCCAGACGCTGGCGGCGGCGCCTTGAAGCGGCGCGGATGCCGGCGGCGCCCGTGCAGGGCGCCGCGAGGACTCAGTCCAGCTTGGCCGCGTGCTCGCGGGTCGCGTGGAAGGTCAGTTTGGGCCAGCGTTCCTGGGTCAGGCGCAGGTTGACGCCGGAGGTCGCCAGGAAGGCCATGTTGCCGGCCGCATCGTAGGCGACCTGGTGGCCGAGCTGGTTCTCGAAGTCGGACAAGGCCTTCTTGTCCTCGCTCGACACCCAGCGCGCGCTGCTGATGCTGCTGCTCTCGAACACCGCGTCCACGCCGTACTCGTTGAGCAGGCGGCTGGCCACCACCTCGAACTGCAGCACCCCGACCGCGCCCAGGATCAGGTCGCTGCCCAGCACCGGCTTGAACACCTGCACCGCGCCCTCCTCGCCCAGCTGCTGCAGGCCCTTGTGGAGCTGCTTCATCTTGAGCGGGTTACGGATGCGCACCGTGCGGAACAGCTCCGGCGCGAAGTAAGGGATGCCGGTGAAGGTCAGGGTCTCGCCTTCGCTGAAGCTGTCGCCGATCTGCATGTTGCCGTGGTTCGGCAGGCCGATGATGTCGCCCGCGTAGGCTTCCTCGACCTGCTCGCGGCTCGACGCCATGAAGGTCACCACCGAGGACAGCTTGACCTCGCGGCCCAGGCGCAGGTGCTTGACCTTCATGCCCTTCTCGAAGCGTCCCGAGCACACGCGCAGGAAGGCGATGCGGTCGCGGTGGGCCGGGTCCATGTTGGCCTGGATCTTGAAGACGAAGCCGGAGAATGGCTGTTCTTCCGGCTTGACCGCGCGCACCGTGGCGTCGCGCTCGCGCGGAGCCGGCGCCCAGTCGACCAGGGCCGAGAGGATCTCGCGCACGCCGAAGTTGTTGATCGCCGAACCGAAGAACACCGGCGTCTGGACGCCATCGAGGAAGCGCTGCAGCTCGAAGGGGTGAGAGGCGCCGTGCACCAGCTCCACCTCGGTCTTGAGCTGCTCGATCTCGAGCGGGAACATCTCGGCCAGCCTGGGGTTGTCGATGCCCTTGACGATCTCGAAGGCGCCGTCGGCGCGCTCCTCGCCCGCCTTGAACAGCATGATCTCGTCGCGCAGCAGGTGGTAGACCCCGCGGAAGTTCTTGCCCATGCCGATCGGCCAGGTCACCGGCGCGCATTCGATCTTCAGCACCGATTCGACCTCGTCGAGCAGTTCGAGCGGATCGCGGGTTTCGCGGTCGAGCTTGTTCATGAAGGTGACGATCGGGGTGTCGCGCATGCGGCACACGTCGAGCAGCTTGATGGTCTGCTCTTCCACGCCCTTGGCGGCGTCGATCACCATCAGGGCCGAGTCGACCGCGGTCAGCACCCGGTAGGTGTCTTCCGAGAAGTCCTGGTGGCCAGGGGTGTCGAGCAGGTTGATCACGTGGTCGCGGAACTCGAACTGCATCACCGAGGATGCGACCGAGATGCCGCGCTGCTTCTCGATGTCCATCCAGTCCGAGGTGGCGTGACGGCCGCTCTTGCGGCCCTTGACGGTGCCGGCCAGCTGGATCGCGCCCGAGAACAGCAGAAGCTTCTCGGTGAGGGTGGTCTTACCGGCGTCGGGGTGGGAGATGATGCCGAAGGTGCGGCGGCGCGCGACTTCGCGCGCGATCGCGCCGGCCTGGCGGCTGGCGGGGGTGCCTGCATCGGACGTGTCGTCCGCTGCGGAAATGTCGGTGTCGTTGGCCATAGTCGAGCCCTCGGAGCGGCCCATGCAAGAAAACCTTCGATTTTACCGTTTCCGGGCGGGGCCGTGTGAACAGTTTGGCCAACGCCTACTGCTGAGTTACCCACCCAACGTCGTTCCGGCGAAGGCCGGAACCCAAGTTTGCTTGCGTGGCTGCGCTAACAAACTTGGATTCCGGCCTTCGCCGGAATGACGGTTCATGCGTATGGTGAATGAAATTGGATATTCGGGCTGCTCACTCCCTCATTCCCTCGTTCCCTCATTCTGGCATTACCTACTCTCTCACTCCCTCACCCTCCTCCACCCGCTGCGGCGCGCCGCCTCGGTCTTGGCCGGCGCCACTTCCGAGGTGATGGTCTTGCCGTCCGCCGTGGTGGTGATCATCTTCAGCGCCCCCGACGGCAGGCGCACGATGATGAAGCCCACCGCCGCCGAGTTGTTCGACAGGGTGTGCCCCACCACCCCGTCCGGCGAGGACGGCAGGCCGGTGCAGACGTCGAACTGGTAGACGTTGCTGGTGCCGCCCACCGAGCAGGCCGAGGAGGAGCTCGGCAGGTTGGTCACCACCGTCAGGGTCCCGGCCACGATCTTGGGGTCCAGGTTGACGCGCTCGCCCAGGTTGCGGTCGAAGTCGACGAACCAGCCCGACTGCGTCCCCAGGTCGGCCTCGTCGCCCGAGACCGTGTACTCGTCGCGCGCCGCGCCCGCGATCTTGGTCAGGCGCTTGCGCGCCATTGCCGGCAGGCTGCGCCAGGCGCCGGCGTTGATCGCCACGCCGTCGTCCTTGAGCACGTAGGCGCTCTGGGTCGCCGTGTTGCCGACGTCCGGCAGGTCGAGCAGGCGCCCGCTGCCGAAGGCCACCACGCGCTCCGGACGCACCGCCCCGCCGTCGCTTGGTTCGACCGCGCACAGGGCCACGTCGGGACGGGTGGTGATCGGCTGGTTGACGCCGGCGTCGCCCATCTTGAGCACCCGCACGGTGCCGGGGCTGGTCAGGTCGAAGCGCCACATCTGGCCCAGGTTGTCGCCGCCGTAGACGTAGGTCACCAGCGGGTCGCGGTTGGGGTTGGCGGTGATGGCGGTGATCTTGGCCAGGCCTGAAGGCGTGGTGGTGTCGCCCGAGCCGGTGCTGACGCGGTCGAGCACGCGGCCGGTGGCGGCGTCCACGATCAGGAGGAAGCCGCGCCCGGTGCCGCCGGCCACTCCGTCCGTGCCCGGGATGTTGTTGTAGCCCGAGGTCAGGAACACCACCCAGCGCTCGGTCCCGCTGGCGTCCTTCCAGGTGCCGAACTGCGGGTTGCCGAAGGAGTAGCCGATCTCCGGCTCCAGGTTGTCGCCGCTGCACACGGCCGGGTCGGCGCACAGTTCCCACAAGGCCTGCGGGCTGTCCGGATCGGTGACGTCGATCGCGTAGTAGCCGCGCCCGCCCCCGTTCAGGCCGGCCACCAGGATGGTCTTCCAGGCGCCATTGATGAACACGTCGCCCAGTTCCGGCGAGCCGTCGACGTTGAACTGGTGGTTGGTGCCGTAGTTGATGCTGGCCAGCTGGTACAGCTTCTTCATCGTGATGCGCGGGACGTAGGCCCACAGTTCCTCGCCGGTGGCGGCGTCGAAGGCGTGCAGCATGCCGTCGTTGGCGGCCGCGAACACCGCCGCCTGGCGCGATTTCTGGGCATCCTTGAAGGTGGCGTAGCCGGTGCGGTCGTAGGACTTGCGCGGGTCGCGCATGTAGGCCGGCTTGGACGAGGCGATGTCGCCGATGACGATCGGCAGCGGCCCGCTGGCGCCGGCCGGCGTGGTCTCGGTGCGGGAATAGGCGCGCAGCACCGCGTCGTCGGCGTACTGCTGCTGGCCGCGCAGCCAGTTGATGATGTTCGCGCCGCTGTTGACGACGGCCCGGTTGGTCGCCGACAGGGTCACGCACTGCGGCAGCGCCGCGCACTTGTTGTCGAACCAGGCGCGCTCGGTGGCCGACATCTCGGCATAGGTGAAATTCCTGAGCGTGCCGGCGCCCGGATCGAGCATCAGGATGCGACGGCTGTCCTCGGCCGCCTCCACCTTGCGGCCGGCGGTCTGGGACGAATTCCAGACGTCGGCGGTGCCGACCTGGCCGGTGACGGTGTCGATCTTGCGGTTGGACAGCTCGCCGTACCACTTCACCGTGGTGAAGGTGGCCGAGAAGATGTCGTTGTCCTCCTGCGAGATGTTGGGCGTCGAGGTGGCGGCCGCCGCGGCGGCGCCGACCTTGACCTCGATGTTGGCCAGGGCCTGGCGCAGGCCGTCCACCACCTGGCGCGGGTCGGAGGCCGAGAAGTACTTGCCATGGCCGTTGATCGCGGCATGCCAGAGGTCGTCCACGCGCGACTGGTAGGCGGCCGAGCCGCTGTTGTCGCCGGTGTTGGGGTTGGGCCAGACGTAGGCGCCGCCGCCGTTCCAGGGGCAGCCGGTAGCCGCGCCGGTGATCAGCTTGTAGAAGTCGCCGCCCTGTACCGGCGCGGTGTCGTAGTTCGGCTCGTAGGTCATGACGCCGTCCACGCCCAGGCCGAGCGCGAAGGTGCGCATGTGCAGGCGGGTGTTCTCGCCCGGACCGGCCGGCACCAGGCCGGGCTTGTTCCAGTTCTCCAGGCTCGGGCGCAGCGAGGACAGGGTGGTGTTGGAGCCGCCGTTGTACCAGTAGAGCGCCACGTCGGCCAGCGAGTTGTCGGTCTGCACGCTGGGGTCGACGCAGCCCTTGGCCCGGGTGCAGAAGCGCGCCGGGTTCTCCTGCTGGTCGTTGCTGACCACGTTGGCAGCGGCGCCGCCGTTCCAGTAGCCGTCGGTGGTGACGAAGGTGAAGTTCTGCTGGCAGGCGTACTGCACCGCTTCCGAGCCGGCCGGGAAGTTATAGGGCGCCTGGTTGGCGTACATCTTGCCGATCGCATGCAGGGCCTGGCGGATCGGGGTCGACTGGGTGCCGTTCATCGCATACAGCGAGGTGTACCAGCTGGTGCGGTGGCTGCCCGAGAACGGCAGCGGACGGTTCATCGCGCCCTCGGCCGCCGCGGTCGAGAGGGAGACAAGGCCGACGTTGTAGTTGTCGGTGATCGGCTGGAAGGCCTGGCCCACGGCCGTCTTCATGGTCTGGTTGCGGGTCTTGTAGTAGCCGTACCAGTTGGCGAAGTTGGTCATCTCCTCGGCATAGGTGCAGGTCGCGCCGGCGCAGTCGGTGCGCGCGCTGTCCTTCGGATAGCTGTTTCGGGTCGGCACGATGTCGGTGCGTACGAAGACCGAGGCGCCGAGCGGCGTCGTCACGGTCGGCACGCCGTCGCTCTGGGCCACGCCCACGCCGAAGGTCAGGTAGCGCGGGTTGTTGCCGTTGTTGCTGAGCGAGCCGAGGGCGATGTTCTTGCCTTCGGCGTCGCTCGCAGTGTCGACCAGGCAGACCGTGGTGTTGGGCTGGGCCGCGCAGGTGGGCGAGGAATTGGCGGTGCCGCCGACATAGGCGCGCACCGTGCCCTTGGTGCCGATCTTGTCGCGGATCGCCGCCGCGACCGCGGCCGCGTTGATGCCGCGGTTGAAGCTCAGGCTGCTGGAAAACAGTTGGGCGCCGCCATAGGTCAGGCCGGCCAGCACCTGGGTCTTGCTCGGATTGGTGCTGCCCGAGACCGTCAGCAAGGCGGTCGAGGCGCTGCCCGAGGCCACCAGCAGCTCGTCGCCGGCGCGGCTGCCGTCCTTGACCAGGGTGCAGTCGGGCACCGGCTTGCCCACCGTGTTCGCGGGACAGCTGATGGGCACCACCGCCACCACGTTGTTGCTGTCGAGCGTGATGCCATAGGTCGAGCAGGCCGGCACCCCGCCCCCGGTCGGGGTGCGCACGCAGGCGGTGAAGGCGCGCGCCAGGCCGCTCTTGGCGATGATCGAGGCGGCCAGCGCGTTGGCGAAGGCCTGCTGCTTTGCGGCCGTATTGGTGCCGTTGCTGGCGGTGACCGGGCCGTTGGTGATCACCACCGAGCCGGCCGTGCTGACCGCCGTCACGCTGTCGACCGTCATCGAGCTGGCCGTGGTGGACAGTCCGATGGTGATGGTGCCGTACCATTCGCCGGCCCGGTTGGGGTCGGAAAAGCGCGGGTACTTGTAGTTGCCGACGTACTTGGCCTGGCAATTGGTCAGCGCGCGGGTATCGCACCAGCGCACCTTGGCCGGGAACGGGTAGCCCGCCGGGGCCGGCGCGTTGATCGCGGTCGACTTGCAGGTGGTGAGGCTGGCGTCGGTGCAGTATTCGGCGACGTTGATGGTGTAGTAGTAGGGATTGGCGGTGAAGCTCTGGGCGTTGTAGCGCTCGTCGTTCGGGTAGGAATAGCCGACCGTGTTGCTGCTGCAGTTGCCGCTGCCGTCGCACCAGCGCAGGTCGGGGAAGCCGCTCACCAGGTTGGTGCTGTTGGCCGCACTGCCGAGCAGGTCGGTCCGGTTGACGCCGAAGCCGTCGGTGGTGACGGTGGCCCAGTTCGAGGTGGCGCCGGCGTTCAGCTCCGGATAGGAAGTGCCGTCCGCCCGCACCGGCGGGCTGTAGCGCACCTTGGGGTTGTAGTACTGACGGTTGAAGTCGGCGCTGGCATAGGGCGGATCGCCAATGCGGCAGCCGCGGGTGCCGCCGGCCAGGGTGGCGCGCGAGCGGCAGGTGCTGCTGTCGTCCACATAGTCGGGCGTGAAGCTGCTGGCCATCGAGCCCGAGTTATCGTAGAGCAGCATCAGGTTCGGCTTGACCGTGCCGGTGCCCGTGATGTTCAGCAGCGGCAGCTGCGAGATGCCGGTGGGGCCGGCGCTGGCCGGCAGCGCGCTCAGGGCCAGGCACAGGGAAAGAAGATAGCGTTTCATGGGCATTCCATTCGGGTCGCGGCCGGCTCAGGCGCCGATCATGACCACCATCTGGTTGATGACGTTCCCGCCGCGCACGCCGTCGACGCGCGCCGTGATCACGTAGTGCAGCAGCGGGGAGGTGGCGAAGGCCGGGGCGTCCGAGGCCAGGCTCTGGCCGTAGCTGACCGTGGCGCCGGCGGCGGCCTTGTTGCCGGCGGTCTGGACGCATTTGTTCTTGGGCTTGTCCCAGGCGCCGCTCTCGGAACAGAGGCGGTGGATCACGTAGCGGATACGGGTGTTGTCGGGACCGTCGATGACGCGCGAGCCGACCCAGAAGTCGGCGTCGCGCGGCCTGGTATTGGTGTTGGCGAAGGCGCGATAGCCCTCGTCCTCCACGTTCTCGCGCAGGGTCACCTTGCTGCCGTTGGCGGTGGTGCTGAGCCACTGGAAGCCGCGGTGCAGGCCGAGGTCCACGGCGCGGCTGAGGGTGGCGTCATAGGCGAGGTTGGAGGCGGCCAGGGTGGTCGAATTGCTGGACTTGAGCAGGTAGATGCTGGTCACCAGCATCACCAGCAGCATGATCAGCATGACCGGCAGCGCCACGCCGCGGGCGCGCCGGCGGCGCTGGGGAAACGTCGATGGCATCATGAAGGCCTCCAGCCGGAATTACGCATCGGCACGATGGTTTCGAACACCCGGTAGCGGTAGCAGCGCCAGTCGACCGCATCGTCGGCGAGCGCGAGTCCCACCGTGACCGGCACCGCCTCCACGCCCTGGGGCTGGGCGCTGGCGAACAAGGTGGGGGCCGTGGTGGTCGCAGCGCACTGGCCGTCGGTCCCGGGCCGCTCGGGATTCTTGGCGCGCGCCACCACCGCGATCCGCAGGGCGGTGATGCGCTGGTAGTCGCCGGCGCCGCCGACCACGCCGTCGCCATCGGCGTCCACCATCTCGTTCGACCACAGGCCGATCTGCATGCCCTTCTCCGGCTCGAAGTCGGCGACGCTGCGGTTGTCGAAGCCGTACTGGGCCTTGAGCGCCACGATATTGTCCGCCACCGGGCGCGAGCTTTCCGCGGCGCCGGGCAGGTTGGTCGAACGCAGACGCAGGTAGCCGTTCTCGACCGACCAGGTGTGGAAGGACAGGTTGCGCGCCGGGCCGAGGTTGAAGATGCGGGTCGCATTGCCCTCGAAGTTGCGGCCCAGCGAGCCGCTGTTGTAGCGCAGGCCGGCGCCGCCGATCGCCAGCTCGGTGGCCTCGCCCGGATCGACCGAGATCTGGGCCAGCGCGCAGTTGCCGCCAGGGTTTTCGGGCGCCACCAGGATCACGTCGTCCTTGCCGAAGCCAAAGGCCTTGCGGTCGATCGTGAGCAGGGTGCCGCCGATGTAGTCGCTCTGCAGCCCCACGGTGCCGGTGCCGGTCAGCGAACTGCCGGCGTAGAGGCTGATGCGGTCCGATTCTTCGCCGCCGGGCTCGATCACCACGCTGCCCAGCGGCCGCACGGTGGCGGCGCCGCGCGGCGCCTGCGCCAGCTGGTAGCCTTCGCTGTCGCTGAAGATGGTGTCGCAGCCGAGGACGATGGGATCGTTCAGGCCGAATCCGGCCTGCTCGGCGTCGGCGCTGATCTGGAACATGGCAAGCATGCCGTTCTGCATGGACTCGGAGCCGCCCAGCGCGGCGTCCTTGGTGCGCTCGCCCTCGGTCATGATGCGGGTGGCGAACAGCACGGCCAGCAGGCCGATCACGATGCTGACCATCAGCTCGACCAGGGTGAAGCCGCGCGCGCGGCGCTGGAGGGCGGCCTTCACTTGGTCTCCGCGAGGTAGGCGGTCACGCGGTGCGTGTTCTCGCTCTGGTTGTCCTGGCGCGTCCAGCCGATGCTCACCGCAACCTCGGTGCGCGGGACCGCGCTGGTGGCCTCGGTCACGCTGACCCCGATGGTGGCGCCGGGCAGGCGCGCGGAGACGGCCTCGTGCCAAGCCTGCAGGCGTTCGCCGGGCTCCTCGCCCTCTTCCACCGCGTAGTCGGCGGCGTGCTCGAGGTCGGAATTCATGATGCCGAGCAGTTCGTTGACGGCGATGGTGGCTTCGGCGCGCAGGCCGGCGTCCGACAGGGCCGCGTAGGAACGGGCCTGCAGGCCCACGGTGCCGATCAGGCCGATCGCCAGGATCAGCACCGCGATCAGGGCTTCGAGCAGGGCCACGCCCTCTTGCCCGCGTTTGAAAGGAGGCGTGTTCATTCCGGGCACCTGCGGGAATCGCCGTCGTCGGCGTCGGGGTTGCAGCGGGTCGCCACGCCGGCCATGGTCAGGACCAGGCTGGCGGGCGCGAAGGCGTCCTCGTGGCCGCTGGCCGGGCTCAGGTCGATGCGGTCGGCGGGCGTGGCCGGGCCGGAATCGACCCAGCCCAGCGGCGTGAAGTAGACGGCGCTGGCGCCGGCCGGCAGCTCGACGCTCATGAGCGAGCTGGCCGGCAGGGCCTCGGCGCTGCGCCGCACCGAGCGCACCGCCACGCCGACCGTGCCGTCCGTGGCGGCCTCGTCTTCGAGGGTTGACCAGCGTTCGCTGTCGGCGTCGCAGGGCTGGCCGGCGGCCGGGAAGCAGACGTCGACCTGCCAGTCCGGCTGGCCGCTGACGGCGTTGCGGCTGAACACCAGGCGGCTGGCGGCGTTGTTGGCCAGCGCCTGGGAACGCGCCATCGCATAGCCCTCGGCGTAGAACTGGACCGCGCCGGCCACCTTGGTCGAAGACAGCCAGCCGCTCAGGTTGGGCAGGCCGACCGCCAGCAGGATGGCCAGCACCACCACCGCGATCAGCGCTTCGATGGTGGTGTAGCCGGCGGCTGGCCTCAGTGGCTGCACGTGCCCTCCTTGCGGTCGACCCAGCACTCGTCGTTGGTGGCCCAGCCGTCCGGCGCGGCGGTGGTCGCGCGGTTGCCGGACTGGTCGATCGTGAACACGAAGCCGGCGGCGCTGGCCTGCCCGGTCGCGACCAGGGTGTAGCTGCCGGCATCGGGCTCGCTCAGGGAATAGCTGAAATTCTCGCTTTCGGCCGGGACCCGGTCGAAGCCGGCGTAGGTCCGGTTGTTGGCCCAGAACTGCTCGAGCAGGGGCTGGGCGCCGGCCAGGGCGGTGTGGGCTTCGGCCAGGCGCGCACGCATCACGTAGGCGGTGTAGGACGGCAGGGCGATCGCGCTCAGGATGCCGATGATGATGACCCCGATCATGATTTCGATGAGGGTGAAGCCGGTTTGTCGCTGCTGCATGGGTTTCCTCCTGGGCTAGGCGCCCTGCCATTCCGAATGTTGCCGTACGGAATGATATCGCACAAAGCTTTCAGTTCCCTGAGGAAATGCTGACAAAACCCTGACAAGGCCACACCGATTGACACAATCTGGCCTCTTTCGTATTCTTGAAAGTTACATGAGTACGGAGCGCCTGCGCGATGGAGAACAATCCCTACAACAACCCTGGCGCGATCGCCTCCTACGCCGGCGACACCCCGCGCAAGGTGCCCGGCCTGGCCGACCTGCACCGCATGGCCATGCTGCTGCTGGCCGAAGCGGCGCCCGCTACTGCCAACATCCTGGTGGTGGGGGCCGGCGGCGGCCTGGAGACGCGCGCGCTGGCCGAGGCGCGGCCCGGCTGGCGCTTCACCGGCGTGGACCCGGCGCCGGCCATGCTCGCGCTGGCCCGGCAAACGCTGGCGCCCTGCCTCGAACGGGTCGAGCTGATCGAAGGGACGGTCGGGCAAGCGCCGGCCGGCCCCTACGAGGGCGCGACCTGCCTGCTGACCCTGCATCACCTGGGGCGCGAGGAACGCCTGGACACGCTGCGCGGGATCCGGCGCCGCCTGCGCCCCGGCGCGCGCCTGGTGGTGGCCGGGCACACGGCGGCCGGGCCGGATCCGCAGCAATGGATGGCGCGTTCGATCGCCTTCGGCGAGCGCGGCGAACCAGACTGGGAGCGGGCCTGGGCCGGCGCGGCGAACATGCTGGGCCGCCTGCCCCTGCTGGCCCCGGACGAGGAGCACACCCTGCTGGGCGAAGCGGGCTTCGCCGACATCGGCCTGTTCTACGCGGCCTTCAGTTTCCGCGGCTGGGTGGCGCGCGCCTGAAGCGCTGCGCCGGGCTCAGGGCGGACCTGCGCGCAGCGGAAAGCGCACCGCCACCCGGGTGCCGCGGCCGCCCGGCCCCTCCCCTAGCTCGATGCGGGCGCGGTGGGCGCCGGCGATGTCGCGCACGATGGCCAGGCCCAGGCCGCTGCCGGCGGTCTTGTCGTCCAGACGCACGAAGCGCTCGAACACCTGGCTGCGCCGCGAGGGCGGGATGCCGGGGCCGGTGTCGTCGACGGCGAACAGCGCCTGCGCGCCCTCGACGCCGGTGCTGACCGTCACGCTGCCGCCGCGCGGCGTGTAGCGCAGCGCGTTGTCGACCAGGTTGTCGATCAGGTCGCGCAGCTGGAAGGCCTCGCCTGCCACCGGTGCCGGCGCCAGTTCGAAGCCGATGTCGATCCCGCGCCGCGCGGCTTCCTCGACGAAGTACTGGACCGTGTCCTGCACCAGGCGCGCCAGGTCGAGCGCGGCGAAGGCCTCGCCGGGCTGGCCGCCCTTGGCGCGAGCCAGCGCCAGCAGCTGGTTCACCTGGCGGATCATGCGCTCGTTGGCCAGGCGCATCAGGCCGACCGAGCGCCGGGTTTCCTCGTCGGCCGCATGGCGCTCCCCCAGCCATTCGAGCTGCAGTTGCAGTCCCGCCAGAGGGGTGCGCAACTGGTGCGCCATGTCGGCCAGGAAGTCGCGCTGGGCGCGGGCACCCGCCTCGACCCGGTCCAGCAATTCGTTGAAGCCGGTGACTACCGGCGCGATCTCGTAGGGCACGCCTTCGCTCGGCAGCGGCGCCAGGTCGCTGCCTCCGCGACGGCCCAGCTCGGCGCGGATGCGCGCCAGCGGCCTCAGGCCATTACTGACCGACAACCAGACCAGTCCGACCAGGGTGAGCGTGGCCAGGGTTACCAGCACGAACAGCGAGCGCAGAATGGCCGAGCGCACCTCGGCGCGCTGGCGCAGGGTGCGTGCCACGCCCAGCTGGCGCGTCCCTTCGGGGGTGGCGAGCGCCAGGGCGGCGACCCGCACCGGCTCGCCGCCGATCAGGGCGTCGTAGGCGGGAGCGCCAGGGCGCAAGGCGGGGAAGCCCTCGGCGCCGGCCAGGCGCCGCCCTTCGCCGTCGCGCACCACGAACCAGAAGCGGTCCTGGCCGCCCAGGCGCGGCGGCAGGGAGGCCGGGGCGCCCGACTGGAGGCGCGCGGCCAGCGCCGCCGCGGTGTCCTGCAAGCCCTGGTCGAAGGCGACCTGGGCCGGCGTCCAGGCGAGCAGGTAGATCAGCCCGGCCAGCACCAGGTTCAGCAGCAGGATGGGCCCGAGCAGCCACTTGAGCAGGCGCAGGCGGATGCTGCTCATGCGGCCGGCGCGTCGAGCTCGAGCAGGTAGCCGAAGCCGCGGATGGTGCGGATCGCCACGCCGGCGCCCTCGAGCTTCAGGCGCAGGCGCGAGACGTAGACCTCGACCGCGTTCTGGGTCAGGTCCTGGTCCCAGGCCAGGATGGCGTCGATGATCTGCTGCTTGGACACCACCCGGCCCGCATGCTGGAGCAGGTATTCGAGCACGCCCCATTCGCGCACCGAGAGTTCGAGCGGGCGCTCGCCCACGCGCGCGCGGCGGGTGGCGCCGTCCAGGGCCAGCTTGCCGAGGGCGAGGACGGTGGGTTTGGGGGCGTTGCGGCGCGCCAGGGCGCGGATGCGGGCCACCAGTTCGGCGGTGGCGAAGGGTTTGACCAGGTAATCGTCGGCGCCGGTTTCCAGGCCGCGCACCCTGTCCTCGACCGCGTCGCGCGCGGTCAGCAGCAGCACCGGGGTGGCGGCCCCGCGCGCGCGCAGGCGACGCACCACCTCGAAGCCGTCGATGCCGGGCAGGCCGATGTCGAGCACGGCCACCTCGGGTGGGTTGGCCTGCAGCTGGGCGTCGGCCGCCAGGCCGTCCACGGCCAGGCTGACGCTCATGCCCTGGGCCTGCAGCGCGCGCGTCAGGCCGTCGGCCAGGACGGCGTCATCTTCCACCAGTAAAACCTGCAGTCCCATCTGCTTGCCGTCGAGTCACAAGAATGCGTCCATTATCCGGCATTTTCGTTGCCGCAACCAAACAAAAAGGGGCGATTTTGCCCCGTCTGTCTAGTAGGACTGGACTGACAAAACATCATGCATACAGCCTACATGGGTGCAACCGCCAGTCTTATGTTCGGCACCGGACTATAGCTTTAATGTACACACATCGCGATGAGGCAAACTTTCATAGCCTCCCAAACGCTCCTGAAGCATGTTAGAGATAAGAGGACACAAAATGAACAACACTCAACTTGGTGGTGCCACGCAAAAAGCGAAGAACCAGATCCCAGCCACGAGTGAGGAACTGAAATCCGCGTCCCGCCCCGTTGTCAGCTATAGCGGCACCCAGCAGAACGAACTGCTCGCCGCCCTCCCCCGCCAAGACCTGGAAACCCTGTTCGAGCACCTGGAACTCGTCCCTCTGCCCTTCGGCAAGGAGTTGTTCGAGTATGGCAGCAAATTGGAATACGTGTATTTTCCGACCACGGCAATCGTGTCGCTGCTCTACGTGATGGAAGACGGCGCAACCACCGAGATCGCGGTGGTCGGCCATGAAGGCGTGGTCGGCGTGTCGCTCTTCATGGGCGAGCGCGCCATGTGCAGCGCCGTGGTGCAGAGCGCCGGCTACGGCTACCGCCTCAAGACCCAATACCTGCGCGACGCCTTCAACCGCGGCGGCGCCCTGCCGCAACTGCTGATGCGCTACACCAACGCCCTGTTCGCCCAGATGGCCCAGAACGCCGTCGGCGGCCGCCACAGCTCGATCGAGCAGAAGCTCTGCCGCTGGCTGCTGGACCGCCTGGACCGTTCGCCGACCAATGAACTGAAAGTGACCCAGGAACTGATTTCGATCATGCTGGGCGTGCGTCGCGAAAGCATCACGGCCGCCGCCGGCAAGCTGCAGGACGAGGGCCTGATCCAGTACCGCCGCGGCAACATCACCGTGCTGGACCGTGCCGGCCTGGAAGAATACGCAGGCGAATGCTACAAGGTCGCGAAGTCCGAGTACGACCGCCTGCTCATGGATGTGGCGCGTTGATCCTGACCTGATCCGGAGCTGACGGCGCGGGATCCGATTCCATACCGGGCGCGGCGCTTGCCGCGCCCGTTTTGTTTTTGCCCTCCCCGCCTGGCGCTTCGACCGGAATCCAGGCCCGCACGCAGGTGCCGATCCCGTTCACGCCGCGCTCCACGGTCAGGCTGCCGCCCAGCAGCAAGGCGCGCTCGCGCATGCCCAGCAGGCCGTGGGACTTCGACTTGGCCATGGCGTCGGCCGGAATGCCGATGCCGTCGTCGGTGATTTCCAGGTCCCAGCCCTCGGGCTCGCGGCTCAGGTTGACGATCACGCTGCGCGCCTCGGCATACTTGGCGATGTTGTTGAGGGCTTCCTGGGTGATGCGGAACAGTGCGATCGCCTGCATCGGGCCGGCCGTATCGGCCTGGCGGTCGATCAGGGCGTCGCAGTCGAGCGAGGTGATGCGGCCATAGTCGGCGCAATAGCTTTGCAGCGCGGCCGACAGGCCCATGTTGTCCAGCAGGCTGGGGCGCAGGTTCTCGATGATGCGGCGCTTGAGCTGCACGGTGTCGACCAGGGTGCGGCGGGCGCGGCCGAGCTTGGCCGCCAGTTCCGGTTGGCTGACGCGCAACTGCTCGCTGACCGTGGTCAGGTCCATGCCGATCGCGGTCAGGTTGGCGCCCATTTCGTCGTGCAGCTCGCGCGCCAGGCGCGACTTCTCTTCTTCCGACACCTTGATCAGGTGGCGCGACAGGACCGAGAGCTGCTCGGTGCGCTCGGCCACCATTTCTTCCAGGTGGTCGTTGGATTGCTGCAGGGCGCGCTCGGCGCGCAGGCGCAGCCCGAAGGCGCGCTGGATCAGTTTATAGAACAGCACCAGCACCACGATGGCGGCGGTGTTGATGCCCAGCCCGAACAGGGCCGCATGGCGGTATTGCTGGTAGAAGGAGGCGGTGCGGGCGGCCAGCAGTTCGTTCTGCTCGCGCGTCATGATCACCACCTGCAGGCGGATTTCGTCCATGTCGGCGCGCTCGTCGGGCGCGGCGGCGATCGCGACGATGTCGACCAGGCCGCCCTGGCGGTAGACCTCAAGGGCCTGGTGCATCAGGCCCAGCTTCTTCTGGACCAGGCTGCGCAACTGGGCCAGGTTCCTGGTTTGCGAAGGGCTGTCGGCGAGCAGCACGCCGAGGGCGCGCAACTGGTTGTCGATCTGCTGGGGAGCCGCGTGCAGCGGGCCGAGGTAGACGTCGGAGCCCGACAGGAAGTAGCCGCGCAGGCCGCTTTCGGCGTCGGTGACGAGCAGGTTCAGGTATTGGAGTTCGTCGGAGACCCGGGCGCTCTGGGTTTGCAGCGCGTTGGCCGCGCGCAGGTCGTCGAGATTACGGACCAGGAAGACGCCGTTGACGACCAGCAGAATGACGCACGCCAGGCAGAGCAGCTTCTTGTGCAGCGGCAGACTGCGCACAGGCTCGCCGGCCGGGGCGGTGGAAAAGTACACGGGGCTTCCTTTCACGCAACGTTGCCGTCATTTGATTATAGACGGATGTGCAGAATGTTGCACCGCGAAATGCCTGGACGTAACAAAATGTTTCAAAACGGTTGCGCGAGGAATACAGAACTTGCGCACTAGAACGCGCGCCCCGGTGGACGGGGCGCGGTGGGGAAATCAATCGAGGAGATTGTTCTTCATGGCATAGTAGGTCAGGTCGCTGTTGGACTGCAGACCCATCTTTTCCATGATGCGGGTACGGTAGGTGGACACGGTCTTGATCGAGAGCGACAGGGCATTGCCGATGTCGGACACGGTCGCGCCCTTGGCCAGGCGCAGGAAGACCTGGAATTCGCGGTCCGACAGCTCGGTGTGGAGCGCGGTGTTCGGATCGCGGTCGAAGCTCTGGGCCAGCAGTTCGCCGACGGTCGAGCTCACGTAACGGCGGCCCTGGTAGACGGTGCGCACGGCGGTCTTGAGCTCGTCCGCCTCGCATTCCTTGTTCAGGTAGCCGTTCGCGCCCATCTTGAACAGGTTGAGCGCGTATTGCTGCGCCGGATAGCCGGACAGGATCAGCACCGGCAGGTTGGGCTGACCCTGGCGGATGGTGCGCAGGATATCGATCCCGCTCTGGTCGGGCATCGCGATATCGAGCAGCAGCACGTCGCAGATCTCGCGGCGGGCGATGTCGAGGGCCTCGCGGCCGGTGGCGCCTTCGGCGACGACTTCGAATTCGCCCGACGACGAGAAAATCTGCTTGAATCCTGCTCGAACTATTTGGTGATCGTCACAAATGGCAACGCGTATCATTGTCTTCCCTTAAATTTTCCTTGCGCAGGAAAGGGCCGGGTTCTGGGCCGCCCGGCTTAGTGCGCGTCAATGCGGTATCAGCGCGAATAATATTTTAACACTCCGGCATCGCGCTTCAAGCTCAGCACGAACCGGCGAGCGCGCGCAAGCGCGACGGCTCCCGGCGGCGCGACCTGCACCGCAAGGAGACGACGGATTCAGGCCGGCTGTGGACCGTTTTTCAGGAGATCGAGAATCCCCAGCAGTTCGGCGCGCAGGTGCTCGGTATCGACGCTCGGCGCCGGTTCCGGCAGGTCAAGTTCCTCGAGGCCAGCCAGCGCGCTGGCGCGGCTGTCGAGACGATTGCGGGCGCCGCTGATGGTGAAGCCCTGCTCGTACAACAGCTCGCGGATACGGCGTATCAGCAGCACCTCGTGGTGCTGGTAGTAGCGACGGTTTCCACGGCGTTTGACAGGCTTTAGCTGAGTAAATTCCTGCTCCCAGTAACGCAGTACATGGGGTTTGACCCCGCACAACTCACTCACCTCGCCGATCGTGAAATATCGCTTCGCCGGAATCGGCGGCAGCACGGTCGCTTCGGTCTTGTTCGGACGGTCGTTCATGGATCAGTTCAGGCGGCGCGAGCCAGCGAGCCGGGTGAACCCGAGGGCGAACCCGAGGGCGAACCCGAAGGACTGGCCTCTTCGACCATGGCCTTGAGCTTCTGGCTGGCGTGGAAAGTCACGACGCGGCGCGCCGTGATGGGGATCTCTTCCCCGGTTTTCGGATTGCGACCCGGCCGCTGCGGCTTGTCGCGCAACTGGAAGTTGCCGAAGCCGGACAGCTTGACCGCTTCGCCTCGTTCAAGCGCATTGCGGATCTCGTCGAAGAAGGTCTCGACCATGTCCTTGGCCTCGCGCTTGTTGAGGCCGACCTGCTCGAACAGCAGTTCGGCCAGCTCGGCCTTGGTCAAGGTCGGGAGTGCCTGTTCCGCTTCCTTCCGCACACGCGCCACGTGCATGGCGCGATCCAGGTCGGCCGCGAGGGCCTCCTGGAGTACGGCCGTATCGACGTCGTTGTTATTAATTTTGAAGCCCTGCCTTCAAGTCAAAATCGTGTTCTGGAGACGATCAAGCGCGCTGCTTCGCGTTCAGCTTGTTCTTCGCAGCCTCGGCCACGGCGCTCATGATAGCGTCCACGGCGTCGTCCTGCAGCGTCGATTGAGTATCTTGCAAGCTAAAGCGGAAAGCAAGGCTTTTTTCATCCGTCTCCAGCCCTTTGCCGCGATATTCGTCAAACAAAACAATAGCTTGCACGATCTTGCCGCCAGGGTTGGCCGCCACCTCGGCCTGGAATGTGTCGAGCACATCCTGGGCCGCCACGTTCTGCTTGACCACCAGGGCCAGGTCGCGCGTGGCGCCCGGGAACCGGGAGATCTCGGCATAGCTCGGCACGATGCGCTGGCGCAGGGCCTCGGCGTCGACCTCGAACACGACCGGAGCCTGGGGCAGGTCGTATTTCTGCAGCCAGCGCGGGTGCAGCTCGCCGATGAAGCCGATCCTCTGGCCATCCAGTTCGACCAAGGCGCTGCGGCCCGGGTGCAGGGCCGGATGCTCGCCCTTCACGAAGCGCAGCTGGCGCGGCGCGAACAAGGCCTCGAGGTCGCCCTTGAGGTCGAAGAAGTCGACCGCGCGGGTCTTCTCGCCCCACTGCTCGTCCACGGCCGGGCCGTAGGCGATGGCGGCGACGCGCTTGGGCTGGTCGAAACCGGCCACCGCCAGCGGACCGTCGACCGCCGCCGGGTTGCGGTGGAACACCGCGCCGACTTCGAAGGCGCGCACGCGGCCGGCCTTGCGGTTGACGTTGTAGCGCACGTTGGCGACCAGGCTGCCGACCAGGTTGGAGCGCATCACGCTCATCTGGCTGGCGATCGGGTTCTGCAGGCGGATCGGCGCCTCGTTGCCGGCGAAATCCTGTTCCCACTGGGCTTCGACGAAGCTCATGTTGACCACTTCCTGGTAGCCGAGATCGGCCAGCTGGTGGCGGATCGCGAACAGGGAGCGGGTGTTTTCCGGCTCGATCAGCATGGCCGAGGGCGCCACCGGCGGCAGCGCCGGGATGTTTTCGAAACCATAGACGCGCGCCACTTCTTCGATCAGGTCTTCCTCGATCTCGATGTCGAAGCGGTAGCTCGGCGCGGTGACCGAGAACACGCCCTGTTCCAGCGTGAAGGGCAACTGCAGGCGGGTGAAGATGTCGGCGACGAGCTCGTCGGTGAGCGGCACGCCGATCACCTTGGCGGCGCGCGCGGTGCGCATCTGCACCGGCTGGCGCTGCGGCAGCGCGAGGACCTGGTCGTCCAGCGGGCCGACCTGGGTGGCGGCGGTGCCGCAGATTTCCACGATCAGCGAGGTGATGCGCTCGATGTGCTCGGGAATCGTCGCGTAGTCGACGCCGCGCTCGAAGCGGTGCGCCGCGTCGGTCGAGAAATTGTAGCGGCGGGCGCGGCCCTGGATGGCGTTCGGCCACCAGAACGCGGCTTCCAGGTAGATGTCGGTGGTGTCCAGGGTGACGGCGGTGCTGTCGCCGCCCATGATGCCGGCCAGCGATTCCAGTTCCTTGTCGTCGGCGATCACGCCGACCCATTCGTCGACCTCGACGGTGTTGCCGTTCAGGAGCTTCAGGCTTTCACCCTTCTTGCCCCAGCGTACGTCCAGGCCGCCGTGGATCTTGGCCAGGTCGAACACGTGCGAGGGACGGCCGACTTCCAGCATCACGTAGTTGGAGATGTCGACCAGGGCCGACACCGAGCGCTGGCCGCTGCGCTCCAGGCGGCGCTTCATCCACTCGGGCGTGGCGGCGCGGGCATTCAGGCCGCGGATGATGCGGCCGGCGAAACGGCCGCACAGGTCGGGCGCCGAGACCTTCACCGGCAGCGTGTCGGCGATGGTGACCGGCACCGCGCGGGTGGTCGGCACGTGCAGCGGCGAACCGGTCAGGGCCGCCACTTCGCGCGCCACACCCAGCACCGACAGGCAGTCGGCCTTGTTCGGGGTCAGCTTGATGGTGAACTTGAGGTCGTTCAAGCCGAGGTAGTCGCGGATGTTGGCGCCGATCGGCGCGTCTTCCGGCAGTTCCATCAGGCCACTGCCCTCTTCCGAGATCTTGAGTTCCTTGGCCGAGCACAGCATGCCCTGCGATTCCACGCCGCGCAGCTTGCCGACCTTGATCTCGAAGGGCTTGCCGTCCGCGCCGGGCGGCAGCACGGCGCCGGCCTTGGCGCAGATCGCCTTCATGCCGGCGCGCACGTTGGGCGCGCCGCACACGATGTTGAGCAGGGTGCCGGTGCCGACGTCCACCTGGCAGACGTTGAGGCGGTCGGCGTTCGGGTGCTTGGCCACTTCCTTGACCTCGGCCACCACCACGTTCGAGAACGGCGGCGCGACGGCTTCGACCTCTTCCACTTCGAGGCCGGACATCGTCAGGAGGTGCGACAGTTCGTCCGAATTCATCTTCGGATCGACCATGGAACGGAGCCAGTTTTCGGAGAATTGCATATTCGTTTGCCTTGTTCTTGCTTCGGGTTTCAGCCGGAATTAATTGAACTGCTTGAGGAAACGCAGATCGCCTTCATAGAACAGGCGCAGATCGTTGATTCCATAACGCAGCATCGTCAGGCGCTCGAGGCCGGAGCCGAACGCGAAGCCGATGAATTTTTCCGGATCCAGGCCGAAGTTGCGCACCACGGTCGGATGGACCTGGCCGGCGCCCGAGACTTCCAGCCAGCGCCCCTTGAGCGGACCGCTGCCGAAGGCGATGTCGATCTCGGCCGACGGCTCGGTGAAGGGGAAGTAGGAGGGACGGAAACGCACCTGCAGGTCGTCGGTCTCGAAGAAGGCCTTGACGAAGTTCAGGTACACGCCCTTGAGGTCGGCAAAGCTGATGTCCTCGCCGATCCACAGGCCTTCGACCTGGTGGAACATCGGCGAGTGGGTGGCGTCGCTGTCGACGCGGTAGGTGCGGCCCGGCGCGATCACCTTGATCGGCGGGGTGTGGGTGCGCGCGTAGCGCACCTGCATCGGCGAGGTGTGGGTGCGCAGCAGCAGCGGCTTGCCGCTGCTGTCCTGGCCCTCGATGTAGAAGGTGTCCTGCATCGAACGCGCCGGGTGGTTTTCCGGGCTGTTCAGTGCGGTGAAATTGGTCCAGTCGGTTTCGATCTCGGGGCCGTCGGCCACGTCGAAGCCGATGGAGCGGAAGATCTGCTCGACCCTTTCCCAGGTGCGCATCACCGGGTGGATGCCACCCTTGCTGCGGCCGCGGCCCGGCAGGCTCACGTCGATGGCCTCGGCGTTCAGGCGGGCTTCCAGCTGGGCGTTGGCGAGCGCGTCGCGACGCTGGTTCAGTGCCTGTTCGATTTTTTCTTTTGCGGCATTGATCAGTGCGCCCTGCGCCTTGCGCTGCTCGGGATCGAGCTTGCCCAGGCCCTTCATCAGGTCGGTCACCTGGCCGGTCTTGCCCAGGTACTTGGCTTTTGCATTTTCGAGCGCGGCGGCGTCCGCGGCGGCGGCAAAGTCAGCCTGGGCCGCGACGACGAGTTCTTCCAGCGAGTTCATGCTTATTCTTTTCCTGTTTGTGCGTCCACAATCGAAAACGGGGCACAGGTGTGACCCTTGCCCCGCTTCCTGTGCGCCACACCCGAAGGCGCAGCGCTGTCTTGCATGCAGACTGTATTAAGCAGCCAGCTTGGCCTTGACGGTGTTCACGATAGCGGCGAAAGCCGGCTTGTCGTGGACGGCCATGTCGGCCAGGACTTTACGGTCCAGTTCAATCGCGGACTTCTTCAGGCCGTTCATGAATGCGCTGTAGGTCATGCCGTGCGAACGCGAAGCCGCGTTGATACGGGTGATCCACAGGGCGCGGAAGACGCGCTTCTTGTTGCGGCGGTCGCGGTAGGCGTACTGGCCAGCGCGCATGACTGCTTGCTTGGCAATACGGAATACCTTGCTGCGACGGCCACGGTAGCCTTTGGCAAGTTCAAGAACCTTCTTGTGACGGGCACGTGCAGTAACCCCACGTTTTACTCGAGGCATGGTAGCTCCTTTTGTGTGAGATTAAGCAGAGGGCATCATGCGGTAGACGCTTTGGACGTCCGACGCATTGATGTTACGGGTGCCGCGCAGCTGGCGCTTGTTCTTGGTGGTCTTCTTGGTCAGGATGTGACGCTTGAACGCCATGCCCGACTTGACGGTACCGCCCGGACGCACGCGAAAACGCTTCTTCGCGGAGCTTTTGGTTTTCATTTTTGGCATAGTCATCTGTCCGTTCAGGGACAGCCTCATATGTTGAACAGGATTGCAGGTGGCAGCGACGCTGCTCTTAGATGCCTACTTTCACTTGTTTTGCAGCAGATGCGAGTCCGCTACAACCTGCTTGTCAAAAACAGGAACCGCAGATTGTAGCACAGAATTTCGGGAAGATGACGCGGCGCACTATGAAACCGGGCCGGACTCGTGGCTTGCGGCGGCGATGCGACACGTAGGGACGAACGCAAGCCGGGCCGTCATGCGGTACTCCCGCACGCCGGACCCGGCCCTTGCACTACCCTGACGCGAAGAATTACTTCTTCTTCTTCGGCGCGACCACCATGATCATCTGGCGACCTTCGAGCTTCGGGAACTGTTCGACCTGGCCGTAAGGCTCCAGGTCGCCGCGCAGCCGCTCGAGCATGCGCATGCCGATGTCCTGGTGCGCCATCTCGCGGCCACGGAAACGCAGGGTGATCTTGGTCTTGTCGCCCTCTTCCAGGAACTTGATGAGGTTGCGCAGCTTGATGCTGTAATCGCCCTCGTCGGTGCCCGGACGGAACTTGATTTCCTTGACCTGGATGACCTTCTGCTTCAGCTTGGCTTCGTGGGCTTTCTTCTGCTCCGAATACTTGAACTTGCCGTAGTCCATCAGGCGGCAAACCGGCGGAACCGCGTTCGGCGCGATCTCCACCAGGTCCACGTTCGCTTCTTCAGCCAGACGAAACGCCTCGGCCAGGCTCACAATGCCCAGCGGCTCGTTGTTGACCCCGTTCAAACGCATTTCGGGGTGGGTGATCTCGCCATTGATGCGATGCTGCTTGTCAGTAGCTATGTCTATTCCTTTGAGGTAATTAATGGATTGGTCGGGAGCGTCCGGGCTTCCGGATTACTTCACCTTGGCGGCAACTTCGCCCACCAGGCGCTCGACCAGCGCGTCGACGGACATCGCGCCCAGATCGACATTGCCGCGTGCTCGCACGGCCACCGTGTTGGCATCCCGCTCTTTATCGCCAACCACCAGGATGTAAGGCAGTTTTTGGACGGAATGCTCACGTATTTTATAAGTAATCTTCTCGTTCCGCAAATCAGCGTGTACGCGCAGGCCGGCCTGTTTGAGGCGGGTTTCGACCTGTTTCACGTAGTCGGCCTGGGCGTCCGAGATGTTCAAGATGGCCACCTGCACCGGCGCCAGCCACAGCGGCAGCGCGCCCGCGTAGTTCTCGATCAGGATACCAATAAAGCGCTCCATCGAGCCCACGATTGCACGGTGCAACATCACCGGGACCTTGCGGGTGTTGTCTTCGGCAACATACTCGGCGCCCAGGCGGCCCGGCATCGAGAAGTCGACCTGCATGGTGCCGACCTGCCACGGGCGGCCCAGGCTGTCCTTCAGGTGGTACTCGATCTTGGGGCCGTAGAAGGCGCCCTCGCCCGGCAGCTCGGTCCAGCTCACGCCGCAGGCGCGCAGGGCCGAACGCAGGGCTTCCTCGGCCTGGTCCCAGACCTCGTCGGAGCCGATCCGGCTGTCCGGACGCAGGGCGATCTTGACGTCGATGTTGGCGAAGCCGAAGTCGTCGTACACGCGCATGGCCTGGGCGTGGAATGCCGTCACCTCGCCCGCGATCTGCTCTTCGGTGCAGAACACGTGGCCGTCGTCCTGGGTGAAGCCGCGCACGCGCATCAGGCCGTGCAGCGCACCCGAGGACTCGTTGCGGTGGCACTGGCCAAACTCGCCGTAGCGCAGCGGCAGGTCGCGGTAGGAGCGCAGGCCGGCGTTATAGATCTGCACGTGGCCCGGGCAGTTCATCGGCTTGAGCGCATAGGTGCGGTTCTCGGAATCGGTCGTGAACATGTTGTCACGGTAGTTATCCCAGTGACCGGTCTTCTGCCACAGCGAGACGTCGATGATCTGCGGCGCCTTGACTTCGTTGTAGCCGGTGAGCTGGTAGGTCTGGCGCATGTACTGCTCGACCTGCTGCCAGATGGTCCAGCCCTTCGGGTGCCAGAAGATCAGGCCCGGGGCCTCGTCCTGGAAGTGGAACAGGTCCAGGGCCTTGCCCAGCTTGCGGTGGTCGCGCTTCTCGGCCTCTTCGAGCATGTGCAGGTACTGTTCCTGCTCTTCCTTCTTGGCCCATGCGGTGCCGTAGACGCGCTGCAGCATCTCGTTCTTGGAGTCGCCGCGCCAGTAGGCGCCGGCCAGCTTCATCAGCTTGAAGACCTTGAGCTTGCCGGTCGAGGGCACGTGGGGGCCGCGGCACAGGTCGGTGAAATTGCCTTCGCTATACAGCGAGACGTCTTCGTTGGCCGGGATCGAGGCGATGATTTCCGCCTTGTAGTGCTCGCCGATCGACTTGAAATAGGCCACCGCCTCGTCGCGCGGCAGCACCTTGCGGGTGACCGGCTCGTCCTTCTTAGCCAGTTCCTGCATCTTCTTTTCGATCGCCTGCAGGTCTTCCGGGGTGAAGGGACGCTTGTACGAGAAATCGTAGTAGAAGCCGTTGTCGATCACCGGGCCGATGGTGACCTGGGCTTCCGGGAACAGTTCCTTGACCGCATAGGCCAGCAGGTGGGCGGTCGAGTGGCGGATCACGTCCAGGCCTTCAGGATCCTTGTCGGTCACGATGGCCAGCTCGGCGTCGCTCTCGATCAGGAAGGAGGTGTCGACCACCTTGCCGTTCACCTTGCCGGCCAGCGCCGCCTTGGCCAGGCTGGGGGCGATGTTCTGGGCCACCTGGGCGACCGTGACGGGACCGTCGAACTGACGGCTGGATCCGTCGGGAAGTCGAACGTTGAGCATGCTGTTCTCCAATCATGGCGCACGGCGCCGGTGAATAATCAAGTCGATGAAACGGGAAAAAACCAATGGACGAAAAAAAACGCGGCACTAGCCGCGTTTTTCCGTTGTGTTGAGCAAAAGCACACCCCTTCGCGTCTAGCGATTCCCCCACAACCAGGTCGTAGTTCGCGGTGTCATAACCGTGAGTGCCTTTCTCGCTCTTACAGAATTTGGTGGGCGGTGCAGAATTCGAATCTGCGACCCCTTGGATGTCGACCAAGTATTCTAACCAGCTGAACTAACCGCCCGATACCGGCATTATAAGGAGAGGGGTCCTATTAAGCAAGTCTTGCCACCGGTGCAAGCCGTTGATTGGCTTTCCTGGGCTTGCCCGGCGGTCATATCCTCTCCCCTGGCGACAGTTTGCTTTACACTAGGGCATTGTCAAAACAAGCATACTCAGCAATGCCTTCCCGGCCAGTCGACCCCGCGCACCTGCACGCCCACCTGGATGGCGACGCCAGCCACGCCCACTTCATCGAGGAACGCAGCCATACCGCCCTCGCGGTCGCCCTCGGCCTGACCCTGCTGTATGCGGTGATCGAGGTGGTCACCGGTTTCATCTCGAATTCCCTGGCCCTGATCTCGGACGCCGGCCACATGGTCACCGACGCCGCCGCCCTCGGCCTGGCCCTGCTGGCCCAGCTGATCGCCAAGCGCCCGCCCTCGGCCCGCCATTCCTTCGGCTTCGTGCGCGCCGAGGCCCTGGCCGCCTTCGTCAACAGCCTGGCGATGCTGGCCCTGGTGGGCTGGATCGGCTGGGAGGCGGTGCAGCGCCTGCTGCACCCCGAGCCGGTCCAGGGCGGCATCGTCCTGGTCGTGGCCAGCATCGGCGCCGGCATCAACCTGCTGGTGGCCTGGGTGCTGTCGCGCGACAACAGCAGCATCAACACCCGCGCCGCCCTGCTCAACGTCATGGGCGACCTGCTCGGCTCGCTGGCGGCGATCGCGGCCGGCGTGATCATCTACTTCACCGACTGGTACCGGGTCGACCCCATCCTGTCGATCTTCGTCTCGCTGCTGATCCTCAAGTCGACCTACGGCATCCTGCGCGAGTCCTACCACTTCCTGATGGAAGGCGTGCCGCACCAGATCGACTACCTCCAGGTGGGGGCCGACATCGCCGCCGTCGAGGGCGTGCTGTCGGTGCACGACCTTCACGTATGGGACATGTCGCCGGGCGAACCGGCCCTGATCGGCCACCTCGAAATCCGCGGCCTGGAGGAATGGCCGGCGGTGCTGGAAAAGGTGCGCGCCATGCTGCGCGCCCGCCACGGCATCGACCACGTCACCCTGCAGCCCGAGGCGGCCGGCGGCAAGCCCCTGGCCGCCCCCGGCGAGCCCGCGCTGTAAGCGGCCTCTTACCGCGCCGTGGCGCGCACGCCGATTGGTCCGCGCGCCCGGGCTGCGCATAATCGGCCCATGAACCCGGACCAGACGGTATTCGACACCCTCATCATCGGCGGCGGCCCAGGCGGGCTCACGGCCGCCATCTACCTGCGCCGCTTCACCCGCAACATCGCCCTGGTGGACAAGGGCCACAGCCGCCTGGGCTGGATTCCGGTCTCCCACAACTACCCTGGCTTTCCAGACGGAATTAACGGCAAACAGTTGCTGGAGAACCTGCGCGCCCAGCTGGGGCGTTATGGCGGGCACGTCATGCCCGGCGAGATCACCGATCTGCGTCTCGAGGACGGGCTGTTCGTCGGCGATTGCGCCGGGCCCGACGGCGACCTGACCCGGCTGCGCGCCCACACGGTGCTGCTGGCCACCGGGGTGGCCGACGCCGGGATGCCGGTGGCGCGCTGGGACGAGGCCGTGGCGGCCGGCGCGGTGCGCCTGTGCCCGGTATGCGACGGCTACGACGTCATCGACCGCCGCATCGGGGTGGTCACCTCGGAGGTCAACCCGGTCGGCCACGCCCTGTTCATGCGCACCTTCAGCGAGGACGTGCTGCTGTTCGAGCGCAGCGCGGCGTCCGTCCTCAACGAGGAAGAGCGGCGCCAGCTGGAGGCGGCGAACGTGCGGCACGTCGAGTCGGCCCTGGTGGGCGTCAGCATGAGCGAGGACCTGAAGCCCGTCCTGCACACGGCCGACGGCGAGGACTACCCTTGTGACGTGTTCTATCCGATGCTGGGCGAGAACGCCCGCTCCGACCTGGCGGCCGGGCTGGGCGCCGAGACCGTCGAGTGCCGCAAGCTGCTGGTCGACGACCACCTGCGCACCTCGGTGCCGGGGCTGTATGCGATCGGCGACGTCACCCGCGGGCTGAACCAGATCGCGGTCGCCACCGGACAGGCGGCGATCGCCGCGACCAGCATCCACAACACCCTGCCCTGGGCCCTGCGCACGACCTGACGGCTCGGCCTGAGCGCCCCTGGCCGAGTGCCCCTGCCTGGGCGGCCCTGCCTGAGCGGCCCTGCCCGAGTGGCCCTGCCCGAGTGGCCCTGACTGGGCGCTAGGGCATGTCGAGCACGGTGCGCACGCGCGCGGCCAGCTCCTCGATCGAGAAGGGCTTGCCCAGTAGTTGCACGCCGTGATTCAGGCCGCCGTGGTGGGTCAGGGCGTCGCGCGGATAGCCGGTGGTGAAGAACACCTTGAGCGCGGGACGGCGGCGCAAGGCTTCGTCCGCCAGCTTGCGCCCGTTCAGTTCCGGCATGACGACGTCGGTGAACAGCAGGGCGATGCCGGGATCGTCGTCGAGGAAGCGCAGCGCGGCCAGCGCGCCGTCCGCCTCGAGCACGTGGTAGCCCAGCATGCGCAGCATCTCAGCCGACAGGGCCCGCACCGCCGCCTCGTCGTCGACCACCAGGATGGTCTCGCCGCCGCCGGCCTGGGCCAGCTCGCGCGGCAGCTCCGGCTGGCTCGGGACCACGCCCTCGCGGTGCCGCGGCAGGTAGATGGTGACCGTGCTGCCCTTGCCGACAGTGGAATCGATCTTGACGTAGCCGCCCGACTGGCGCACGAAACCGTACACCTGGCTCAGGCCCAGGCCGCTGCCGCGGCCGACTTCCTTGGTCGTGAAGAAGGGGTCGAAGGCTTTTTCCAGCACCTCGGGCGACATGCCGGACCCGGTGTCGCGCACCACGATCATCGCGTACTCGCCGCGCGCCGCGCCGTCGATGCCGAAGTGCTCGTCGAGATCGATGTTGCCGGTCGAGATGTGGATACGGCCGCCCTCCTCCATCGCGTCGCGCGCGTTCACGGCCAGGTTGAGCACCGCGTTCTCGAGCAGGTTGGGGTCGGCGTGCACCGGCCACAGGCCGTCGTCCAGGGCGAACTCGATGCGCACACCCGTGCCGAGCGAGTGGGTCAGCAGATCGGCCATCCCGGCCAGCAGCAGGTTCGCGCACAGCGGCTCGGGGCGCAGCGGCTGCTGGCGCGAAAAGGCCAGTAGGCGCTGGGTCAGCTGGGCCGCGCGCCGCACGCCGCTCTTGGCCATCTCGACATAGCGCTGCGCGCGCTCGTCCTCGCCCTGGCGCCGGCCCAGGAGTTCGAGCGCGTTCGAGATCACGGCCAGCATGTTGTTGAAGTCGTGGGCGATGCCGCCGGTGAGCTGGCCCACGGCTTCCATCTTCTGGGCCTGGCGCAGCGCATCCTCGGTGCGGGCGCGCTCGGACACCTCGGCGGCCACGCGGCGCTCGAGGGTGTCGTTCAGCTCGCGCAGCGCGAGCTCGGCCCGGTGCCGCTCGGTGATGTCCTGGAACAGGACGGCCACCTGGCGCCGCTCGGGCGGCTCGATCCGGAACGCGGCCAGCTCCAGGTAGCGCCGGGTGTGCTCGAGTTCGCGCTCGAAGCGCACCGGCTCGCCCGTCAGCAGCACGCGCCGGTAGATCTCGATCCAGCCTTCGGCCTCCAGCGGCACCAGTTCGCGCGCGCGCCGGCCGACCACGTTCCCGATGCCGGTATTGCCCACGAAGGCCGGATTGGCCATCAGGTGCACGTAGTCGCTCAGGGGTCCATGCGGGCCATCCAGGAGTTCGAGCACCGAGAAGCCCTGGTCGATCGACTGGAACAGGGTGCGGAACAGACGCTCGCTCTCGCGCTGGGCTTCCTGGGCCGCCTTGATCGCGGTGAGATCGAGCATCGCGCCGATCATGCGCAGCGCCCTGCCCTGCTCGTCGCGCAGGACTGTTCCGCGGTCATAGGTAGGGGCATAGCTGCCGTCGGCGCGCCGGAAGCGGTATTCGCCGGACCAGACGCTCCCGCCGCCATGGATGACGGCGTCGACCTCGCGGCCGACCCGGTCCCTGTCGTCCGGATGGATGTGATCCAGCCACCAGTCGGCGCTGGTCTCCTCGATCTCGTGACCGAACAGGCTGTGCAGGGCCTGGTTCCAGACCACGTGGCCATCTTCCATGCGCCAGTCCCAGATCGCGTCATTGGTCGCCATCAGGGCCAGGCGGTGGCGCGCCTCGGTCTCGCGCGTCTTTTCGTCCAGGCGTTCGCTGGCGCGCGCCTGCTGCTCCAGCTGCTGCTGCGAGCGCATCTTCTCGGTGGTTTCCTTGACCGTGCAGAACAGGCCGCGCACGGCCCCGCGCTCGTCGCGCACCGGGGTGTAGGTGAAGCTGAACCAGACCGGGGTGTCGACGCCGCCGCGGCGCGCAACGAGCGGCATGTCCTCGCGCAGCACCGGATGCCCGGCCAGGGCCTGGGCGATCAGCGGGGCCACGTCGGGCCACACCTCGCCCCAGACCTGGCGCAGCGGCGCGCCGAAGGCGGCCGGATGCTTGTCGAGCAGTACCTCGGCATACGCGTCGTTGTAGATCAGCCCCAGGTCCTCGCCCCAGGCCACCCACATCGGCACGTTCGATTCCAGCACCAGGCCGGCGGCGAAACGCAGCGCCGGCGGCCAGCCGGCCGGCGGCCCGAGCGGAGAAGCGCTCCAGTCCCGGTCGCGCAGGACGGGAAACAAGGGCGCGCCGTCAGGTCCGAAAGGCGGCGGCGCGTGGATCGCGTCCTCGGGGACCAGGGTCAGTCTTGGCATGTTCATGGACGCGAAAAGAAAAATGGGCGCCGTCGAACGGCGCCGTGCAGCGATCAGCATGCCGTTTCAAAAACGGCAATACTGGTGATCATACTACCAATGGCAGAGCATGGCGACCCCGCCCGGCCCAACTCGGGTCAACAGCGGGACGCGCCGCCATACTGCGGCGGCCCCGCTGTCGAAGAAGATCACGCCGCCTTACGGTAGCGCAGGTCGAAGCGGTCGAGCTCCATGACCTTGGTCCAGGCCTTCACGAAGTCGTCGACGAAATGCGCCGCGCCGTCGCGCGCCGCATACACCTCGGACAAGGCGCGCAGTTGGGCATTGCTGCCGAAGATCAGGTCGGCCAGGGTCGCGGTCCAGCGCCGCTCGCCGCTCTGGCGGTCGGTGCCCTCGAACAGGTGCTTGCTGCCTTCCAGCGGCTTCCAGGCCGTGCGCATGTCGAGCAGGTTGAGGAAGAAATCGGGCGTGAGCAGGCCCGGCCGGTCGGTCAGCACGCCGTGCTTGACGCCGCCGCTGGTGGCGCCGAGGGCGCGCATGCCGCCCACCAGTGCGGTCATCTCGGGCGCGGTCAGCATCAGGAGGTTGGCCTTGTCGATCATGCCGTTGGCCACGTTGCCCTCGGCGCCGGCGCGGATGTAGTTGCGGAAGCCGTCGATGGCCGGCTCCAGCACCTCGAAGGAGACGGCGTCGGTCTGCTCCGCGCTAGCGTCGGTGCGACCGGGCCGGAAGGGCACGCGCACCTCGTGTCCGGCCAGCTTGGCCGCCTGCTCCACCGCGACGCAGCCGCCCAGCACGATCAGGTCGGCGAGCGAGACCCGCTTGCCGCCCACGGCCGCCGTGTTGAACTTCTGCTGCAGGGCTTCCAGCCGCGCCAGCACCTGGCCGAGTTCGGCCGGGTCGTTCGCTTCCCAGTCCTTCTGGGGCGCCAGGCGGATACGGGCGCCGTTGGCGCCGCCGCGCAGGTCGCTGCCGCGGAAGGTCGAGGCGGAGGCCCAGGCGGTCTTCACCAGCTGCGGCACGGTCAGCCCGCAGGCCAGAAGCTCGCCCTTGAGCACCGCGATGTCGGCATCGTTGATTAGGGGGTGGTCGACCTCGGGCAGCGGGTCCTGCCAGATCAGGTCTTCCTGGGGCACCAGCGGTCCCAGGTAGCGCACCTTGGGCCCCATGTCGCGGTGGGTCAGCTTGAACCAGGCGCGCGCGAAGGCGTCGGCGAACTCGGCCGGATTGGCCAGGAAATGCCGTGCGATCTTTTCATAGGCCGGGTCGGCGCGCAGCGCCAGGTCGGCGGTGGTCATCATGGGCTGGTGCAGCTTGCCGGGGATGTGGGCGTCGGGGACGTTGCGGCCGGCCTCGCCCACCGGCTTCCACTGGTGGGCCCCGGCCGGGCTCTTGGTCAGCTCCCACTCGAAGCCGAACAGGGTTTCCAGGTAGCTCATGTCCCACTTGGTGGGGGTCGGGGTCCAGGCGCCTTCCAGGCCGCTGGTGATCGCATGCGCGCCGATGCCCGACTCGTAGCTGCTCTTCCAGCCCAGGCCCAGCTCCTCGATGTTGGCGCCCTCCGGTTCGGCGCTCACGTGGTGGGCGGGGCCGGCGCCGTGGCACTTGCCGAAGGTGTGGCCGCCGGCGACCAGGGCCACCGTCTCGTAGTCGTCCATCGCCATGCGGCCGAAGGTGTCGCGGATGTCGCGCGCCGAGGCGGCCGGGTCGGGCTTGCCGTTCGGCCCTTCGGGATTCACGTAGATCAGGCCCATCTGCACCGCCGCCAGGGGCTTGGCCAGCTCGCGCTCGCCGCTGTAGCGCTCGTCGCCCAGCCAGGTCGATTCCGGGCCCCAGTCGATCGGCAGCGGTTCCCAGATGTCTTCGCGGCCGCCGCCGAAGCCGAAGGTCTTGAAGCCCATCGATTCGAGCGCGACATTACCGGCCAGAATCATCAAGTCCGCCCAGGAAAGCTGCTTGCCGTATTTCTGCTTGATGGGCCAGAGCAGCCGGCGCGCCTTGTCGAGGTTGCCGTTGTCGGGCCAGCTGTTGAGCGGGGCGAAGCGCTGCTCGCCCGAGCGGGCGCCGCCGCGGCCGTCGAAGATGCGATAGGTGCCGGCCGAGTGCCAGGCCATGCGGATGAAGAAGGGACCGTAGTGGCCGTAGTCGGCCGGCCACCAGGCCTGGGAATCCGTCATCAGCGCGTGCAGGTCGGCGATCACCGCGTCCAGGTCGAGTTTGCGGAATTCCTGCTTGTAGTCGAAGTCTTCCAGCATCGGATCGCCGAGCTTGGCGTGCTGGTGGAGGATGCCCAGGTTCAGCTGGTCCGGCCACCAGTGGGCGTTGGTGCGCGTCTGTTTGGGCTTCGCCCCGTGGGCCACGGGGCATTTGAGCTCGGTTTCGGCGGATTGTAGTTCGGTCTGCTGATCGTTCATGCTGGGTCTCCTTCAGGATGGACGCGGTGGACAGGCCGCCTGCTCCACCAGGCGAGCCCCTGACCAGCATACGCTAGCATAAGATGCCCGGCTTGCGTGCGTGCGCGCACGGAAGGCGGGACGGTTTTTCGTCATGAACCGCGCGCCGCCCCGGCTCAGCGCTGCCCTGCGGCAAGAGCGATCCGGCGGCGGATCTGCGTGGCGGCCGCGGCGTCGCCGGCGGCATCGGCCCGCTGGGCCTGGATGCCGAGCCAGGTCAGCAGCGGCCGGCGCCAGCCCTGGTTCGACGCCGTCTCCACCGCCTGGGCAATGCCCTCCGGGGTGATGCGCCCCGCCTTGAAGGCGGCGCCGGCGGCGACCAGGCGCGCCAGCGGATCGGCCACCGCGCCTATCGGTCCGCCCGCGAGCACGGGGCGGTGCTGTTCCGGCAGCAGCTCGGGATCCAGCCCCTGCCAGCGGCCTGCCAGGTAGTCGGCATAGGCGCGCTGGGTCGCCGTCGCGTCCGCTGCCAGGGTGGCGTAGCCGGGGCAATCCTCGAACACCAGGCTGGCCGCCTGCGCCGCGCAGCGCACCAGCTCGACCTGGGCCACGTGGTCGGCGCGGCCGGTGGCGGTGGTGGCCAGGCGCGCCTGGCGGAACTCGGCCTCGGCGGCGGCCGTGTTGCCCTTGAGGTAGTCGTCGGTGAAACCGTCGAGGGCGCCCTTGGCGTCGGCCTGCCAGTCGGGCGGCACGGGTTTGGAGGCGCAGCCGGCCAGGGCCAGCGCGCCCAGGAGGACGAGGATCTTCATGGCAGCTTGATCTCCTGGTTGCTGCGGGCGAAAGGCCACTTGCGGTTGATCTCGTCGACCAGGCGGTTCACCTTGCGCAGGCTGGCGTCGACCTCGCCGCGCAGCGCCCCCAGGTCCTGGGTGGCGACGCGGGCGTTGGCGCCCACCGCCTGGGCCTCGACCAGCACCGCGTCGACCTTCTTGAGGGTGGCGCTGGCGTCCTGCAGCACCGTGTTGAGCTGGCGGATTGCGGCCTGGCTGTCGTCCATCACGCCGGCCTTGCCGAACACCCGCTGGTCGGTCTTGGCCAGGATGCCGTTGATGCGATCGAGCGACTCGGCCAGCTTGCGCGCCTCCTCGTCGCCTCCCAGCACCCCGCCCAGCACGCCGTAGCGGCCGGACATGCGGCCGGTGACGGCATTGATGTTGGCCAGGCTGGCGTTGATGTCGGATTCGGAGGCCGTCATGCTCTCCAGGTTTTCGAGCAGCTGGCGCGCGGTGGCGACGATGCGCGGGATCTCGGCGGTGGCGTCGCCGCGCAGCACGGTGCGGGTGGCGCCCGGCGGCAGCGGCGGGTCGTTCAGCAGGCCGGTGTAGGCGCGCAGGCGGGTCTCGCCGACGATGCTCGATTCGAGCGTGAACACGCTCGAGGTGCGCAGCCACTTGGCGTCCTTGCTCTGGACGTCGACCAGGATGTGCACCTTGCCGTCGCTGGCCAGGTCGACCTGGGCCACGCGGCCGATCGGGAAGCCGGCGAAGGTCATGTCCATGCCGGGGATCACGCCCGACGAGTCTTCGGCCACCAGGGTCAGGCGCTGGGTCGGCTCGAACACGCCGCGCGCGTACATCACGTACAGCACGAAGGCCCCGATCAGGGCCCCCACCAGGATCAGGAGGGCGACCGCCTTGGCTTCGACATGCGCGGGTTCGTCGGGAATCGGTTCCGTCATGGACTTCCTTCGTTCAAATGTATTTGAGGGCCAGCGAAGCCGCTTCGATCACCAGCAGCACGAACAGCAGGCGCAGCGCGCCCGGCTGGACGGTGGAGACCACGCGGCGCGGATAGCGCTGCAGTTCGAGGATGGCGGCGGTCGGGATCAGGGCGACCGCGAGGCCGAACAGCACGGTCTTGATCACGAAGCCGGCCGTCACCACCGGCGCGAACACCCGCCCGACGGTGCGGGTGTAGTCCGAGACGCCCCAGGGCGAGAGGCCGTAGACGTTCAGGTAGGCCAGCACCAGCACCACGGTCGAGGTGACCATGGCCAGGCTCAGGACCGCGACCGCGTTGCCGATCAGCTGGGGCACCAGGTCGCGCCGCACCCGGCGCAGGGCCTCGTCGCTGGCGGCCTGCGGCGACAGGCCGGCGCGCGCCAGGCCCAGGGCCGAGGCGTCGAAGGCCATGCCCGCGCGCAGGGCCACGAACATGGCGGCCGAGAGCGGGATCAGTTCCAGCACCAGCACCCGCACCACCATCTCGAGGGCGTAGTGGGACAGGCCGTAGCTCTTGGCCGTGACCAGCACGATGCGGATAATGACGGTGCTGACCAGGGCCGAGGCCAGGGTGAACCAGGGCAGCACCTGCCAGGTGCCGACATAGATGTAGCGCGAGGCGGCCAGGCGGTTGGCGCGGTGGTAGGTGGAGGGCGACAGGGCCATCACGATGGCGACCGCGCCCAGGTGGATCATGTACCACCAGCTGCGCAGGTAGCGCGCCAGGGCGAGGCCCCAGAACTGGGGGTGGGCGGACAGGTTCAGGGATCGGCGCATGGGTGAATGATACCGAAATGGCAAGGGGGTGGGCTAGGGTTTGTCTATACGGGACGCGCGGTGGTGTGCGGGGGGAACTTGGGTTCCCGCCAAGGGGGCCGCCGAGGCCGGGAACGACGGGTTACGGCAGCAGGCACTTTACGGGACGCGCGGGTGGTGTGCGGAAAACTTGGATCCCGGCCTGCGCCGGGATGACGTTGTCAAGCGGCGGCGGGCAGTAGCGTGCACGAGTTCCGCAAGCGTTACCGTCGTCCGCGACCTGTATACGTCATCCCGGCGCAGGCCGGGATCCAAGTTCTGCGTGCATACCCTACTGCCTCCTCGCCTCCATCACCCCCGACACCTCCGCGATCGCCCCCAACGCCTTCTGCAACTGCGCCGTCGACGCGATTTCGGCCGTGAAGACCATCCGGGCCTGCCCCTTCGCGCTCTGGGTATTCACCCCGATCACGTTGATCTTCTCGCGCGAGAACACCTCCGAGATGTCGCGCAGCAGCCCCTGGCGGTCGCCGGCGAGGATGAACAGGTCGACCGGATACACCGTGTCGCTCCCCGCCAGCCCCCAGTCGGTCTCGATCACCCGTTCCGGCGCCTTGGCGCGCATCTCGGCGAAGTTCTTGCAGGTCAGGCGGTGGATCGACACCCCCTTGCCGCGCGTGACGAAGCCCACGATGGGGTCCGGCGGCGCCGGCTTGCAGCACTTGGCGAGCATGGTCAGCATGCCCTCCGTGCCGACCACCAGCACGCCCGACTTGGCGCCCTGCTCCACGCTCGAGGCGCGGCTCTTGTTGATCACCGCCGCATCTTCCACCGGCGCCTGGGCCGCCTCGTCGTGCAGGGCCGCCTCCACGTGGCGCAGGCTGAACTTTTCCTTGCCGACCTGGAGGAACAGGTCGTCCACCTTGGCGAAGCCCAGCTTGTGCGCCAGCGCTTCCAGGTTGACCGCGGTCTTGCCCTCGCGCTGGAGCGACTTCTCGACCATGGCCCGACCCTGGGCCAGGGTCTCGGCCAGCTCCTGGGCGTGGAACCAGGCGCGGATCTTGGTGCGGGTGCGGTTCGAGACCGTGTAGCCGGGGCTGAGCCAGTCGCGCGAGGGGCCGGCGCTGCCGGGCGCGCCCTTGGCGGTGATGATCTCGCAGGTCTGGCCGTTCTTGAGCGGGGTGTTGAGCGGCACCATCACGCCGTCGATCTTGGCGCCGCGGCAGCGGTGCCCCACCTCGCTGTGCAGGTGGTAGGCGAAGTCGATCGGGGTCGCGCCCACCGGCAGCTCCAGCACCCGCGCCTGCGGGGTGAGCACGAAGATGCGGTCGTCGAGGGTAGTCGCCTTGAGCTTTTCCACCCATTCGCGCTGCAGGTCTTCCTGGCCGGCGACGACGTCGGCGACGTCGCTCTTCCAGGCCAGCAGCTGGCGCAGCCAGGCGATCTTCTCGTCGTACTTCTGGCTCTTGAAGCTGGAGCCGCCCTCCTCCTTGTAGCGCCAGTGCGCCGCCACCCCGTATTCGGCGAAGTTGTGCATCTCCTGGGTGCGGATCTGGACTTCGAGCGGACGCCCGTCCTCGGCCGTCACCACCGTGTGCAGCGACTGGTAGCCGTTGGGCTTGGGACGCGAGATGTAGTCGTCGAATTCCTTGGGGATCGGGGTCCAGATGTTGTGGACCACGCCCAGCACCGTGTAGCAGGTCTTGACGTCCGGCACGATCACGCGGAAGGCGCGCACGTCGTACAGTTCGGTGAAATCGAGCTCCTTGCCGCGCATCTTGTTCCAGATGCTGTAGATGTGCTTGGGCCGGCCCGAGACCTCGGCCTTGATGCCGGCCGCCGCCAGCTCGCCCTGCAGGCGCGCGATCGAGGACGCGACGAAGCTCTCGCGCATCATGCGCTTTTCTTCGAGCATCTTGGCGATGCGCTTGTAGGTCTCGGGTTCGAGGAAGCGGAAGGACAGGTCCTCGAGCTCCCACTTGAGCTGCCAGATGCCGAGGCGGTTGGCCAGCGGGGCGTAGAAGTCCAGCACCTCGCGCCCGTAGGCGTGGGTGAGCGCGTCGAAGCGCTTCTGGTCGGCGAAGTAGCGCAGCGTGGCCGCGCACGAGGCCAGGCGCATCAGCACCACCCGCATGTCCGAGGCCATCGAGAGCAGCATCTTGCGCAGGGTCTCGACCTGGGCCGCCGCCTGCTGGGCCGCGTTCTTGCCGCTTCCCACCGGGACCTGGGCGGCGGTCAGGTCGCGCAGGCGGATCAGCTGCAGCAGCCCGCGCACCAGGTCGGCCACCTCCTTGCCGAAGCGCTCCTCCAGCCGGTCGCACACGGCCGGCTCGAGCGTGGCCAGCTCGGCCAGCAGGCCGGCGATGCGGGTCTCGGTGTCGGTGCGCAGGTAGGCCAGGGTGCCGGCCACGCCCAGCGAGAATTCGAAGGCGTTCTGGCCGGACGCGGCGGTGCGCTCGCCGTAGCCTTCGGCGGCGTAGTCGAGCGCGAGGTGCACGCGCGCGCAGTCCTCGGGACTCAGCCCCTGGACCAGCTGGGCCCGCGCGTCGCCAAGTACGGCGGTCGATACCATGATGGATCAGCGCAGGGCGGCGGTGATGCAGACCTCCACCAGGCATGCGGGGTTGGCCAGCTTGGCCTCGACGGTGGCGCGCGGCGGGGTGTGGCCCTGGGCGACCCACTCGTCCCACACGGCGTTCATGCCGGCGAAGTTGGCCATGTCGGAGATGAAGATCTGGCACATCAGGATGCAGGTCTTGTCGCTGCCGGCCTCGCCCAGCAGGCGGTCGACGTGGCCCAGCACCTCGCGCATCTGGCCTTCGATGCCCTGCGAAGTGTCTTCCGCGATCTGGCCGGCCAGGTAGATGGTGCCGTTGTGGATGGCGGTTTCGGACAGGCGCTTGCCTACGTGGAGTCGTTTGATTTCCATGGTTGCTTTCGTTGCTTTGGTTGTTTTATCTAGCGTTGCTGACGGCCGGCTGAAGTCGGGACCCGACCCTCAGCCGGTCAAAAATTCTTTCGCGATGGCGATCTGGTCCTCGTGCAGGAAGGTCGGCGCATGGCCGACGCCCGGAATCTCGACCAGGCGCGGCTTCGGCCCGCGCTGGGTCATCTGCGCGGCGGTCTCGGGCGAGAGCAGGTCCGAGAGTCCGCCGCGCACCAGCAGGGTCGGGCAGCGGATGCGGTCCCAGGCGGCCCACAGCTGGGCCTCGTCGCTGGCGGCGCGTTCCGGCGTGATCGCCTTGAACGGCTGGGCCAGGCCCAGGTCGTAGTGGCGCACCCACTGGCCGTCGGCGTCCTGGCGCAGCACGTCGCTGGCGAGCTTGCGCCATTCCTCATCGTCGTGCGGGCCGAAGGACAGCGACACCGCCTTGACGTACTCGGCGCCGGCCTCGAAGCTGGGGAAGCGGATGTCCTGGCCGATGTACTCGCCGATGCGCTGCATGGCGGCCTGGTCGAGCACCGGGCCGATGTCGTTGATGACGAGTTTCGTGATCGGGCTGTCTTCGCAGGCGGCCAGCATCATGCCGATCAGGCCGCCCATCGAGGTGCCGAACCAGTGCACCTCGTCCGTGTCGCCGGGCGCGGTGACGCGGGCGATCAGGGTGACCATGTCGTGCACGTACTGCTGCACCGTGTAATAGGCCGGGTCGCGCAGGCGGCCGGAGCGGCCGCGGCCGACCACGTCGGGGCAGACCACGCGGTAGTCGCCGCACAAGGCCTGGGCCAGGCGGTCGAAGTCGTCGCCCACGCGGGTGACGCCGTGCACGCACACCAGCACCCTGGTGTTGGTCGGATCGCCCCATTCCTTGTACGCGACCCGGTGCAGTCCGGCAGGCGAGCAGCACTGCACGTGTTTTATCCTGGGTTCAGACATGGGGCGCTCCGTGGTGACAAAATTGGTCTCTTCTACACTGCAATGCACCATTCTACCGGGCGTTGCGATTAGAATTCTACCAATTCTGAGGAAGCTTCCCCGATCACCACACATAGAGGACACAATGAAATCCACCATGCTAAGCGGTAAAACAGCGCTCGTCACCGGTTCGACCTCGGGCATCGGCCTGGGTATCGCGCGCGCATTGGCCGAAGAGGGCGCGAATATCGTGCTCAACGGGTTCGGCGACGCGCAGCAGATCGAGAAGCTCTACACCGACATGGGGGCGGAATTCGGCGTGCAGACGGCCTATCACAATGCCGACATGTCCAGGCCCGAGCAGATCGAGGAGATGATGAAGTTCGCCACCGCGCGCTTCGGCGGCGTGGACATCCTGGTCAACAATGCAGGCATCCAGCACGTCGCCCCGGTGGAGGAGTTCCCGGTCGAGCGCTGGGACGCGATCATCGCGATCAACCTGAGCTCGGCCTTCCACACCACGCGCCTGGCCCTGCCCGCCATGAAGCAGAAGAACTGGGGCCGCGTGATCAACCTGGCCTCGGTCCACGGGCTGGTGGCCTCAGCCCAGAAGTCGGCTTACGTGGCCGCCAAGCACGGCCTGGTGGGCTTCACCAAGGCCGTCGCGCTGGAGACGGCGCAGACCGGCGTGACCTGCAACGCGATCTGCCCGGGCTGGGTGCTGACCCCGCTGGTGCAGAAACAGGTCGACGACCGCGCCGCGCGCGAGGGGCTGAGCAAGGAGGCGGCACGCCGCGCCCTGCTGGCCGAGAAGCAGCCCTCAGGCGAGTTCGTCACGCCCGAGGAACTGGGCGCGCTGGCCGTGTTCTTCTGCAGCCCGGCCGGCGCCCAGGTGCGCGGCGTGGCATGGAACATGGACGGCGGCTGGGCCGCGCAGTAAGGCGCACAGTAAGCCGCACAGTAAGCTGCGCAGTAAGCCGCGCAGTAACCCGCGCAGTAACCCGCGCAGTAACTGAGCCCGACGGGGCTCAGGCGGCCTGCAGGCCGCCGCTGCGCTCGAGCGCGGCCAGGTCGTCGAAGCCGCCGACGTGGCGCTCGCCGATGAAGATTTGCGGCACGGTGCGCCGCCCGGTGCGCTCGATCAGTTTCTGGCGCTCGGCCGCATCGAGGCCGACGTCGATCTCGGTATAGGGAATCCCCTTCCCGGCCAGCAGGCTCTTGGCCATGCGGCAGTAGCCGCAATAATCGGTGGTATAGATGGTCACGCTGTCCATGACGTCCTCCTTCTTATGGATGAGGACTCCAGTCTAGGCGGGTCCCGGCCCTTGCGCCATGCGCGAGGCGCGCTACAATTTGCCCGATCGTCTCAGCCCTCGCCCATGGATACCCTCAGCCGCCTGCTTTCCCTGTTCTCCCTGCGTACTTCGCTCGACATCCGCTGCGCCCTGGCCGCGCCCTGGGTGCTGGAGCATCCGGCATCCGAGCCCGGGGTCGCGCCCTACCACCTGATCGTGGACGGCGCGGCCTCGGTCGAGATCGGGGGCAAGCGGGTCGAGCTGCGTGCCGGCGACATCGTGGTCTTCCCCCAGGGCGGCGCGCACCGCCTGCATGCCGGCCCCCCGGAGGGCGCCACGCCGATCCACGAAGTGCCCGGCCCCGACCTGGTGCGCTGGAAGGCCAACCACGGCAGCGGCGAACTGACCGGCATCCTGTGCGGCCAGTTCGTGTTCGACGATGGCGCGCGCCGGGTGCTGCAGCGCGCCCTGCCCGACACCATCGTGGTGCGCACCGCCGGCCGGCCCGACTTCGCCGGCCTGCACGCCCTGATCATGATGCTGAGGAACGAGACGGACAGCGCGCGCCCCGGCGCCAGCGCGGTCGTGGCCCAGCTCTCGGCGGCGCTGTTCGCGCTGCTGCTGCGCGCCTGGCTCGACGAGGCCTCCACCACGCCCGGCCTGTTCGCCCTGCTGGCCGACCGCCGGCTCGGGCCGGCCATGCAGAAGATGCTCGAGCATCCCGAGAAGGCCTGGGTGATCGAAGACCTGGCCGAGGCCTGCTTCATGTCGCGCGCCACCTTCGCGCGGCTGTTCCGCAACGTGGCCGGCGTGACCCCGCTGGACGCCCTGACCCAGCTGAGGATGGCCCAGGCGGCGCGCTGGCTGGCCCAGGACACGCGCCCGGTGGCGGTGATCGGCGAGGCGGTCGGCTACCAGTCCGAGGCCGCCTTCAACCGTGTGTTCAAGCGCAGCCACGGCGTGGGACCGGGCGAATACCGCAGGGCGGCGCGAGCGGCCGCCTGATCATGCCGCCAGAGGCGCCTGGTTTGCGCGCCGACAGCGCCGCGCTCCGCTATGATGCCGTCTTCACGACAACCATGAGCAGGCCACCATGCGCACCCGGACCCGACGCTTCTTCCTTGCCGCTATCTCCCTGTGCCTGACGGCGGCCCACGCGGCCCCTCCGGTGAACGATGGTCCGGTCCTGCTGGTCCCCGAGCGGGTCTGGACCGGCGATGGCGCGCCGCAGCGCGGCTGGGGCGTGCTGGTGACCAGGGGCCGCATCGAGGCCGCCGGGCCGCTCGACGGCATCAAGGCGCCGCCCGACGCCGAACGCATCGCCTTGCCGGGCAAGACCCTGATCCCGGGCATGATCGACCTGCACTCGCACCTGCTGCTGCATCCGTATAACGAGACCACCTGGGACGACCAGGTGATCAAGGAGCCGGTCGCCTACCGCATCATGCTGGCCGCGAAGCATGCGGCCTCCACCTTGCAGTCCGGCTTCACCACCCTGCGCGATCTCGGCACCGAGGGCGCGGACTACGCCGACGTCGGCATCAAGCGCGCCATCGACGAAGGCGTGGCGCCGGGGCCGCGCCTGTTCGTCGCAACCCGCGCGATCGTGGCCAGCTACAGCTACGGGCCGGCGGAGCGCAGCTACCGGCCCGACATGGAGCTGCCCTACGGCGCGCAGCCGGTGACCGGCGTGGTCGAAGCGGTGAAGGCGGTGCGCGAGCAGGCGGCGCGCGGCGCCGACTGGATCAAGATCTATGGCGACTACCGCACCGGCATCGACGGCAGCACGCGCCCGACCTTCACCATGGACGAACTCAAGGCGATGGTGGAAGCGAGCCACGTTAGCGGACGCAAGGTGGCGGTGCATGCGAGCAGCGACGAGGCGATCCGGATGGCGGTGCTGGCGGGGGCCGACACCATCGAGCACGGCTACGGCGCGTCCGAAGCGAGCTTCAGGCTGATGGCCCAGCGCGGCGTCGCCTATATCCCGACCCTGAGCGCGCCGGAGGCGATCGGCGAATACTTCCAGAAGCACGTGCGCGGCGGCGCGCCGACGCCGGCGATGCAGCAGGCCGAGCGCGCCTTCCGGCTGGCGCGCAAGCTCGGCGTGAGGATAGGCCACGGCAGCGACGTCGGCGTGTTCGCGCACGGCAGCAGCGCACGGGAGCTCGCGTGGATGGTCAGGCTGGGCATGACCCCGGCCGAGGCGCTGCAATCGGCCACCAGCGGCGCGGCCGCGATCCTCGGCAAGGAGAAGGAACTGGGGAGCATCAAGCCCGGCCTGCTGGCCGACCTGGTGGCGGTGGACGGCGATCCGACCGCCGACATCGCGGCCGCCGGCAAGGTCGCTTTCGTGATGAAGGGCGGCGCCGTGGTCCGCCGCTGAGCCGGCGCGCCTGCGCTTGTGCGGAAGAGCGGCGCAGCCGGCTCCACGACCAGTTATCACAGTCGTCTATCTCCCTTATAGCCTGTCTTTCTTATGGCTTGGGGATTTCCACAATAGCTAGTCATGTCATATTCAACGATGATGGGCCTCATCACCAATATCGTTGAAGAGTCGCCATGAAAAAGCCCTTCTATAAAATCCTGTACGTCCAGGTGCTGTTCGCCATCTTCCTGGGCGTGCTGCTCGGGGTCTTCTATCCAGAGCTCGGCACCAAGATGAAGCCTCTGGGCGACGGCTTCATCAAGCTCATCAAGATGATCATCGCCCCCGTCATCTTCTGCACGGTGGTCGCCGGCATCGCCGGCATGCAGGACATGAAGAAGATCGGCCGCGTGGGCGGCAAGGCCCTGCTCTATTTCGAGGTCGTCTCGACCTTCGCCCTGGCCATCGGCCTGGTGGTGGCCAACGTGGTCAAGCCGGGCGCCGGCTTCAACGTCGATCCGGCCCACCTCGACACGAAATCGATCGCCCAGTACACCGCCAAGGCGGAGCACCAGAGCACGATCGACTTCATCATGAACATCATCCCGAACACCTTCATCGATGCCTTCGCCAAGGGCGACATCCTGCAGGTGCTCCTGATCGCGATCCTGTTCGGCTTCTCGCTCTCGCTGATGGGCGAACGCGGCCGCCCGGTCACCAAGCTGATCGAGGACTTCTCGCACGTGATCTTCGGCATCGTGAACATCGTCATGAAGGTCGCTCCGCTGGGCGCCTTCGGCGCCATGGCCTTCACGATCGGCAAGTACGGCATCGACTCGCTGCTGCCGCTGGCCAAGCTGATGGGCTCCTTCTACCTGACCTGCTTCCTGTTCGTGGCCGTGGTGCTGGGCTTCATCGCCAAAATGACCGGCTTCTCGATCTTCCGCTTCATCGCCTACATCAAGGAAGAATTGCTGATCGTGCTGGGCACCAGCTCGTCGGAGAGCGCGCTGCCGGCCCTGATGCGCAAGCTGGAACGCCTCGGCTGCTCCAAGCCCGTAGTCGGCCTGGTGGTCCCCACCGGCTACTCCTTCAACCTGGACGGCACCAACATCTACATGACCATGGCCGCCCTGTTCGTGGCCCAGGCCACCAACACCGACCTGACCCTGACCCAGGAACTGACCATCCTGTTCGTGGCGATGCTGACCTCGAAAGGCGCATCGGGCATCACCGGCGCCGGCTTCATCACCCTGGCCGCGACCCTGGCCGTGGTGCCGACCATTCCGGTGGCGGGCATGGCCCTGATCCTCGGCATCGACCGCTTCATGAGCGAAGCCCGCGCGCTGACCAACTTCATCGGCAACGGCGTCGCCACCGTGGTGGTGTCGAAGTGGGAGAAGGAACTGGACAGCGCCCGCATGGACGACGTGCTGCATGGCCGCACGGTGGTCGAGGACGACAAGAGCCTGAGGGAAGTGCGCGAAGCCGCCTGACGCGCTGCGCCCCCGAACAGACCGCACCCCAGGGTGCGGTCTTTTTTTTGGGGCGCGCGCCCTCGCGCTAGCCGTCAATCAGCCCGCGTAATCGAAGCCGTTCTCGATGCTGCCGACCACCTGGGCCACGTTCTCCGCGCTTTCGCTGAAGGCGGCCAGCATCTCCGCGCGGTCGAAGTTGGCCTTGAGCGCCTCGACCCAGTAGGCCTTGCCGGCGGCGTCGGGCGCGCGGTGCAGTATGTTGGCGTAGAGCGCGGACACGAAGGCGTCGTTGCTCGGTTCGACGCCGTACTTCCTTTCGAACTCGGCGCTCTGGATGAAGGCGCGCGCCACGCTGGACAGCCCGGCGCCGGCGTCCATTTGCTTGAGCCAGAACCCGAGCCCCGATTCGTCCGGGCGGCGGTCGAGGGCGGCCTGGTAGAGGCGGTAGGCCTGGCCGGCCACGCCGTTCACGTCCAGCGCCACCGAACGGTCGGCGAAGTCGATGCGCTCGACATTGGCCAGGGAAATGCGCTCGCCGCCAGGGGTGCTGAGCACGAAGCCGGTGTCCGCCTTGCGCACGGTGTAGCCGGCGCGCTCGCCGTCGAACACCAGGTGATCCGGCCCGCCGCGGCCATCGACCAGGCCCGGGAGCGCATCGCGCAACAGGTCCGCGCCCTCGGTGCCGGCGCGCACGGTGTCGAGATTGCCGGCGCCCATCACCTGGGCCACGCCGTTGACGCGGAAGCTCTCGAGGGCGTACTGCACCGGCGCGCCGGCGTCGATCGCTTCCAGCACGATCTCGAGCGCGGCCCCGGGCGCCAGATCGCCACTGCCGCTCACCGTCACCCTTCCCTGCGCGTTCACGATCGCGGGCAGGCTGGCGCTGGCCGCGCCGCTCACGCTCGCCTCCACCACGCGCAGCTTGGCCGGGTCGAAGGCCAGGGTGGCCGCGTAGGAGTCGACGCCCTTGGCGGCCCAGTCGGGCGAGGTGAGCGACACCACGAACCTGCCCTCGCCCGAGGGCGCGGCCGATGGCGTGGCGGCCGCCAGGGCGGGCCGGTCGAGCACCGTCATCGCGGTGTTGATGCCCATCTGCTGCAGTTCCAGCGCCGAGTAGATCTTGTAATTGCCCTTGCCGTCGCCCAGCTGGACCGTGAGGATGTTGTAGGTGCCTGGCGTCGCCGCCTGGGTCAGCTTGAAGCGGTCCACGCCGAATTGCGGGCTGGCGTCGAGGAAGTTGTCGCCTTCCGAATAGCGCCCGATGTACAGGCTGTCCGACAAGCCATCGCTCAGCGCGAGCTTGCGGTCCAGGGTCACGATCACGCTGTCCACGCTCTTGCCGCCGGGGTCGCGCGCGCTCACGGCCAGGGTCTGCGGCACGCCCGACTGCAGGGACACGGTGCGCGGCAGCCACAGGTCGAGCAATTCGGGTGGCGTGTCGTCCGCCCCGCCGCCGCTGACCTTCATGGTGGTCGAGGCCCCCATCGCCTCCAGCTCCCAGCCCTGCACGGTGCGGGAATTGCCGGCGCGGTCGGTGATGGTGACGTGGCTGACGCGGTAGTCGCCGGGCGGGGTCGCGGGGTCGAGCTCGAACACGCGCGTGGCCTGGTTCGGCGTCGCGTCGCGGAAATCGTCGTTGGTCAGGTAGTTGCCGAGGTTGAGGAAACTCGAGCGGTAGCCCTCGGTCGCCAGCGACTGGTAGAACCACACCGTCACCAGTTCGATGCCGCTGCCGTCGCCATCCGTGGCCTGCACCGTCAGCGGCAGCGGGGCCGGACCGTTCGACAGGTCGACCGTCGCCGGCAGGCTGAGGCCGGTCAGCACGGGGGCCGTCACGTCCGCCGCGCGCCCGGTCACGGCCAGCGCCGTGTTGATCCCCATCGCTTGCAGCTGCTGGGTGTCGTACTTGGCGACGTTGCCGGCCAGGTCGGTCACCCACACCGATTCGACCGTGTAGTTGCCGACCGGGGTCGCTTCGCGCAGGGTGAAATCGGCCGAGGCGACCGCCGGCGTGGCGTCGCCGAAGCCGTCCGCCGACCAGGAATAGCCGAACTGCAGCATCGTGGTGCTGGAGGCGCCGGCCACGTCCAGCGGCCTGTTCATCCACAGGCTGACATAGGCGACGCCCGAGCCGTCGGCCCCGTCTTCGGCCTCGGCTACCAGCTTGAAGGGCTGCGGGCCCGGCCCGATGTCGATCACCGATGGCAGGACGAATCGTTTGAGGACGGGTGCTTTGTTGTCGGCCATGGCGGAAACGCTCGATAAAATCTGACAAGTATAACTGTCCGATTGGCGGGAATCATCACCGATACTCACGGCCATGCGCGGCGCATGAAGCATGCGCACGCATCGAAAACTTGTAGACATGCCTGTCTAGACCAACTACTCTAGACCTGTCCGAACCACCTGGAGGAAAGCATGCCGCGCAGCACCGATACCCCCAAACCGACGCCGGCCGAACTGGATCTGCTGCAAGTGCTGTGGCCGCTGGGCGCCGCCACCGCCAAGCAGGTGCACGAAGCCATGCTCGCGACCCGGCCCGAGGTCACTTATGCCACCGTGCTGCGCCTGATGCAGGTCATGCACGGCAAGGGCCTGCTCACCCGCGACGAGAGCGAACGCTCGCACGTCTACGCCCCGGCCCATGCGCGCGACGCGCTCCAGACCAATCTGCTCAAGGACCTGATGCAGCGCGCCTTCGCCGGCTCGGCCAAGGCCCTCGTGCTGGCGGCCCTCAAGAGCGGGATCTCGAACAAGGAGCGCGAGGAGATCGAGAAGCTGCTGCGCGAGGCTCCGCCGGAGGACAAGGCGTGAGCGCCCAGGCCTTGGTCGCGGCCCTCGGCTGGACCCTGCTCGACTTCCTGTGGCAAGGCGCCATGATCGGCGTCGAGACCGCCCTGGCCCTGTTCGCCCTGCGCCGCGCGCGGCCCCAGGCGCGCTACCTCGTTCTCTGCCTGGGCCTGCTGGCCTGCGTCATCTGGCCCGCCTTCAGCCTGGTCCAGCGCCTGGGCGAGGCCGCCGGCGGCGGCGGCTTCGGCCCGCTGGCCGGCATGCAGGGCGGCGCCGGCGCGGCCGGCGCGGGCTGGGAGGGCCTGGTGCGCGCCCACCTGGCCTGGATCGTCCTGGGCTGGGCTGCCTGCGCCGGCGCGCTCGGTCTGCGCATGGCGGCCGGCCTGCTGTGGATACGGCGCGCCGCCCGCGGCAAGGGCGATCCGGCATGGCAGGCGCGCCTGGACCGCCTGGCCGGCGAATTCGGTATAGGGCGCGCGGTCCGCCTGCGCGTGGTCGAGCACCTGGCCAGTCCGCTCACGGCCGGCTGGTGGCGTCCGGTGGTGCTGGTGCCGGCCTCCCTGGTGTCGGGCATGTCACCCCATCTGCTGGAAGCCCTGCTGGCCCACGAACTGGCCCACGTCAAGCGCCACGACTACCTGGTCAACCTGTGCCAGAACGTCGCCGAGGCCCTGCTCTTCTATCACCCGGTCGTGTGGTGGCTGTCGCACCGCATCCGGGTCGAGCGCGAACTGATTGCAGACGATATCGCGGCAAGGACGCTCGGCGAACCGCGGCGCTTGGCACTTGCCCTTTCCGAGCTGGAAAAACTCCAGTTCTCAACCCACCACCTGGCCCAGGCGGCCAACGGAGGAGATCTCATGTCCCGCATCAAACGACTGCTACGTCCCGACGCGAAGGCGTCCAACTGGAAGGCGGCCATCCCCGCCCTGGGGCTGGCCGCGATGAGCGTTGCGGTGTTCGCTCAGGCGGCGCCGGCCGCGCCCTCGAAGGCCGACACCACGGCGATCGCCGATTTCGCCAGCTGCGCCAAGCCCCACTACCCTGAACAGGAGCTCAAGCAAAACCACGAAGGCACGGTCACCATGCAGTTCCGGGTCGGGGTCGACGGCAGGGTCAAGGAATCGAAGCTCAGCCAGTCTTCCGGCTACCCGGCCCTGGACGAAGCCGCGCTCACGGCCCTGGTCAAGTGCCGCTTCTACCCTGCCCGCACGGCCGGGCAGCCGGTCGAGGACTGGACCCAGGTCAAGTACGTCTGGGTCAGCAAATAAGCGCCGAGCCATCCTCGGACGGCCGAAAAAGAAACAGCCCGCGAAGGACGCTTCGCGGGCTGTTTGACATTGGGGAGCGGAATTAGCCGCCCTCGCAAGCTTTATACGCCGGACACGTCCAGCTCGCAGCCGGTGGCCGCCAGGACCTGCTCCTTGCTCACGCCCGGGGCCAGTTCCAAGAGCTTGAGTCCGACCTCGCTCACATCGATCACGCCGAGGTCGGTGATGATGCGGTCGACCACGCCCACGCCGGTGAGCGGCAGGTCGCACTTCTTGAGGATCTTGTGGCTGGTCGAGCCGTCCTTGGCGGTGGCGACGTGCTCCATCACCACGACCACGCGCTTGACGCCGGCCACCAGGTCCATCGCGCCGCCCATGCCCTTGACCATCTTGCCCGGAATCATCCAGTTGGCCAGGTCGCCGCGCTCGGACACCTGCATCGCGCCCAGGATCGCCAGGTTGATCTTGCCGCCGCGGATCATGCCGAAGGAATCGGCCGAACTGAAGTAGGCGGCGCCCGGCAAGGCGGTCACGGTCTGCTTGCCGGCGTTGATCAGGTCGGCGTCCACCTCGTCCTCGGTCGGGAAGGGACCGATGCCGAGCAGGCCGTTTTCCGACTGCAGGAAGACTTCGATGTCTTTCGGCACATAGTTGGCGACCAGGGTCGGCAGGCCGATACCCAGGTTCACATAAAAGCCGTCCTGCAGCTCCTGCGCCGCGCGCGCGGCCATTTCATCACGAGTCCATGCCATGTTCTGTCTCCGAAGGTGTTCTCAGTTCGTGCGCACGGTGCGCTGTTCGATGCGCTTTTCCGGCGTCGGGTTGTGGACGATGCGGTGCACGAAGATGCTGGGGGTGTGCACCTGGTCGGGATCGATCTCGCCGATCTCGACCAGCTTCTCGACTTCCACGATGCAGACCTTGCCCGCGGTGGCCACGTTCGGGTTGAAGTTGCGAGCAGTCTTGCGGAACACCAGGTTGCCGGCCTTGTCGGCCATGTAGGCCTTGACCAGCGACACGTCGGGCACCAGGCTGCGTTCCAGCACGTAGTGCTCGCCGTCGAATTCGCGGGTTTCCTTGCCATCGGCGACGATGGTGCCGTAGCCGGTCTTGGTGTAGAAGGCCGGGATGCCGGCGCCGCCGGCGCGCAGTTTTTCGGCCAGGGTGCCTTGCGGGGTGAATTCGAGTTCCAGTTCGCCGGCCAGGAACTGGCGCGCGAACTCCTTGTTTTCGCCCACGTAGGACGAGATCATCTTCTTGATCTGACGCGTCTCGAGCAGCTGGCCGAGGCCGAAGCCGTCGACGCCGGCGTTGTTGGAGATGGCGGTGAGGTTCTTCACGCCGGAGTCGCGCAGCGCCGCGATCAGCGCCTCAGGAATGCCGCACAGGCCGAAACCGCCCACGGCGATGGTCTGGCCGTCTGCAACGATGCCGGCCAGTGCCGACTTCGCATCAGGATACACTTTGTTCATACCCGTCCCTTTTATCGATTAAGCCGAAAGCTCTTCTGTACTTCAAGAGTAGATTCTCAGCATAAAATACGCGGCAGCCAAGCACAATACCGTAGAAATACGGCCCCGCGCCCATGAACACAGCAGTCGATCCAGCTCAGATGAACGCATCCTACAGTATCGATTACGAGATGATTTTCCAACACGCGCCGGTGGGCATGTGCGTCTCGGTCAATCGCGTGATCCAGACCTGCAACGGGGCCCTGGCCGCCATGTTCGGCTACGAGCGCGGGCAACTGGACGGGCAGTCCTTCAGCGTGCTGTATCCGACCATGGACGAATTCCTGCGGACCGGGGATAGGATTATTCCGATCATGAATGCGAAGGGACGCTATTCGGACGAGCGGATCATGCGGCGCGGCAATGGGGAACTGTTCTGGTGCCACGTGACGGGACGCGCCCTCGATCCGGCCGAGCCGCTTGGAGCCGGCGTGTGGACCTTCGAGGACGTGAGCGAGAAGCGGCCGGTGACGGCCGAGCTGACGCCGCGCGAGCGCGAGATCGCGGCCCTGCTGGTCGAGGGCAAGACCTCGAAGATGATTGCGCGGGACACCGATTTGTCGCCCAGGACGGTGGAGATGCACCGGGCCAGCCTGATGCGCAAGTTCGCGGCCTCGACCTCGTCGGAACTGGTGCACAAGCTGGTCGGCGTGGCGCGCTAGGCGGGGCAGGCGGAATCGGGGTGGCCCTATCCGCCATGATGCGTCTAGACCTCCGAGGGCAGCTGGGCGCGCAGGGCTGGCGGCAGGGGCGCCGACTTCTGCTTTGCGAAATCGACCCACACGACCTTGGCCACGCCTTCGGCGTGCAGGTCCCCCGCCTCGCCGTCGGTCCCCACCAGGCGGATCTCGTGCGACACTTCCACGCTCGAGCGGCCCGGCGGCGCCACGAAGGTGCGGACCTCGATCTCGCCCGGATAGGTCAGCTGCTTGAGAAAGTTCATCGACGCATTCACGATCACCGGCCCTTCGCCGCGCGGGTCGGGCAAGCCGCCCACGCTCTCCAGCCAGGCGATCCGCGCCGATTCGATGTAACGGAAATAGTTGGTGTTGTTGACGTGACCCATGGCGTCCATGTCACCCCAACGGATGGGCATGCGCATTGCATGCACGAACTGCTTACTGCTCATTGCTTCCTTCTTGCTCTTGCTTACTGCGCCGTCATGCCGTCATCGGCGGTGATGATGGCGCCATTGATAAAGTGGGCTTCGTCCGCCGCCAGGAGCAGCAGCAGCCCATCGAGGTCTTCCGGCTTGCCGGGGCGCTTGCGCGGAAGCATGTCGATCAGCTTCTTGCCCTGTTCGGTGTCGAAATAGTCCTCGTTCATTTCTGTGGCGATGTAGCCGGGGCAGATGGCGTTGACGTTGATGCCGTACTTGCCCCACTCCACCGCCATCGCCTTGGTCATCTGCACCACGCCCGCCTTGCTCATGCAGTACACGCCGATCTGGGGCAGCACCCGCAAGCCGCCCACCGAGGCGATGTTGACGATGCGATGCTGCTTGCGCGGATCGCCCTTGGCGCGCGCGATCATGCGCTTGGCGGTCTGCTGGGCCACGAAGAAGGCGCCGCGCAGATTGGTGTCCATGATATAGCCGTAATCCTCCTCGGTCACGTCGAGCAGCTTCTGCGTGCTTGATACACCCGAGTTATTGACCAGGATGTCGATCGGGCCGGCCTCGGTCTCGGCGTGCGCGATCGCCGCCTTGATGCTGTCGAAATCGGTGACGTCCAGGCGCACCACGTGCGCCGCCCCGCCCTCTGCCTCGATCTCGGCGCGCAGCTCCTTGAGCCGCTCGACCCGGCGCGAGGCCAGCACCACCTGGGCGCCGGCGCCGGCCAGGGCCTTGGCGAAGCGCGCGCCCAGGCCGCTCGAGGCGCCGGTGACCATTGCAATCTTGCCTTCGTAGTTGACTTCGATCCCCACGGATGACTCCCCTCGGCAGCGCTTCTTGCGCCTTGTTGCGAAGGCATAATCATTACACAAATAGCCAGTATTAGATTGCCGCATCTAATATTGCCCGTAAAATGGCGCCCGGAGTTGCAATCGGGACCAAAAAACCGCACACTCGTGCTTAAATTTTTTTTACCTATAAAAACCATGACAGAGCCAATCAATATCCTCGAACAATACGGACCGCGTGAAGCGATGGAGTACGACGTGGTCATCGTCGGCGGCGGCCCGGCGGGCCTGTCCGCGGCGATCCGGCTCAAGCAGCTGGCCGCGGAGAAAGGCCAGGACGTATCGGTCTGCGTGCTGGAAAAAGGCAGCGAGGTCGGCGCCCATATCCTGTCGGGTGCGGTCATGGATCCGCGCGCGCTGGACGAGCTGATTCCGGACTGGAAGGAAAAAGGCGCGCCGCTGAACACTGCGGTGACCGAGGATCGCGTGCTGTTCCTGACCGAGACCAAGTCCTACGCCACCCCCTCGTTCGCGGTGCCGAAGGCGCTCACCAACCATGGCAATTACGTGATCTCGCTCGCCAACGTGGTGCGCTGGCTGGGCCAGCAGGCCGAGGCGCTGGGCGTCGAGATCTTCCCCGGCTTCCCGGCCGCCGAAATCCTGTACAACGAGGACGGCTCGGTCAAGGGCGTCGCCACCGGCAACATGGGCGTCAAGCGCGATGGCGAGCCCGGCCCCGACTTCCAGCTCGGCATGGAGCTGCACGCCAAGTACACCCTGTTCGCGGAAGGCTCGCGCGGCCACCTCGGCAAGCAGCTGATGGCGAAGTACGAGCTCAACAAGGGCAAGGACCCGCAGACCTACGGCATCGGCATCAAGGAACTGTGGGAAATCGATCCCGCCAAGCACCAGCCCGGCCTGGTGATCCACACCGCCGGCTGGCCTCTGGACAACGACACCTATGGCGGCTCCTTCCTCTACCACCTGGAGAACAACCAGGTCGCCGTGGGCTTCGTGGTGGGCCTGTCCTACCAGAACCCCTATCTCTCGCCCTACGAGGAATTCCAGCGCTACAAGACCCATCCGGCGATCCGCGGCTTCTTTGAAGGCGGCAAGCGCATCTCCTACGGCGCGCGCGCCATCACGGCCGGCGGCCTGCAGTCGCTGCCGAAGACCGTATTCCCGGGCGGCGCCCTGATCGGCTGCGACGCCGGCTTCCTGAACACCAGCCGCATCAAGGGCAGCCACGCCGCGATCAAGACCGGCATGCTGGCCGCCGACGCGGCCTTCGATGCGATCGCCGCCGGCCGCCAGGGCGACGAGCTGAGCGCCTATCCGCAGGCCTTCGAGCAATCCTGGCTGCACGAGGAACTGCACATCGCGCGCAACTTCAAGCCGTGGATGTCCAAGGGCCTGGTGATGGGCACGATCATGGTCGGCATCGACCAGATCGTATTCCGCGGCAAGGCGCCCTGGACCCTGCACCACAAGCACGCCGACCACGAGTCGCTGCGCCCGGCGTCCCAGTTCAAGCCGATCGTGTATCCGAAGCCGGACGGCAAGCTGACCTTCGACCGCCTGTCCTCGGTGTTCATCTCGAACACCAACCACAGCGAAGACCAGCCGGTGCACCTGACCCTGAAGAACGCGAGCGTGCCGGTGGACGTGAACCTCGCCAAGTATGCCGGTCCGGAGCAGCGCTACTGCCCGGCGGGGGTGTACGAGTTCGTCAAGGCCGACGATGGCCGCGACCGCCTGCAGATCAACGCCCAGAACTGCGTGCACTGCAAGACCTGCGACATCAAGGATCCGACCCAGAACATCGTCTGGGTCACGCCGGAAGGCGGCGGCGGGCCGAACTACCCGAACATGTAAGTGTCGGCGCACCCCGGGTGCGTCCGTCGACCGGCGCGTTCCGCAAGGACGCGCCGGTTTTTCATTGGCGCTACCGGCACTGCCGGCTCGCCCCTCAGAAGATGTGCTCGGCGCCGGCGGGCGGCTGGACCCAGGGATGCATCCTTTCCTCGTACACCGACACGGTCGGGGGCGGGAAAGCGGGGTCGGCGAAGGCCCCCACGGGAATGGTCAGATAGGCTTCCAGTCCCTGCGCCTCGTAATAGACGGTGGCGCCGCACTGCGGGCAAAAGTGGAAACGGGCGGTCGAGCCTTCGTCGCCGGTGCGCGCGAACACGGTCGACGCGCCGCTGACGGTGACCTTCTCGCGCGGGAAGCGGGCCTGCTGGCCGAAGGCGCTGCCAGTGCGGCGCTGGCAGGCCAGGCAATGGCAGATCGATACGCGTACCGGTTCGCCCGCCACGCGGGCGCTGAGCTGGCCACAGCTGCAGCTTGCTAATCGAATGCTCACTTGTCCTCCATCAGTGCGGAATCGGCGCTCAGCCGCCTCAGCTTGCTGTGCGCGGTGATGCGCGAGACTCCAGTGTACGAACAACACGACACCTGCGACAAGCGGCGTCTCGGCAAGCGACGTAATACGCCCCCTCGATTCGCATTTCCGCGCCGTTCGTCCGCCAAGGCATCTACACTGGTCCGGCCATGCTTTCATCAGGAGGCCGTTGTGGCGGATCGAGCGATCGTATTGGGAATCAACCGGACGCGGGATGCCAGCGCCTGCCTCATGCGTGGCTCCGAGCCGCCCTGGGCAGTCCCGACTGAGCGCCCGACGCGCCGCAATGGCCATTTAGGAGGGGTCGGCGACGTGGGCGACCTCTGCGAGCTGCAGCTGCCCGGGAAGGACGGGCTGGTCGACATCCCTGCCGGCAGCCATGAGGCCGCGACCAGCTCAAGCCCGTCGAGCAGGCACGATCCATTTCCTCTCGCCGGACGCGATCGCTCGATCGATGTGAATACCAATGAGTATCGCTGACCTGTCCGTCATGCGTAGCATCCTGGTCTTCCGCGCCTTGCAGCTCGGCGACATGCTCTGCGCCGTCCCGGCATTGAGGGCGCTGCGAGGCGCGGCCCCGCGGGCGCGCATCACCCTCGCCGGCCTGCCCTGGGCCGAGCAGTTCGCGCAGCGCTTCCCTTGCTACCTGGACGGATTCCTCGCCTTCCCCGGCGACGAAGCGCTTCCGGAGCAGGCGATACAAGCCGACAGGAAGGACGGCTTCGCGTCCAGCCTGCGCGACTTGGGCCCGGAGCTCGCGATCCAGATGCACGGCGATGGCTCGCGCACGAACGCCATCGTCGCCGGCTTCGGCGCGCCCAATTGTGCCGGCTTCTTTCCGTCGGGTGGCTCGCCACCCGTAGCCTGGGCAGGCCTGCCCTGGCCCGACCATGGGCCGGAGCCGGAGCGCTTGCTCAAACTGACGGATTGCCTCGGTGTAGCGCGACAAGGAACGCAGCTGGAGTTCCCAGTGCAGCAGACAGACCTCGCCGAGTTGCGGGCGTCCGGCCTGGCCGAGGGAATCGTTTCGGGAAGCTATTTCTGCGTGCACCCCGGCGCGCGTAGCCGTGACAAATGCTGGCCAGCGAAGTGCTTTGCGGCGGCCGCGGACCATGTCGCGCTGCGCTGGGGCTTGACGCCTGTCTTGACGGGCGCCGCCAATGAAGCCGAGCTTGCGCGCGAGGTGGCAAGCCAGATGCGCACGCCAGCGCGGGTGGCGGCCGGACCGATTTCGGTGGGGGCCATGGCCGCGCTGATGCAAGGTGCGCGCCTGTTAATCTGCAACGACACCGGCGTATCGCACATCGCGGCCGGCCTGAGGCTGCCAAGCGTCGTGGTGTTCAGCAAGGCCGATATACGACGCTGGGCGCCCGCCGACGCTTCGCTGCACCGATGCCTGTGGGATCCAGCAGGCGTCCGCATCGCCGACGTGATGGCGCAGTCGGACAGCCTGATGGCGGGTGCCGCACCGCCTCCGGCCTACTAGCCGCTCGCCCGGGCAGCTATCTATCCGCCCTTGTTTGGGTAGCCTTCGACACAGCGCCGCATGACGCTTCCTCGAAAACCGAGAGGGCAAGCCCGGTCACCTCCGCGGCGCCGACTTCGTCCACGAAGGACACCATGTGCCCGCAATGCCGGCGCAGGTTCTCCGCGCCACATAGCGGGCAATGCACGCGCGCCGACACGGCCGGCGCCAGGCGCTGGGGCCAAAGGGTGCCCGAGCCGGCCAGGTTGGTGAACCAGAAGACCCCGACCGCCGGCTTGCCCAGGGCCAGGGCCAGGTGCAGCGGCCCGGTGTCGTTGGCGACGATCAGGTGGGCGCGCTCCAGCAGGCCGCACAGCGCCGGCAGGGAGAGTTCGCCCTGCAGCGGCGTCGGCGGCGTGCGCATGTGGCGGGCCACTGCCTGCACCACGGCGTGGTCGGCGCCGTCACCCGAGAGCACGACGCGTGCGCCCCTGGCGGCGAGCGCGTCCGCGACTTCGGCGAAACGCTCGGGCGCCCAGCGCCGCCGCGCATCGCTCGACCCCGGGTGCAGGACCACGATGCGCTCGTCCGCCACCAGCGGCAGCGCCTGCGCAGCCAGCGCGCGGTCGGCGGCGGTGGTGACGAGTGCGCGCTCCGGGATGCATGGCGGCGCGCCCGCCAGCGCGGCCACCTGCAGCAGCATCAGGCTGTGGTTGGCATGCGGCCGGTGGGCGATCCAGCGATCCGGACGCGGCGCCCCGGACGCGGCCGCGCCCACGCTGACGCGCGCGCCCAGGGCCTGGATGAAGGGATTCGAGTAGCGCCCTCCTCCGTACATCTGGCAGGCCAGGTCGAAGCGGCGCGCACGCAGGCGCTCCAGGAAGGCGCGGGCCTGGGCGTCGGGTTCGCTGTCCGGTGGCGCGCCCATGCCGGGGTAAGGCGGCATCGCCACCACCTCGTCGACCGGCACCGGACGTCCTGCCAGGAAGGCCGCCTGCCAGGGCTTGCCGAGCAGGGTGAGCCGGGCCCGCGGGTAGGCCAGCCGGAGCGCATGCAGGGCCGGCAGCGCGAACATGAAATCGCCGATCGCAGCCGGGCCCAGCACGGCGATGCCTTCGACGCCCGGAACCAGGCCATGCGCCGCGGGCTTCATGCCTGCTCCTGTCGGCGCGGCGTCCACAGCACGCGCGGCGCGTCGCATTCGCGCAGCGGCACCGTGGTGGGCAACTCCATGTGGTAGGCGCCCGAGGGGATGATGGCGCAACCGCCGAAGCGCGCCATCACCCGCAATTGGGCCAGCACGTCCTCGCCGCAATGCTGCGCCGGCAGCGCACGCCAGAATCCGAAGCCGCCGGCCTCGCGCAGCTTGGCGCTGTCGTAGAGCACGCAGCCGCCGACCCAGGCCACGCGATAGGGCAAGGCGGCGTAGCGCGCCAGGCCGAGCCGCGTCTGCAGGTGGTAGAGGTTGGCGGCGCTGTGCAGGTGGTGGCGCGCCCAGGCCGGGCCATCGGGCTCCACCACCTCGGGCTCGACCTTTCCTTCCCAGAATTCGATCGCTTCTTCCTGCGGCCGCTGGCTGGCCAGGTGGCTCAGGCCGTGCACGGCGCTGCCCACGAAGCCGCAGCCGTGCGCGCGGATCACGCGCAGCAGGCGCGCGACGAGCTCGGGCTCGATCAGGACATCGTCGTCCAGGAACAGGACGTAGGGTGTGCTCGCCTGCGACAGCAGGAAGTCGCGCTGCTCGGCCAGCCCGCGCCGCGGCAGGTGGCGCAGGCACCGCGCCTCGCGCCCGAGCGCGCCCAGCATGCGCAGCACGGCCGCGACCTCCGGGCGCTCGAAGGCAGCCTCGTCGCCCTGGTCGGAGATCACGAGCTGGAGGCGCGGGTGAGACTGGGCCGCGACGGTGGCGAGCGTGGCGGCCAGCGCGGCGGGCCGGCCGCAAGTGGGGACGAGCACGGTGACGGCGTCCATCAACCCTCCCCCGCCCTGGCGCCTTCCGTGGAACGCTGGCCCGACAGATAGGGGTTCAGCGCGGCGTCGTTGTACATCTTGAACTGGCGATAGACCTTGAAATAGACGCTCCCTTCCGCCGCGCCGCACAGCAGGGTGTCGAGGCAGGCGGCGAGGTCGGCGCGCTGCAGGCGCAGGCGCGCCAGCTTGGCCTCGCAGGCGGCGACGTGTTCGTCGCCGACGTCCTTGCGCCGCGTCTGCGCCTGCATGTGATGGATCTTGAGCGCCAGGATGGATAGGCGGTCGATCATGGCGCCGGCCGTCTCGCTGTGCAGGCGCGCACCGGGACCGGGCTCGACGTCGGCCAGCCGGGCCAGGAGCGCCTCGTCCACCGCCTCGACCGCGTCGTTGCGGCGCTGGTTGAAGTCGTCGATGCGGCGCTTGTTCGCGGCGATCTCGGCGGCGGGGACGTCACGCCGGCGCGCCTTGTCTTCCTCGTCCCACAGCAGGCCGTTGCAACGGTGGTTGGCGGCGATGGCGCCCCAGGGTGCGGTCGCGGGCCAGCCCGGTTCGCTCTCGCCCAAGGCCCGCTCGTGCAGCCGCAACAGCATGGATACGTCCAGCAGCGGATTCATCCTGCCTCCCGTGGATAGGTTCGTCGACGCACTGCGCCTTTGCGCGCATTGCCGAGGTATAGACCTGTGTAAATTCGGCGCAGTTCCGTCCAACCGTGTGCGCGTGGCCAAACGCGATGCGCCACACTGTGCTCAAAGTAGCGGGCAAGGAGGGGCGATGGAAGCGAATGGAGCCGAACACGGCAGCACGCGGCTGTCGATGCAGGGAGTCGGCGCCGAGCTCTGGGCACTGGCCAAACAGTACCGGGGAGCGGTGGTCGCGGCCCTGGCCTGCCTGATCCTGGCCAAGCTCGCGACGGTGCTGGTTCCCCTGGTCCTCAAGCGCATCATCGAGATGCTGGGCCATCCCGAGACCCTGGCTGCGGTGCCGGTGGGGCTGCTGGCGGGCTATGCCCTGCTGCGTTTCGCGAGCACCCTGTTCAACGAGCTGCGCGACCTGCTGTTCGCCCCGCTCGCCCAGCACACGGTCTCGCACTACGCGCAGCGCACCTTCGCCCACCTGCACCAGCTGGGCGCGCGCTTCCACAGCCAGCGCCAGCTGGGCGGGCTGCTGCCCGACATCGACCGCGGCACCAGCGGCCTGTCCTTCCTGCTGGGGACGGGCGTGTTCACCCTGTTCCCGCCCCTGCTCGAGATCGCGCTGGTGCTGGGCATCGTGCTGGCGAACTTCAGCGCCCGGTTCGCGCTGATCATTGCCGCCACCTTCGTGGCCTATGGCGCCTACACCCTGTTCGTCACTTCCCGCCGCACCACCTACCAGCGCCGCGTGAACAAGCTCGACTCGAGCGCCAAGACCCGGCTGGCGGACAGCCTGATCAACTACGAGACGGTCAAGTACTTCGCCAACGAGAAGGTCGAGGAGGAGCGCTTCGCCGCCATCATGGACGAGTGGCGCCGCGCCGCCATGCGCAACCAGCGCGCCCTGTTCGTGCTGCACGTGGGCCAGAGCGCGATCATCGCGGTCGGCGTGGGCGCGATCATGCTGCTCGCAGGGCAGCAGGTGGCGCAGCGGCAAATGACCGTGGGCGACCTGGTCATGATCAACGCCTATGTGCTGCAGGTGTGCCTGCCGCTCAACTCGCTCGGCTTCGTGTATCGCGAGGTGCGCGACGCCTGGGTGAACGTGGAGCGCCTGTTCGGCCTGTTGCAGGAGAAGCCCGAGATACAGACCCCGCCCGGGCAGCCCGATCTTCCGCCCGGCAGCGGCGACATCGTGTTCGAGGACGTCAGCTTCGCCTACGAGCCGGCCCGTCCCTTGCTGCAGGACGTGAGCCTGCGCATCCCCGCCGGCAAGACCATCGCGGTGGTAGGCAGCAGCGGCTCGGGCAAGTCGACCTTGGCGCGGCTGCTGTTGCGTTTCTACGACCCCACCGAGGGCATCGTCAGCATCGACGGCCACGACCTGCGCACGGTCACGCCGCATAGCGTGCGCCGTCGCATCGGCGTCGTGCCGCAAGATACGGTGCTGTTCAACGAGACGATCGCCTACAACATCGGCTATGGCCGGGTCGGCGCGACGCGCGAGGAAATCGTCGCGGCCGCGCGCGCCGCCCACCTCGACGACTTCATCCGTTCGCTGCCCGAGGGTTACGACACCATGGTCGGCGAACGCGGCGTGAAGCTGTCGGGAGGCGAGCGCCAGCGAATCGCGATTGCCCGTATCGTCCTGAAGGCGCCGCCGATCCTGGTGCTGGACGAAGCGACCTCGGCCCTGGATGCCCGCTCGGAACGCGCCATCCAGGCGGAGTTCGAGCGACTGGGCGAACGGCGCACGGTGCTGGTGATCGCGCACCGCCTGAGCACCGTGGTGACGGCGGACGAGATCATCGTGCTGGAGCGTGGACGCATCACCGAGCGAGGCGCGCACGAGGCCTTGCTCGAACAGGGAGGGCTCTATGCCCGCCTGTGGGAACTGCAGCAGCGCGCCGATGACGTAGGCCAGGGCGCTGCGGCCTGAGCGGGCAATGGACGATGGGGGGGCGACATGGACGGCGGAGTTGCGGGCGGCGGCAAGGGAGGCGGGGCCGGCATGCGGCCGCTGCGCATCCTTACCTGGCATACCCACGGCAGCTACCTGTATTACCTGACGCAGGTGCCGCATACCTTCTACGTGGTGTCGCGGCCCGGACGGCCGTCCGGCTACGGCGGGCGCCACGGCCATTTTCCCTGGGGCGACAACGTGATCGACCTGCCCGCCGAACAGGTGCGCGACACCGAACTCGACTGTATCCTCTACCAGGATGACCACCAGTATCTCGAAGATCGTTTGACCCTGCTGAATGATGCCCAGCGCAAGCTGCCGGCGATCTACCTCGAACACGATCCGCCGCGCGCCCACCCGACCGACACCCGGCACCTGGTCGACGACCCGACGCTGCTGCTGGTGCACGTTACCCCCTTCAATGAGCTGATGTGGGACAACAACCGCACGCCCACCTGCGTCATCGAGCACGGCGTCACCGAAACGCCCGGCGTCCACTACCGCGGCGGCAAGGAACGCGGGCTGGTCGTGGTCAACCATCTGGGCAGGCGTGGACGACGGCTCGGCGCCGACCTGTTCGAGCGGGTGCGCAAGGTCGTGCCGCTGGACCTGGTCGGCATGGGCGCCGAGGGTCCCGCCGGACTCGGAGAAGTGACCCACGCGCAGCTGCCTGCGTTCATGGCCGACTACCGCTTCTACTTTCATCCTGTGCGCTACACCAGCATGGGCCTGTCCGCGATCGAGGCCATGCTGGCGGGCGTGCCGGTGGTGGGCCTGGCCACGACCGAGCTGGCGACCGTGATCGAGAACGGGCGCTCGGGCTACGTCGACACCCGCCTGGACGCCCTGGTTTGCGGCATGCGTCACCTGCTGCGCGACCACGGCCTGGCGCGCCGCCTCGGCCAGGGCGCCCGCGCGCGGGCGCGCGCACGCTTCGGCATCGGCCGCTTCGTCGCCGACTGGCAGGCCGCGCTGGCGCGCGTGACCGGCGCGCCGATGCCGCACGGCTTTGTGCGGCAAGCCCCCATCGCCGGCCCTCACCTCTCGCAGCGGAGCACGCCATGTTGAGCATCGCCCTGATCAGCGAACACGCCTCGCCATTGGCGCCGCCGGGCGGCATCGACAGCGGCGGCCAGAACGTCTACGTGGCCCATCTGGCGCGCCAGCTCGCGGCCCTCGGGCACCGGGTCGACGTGTTCACGCGTCGCGACGCGCCCGAACGGCCGCCCTGCGAGAACCTGGGCGACGGGGTGCGGGTGGTGCACGTGCCTGCCGGTCCTCCCTGTTTCGTGCCCAAGGAGAAGCTGCTCACCTACATGGACGACTTCGCGCGCCATACGATCGCCTTCATGCGCGCCCAGGACCTGGCCCATGACCTGGTGCACGCGAACTTCTTCATGTCCGGGGTGGTGGCCCAGCACGTCAAGGGCGCACTCGGCATCCCCTTCGTCATCACCTTCCACGCCCTGGGCCTGGTGCGGCGGCGCGAACAGGGCACGGCGGACGGCTTCCCGGCGCTGCGCCCGGCCATTGAGCGCAGCCTGATGCGCGAGGCCGAACGCATCGTCGCCGAATGCCCGCAAGACAGGGAGGACATGCTCAGCCTCTACGAAGCCGAAGCCGAGCGCATCGAGATCGTGCCTTGCGGCTTCGATCCGGACGAGCTGTGGCCGGTGCGTGCGGCCGCCCGCCGCCGCCTCGGCCTGCGCGATGACGAGTTCGCGGTGTTGCAACTGGGGAGGATCGTGCCGCGCAAGGGCATCGACAACGTGATCTCCGGCGTGGCGGCCCTGCGCGACGCCTACGGCCTGCGCGCGCGCCTGCTGGTGGCGGGCGGGCCGCCCAGGTTCGACGACGGTCCCGAGGCGGCGGAACTGGCGCGCCTGCGCGCCCTGACTGCGGAACTTGGCTTGCGCGAGCAGGTCATATTTACGGGCCCGGTGCCGCGTGCCGAACTGCGCGAGTTCTACAGCGCGGCCGACGTCTTCGTCACCACTCCGTGGTACGAGCCCTTCGGCATCACGCCACTCGAGGCCATGGCCTGCGCCACCCCGGTGGTCGGGGCCGACGTGGGCGGCATCCGCAGCACCGTGGTCGATGGCCGTACCGGATACCTGGTGCCGCCGCGCGCGCCCGGCGCGCTGGCCGAACGCCTGGCCGACCTGGCGCGCCATCCCAGGCGAGCGCGTCGGCTCGGGCTGGCCGGCTTGCGGCGCGTGCACGACGGCTATACCTGGCGCAGCGTGGCCGAGCGCATGTGCGGCGTGTATGCGCGGGCCGTGTGGCGCGCCGATGCCCAGGGCCTGCCGGGCCAGGGCCAGGGCCTGCCCTCGGGCGGGGCGCTCAGCAAACAACATTGAAAGGACGCACCATGCAGGCCGACAGCAAGGCAGCGAGCAAGGAAGCGCGCCGGGAACTCAAGGACAAGGTGGCGCTGGTGACGGGCGGCGCGAGCGGCCTGGGCGCGGCGCTGTGCGCGGCGCTCGCCGAGGCGGGCGCGCGGGTGGTGGTGGCGGACGTCCACGAAGACCGGGCCGCCGATCATGCCGGCAGCCTGCGCGCCGCGGGCGGCCAGGCCGGGCACGCCCTGCTCGACGTGCGCGACCCGCAGGCCGGCGCGGTGCTGGTGGAGCGCATCGTGGCCCGCGACGGCCGGCTCGACATCCTGGTCAACAATGCCGGCACCGACTCCACCCGCCCCTGCACCGAGCTCTCGCCCGACGAATGGCGACGCATCGTCGACACCAACCTGAACGGTCCCTTCTACCTGGCGCGCGCGGCGATCGCGCCGATGCGCGCGGCGGGGGGCGGCCACATCGTCAACATCACCTCGACCGCCGCCAAGCGCGCCTGGCCCAACGCGGCCGCCTACCATGCCAGCAAATGGGGGCTGCTCGGCCTGTCGCATGCGCTGCACGCGGAGCTGCGAGCCGAAGGCATCAAGGTGACGGCGGTGGTGGCGGGCGGGATGCGCACGCCCTTCCTGCTCGACCGCTTTCCCGAGCTCGATCCCGGCCTGCTGCAAGACCCGGCCGACGTGGCGCGCGCCATCCTTCCTGTCCTGTGCATGCCGGCCGGATCGGTCATCCCGGAGCTGACGGTGCTCCCCATGCGCGAGACCTCCTGGCCATGATGCCGGCCTCTGCTCCCAGCCCGGCGCCGGGCGCGCGCCGCAGCGCGGTCTTCCTCGACAAGGATGGCACCTTGCTCGAAGACCTGCCCTACAACCTCGATCCGGCGCGCATGCTGCTGGCGCCGGGCGCCGCCCCGGCCCTGCGGCGCCTGGCGCGCCTGGGCTACCGGCTGTTCGTGGTCAGCAACCAGGCGGGCCTCGCCCTCGGCCGTTTCGACACGACGGCGCTGCACCGTTCCTGGCGCCACCTGCGCGCCCTGCTGGCGGGCGAAGGCGTGCGCCTGGACGGCTTCTATTATTGCCCCCACCACCCCGACGGAACGGTCCCCGCCCTCGCCACGGCCTGCACCTGCCGCAAGCCGGCGCCGGGCCTGCTGCGGCGGGCGGCGCTGGAGCACCGGATCGACCTGCCCTCTTCCTGGATGGTGGGCGACATCCTCGACGACGTCGAGGCCGGCAGGCGCGCCGGCTGCCGCACGGTGCTGCTCGACGTGGGCAACGAGACCGAATGGCTGCGGTCGCGCTGGCGCTGGCCCGACATCGTGGCCGGCGGGTTCTTCGAAGGGGCCGGGGCGATTCCGGCTCCCGGCCTGGCGGCGGCGCCGGCGCATCCGGGAGAGCGGCCATGAACGCGCCGCGCTGGAACGAGGCCCGCAACATCCTGTGCGTGCGCCTCGACAATCTCGGCGACGTGCTGATGTGCACGCCCGCCTTCCGCGCCCTCAAGGAAAGCCTGCCGGGGCGGCGCCTGACCCTGCTGACCTCGTCCGCAGGCGCGCTCCTGCGCGACCACCTTCCCGAGCTGGACGAAGTCATCGACTACGCGGCGCCCTGGGTCAGGCAGGCTGCGGGCCAGGCGGACGCACCGGAGATCGCGGCACGGCTGCGCGCGCGGCGCTTCGACGGCGCCGTGATCTTCACCTGCTTCAGCCAGAGTCCGCTGCCCGCCGCCCTGCTCCTCCACCAGGCCGGCATTCCGCTGCGCCTGGCGCATTGCCGCGAGAACCCCTACGCCCTGCTCACCGACTGGGTGAAGGAGACCGAGCCCGCCGAGGGCATCCGCCACGAGGTCAGGCGCCAGCTCGACCTGGTCGCCCAGGTCGGCGCGCGCAGCGACAACGAGGCCCTGTCCTTCCGGCTGCACGGAGCCGACATCGCCGCCGTGCGCGCCCGGCTGGCGGCACACGGCGTCAGCCAGCCCTTCGTGCTGATGCACCCGGGCGCCAGCGCCGCCTCGCGCCGCTGGCCGGCGCGCCACTGGTCGCGCGCCGTCGAGCTGGTCTACCATGAGCTCGGCCACCAGGTCGTGCTCACCGGTGTGGCCAGCGAGGCGGAGCTGGTGCGCGACATCCTGACCCAGGCCCAGGTGCCGCCGGGGGCGGCGCTGCCGCTGGCGGGGGCACTGAGCCTGGGCGAACTGGGCGCGGCTATCGCCCTGGCCATGGTCGTGCTGTCGAATAATTCCGGGCCGGCCCACCTCAGCGCCGCGCTGGGCACGCCGATCGTCGACCTGTATGCCCAGACCAATCCCCAGCACACGCCCTGGCAGGTGCCGCAACGCGTGCTGTTTCACGATGTCCCCTGCCGAAACTGCTTCCGCAGCGAGTGCCCCGAGGGCCACCATGCCTGCCTGGAGCGCGTGGAGCCGGAACAGGCCGTGGCCGCGATCCGCGAACTGGTCGAGGAAGGCGGCGATCCTTTCGGCTTCAGCGCCCCGGCGCAGCAGGCGGTGGTGATACCGCTGCACGAGGCCCGCTGAGATGTCCGCACTGCCACGGCGTGGCGGAGCGCTCTCGCGCTCGAGTTGAGCGCGCGACGGCGATCCTGTGGCCTTGGCCTCGTGCCCTGCGATCCTGTGGCCCCGGCCTCGCGCCCGGCGATCCTGTGGCCCCTGCCTCACACCCGGCCATCCTAGGACCTGCCTTGCCCGGCGATCCTCGGGCCGGCACCACGCGGCGATCCACGGGCCTGCCGCGCCCGGCGATCTACGGGCCGGCCGCGTGCCTCGCGCTGCCGAGCCCGCGGCTGCCGCCGCAACGGCTGACTTTGTCCGAACGGTCCTACGGAAGCGGCGTCTTCGCGCCGATTGCCCGGTATCGCTGGAGGACTACCATGGGCACTTTCCATCGACATCCACGAGGAGACGAGCATGGGCGAGAACAAGGGACACCAGCAGAAGGGCCGCAACTACGACGAACTGAGCGGCGTCGGCACCTCATCCGCAGGCATCACCGGCACCACGGGCAATCTGAACGACAAGGGCAGGGACGGCGGTGTCGGCATGCCACCCGCGAGCGACGCCGGCAACCGGCAATCCGTCGAGCGCGAACAGAATGGCGATCTCCCGGCGCTGGGCGATGGCGGCCGTGGCCCCGCGCGCCAGCGCCAGGGCGCGCAAGGCGACAGCCAGCAACAAGAGCAGGATCCTCAATTGCAAGGGCAGGCCGGCGACACGACCGGGCTGCAGAAGGGCAATACCTGAACATTGTCCGCTCGATGTTGCCCAGAGTGTGCAAGACCAGTCCTACAAACCCGACTCACCGACTCCGATTGTCGATGTCAGCAGGAGGCCTATTATCGGTCTTCCAAACCACTCAATCGGAGGAGACAGCCATGGGTGATAAACAAGGAATGGGCAACAAAGGGCAAGGCCAGCAGGACCAGCAAGGTTCCAACCTGGGTCAAGGCCAGCAGTCCGGCAGCCAACAATCCGGACGGCAACAAGGCAGCCAGCAGTCCGGGATGAACCAGGGTAGCCAGCAGTCGGGCCTGAACCAGGGCGGCCAGCAATCCGGACGTCAGAACAGTCAGCAACCCGGACGTCAGGACAACCAGCAATCAGGCCAGCAAGGCAGCCAGCAACGTGGCCAGCACGCCTCGGGCGGCACGCCGGCTCTCGACGACCTCGACCAGAAAGGGGAAAGCGCCAAGGACGCATCCCAGGCCTGGAGCCAGGACAGCGGGAACCAGCAGCGCGACAAGCGCTAGCCTCCCGGTTTTCACACTTCCATCCGCGCCCGCCGCCCCGGCGGCCGGGCGCAAGAGGCGTCAAGCCCTGGCGCCTGCCGCGCGCTCCAGGTCCCCGGCCGTCATCGGCCCACCCACCGCGTGACCCTGGGCGAAATCGCAGCCGACTTCGCGCAACAGCGCGCGCTGCACCTCGGTATCGACGCCTTCCGCCACCACCTGCATGCCCAGCTTGTGCGCCATCGCGATGATGGCCTCGCACACCGCCAGCCCGTTGGCCTCGCGGTCGAGTGCGTCGACAAAGCAATGATCGATCTTCACGTAGTCGAGTTCATACCGCACCAGGTGGGACATCGAGGAGTATCCGCCGCTAAAGCGATCGAGCGCCACCTGCAGGCCCAAGGCGCGCTGGGGACGCAGCCGCTCGATCACGGCGTCCATGCCCTCGAGCAGCATGCCCTCGCCGATCTCGACCACCACGCTGCGTGGCGGCAGCTCGCGTCCCCGCAGGAAGTCCAGCCAGGCGTCATACTGGCCCGGCTCGCGCCTGCTCTGGGTGGGCGTCTTGTTGACGCAGACCTGGAAATGCGGGTCGCAGCAGCGCTGCCAGCGCTCGACCTGCACGGCGGCCTGGCGTAATACCCAGTCGCCGATCTCGACCATCAGGCTGCCCGGCTCGGCGAAGGGCAGGAACTCGGCCGGCCGCAGCAAGCCGCGGCGCGGATGGCGCCAGCGCAGAAAGGCTTCGGCTTTGCGGATCTTTCCGTCGCCCAGGGCGGCGATGGGCTGGTACAGCAGTTCCAGCTGGCCGCCGTCGAGGGCTTCGCGCAGTTCAGCAGCAAGGGCCTGGCGCGCGAACAAGGCCTGCTGGGCGCCGTCGGTGTAATAGCCATAGCGATTGCGGCCGTCGTTCTTGGCCTCGTACATGGCCTGGTCGGCGCGCGCCATCAGGTCGCACACCTGGGTCGCGTCGGCCGGATACAGGGCGATGCCGATCGAAGCCGAGACTTCGGCGCGCGTCCCCGCCAGCTCGAAGGGCGCGGCGAGCTTGTCGACCAGCGCCTGCGCGATCCGGTCGACGGTCTCGATCCGGTCCAGGCTGGAAAGCACCACGGTGAACTCGTCCCCACCCAAGCGGCCGATGGTGTCGGTGGCGCGCACGCAGGCGCCGATGCGCTGGGCGGCGTCGGCGAGCAGCCGGTCTCCGGCAGCATGTCCAAGCCGGTCGTTGACCTCCTTGAAGTGGTCGAGGTCGATGAACAGCAGGGCCAGCAAGGCGGCGCTGCGGTCGGCGCGCCTCACCTCCTGGGCGAGCCTGTCCATGAACATGTGGCGGTTGGGCAGACCGGTCAGGTCGTCGTAGTTGGCCTGGTGCCAGATGCGCGCCGCCGCCGCCCGCCGGGCGGTGACGTCGTCGACCAAAGCCAGCGCGCCCATGTAGCGGCCGCTCGCATCGAAGAGCGGGTTGAGCGCGACGCAGGTCCACAACTCCTTGCCGTCGCTGCGCACGAACTTGAATTCGTAGCGCCGCACCTCCCCCTGGCGCCGGCGCACGATATTGCGCTCGAGCAGGGCCTTCCCCTCCTCGTCCATGAAGCGCGATACGGGCTGGCCGAGTATGTCCTCGATCGCATAGCCGAGCAGCGCCGCCATGCGTGGATTGACGAAACTGGTATTGCCGTGGGCGTCGACTTCCCACACGCCCTCGTCTGCGCAATGCACGATGCGGCGCAGGCGTTCTTCCGAACGCAGCAGGGCGTCGAAGGCGCCGCCGGCCGGCTCCGCCACCACGCGGCAGGCGCGGCTGCCGACGTCGAAGCTGCCCAGCAGGCGCATCGGCAACTCGCCGCCATCCTCCATGCGCAGGGTCATCCGCCTATGGACCTCGCCCGCGTTGGCGGCGACCTCGGCCAGGAAAGCGGCGCACTCTTTCGGCGCGAGCGCCAGCTCGGACAGTGCCTTGCCCGTGAGGGCGGCGCGGGTGGCGCCGAGCAGCCGCGCGGCGCACAGATTGGCTTGGAGGATGAGACCGTCCACGCCGACCAGAAAAAAGCCGAAGGGCGCGAGCAGGAAGAGTTCGTTGTACCCGACCGTCGGCTGGGCCGGCGGCGAGAAACTGGCCCCGGGCGGGGCGCAGGATGCGGCGTCAGGGCTGTGTGCGTCCCCGTGCTGGGGAGAGGCCGCGGCCGGCCGCCAGGGGCCGTGTTCCATATTTCCTCCGCCGAACATTTCCGACTGTCAGTATTTGAGAAAAGACTAACACCGGTCAATTCGGCTGTCGAGTGTCGTTGTTTTTATGCAATCAGCGTAAAAACAAGCGCTTGGACCTGTCAGCGGGCCTGGTGGGCGCGGTTCAGGCGGCGTTCGGCACGGCGCTGGAGGAACTCGAAAAACAGGCTCAGGCACCAGTAGATGACGGCGGCGGCGATGTAGAGCGGCAGCGGCTGGAAGGTCACCGCGATCACTTCCTTGGTGGCCAGCATGAGCTCGGTCAGCGCGATCACCGACACCAGGGAGGTGTCCTTGATGAGGCTGATCAGGGTATTGCTCATGGAGGGCACGGCCACCCTCAGCGCCTGCGGCAGGATGATGTAGCCCAGGGTTTGCCAGTAGCCCAGGCCGAGGCTGAAGCTGGCCCGCCACTGCCCTTCGCTGACGCTGCGGATGGCGCCGCGCAGGCTTTCGGACAGGTAGGCGCCCGCATTGAGCGAGAGCGCCAGCACGCCGGCGGTGACCGGGGTGAACTCGATGCCCACGGTCGGCAGGCCGTAGTAGATGACGAAGATCTGCACCAGCAGCGGCGTGCCGCGCATGATGCTGACGTAGAGGCTGGCAGGCGCGCGCAGCAGGCGCCAGGGCGCGATGCGCATCAGGGCCACGGGGAAGCCGAGCGCCAGCCCGCCCACCATCGAGGCCACCGCGAACAGCAGGGTGTAGCCGGCGCCGGTCAGCATGACGGGCGCGGCCTCGCGCAACAGGGTAGCCAGCTGGGCGAACTGGGCGCCCAGGGATGCGGCGTCGGCCGCGGTCACTTCGGAACCTGGCTGGCGTCGGTGCCGAACCACTTCACCGACAGCTGGCGTAGGCTGCCGTCGGCGCGGGCGTCGTTAATGATCTTGTCGACCGCCGCCTTGAACTGCGGATTCCCCTTACGCATCGCCACGCCCATGCGCTCGACCGCGCCCACGCGTGGGCCGGCCTTGATCGGGAGCTGGGAATTCTTGAGCAGGTAGGCCACCATCAGGCTGTCGTTGAGGGCGGCGTCGATGCGGCCGAAGGCCAGGTCCTGCAAGTTCTCGGGCGCGGCCGGATAGCTCTTCACCTCGATCCCGGGCACGGCCTTGGCCTGCTGCTCGAACACGCTGCCCTGCCCCACGCCGAGCTTGCGGCCCTTGAGGTCGTCCAGGCTGGCATAGGTGGCGCGCTCGTTCTTGCGCACGATGAGCTGGGGGCTGGAATAGGTATAGGGCGCCGAGAAATCGAAGGCCTGCTCGCGCTTGGGGGTGATGCCGACCTGGCTGACGATCACGTCGTACTTGCCGGCCGCCAGGCCGGCCAGGATGGCGGCCCACTCGGTGGTCACGAATTCGGGTTTCAGGCCCAGTTTGCCGGCGACCAGGCGCGCGACGTCGACGTCGTAGCCGGCCAGCTGGCCGGTCTTGGGATCCTTGAAGTTAAACGGAGGATAGGTGCCTTCCATCGCGATGCGCAGGGTGCCGCGCGCCTTGGCTTGCGCCAGCAGCTCGGCCGCCATGGCGCCCGGCGCGCTCAACAGGCTGAGGCCGGCCACCAGTCCCAGGGTCAGGGCGGCGCGCCGTCCCGCTGTGTTCCACTTGCCCATCACTTTACTCCGTACAACAATCGAGCTGACTTTATAACCGAAAACGGGTGGGGGTGCATAGGGTTCCGGAACGGGCGTGGTCCATGCACATGACGGTTGACGGCGTCCGCATGCCAAGAAGGTCGCCCGCCCACCAACCGCGTCGCCCCCGTCAACCAACGACGTCGCCCCCGCCCACCTAGAACGTCGTCCCTGCCCACCTATAACGTCGTCCCCGCCCACCTATAACGTCGCCCCCGCCAACCTATAACGTCGTCCCCGCCCACCTATAGCGCCGCCCCCGCCCACCTACAACGTCGCCCCTGCCCACCTACAACGTCGCCCCCGCGAAGGCGGGGGCCCAAGTTCTGCATGCGTATCGGCAGCGGATCAAACTTGGGCCCCCGCCTTCGCGGGGGCGACGGGGTTACTGCGGGGGCTAGGGGTTAGTGCGGGGGCGACGGGGTTACTGCGGGGGCTAGGGGTTAGTGCGGGGGCGACGGTGGGACTAGAGCGTAATCCGCCGCTTCTCCCGCGCCGAGCGGTACACCGCCTCGATGATGCGGATGTCGCGCAGCCCCTCCTCCCCCGGCACGATCGGCTCGCGGTTCTGTAGCACGCACTCGGACAGGTGATCGAGCTGGCGCGCGAATTGGTTGGCGCCCACGTCCTTGGGCGTGATCTCGGTCTCGCGCCCCTTGCCCACCCACAGCCGGTTGCCCTTGTAGGCCGTGCCCGGCTCCATCTCGATGCGGCCCTTGTCGCCCATCAGCAGGATGTGGTTCTGGTTGGCGCTGTACATCGACATGCAGGACCCAATCACCCCCGACGGAAACTCGAGCTGGAAGTCGATCATGTCCTCGACCTCGCGGAAGCGCGGGTCGGACCTGTCGGTGGTCTCCTTGGCATACAGCGCCACCGGCTCCTCGCCCGTCATGTAGCGCGCCGCCTGCAGCGCATAGATGCCGATGTCCATCATCGAACCGCCACCCGACATCGCCTTCTTCAGGCGCCAGGCATTGGGGTTGCTGAAGTTGAAACCGTGCTCGGAACGGAAATAGCGCAGCTTGCCGATCTCGCCGGCGCGCGCGCGGCGGATCGCCTCCAGGTTGAAAGGCTCGAAATGGCAGCGATAACCGATCATCAGCTTCTTGCCGGCCTGCTTGCAGGCGGCGATCATGGCCTCGCATTCGGCCGAATTCATGGCCATCGGCTTTTCGCACAGCACGTGCTTGCCCGCCTTGGCAGCGCGGATCGTGTACTCGGCGTGCATCGATACCGGCAGGCAGACATAGACGATGTCGATGTCCGGATTGTCGCGGATGCTGTCGTAGTTCTGGTAGTTGTAGATGTTCTTCTCGGGGACGCCGTACTCGGCCGCCACCCGCTTGGCCTTGGCCGCGTCGCCGCTGACCAGGGCCACCAGGCGGCTGTGCTGGCAATCCTTGAACTGGGGGATGATCACGCCCAGTCCATAGCCGCCCAGGCCGACGATGGCGTAGCCCAGCTTGCGCCCCGGATTCTGTGCCCACACGGGAGCGCCCACCGCACCTGCCGCCAGCGCCCCGCCGGCAGCCAGGACGACGTTGCGCCGATTCAGATCAATCATGCCTATCTCCTGTTATTCGATTCGTTATCGTGTCCGCGCACCGGCAGCATTTCCTTCCGGAGCTTAACAAGGATACAATCGTTTCCAGACAAATGGTAGCGTTATCAAACGACGCGCGCGTGCTGCCCGCCACTACACCACGGAGACCCCCGATGAGCCGATTTCTGCCCGCCCTTTCCACCCCTGCCCGCCAGGTTTCGCTGAGCCTGCTGGCTTTGCTGGCCGCCGCCGGCGCCGCCCAGGCCGCCTCCTGCGGCAAGCCGCCCTCGGGCGAGCTGAGCGCCGAGCGGGTGGCCGCCGTCACCCCCTCGCGCAGCGAACCCGGCTTGTACGAGGGACCGGTCTGGATCAAGGACGCGCTCTACTTCTCCGACTTCGCCTTTTCCAAGGGCTTCCCCTCGCGCGTGCGTAAGCTGGCCCTGGACGGCAGCGTCAGCACCGCGATCGAGGACAGCGGCAGCAACGGCCTGGCGGTCGACGCCAAGGGCGGCCTGGTGGCCGCGACGCATAATCACAAGGCCTTGTCGCGCTACGAGCTCGCCAGCGGGGCGCGCAGCGCGCTGGCCGAGCGCTACGAAGGCAATGTGTTCAACTCGCCGAACGACATCGCCATCGCCGCCGACGGCAGCATCTACTTCACCGACCCCGACTGGCAAAAGGCGGCCGCGCCCGGCGGCCAGCCGGTGACCGGCATCTACCGCGTCGGCACGGACGGCAAGGTGAGCCTGGTGGACGGCTCGCGCCCCAATCCGAACGGGATCGCGCTGTCGCCGAAGGGCGACGTGCTGTACGTGAATGCCAGTGACGGCGCCTTGCGCGCCTACCCCATCGTCAAGGGCCAGCCGCAGGCCGGCCGCGACCTGGTCAAGGGCATCGAGGGCGGCGACGGCATGACGGTCGATTGCCACGGCAACCTCTACGTCACCGAGCACGGCGCCAAGCGCGTGCGCGTGTTCTCGCCCAAGGGGAAGGAACTGGCCACGATCCGGGTCGACGCCAACGTCACCAATGCCGCCTTCGGCGGCCTGGACGGCAAGACGCTTTACATTACCGGCGCTGCGGCGCTGTGGCAGATCCGCCTGGACGTGTCGGGCAAGCCCTATTGAGGTGGGAAGGCCGGCCGGCTTACCAGCTGCGCCGGCCCTGCGACCCGAAGTGGTGGCCCGTCACCAGGGTGGTGCTCTCGACCAGGATCGACAGGCCGAGGATGAGCTGGACCAGCTTGTCGTCGGTCAGCACCCAGATCTGGCCGCGCGGCGACTCGGCCCCGGTGGCGGCCGAGATCAGCGGCGCGATCCAGGCCGCCTCCGGCTCGACGTCGAGGACAACGGCGTCGGCCGTGGTCTGCATATAGACATTGCCGCCCTCGCCCAGGGTGAAGCAGATGCCGACCCCGGTTTCCTGCGGCCGGATCAGTTCCTGCATGGCGCGGTTGTGCTCGTCGATCCAGAGTTCGACGTCCTGCGGCGTCTCGAGGGGAGTCCAGGGGCGGGGTTTGAAACGGGGAGTGGCGTCGGGAGGGGTGCTCATCAGCTGCGGCAATCTTGATCGTGGCCGCTATTCTAACCGCCTAGCCCAGGTCGAGGGTGACTATCCGCGCCTGGACCCGGCCCTGCTCGATCCTGAGTTCGCCGACCGAGACCGGCAGCGAAAAGCGGCGCGGACCGGCGCTGCCCGGGTTCACGAACAGCACGCCGCCGCGTTCCACGCAGGACGGCTTATGCGAATGCCCGTACACCACCACGCGCAGGCCCTGCGCGGCCGGATCGAGGTCGAGCTCCTTGAGGTCGTGGATGACGAGGATGGCGACGCCGTCCAGCTCCAGGCGCGCGGTCGCGGGCAGGTCCTGGGCCCAGGCGCCGCGGTCGTTGTTGCCGCGCACGACGGTGAGGGGCGCCAGCGCGCGCAGCGGCGCGAGGATCTCGGGGCCGGTGATGTCGCCGGCGTGGATCAGGTGCCCGCTGCCCCGCAGGGCGGCGAGCGCCTGCGGGCGCAGCAAGCCATGCGTGTCGGAAATCAGCCCGACCCGCATCGCGCTATCGGGAGCGCTTGCTGCCGGCCATCTTGGCGGTGGTGTAGACCGAGTACAGGGCGGCCACGCCGACCAGGACATACACCACCCGGGTCAGGGCGCTGCCCGGACCGAACAGGGTCGCGACCATGTCGACGTCGAACAGGCCGACCATGCCCCAGTTGAGGCCACCGATGATCAGGAGCGCCATCGCCAGGTAGTCCAGCGCGGACATGGCGGAGCGTTGATGCAGGCGCGTGGATACACGGCGTTCGCCGGTGACCCTGCGGTCCATGGTGGGTGCGTTCATCGTTGCCATCTCAGCCTCCTTAAAAAAAAGACATGATCAGCCGGGGCATGCCCGCCCCGGCCATGACAACCTATACTATAGCAAGCGCTCCAAGCCGCTCGCACGGGTCGTTAAGGATGGCTTAACCCTTCCAGGTCCGCTGCAGGCCCGTGTCGGCGTGGATCCAGCCGCCCTTGGGGCCGTTGCGGTAGTAGTAGCCGACCCCGCCCTGGCGGAAGCTGCGGATCAGGCCGCCCAGCACTTCCTCGCTCAGGCTGCCGATCCGGATGTCGGCCGCCTTGCCCAGCATGTGCAGGGACTTGCGGGCGGCCGGAATGCCTTCCTCGATCAGGCGCTTGTTCGAGGCTTCCGTGCGGTAGCCGGACAGGATCTCGAGCGGCTGGTTCATGCCATAGCGGGCGATGAAGGCCTGGGTGCCCCACAGCATTTCGAGCAGCTTGGGATCGATCGGCGCGGTTTCGCGGCCATTGACGTCGCGCAGGATGTGGCACAGCTCCTGGTAGGCGGAATCGATCACTTCGCCGTCCTTCCAGTACAGGACATTGGCGCGCTCGCCGCTGGCCGGGCGCACCAGGGACAGGGTGCGCGGCTTGAGCCAGAAGTCGATGTCGAGCAGCTGCGCGTCGAACAGGTCGGGCGGCGGACTCAGGTCGGTGGTTTGCGCGCTGGCGACCAGGGGAGCGCCGACGGCGCCCAGGGCGCACAAGCTGGCGCCCTGCTGAAGGAAATCTCTACGTGAAACCATAAGGAACTCAACTTTGCGAGACGCGTACTATAGCGCAAGGAAGAGGCGCGCAACAGCGCAATGAAGGTGCTTAGCCGCTGCAGTTGCAAAAACGCTTGCGCGCGCCCCCGGCCTCGGCCTCGCAGGCGCCGTCCATGCGTTTCCAGAGCAGGTCGCATTCGAGGCCGAAGCAGGACTTTTCCTTACCGGCGTTCAGGTAGCCATGGCGCTCGAAGAAGCTGCTGGCGCCCGCCGGGCTGTGCAGATAGAGCTTGCCGATGCTCCAGGCGCGCGCCTGGTCCTCGAGCGCGCCCAGCAGGGCGCGGCCGACGCCACAGCGCAGCGCTTCGGGCAGCACGTAGCAGAGGGCGACCTTGCCGGCCTGGGTCAGCAGGGCCATCCCGACCAGCTGCCCCTCGCTCTCGGCGACCAGGGCGAAATTGCTGGGCGTGGAAAACCAGGCGGACACGGTGGACGGGGTCTTGTTGCCGAGCCAGGAACCCAGGACCTGGGGGCAGTTCCCGTGGTCGTCCTGGCGGCATTCCTCGATGGAACGGCGCAGCAGGGAGCAGGCGGCAGGCGCGTCGGCAGGGACTGCCTTGCGGATTTCAATTCGAGTGGACATCAATCATTGATATTGAAAACGGACACAAACGAGCGCCGCCGGCGCGTCGCGTGGCCTCGACTATACACCGAAAGTGAGAGGCTCTGCTTTCGCAGCGCACAATGGCGAACCACGTATATCTTTATGAGAAATCTATTGTTCCGTTCCCGGATAAAAATGAGGAAGATGTATCCTGTGCATTAACTATTTCAAGCGAGAATACATGACCACCACTCCGCATACCTTGCGCCGTTCCTTCCTGGCCCTGGCCGTCGCCCTCGGCGCCGCCCTGCCCTTCGGCGCCAGCGCCGCCGACACCGAGCTGCTCAACGTGTCGTATGACGTGGCGCGCGAGCTCTACAAGGAAGTGAATCCGGCCTTCATCGCGGCCTACAAGCAGCAGACCGGCGAAACCGTGACCATCAAGCAGTCGCACGGCGGCTCCAGCAAGCAGGCGCGCGCGGTGGCCGACGGCCTGGAAGCCTCGGTGGTGACCATGAACCAGGCCAATGACATCGACATGCTGGCCGAGCGCGGCCTGGTGGCGAAGGATTGGGCCAAGAAGTTCCCGAACAACGCCGCGCCCTATTACTCGACCATGGTCTACCTGGTGCGCAAGGGCAATCCGAAGCAGATCCGCAACTGGGAAGACCTGGCCCGCCCCGGCGTGCAGGTGATCATCCCCAATCCCAAGACCGCCGGCAACGGCCGCTACACCTACCTCGCGGCCTGGGGCTCGGTGATCAAGAAGGGCGGCAACGAGCAGCAGGCGCGCGACCTGGTGAGCCGCATCTTCAAGAACGTCCCCATCCTGGACGCCGGCGGACGCGCCGCCACCACCACCTTCACCCAGCGCCAGATCGGCGACGTGCTGGTGACCTTCGAGAACGAGGTGAGCATGGTGCGCGCCGAGTTCGGCGACAACTTCGAAGTGGTCTACCCCTCGGTCTCGATCCTGGCCGAGTCGCCGGTGGCCGTGGTCGACAAGGTGGTCGACCGCCGCAACCAGCGCAAGCAGGCCACCGCCTACCTGAACTTCCTGTACTCGCCGCAAGGCCAGGAGATCGGCGCCAAGCACTACCTGCGCGTGCGTAACGACGCGGTGATGAAGAAATACGCCGCGAACTATCGTCCGATCAGCCTGTTCACCGTGGACGAACTGTTCGGCGGCTGGCAGAAGGCCCAGGACCGCCACTTCGACGACGGCGGCGAGTTCGACAAGATCTACTCGAGCAAGTAAGCGTTTCGTCGCCCTGTTCCAGGCCCCGCCGCGTGCGGGGCTTGTCGTTTTGCTGCCGCCACCTCGCCCTGTATACGGATGAGCTCCCTGTAGTCCTCCCGACAAGACTTGAGGCTGGAATGCGAAAATTTCCGTAAAAATCCCCTTTCCATAGGGGATTTTGCTTGTACGCCATAGACATGCTGCGGAAAACGATGCTATCTTCCAACTTGTAGTTGCCCTACAGACAGATGTTGATTGCGCGCCGTCCTGGCGCCCTGACGTCAACCCAACCCGGATTCCATACCCAACATGTTGAAAAAACTGTTTGCCACTGTATTGATGTCGATGTCGGCTGCCGCGATCGCAGTGCCGCTCGGCTCGCAATCGGTGCTCGTGGTCGAAGACGATACCGGCAAGGTACTGCTCGAGAAAAATGCCGATGCAGTGGTGCCCATCGCTTCCCTGACCAAGCTGATGACCGCGATGGTCGTGCTCGACGCCCGCCAGAACATGGACGAGCTGATCGAGATCGATTCCAGCGACGTCGACCGCGTCAAGCACAGCAGCTCGCGGGTGCCGGTCGGCGCCCACATCACGCGCCGCGACGTGCTCGCCCTGGCCCTGATGTCGTCCGACAACCGCGCCGCCGCCGCCCTCGCCCGCACCTTCCCGGGCGGCCCGGAGGGCTTCAAGGCCGCCGTGCGCCGCAAGACCGCCGCCCTGGGCATGAGCCAGACCGTGATCGAGGAGCCGACCGGCCTGTCGCCGCACAACCGCTCGACCGCGGGCGACCTGGTCAAGATGGCCGTGGCGTCCAGCAAGTACCCCGAGATCACCGCCATGACCACCGAGTCCAGGGATCTCATCAACATCAATGGCCGCGAAGTCGAATACCGCAACACCAACCGCCTGGTGGGCGCCAAGGGCTGGGACATCGGCCTGTCGAAGACCGGCTACACCCGCGAGGCGGGCCGCTGCCTGATCATGAACATCAAGCACGCGGGCAAGAACGCCACCATGGTGCTGCTCAACGCCAGCGCCTCGTCGGCGCGCATCATGGACGCGCTGAACATCCGCCGCTTCATCTCGGGCGACGAGCCGGTGACTCGCGTGGCCAGGGCCACCAACCGTGCGCCGCGCTTCAAGGCCTCGACCGACGGTCCGCGCATCAAGGCCAGCGCCAAGCGCCTGCGCACCAAGGCGGCGCCCAGCAGCAAGGTCAAGGTCGTCAAGAAGCGCACCAGCGCCAAGGTCAAGACGAGCCGCAAGCGCCGCAACTGATCTGGAAACGCATCGACCCCGCTTCGGCGGGGTCTTTTTTTTGTGGCTGCCAATGGGCGGGGCGGGATCAGGCGCCGCGAGCAAGGTGAACGGCGTAGCCCCGTTCTCCCGGAGCGATCTCCTCGCGCAGGGTCAGCGCAGGGATGGCGTAATCCCCGCCATTCTGGCGCCGGAAGGGCAGCGGCCCGGCGCTCCACAGGGTATCCAGCCGGCGGCCCAGGGCCTCGGTCGTGGCCGCGAACTTGTCCGCGTCCATGCGGCTGGTCCGGTAGACGACGTGCGGCGGCATCACCTCGAAGCCAGGGTAGAACAGGACCCCGTGCTGGATCGGAAACAGCAGGTCCTCGATCGGGCCGTTGATGCCGCGCGGGCCGTAATGCGACTCCCAGCCGCCCGCGGTCACCACCAGCATGGCCCGCTTGCCGGCCAAATTCCCTTCCCCGTAGCGGTCGCCCCAGCGCTGGTCCGAGTGCTCGCCGACACCGTAGCCGAAACCGTTCGCGAACACGCGCTCGACCCAGCCCTTGAGGATCGCCGGCATCGAGAACCACCACAGCGGGAACTGCAGGATCAGCGCATCGGCCCGGCGCAGCTTGTCCTGTTCGAGCGCGATGTCGGCACTCTGGGTGCCGCCCTGGTAGGCCGCGCGCGAGTCGAGCGCGGGGTCGAAGCGCGCCTGCGGATCGCGGTCCAGCCGGTCGGCGCCGTCCAGGGCGGGCTTCCAGCCCATCGCGTAGAGGTCGGACACCTCCACCACATGCCCGGCGCGGCGCAGGTGCTGGACCATGAAATCATTGAGCGCGCCGTTCAGGGAGCGGCGTTCGGGATGGGCATAGACGATCAGGACGTGCATGGCAGGACTCCTTGTGGATGAGATGAGCCCATCGTAGCGGCCGGCGAGGTATAGTAGAAATGAATTATCAATACACCAGCTATTGCCATGCTTAATGCCTCGAATCCGCTGTCCCGCCTCGACCTGAACCTGCTGCTGACCCTGGACGCCCTGCTGGCCGAGCACAACGTCACGCGCGCCGCCGAGCGCCTGCATTTGTCCCAGCCCTCGGTGAGCGTGCAGCTGGCCAGGCTGCGCGAAGCCTTCGACGATCCGCTGCTGCTGCCCGGCCCGCGCGGCATGCGCCCCACGGCGCGCGCCGACGCCCTGCGCGAACCGCTCAGGCTGGCCCTCGAAGCGCTGGGCCGCGCCATCGCGCCCGACGCCCCCTTCGACCCGGCCACGGCCACCCACACCTGGCATGTAGCCGCCTTCGACTATGGCGAGACCGCCATCCTGCTGCCGGCCCTGGCCGCGCTGCGCGCCGCGGCGCCGGGCACGCGGCTGGCGGTCCTGAACCTGCCCCCGGCCGAGATCGCGAAGGAAGCCGAGCGCGGCAAGGTCGACCTGGCCCTGCGCAACGCCGAGAACGCCGCCCAGGGCATGCGCAGCCGCAGCCTGCTGCACGAGCGCTACGTCCTGGCGGGGCGCGCCGGCCACCCCGCCCTGCGCCGCCGGCCCAGCCTGGAGCGCTTCCGGCAACTCGAACACGCGATCGTGTCGCCCGAGGGCGGCGGCTTCCACGGACCGGCCGACGAGGTGCTGGCCGGCCTGGGCTTGAAGCGCAAGGTGGCGCTCTCGGTGCCCCACTTCCTGTTCCTGCTGGAGGTGCTGGCCAGCACCGACATGGTGGCCCTGCTGCCCGAGCGGCTGCTGGCCCACGGCCACGGATTGAAGGCGGTCGAGCCGCCGATCGCGGTGCCGGGCTTCGAGATGCTGATGCTGTGGCCGGAGCGCGTGCACCGCGACCCGGCCCATCGCTGGCTGCGCGAACAGATCGCCGCCGCGGTGCGCAAGCGTGACTAGCGCGCGATCATGGCGCGCAACCCGCTGGCCCGGTGGGTGCGGCGCGCGATGGCGTCATGCAGCACCTCGCCGGCCGGCGTGACGAGGGTGAAGATCTCGCTGGCGCGGGTGATGCCGGTGTAGACCAGCTCGCGCGTGAGGATGGCGCTGCGCTCGCGCGGCAGGGCCAGCACGGTGTGGCGGAATTCCGAGCCCTGCGACTTGTGCACCGTCATCGCGAACGCCGTCTCGACGTTGCGCAGGCGGGTGGCCAGCACGCTGCGCACCGTGTCGCCTTCGAGGAAGTAGACGCGCAGCGAACCGGGGCGCGCCGGGTCAGGCAAAGTCAGGCCGATGTCGCCGTTGAACACGCCTGTGCCGTAGTCGTTGCGGGTCACCATGACCGGCCGCCCGACATACCATTCACCGCCGCGGCGCAGCAGGCGTGCCGCTTCCAGGCGCTGGCCGATGGCCTCGTTCAGGCCGCTCACGCCCCACTCGCCCTCGCGCACCGCGCACAGGATGCGGAAGGCCTCGAAGCGCTGCAGCACCTGGCGCACCCAGTCGTCGTGCACGCCCTGGGGTCCGGCCTGGAGCAGCTCCAGGTAGGCGCCATAGCCCGATTGCGCCAGCTGCAGCAGCTGCTGGGGCTGGGCCTGGTCGATCCAGCGCACGCTGGCATCGCCCTCGCGCAGCACGGCGTCGGCGCCGGCGGCGTCGCCGGCGTTCACGGCCAGGGCCAGGCGCCCGATCGGGCCGCCGAAGCGGCGGCTGTGGCGCAGCATCACGGTCTGCTGGGCCAGCGGGCCGCCCGCGCCGGCGTAGTCGGGCGGAATGTCCTCGCCGCTGGCCGCGCGCACGTAGTCCAGGGTCTCGGGCGCGTACAGGCCGGCCTGGGCGTCGTGGCACAGGTCGCCCAGCACCGCGCCCGCCTCCACCGAGGCCAGCTGGTCCTTATCGCCCAGCAGGATCAGGGTCGCGGACGGCGGCAGCGCGTCCAGCAGGCAGGCCATCATTTCCAGGTGCACCATCGAAGCCTCGTCGACGATCAGGACGTCGACCTCGAGCGGATTGCCGCGATGGTGGGCGAAGCTGCGGCTGTCGGGGCGCGCGCCCAGCAGGCTGTGCAGGGTGCGCGCCGCGCCCATGCGGGCGGTCAGTTCGCGCAGCGGCAGGCGCGCGCCGACCCGCTCCGCCAGCTCGTTCAGGGCCTTGTCGATCGACTGCTTGAGGCGCGCCGCCGCCTTGCCCGTGGGCGCGGCCAGGGCGACGCGCTGGCTGCCGGCCTGGGGCGCGGTCGCGAACAGCAGCGCCAGCAGGCGCGCCACGGTATAGGTCTTGCCGGTGCCGGGGCCGCCGGTGATGATCCCGACCGCGCCGCGCAGCGCGATCGCGCAGGCCAGCTTCTGCCAGTCCGGCTTCTCGGCCGCGCGCTGCGAGGCGAACAGCAGGTCCAGCCATTCGCGCACGGCCGGCGCGTCGACCGCACGGCGGGCCACGGCGCGCTCGCGCACCGACTGCGCCACCAGCAGTTCGTCGCGCCAGTAGCGGCGCAGGTAGAGGCGCTCGCCGTCCAGCACCAGCGGCTCGTCGTAGTCGAATTCGCCCACCTGCCAGACCTGGGCGCAGGCGCCCAGCTGCGCGGCCCAGGCCTTGGCGCTCCTGGGAAGGGGCGCTGCGGCCGTCGCCAGCGTCTTCCACTGCTCCTCGCTCCAGCCCAGCAGGGTGGCCGGGCCCTCGGCCAGGTCGGCCAGCTGCAGGCAGCTGTGACCATGCCCTTCGAGCTCGGACAGCACGGTGGCGGCCAGCACCAGCGCCGGCGGCGGCGCGGCCGGCGCATCGAGCGAGGCGACGAAGCGGGCGAAGGCGCCGGACAGGCGGCGCAGCTCGCCGGCCTCGGTCAGGCGCGCGATCTCGGCCCACAGGGCCTGGATGTCGGGTTCAGTCCTGGCCATGGCCATCCTTGTCGAGCAGGCGTTCCAGGCCGCCAAGCAGTTCCAGGTCCGGCGCCAGCAGGCAGCAGCCACGCGTGGCCGGGTTGGCGATCCCGCGCAGGAACAGGAACACGGCGCCGCCGAGCTGGCGCCGCGGTTCGTAGGCGGCGCCCAGGCGCGCGCGCAGCAGACGGTGCAGGGCCAGCATGTAGATCGTGCCCTGGATGTCGTAGCGGTGCTCCAGCATCCCGGCCTGCATCGCGGCCTGGGTGTAGGCGGCGTCGCCGGGGCCCAGCGCGTTCGACTTGTAGTCCAGCACCCAGTAGCGCCCCTGGTGCTCGAACACCAGGTCGGCGAAGCCCTTGAGCATGCCGTGCAGGGCGCGCTCCGGCAGGACAGGCCGCTCGGCCCCTTGGAACAGGTGGGCGCGGCACAGGCGGTCGAGCTGCGGCAGGGCCAGGCGCTCGCTGGGGAACCAGAACTCCATCTCGGGCACCACCGCGTCCAGGTCAGCCAGGGCCGCGCCCAGCGGCGGCAGCGGGGTGGCGAGCACCGCGCGCAGCCAGGCCAGGGCGTCGTCCAGGCGGTGGCCCCAGCCGGCGCGCTCGATGCGCTGGGCCAGGCGCGCCTCGCAGGCGGGATCGTCGAGGCAGCCGAAGCCCTCCCCGGCCAGCCATTCGAGCTGCTCGTGCATGAAGTTGCCCGGCACCGAGCCGCGCGGGAAGCGGTGCCAGGGCGCGTCCTCGATGCGCGGCGGGCTGGCCAGTTGCGGGTCTTCTTCCATCAGGGTCTGGTCCTGGGCCCGCATCGGGGTCGGCGGCGCGATCGCATGGCGGGTGAGCGAGGTGAAGGAACCGATCGCCCAGTCGCGCTCGAAGCTCGCCTCGTAGCGTGGCGGCGCCAGCAGGTCGGGGCGCTCGTCCTCGCGCGCGAAGGCGGTCGGGCGCTCGGCCGCTTCCAGGTCGTGCACGACGATGCAATCGAGCCCGCCGCGCAACTGTTCGAGGCGGTCGCGCAGGCTCTCCACCGGAATCGGCTCGCCCCCGCCCAGCAGGTAGCCGAAAGCCGATTCGTGCAGGCGGTTCTTGCCGCGATGGAGGACCACGGCCGCGCCCAGCCACAGGTAGTGGCGGGCGCGCGTGAGCGCCACGTAGAACAGGCGCAGGTCTTCTTCCAGGCGGGCGCGGTCGACCGCCGCCTGGGCCTCCTGGCTCAGGGCCAGGTCGAGGCGCCGTTCGCCGTCCTCGCCCACGTATTCGAAGAAGGCGCGGTTGGTCTTGTCCACCGGGCGCGCGGTGACCGCGAACGGCAGGTAGACCAGCGGGTATTCGAGGCCCTTGGACTTGTGCACCGTGACCACCTTGACCAGCTCGGCGTCGCTCTCCAGGCGCAGCACGCGCTCGTCACCGCCCTCGCCCAGGCCTTCGATCTGCTCGGCGAACCAGCGGATCAGGGCCTGCTCGCCTTCCAGCTGGGTGCTGGCTTCCTGCAGCAGCTCGGCCAGGTGCAGCAGGTTGGTCAGGCGCCGCTCGCCGCCCGGCGCGCGCAGCAGGCGCGCCGGCAGCCCGAGCTCGTGGATGAAGCGGCGCAGCATGGCCAGCACGCCCTGGCGCTGCCAGCAGGCGTGCAGGGCCTTGAGCTGCTCGACCCGCGTCTCCCAGGCCAGTTCGTCGTGCGAGAAGCGCGCCAGCTCGGACAGCGGCAGGTCCGCCGTGCGGGTGGCGAAGGCGGCGCGCGCCAGGGCGCCGTCGAGCGGATTGGCGACCGCGTACAGCCAGCGCAGCACGTCGCCCGCCTCCTCGCTCTCGACCACCGAGTCCTTGTCGGACAGGTAGACGCTGGCCACCATGCGCCGCACCAGCGCGCGGCGGATGGCGGCGGCTTCGCGCCGGTCGCGCACCAGGATCGCGATATCGGCCGGCATCAGGCGCCGGAAGCGCTCGCCGTCCGCGAAGCCGACCCGCTCGTCGTTGAGCAGGCCGACGATGTGCTCGGCGCAGTGGTGGGCGAAGTAGTCGCGGTAGTCCTCGGCCTTCATGTCCTCGAGGTCGTAGCAGGCCACGTTCAGGGCGTGGTCCGCGCCCAGCCCCACCAGGCGCTCGCGGTGGCCCTTGGCCTCGACCGGCTCGAAAGGCAGCGGGTTGGTTTCGCCGCGGCGGAAGCGGAAGGCGCCGGCCGGGTAGCCCGGATTGCCCTCGTGCCCTTCGGCGTGGCGGAACAGCTGGTTCACCGCATCCACCAGCCGGGTGGTGGAACGGTAGTTCGTGCCCAGCATGTAGTGGCGGCCCTCGGTGGCGCGGCGCGCCGCCAGGTAGCTGTGGATGTCGGCGCCGCGGAAGCCGTAGATCGACTGCTTGGGGTCGCCGATCAGGAACAGGCCCTGCTGCGGCTCGTTGGCGGCCACCCGGTACAGCAGGTCAAAGATGCGGTACTGGTCGGGCGAGGTGTCCTGGAATTCGTCGACCATCGCCACCGGGAACTGCTCGACGATGCGGCGGCGCAGCGCCTCGCCGTTCTCGCCTTCCAGGCAGTCCTTGAGGCGCTCGAGCATGTCGGCGAAGCCGAACTGGCGGTTGCGGCGCTTCAGTTCGCGCATGCGGCCGGCGATGTGGGCCGCCGCGTGGCGCAGCAGCGCATGCGCGAGCGGATCGATCAGGCCCAGGTCTTCGCGCAGCTGCTCGGTGCAGTCGAAGCAGACCGGCACCTCGGTCTCGAAGCCCTTGCCGAAGGCGTCGCGTATGCCGGTGGTGGTCAAGCGCTTCCAGGCGGTGTCGGGCAGGTCAGGCGCATGCAGGTCGGGGTCGGCGGCCCAGGCGCGCAGGGCGTCGAACCACTTCGGCAGCGACTCGGCGCGCATCTTGTTGCCGTTGAAGCACTTCGGATTCTTTTCGCGGTGGCCGGCGATCCAACGCTCCATCTCGTCGGCGCGGGCGTACCAGCCGGTCTTGAGCAGGGCCAGCTGGGCGCGGCGCGCGCCCAGCAGGCGCCCGACCATCGCGCCCAGGGGCTCGGCCTCGACCTCGCCCAGCAGCGCGGTGCGCTGCACCAGTTCGCGCACCCCGCTCTTCAGGGCCTCGACGCCGCTCCAGCAGTCCAGCACCGCCGCCAGCGCCTCCGCGCCGAGCGGGTAGACGTGCTGGCGCCAGTAGTCGTGGGCGGCGTCCTCGAACAGCGCGCGCTCGTCGGTGACCAGCTCCTCGTCGAACAGGCTGCCGCTGTCGAAGGCGTGCTCGCGCAGCATGCGCTGGCACCAGGCGTCGATGGTGAAGATCGCCGCCTCGTCCATGGTCTCGGCGGCCAGCATCAGGCGGTGGGCGGCGGCGCTGCGCGCCGGGCCTTCCGGATAGGCGTCGAGTAGGTCGCGCAGATAGGGGTCGATCAGGTCCAGCTCGCCCCGGAAGAAGGCGGCCGCCTGCACCAGGCGCTCGCGCACGCGGTTCGACAGCTCGCGCGTGGCTGCGCGGGTGAAGGTCATCACCAGGATCTCGGACGGCAGCAAGGGCCGCGCGAAGCCGTCCTCGCCGCCATGGCCGAGCACCAGGCGCAGGTAGAGCGCGGCGATGGTCCAGGTCTTGCCGGTGCCGGCCGAGGCCTCGATCAGGCGCGAGCCATGCAGCGGGAAGGAGAGCGGATCGAGCAGCGCGCTCATGCTTCCTCCGGAGCGAGGGCCGTGACCGTGACCTGCCCGTCCAGCCAGTGCGCAAGCGGGCCGTAGAGCTTGAGCGCCACCTGCGGCCAGTCACCGGCGGCGCTCAGGCTCTCGAAGTCCGGCCACAGCCGCGCCAGGCAGGGCTCCTGCACTTCGCCGGCCTGCTCGAAGCCGCCGTCGTAGGTCGCGCGCGCGTCGCCCTCGGCCAGGTAGGCCAGCGCGGTCTTGCAGGCCACCGCCAGCGGGTGGTCGAGGTTGTCGCGCCACAGGCGCGCCAGTTCGCGCAGGGTCTCCTGGGCGGCGCCGGCGTCCAGCGGGGCCATCTCGACGATGGCGTCGCGCGCCACCAGGTAGCCGGCCACCGGCGTGCCGCAGGCGGCGCTGGCCAGCTGGCGCAGCCAGGGCCCGATCAGCTTGTCGCCGCGCGGCTTGCCGGCCTTGTCCAGCACCTTGGACGAGATCTGCACCAGCCAGGCGCTGCGCTCGCCGTCGCTGCGCAGGCGGTCGATCCAGTCTTCCAGCACCAGGCCGTCGTCGAACACCAGGCTCACCGCCAGCTTGGGCGCGGCCTGGGGGAAGCGCTGGCCCAGGCGCAGCCAGCTGCTGCGCACCGGGACCAGGCCGCGCACCAGCTCTTCCTGCCACTGGCGGCCCAGCAGGCCGATCGGCAGCACGCCCTCGCGCGCCAGGCGCTCGGCGCGCGCGCTGAGCACGGCGCGCACCTCGTCGAGGCGCTCGGCCGGGCCGCTGTCGTCCAGCAGGTGGTCCTCGATGAAGAAGCGCTCCAGCGCGTCGAGGGCGAAGGGTTCCTCGTCCTCGCCGACCACGGCGGACTCGGTGAAGCTCACGCCCAGGCGGCGGCGGAAGAAGTAGCGCGCCGGCTGGCGCAGGAAGTTGGCCAGCTCGCCCAGGCGCAGCACGAAGCCCGGCTCGAGCTCGAAGGCCGGCAGTGAATCCGTATTGGCGCCACCCGCGCCCGCTTCGCCACCTTCGTCGCCGCCGTGGGCCGAGCGCCATTCGCCCGCATAGGTGAGCAGCCCGCCGCGCTCGAAGTAGCGGCGGCTGAAGGGCTGCAGCGCGTGCTCGGTGGTGCGCTCGGACAGGTCGAGCTTCCAGCCGTTGACCAGGTAGTCGCGCAATTGGGACACCAGCACCGAGGCCGGCTGCTCGCTGTTGTCGCGCACGTTGCGCCCCACCCAGCTGACGTAAAGCTTGTCGCGCGCGGCCAGCAGGGCCTCCAGCATCAGGTAGCGGTCGTCGTCGCGGCGCGAGCGGTCGCCCGGGCGCGCCATGCCGGGCAGCGCGAGCAGGTCGAAGTCGGCCTGCTGCGCGCGGCGCGGGAAGTCGCCGTCGTTCATGCCCAGCAGGCAGACCACGCGGAAAGGCACGGCGCGCATCGGCATCAGGGTGCAGAAAGTCACGCCGCCCGAGACGAACTGGTGGTTCAGGGTCGGCTGGTCGAGCTGGGCCAGCCACGCTTCGCGCAGCACCGCCAGCGAGACCGGCTCCTCGAAGCCGGCCGAATCGGTGGTCTCGAGCCAGCATTGCAGGGCTTCGTTCAACTGGGCCAGGGTCAGGCGCTCGCTCTCGTCCTGGGCGCTGAAGAAGGCGGCCAGCAGGCCGCGCGCCGCCTCGCCCCAGGCGCGCGGGCTGCGCGCCGTGGCCAGCAGCGCGCGCCATTCGAGCAGGCTTTCCACCAGCTGGGCGAGCGAGCCCGCCAGGGCGGCGTCCAGCCCGCCCACCTCGGCATAGGGTTCGATCTCGCCGAAGCTGCGTCCGGGGCCGCTGGCGTAGCCGAGCAGCATGCGCCGCACGCCGAAGATCCAGGCGTTCTGCTCGCCCGCCGAGCCCAGGCCCAGGCCGTCGCGGTGGTCGCGGTCCAGGCCCCAGCGCACCCCGGCGCCCTCGATCCAGCGGCCGAGGATGGGCAGGTCTTCCTCCTGCAGGCCGAAGCGGCGCGCCACCGCCGGCACGTCGAGCAGGTCGCGTACCTCGCTCTGGCGGCAGCGCTGCTGGGGCAGGCGCAGCAGCCATTCGACCGCCACCAGCAGCGGGTTGACGCTGCGGTCGCGCACGTCGCCGATCTCGAAGGGAATGTGGCGCGGGTCGCTGCGCCGGTGCTGGTCGAACACCGCGTGGATGGCGGCCGAGAACACGTCGATGTCGGGCACCATCACCACCACGTCGCGCGGACGCAGGTTGGGGTCCTGGGCGAACCAGGACAGCAGCTGGTCGTGCAGCACCTCGACTTCGCGCTGGACGCTGTGGGTGATGTGGAATTCGATGGAGCGGTCTTGCGGCGGAGGCGGCGTCCCCGGGTGCTCGGACAGGGGCAGCAGGTCGCGCACCGCGGCCTGGGCCTGGGCCAGCAGGGTCTCGCCTTCGTCTTCCGGGAACAGGTCGACGCGCAGATTGCCGTAGTTGGCCCCCTCGCCGCTGTCGAATTCGTCGAGCATGCGCACGAAGTCGCGTCCCTGGCGCCCCCAGCTCGCCAGCAGCGGGTGGCTGTGGGCGTGCAGTTCCTCGATCGGCACTTGACCCAGGTCGGCGCCGGCGCGCAGGGGCTGGCGGCGGCGCGCGGCGCGCAGCAGCTCGCGTCCCTCGATGATGTCGCCCCAGTAGAAGCGGCAGGGATTCGGCACCGCCACCAGCACCTGGGTGTGCAGCGAAAGCGCGGCGATGCCCTGCAGGGTCTGGTAAGGCAGGGTCGACATGCCGAACAGGATCACGCGGCGCGGCAGGCGCGAGACCGGCTCGCGGCCTTCGAGATTGGCGGCCAGGAATTGCTGGTGGATGGTGGCGCGGCCGGAAAAGCGCTGCTCCGGCGGCACGCTGGCGTGGACCGCGCGCCACAGGCAGGCCTGCCAGCGCTGGTCCGGACCGAGCGGCAGCGGGTCGCCGACGGCGCGGCGCAACTGGTCACGGCCGGCGGCCCAGTCGATCAGCCAGTCGGCGCGGTAGACCTGGTACTGGTCGTACAGGTCGGCCAGGCGCTCGGCCAGCTGCAGGCGGCGCTCGGCGTCGCCGTCGGCCAGGAAGCGCGCCAGCGGCTCGTAGCCGGGTTCGTGCAGCAGGCCGGGCAGCAGGCGCATCAGGCGCCAGGTGAGCGGATCGCGGTCGAAGGGCGAGCGGGTCGGGACGCGCTCGCGTCCCAGCATGCCGCGGTAGGCGTCCCACATGAAGCGCGCCGGCAGGGCCACGCGGGTGGCCGCGCACACGCCCAGCTCCTCGGCCAGGGCGATCTTGAGCCACTCGGCCACGCCGTTCGATTGCACCAGGATGATCTCTTCCTCGAGCGGCCCGAGGGGGTGCTGGCGCATCCAGTCGAACACGGCGCTGCGCAGCAACTCCATGTGGTTGCCGTGCAGGATTAACAAGCCGGGATTGATCGGAGATGCCATGGTGTCGTTGCGAACTGCTCAAGGGCACAGGATACCCTGTTTGACCGCTCGGCGGTAGTGTTGACAAAGCGCCCAGGAGCGCGGTCGCCGGGCGCCGCTCGGGCTTGGGCGGCGGTTCAGCGTGTCGGTCTAGCGTCCATCGCTGGCGCGGTTCCCGAGCTGGGCGACCACCTCGCGCTCGACCCGTCCCAGCATCGCGCGCAGGCGCGCCGCCAGCGCGCGCGCCTGGGCCGTCCCGCGCTTGCCGCCGGCGCGCGCCGGCTGGGCTTCGAGGTCTTCGCACACCGCGCCGAAATCGCGCGCACCGACCGCGCGCGCCGAGGACTTGATGCGGTGCGCCAGGCGCGCGGCCTGTTCCAGGTCGTCCTGGGCCAGGGCGGCGTCGATCTCGGGCAGGGCGGCGCGCGCCGACTCCAGGAACAGGAAGGCGTACTTGCGCATCTTGTCGCGGTCGGCGCCCGCCGTCAGCGAGAGCTGGGCCATGTCGAGCAGGCCGGCGGCGGCGCTGGCGGCCACCCCGCCCGGCCCGACGCTGGCGACGTCGGGAACCGGGGCCGAGGTGCGGCCCAGGCAGCGCGCGATGGTGGCGGCCAGCAGCTCCGGCACCACCGGCTTGGTGAGGAATTCGTTCATGCCCGCGTCCAGGCAGCGCGCGCGGTCGTCGACCCCGGCGTTGGCGGTCATCGCCACCACCAGGGTGTCGGCCAGGCGCGGGTCGGCGCGGATGCGGCGGGTGGCTTCCAGGCCGTCCATCACCGGCATCTGGATGTCCATCAGCACGCAGTCGAAGCGCTGCCCGGCCATGGCGGCCAGCGCTTCCTCGCCGTGGTTGGCCACCGCCACCGCGGCCCCGGCCTGCTCCAGCAGCTCGCGCGCCACCTGCTGGTTGAAGGGATTGTCCTCGACCAGCAGCACGGCGCAGCCGTCCAGGCGCGCGACCTGGGGCGCCGGCGCGGCGCCCAGGCCGGCCCCGCCGCTGCCCGCCCCCTCCTCCAGCGCGAGGCGCGCGGTGAACCAGAAGGTGCTGCCCATGCCGGGCGTGCTCTCGGCGCCCACCGCGCCGCCCATCAGCTCGGCCAGCTGGCGGCTGATCGCCAGCCCCAGGCCGGTGCCGCCGTGGCGCCGCGTGGCCGAGCCGTCGGCCTGCTGGAAGGGGGTGAACAGGGTCTTGAGCGCGGCCGGCTCGATGCCGATGCCCTGGTCGGCCACCTCGAAGCGCAGCAGCACCTCGGGGCCGAAGGCGCGCTCCAGGCGCACCCGCAAGGCGATCCGGCCGCGGTAGGAAAACTTGACCGCGTTGCCGGCGAAGTTGAGCAGCACCTGGCCCAGGCGCAGCGGATCGCCGCGCAGGGGACGCATCAGCTCGGGCGCGATGTCGACGTCGAAGCCCAGGCCCTTGGCCGCGGCGGCCGGGCCGAGCTGGGTCTCGACCTTGCGCGCCAGGCTGTCGAGCATGAAGCTGACCTGCTCCAGGCGCAGCATGCCGGCCTCGATCTTGGAAAAATCGAGGATGTCGTTGATGATGCCCAGCAGGTGCTGGCCCGAGTGGTGGATCTTTTCCAGGTAGTCGCGCTGGCGCGCATCCTGGGCGCCCTGCAGCGCCAGGTGGGTCATGCCGATGATGCTGTTCATCGGCGTGCGGATCTCGTGGCTCATGTTCGACAGGAAATCGCTCTTGGCCTTGCTGGCGGCGTCGGCGCGCGCCTTGAGCTGGTGCAGTTCGGTGACGTCGGTCGACACGCACAGCACCGCAGGGTCGTTGCTGCCGACCTGCAGCGGCAGGCGCACGCTCCACAGCTGGCGGGCGCCGCCGTCCGGCTCGCGCCGCTCGACCTGGCCGGCGGCGCGCAGGCCGCCTTCGAGCACCGCGCGGTCGCGCTCCCAGTCGGCCTCGGCCTGGGCGGCCGGCATCAGTTCCAGGTCGCGCCGCCCGACCGCCGCCGCCGCGCTCAGGCCGAGGGCCGCCGCGCCGCGCGCGTTCACGTAGCGGAAGCGCCGCCCACGGTCCTTCAGGTAGACGTCGGCGTCGAGATTGTCGAGCACCGAATCGAGCAGCAGGCGCTGGCGCACCGCTTCGCGCCGCGCGCGGTACTGGGCCAGGAAGAGCGCGTACACCAGCAGCGTGCCGGCGGCGCCCATGGCCAGCGCGGCGGCCGGCAGCCAGCGGTCGAAGCCGACCAGCATGGCCGCGCGCGGGGCCGAGAAATGCGCCTTCCACTGGCTGCCGGCGTAGTCCACCCCGAGCAGCGCGACGAAGTGCGCATCGAGCGGCGCGCGCCGGCGCAAGTCCTCGCCGTACAGCAGGCGGTCGGCGGGGCTAAGTGCCAGCGCCGTGCTGCCGGTCGGCGCGCTGCTGCCGTACAGGCTCACGCGCAGCGGCTGGTCGCGCAGGAAGCCGAGCGCGCCGCGCACCAGTTCCGGCACCGAGAAGGCCATGCCCATCGAGCCCAGGTAGGCGGCGCGGCGCGCCTCGAGCGTCTCGGGCAGCGCGCCGCCGCGGTAGATCGGCAGGCGCATGCCGAGCACGATATGGGGTTCCGGATAGCGGATCAGGACCGGATTGCCGGAGGCGCTCAGCACGCCGGTGTCGCGGGCCCGCATCAGCGAGCGCGCCACCTCGGGCTTGGCCGCGATGTTGGCCCCGAAGCGGCCGCTCGGCAGGTCGGCCGGGTACTGGTAGGTGATCACTTCGTACCAGGGCCGCTGGCCGTTGCCGTGGATGGTGAAATCGGGGTAGCCGGCCGGATCGAGGCTGCGGTCGGCGCGCACCGCCGCGACGAAGGCCTCGCGCTGGTCGTGGCGCACGTAGGCGGAAAAGGTCACCGCTTCGATGGCCGGGTAGTTGCGCTTGAGGTCGAGCGCGTGCACGTAGCGGTCGAAGGCCGGCCGTGAAGGCGGCCGGTCGGCGGGGCCGGCGGCATGCAGGGCCGCCAGCCCCGCCACGGCGCGTCCGTAGGACGCGATCGCCATGTTCAGGCGTTCCTGGGCGCCGCGCGCCAGGTTCTCGAAGCGGCGCCGGGCGTCGTCCTCGATCGAGCGCAACGCCAGCGCATGCATCAGCCCGCCGACCGCCAGCGACAGCGCCACGCCCGCGCCCCACAGCAGGGCCAGGCGCGCCGGACGCGCTTCCGTGGCGGCGGCGCTCGTCTGTATCCATCGCTTCATGCGGTTCCTAGCGGGCGGTCGCAGCCCTCAAAAAACGCTAGTATAGGTGAGTCATATAACAAAGACACAATGAGAGAGGCTGTAATGCAACAGTTCGCAGAAGAAATTATGAACGATCCCTACCGCTGGCTGGAAGAGGTCGACGGCGAGGCGGCGCGCGCCTGGGTGGCAGAGCGCAACGCCCAGGCCGAACGCGAACTCGAAGCCCAGCCAGGCTACGAGGCGCTGCGCGCGCGTCTGAAGGGCATCCTCGATTCGAAAGAGAAGATTCCCTACGTCGGCGTGCACGGCGGACTGTGCTACAACTTCTGGCGCGACGCCGTCCACGTGCGCGGCATCTGGCGCCGCACCACGCTGGAGGAATACCGCCAGAGCGCGCCACGCTGGGAGACCGTGCTCGATCTCGACCAGCTTGCGCAGGCCGAGGGCGAGAACTGGGTCTGGTCCGGCGTGGCCTGGCTCGAGCCGCACGGCGACCGGGTCCTGGTCTCGCTCTCGCGCGGCGGCGGCGACGCCCACGTGATGCGCGAGTTCGACCTGAACGCCTGCGCCTTCGTCGAGGACGGCTTCGTGCTGCCGGAAGCCAAGAGCGACGTGGCCTGGATCGACCGCGACCGCCTGTTCGTGGGCACCGACTTCGGCCCCGGCAGCCTCACCGAATCGGGCTACCCGCGCATCGTCAAGGAGTGGCGCCGCGGCACGCCGCTGGAGGCCGCCCTCACCGTCTACGAAGCGCGGCCTGATGACCTCTCCGCCTCCGGCCACAAGGACAGCACGCCCGGCTTCGAGCGCGAGTTCGTGCAGCGCCAGATCGGCTTCTACGAGAGCGAACTCTTCCTGCGCCGGGGAACGCAACTGGTGCAGGTGCCCAAGCCGCTCGACGCCAACGCCTTCACGGTGCGCGACCAGATCGTGATTGAGCTGCGCTCCGACTGGCAGCCGGCTGGCCTGCTCTACCCCCAGGGCGCCCTGCTGGCCATGGACTTCGAGCGCTTCATGGCGGGCGGGCGCGAGTTCCAGCTGCTGTTCACGCCGACGCCCGAGACCTCGCTCGACGGCCTGGCGGTGACGAAGAGCGCGCTGCTGCTGACCATCCTCGACAAGGTGAAGAACCGCGTGGTCGAGCTGCGCCACCTGGACGGCGCCTGGCAAAGGCGCGAGGTGGCGGTGCCCGGCATGGGCGCGCTGGGCGTGTCCGCCCTCGACCCCGACGCCTCGGACGACTACTTCCTGACCGTCACCGACTTCCTGCACCCGACCACGCTCTACCTGATGCAGGCCGGACGCGACGAGCGCGAGCCGCTCAAGGCCATGCCGGCCTTCTTCGACGCCCATCCCTACAGCGTGGGCCAGCACGCCGCGCGCTCGGCCGACGGCACCATGGTGCCCTACTTCGTGGTCATGAGCCGCGACACCCAGGCCAATGGCGCCAACCCGACCCTGCTGTACGGCTACGGCGGCTTCGAGGTCTCGCTCAAGCCCTTCTACAGCGGCATGACCGGCGCCGCCTGGCTGGACGCCGGCGGCATCTACGTGCTGGCCAACATCCGCGGCGGCGGCGAGTTCGGCCCGCGCTGGCACCAGGCCGCGCTCAAGGGCCAGCGCCAGCGCGCCTTCGACGACTTCCTGGCGGTGGCCGAAGACCTGGTCGCGCGCGGCCTCACCAGCCCCCGCCACCTCGGCATCATGGGCGGCAGCAACGGCGGCCTGCTGGTCGGCGCCGCCCTCACCCAGCGTCCGGAGCTGTTCGGCGCCGTGGTCTGCCAGGTGCCCCTGCTCGACATGCGGCGCTACCACGAACTGCTGGCCGGCGCCTCCTGGATGGGCGAATACGGCGACCCCGACGACCCGGCCGAATGGAGCTACCTGGCGCGCTACTCGCCCTACCACAACGTGTTCCCGGACCGCGTCTATCCGCGCGTGCTGTTCACCACCTCGACCCGCGACGACCGCGTGCACCCGGGACACGCGCGCAAAATGGCGGCGCGCATGCTGGAGCAAGGCCACGACGTGCTCTACTGGGAAAATACGGAAGGCGGCCACGCGGGCGCGGCCGACAACGCGCAGACCGCACGCATGTACGCACTCACCTATACATTCCTGTTGAGGCAGCTCAAATAGAGCACACACTCCAGTCCACACTATCAGCTTTGCTAGGTGGCACGCGGCCCAGACAGTGGAATACTTCTCCTTGATCATTACGTTCAATCAGGAGAAGAAGACCATGGCAAACGATCTGATGTGCGACGCGCTGGCCGCAGAGCTGCAGGCCCAGCAGGTAGTACAGGCCGCCGCCGCAGGTGCGCTGCGCATGGCGCCGCACGAGTTGCGCCGCCTGCGCATCAGCAAGCGAGAGAGCCAGGAAAAATTCTGGAGCCGCTTCGGCGTGACGCAGTCGAGCGGCAGCCGTTTCGAAACCGGGCTGGCGATTCCCGCCCCGGTTGCGATCCTGCTGCGCCTCTACGTCAACGGCAAGCTCAACGATGGGGATCTTCAGGGCTGATCAGGCCCAGGGCGATCGCCTTGACGACCGCCTGCTGGCGGGTGTTGACGCCAAATTTTTGGCGCACATTCGCCAGGTGAAAATTGACTGTCGCTTCAGAGCAGTCGGTGATCCGCGCAATTTCCCAGGATGACTTACCGACTGCCACCCATTGCAAGACTTCCAGTTCGCGCCGCGTCAGGCGCGGACGACTGACCACCGGGCAGGTACGCGCGCCCTCCTCCTTCGCGCCGCCGGTGCGGAACTTGGCCGACGAGGCGAAGGCGTAATCGCGGATCAGGGCCAGGTCCGGCAGGGCCGAGGCCAGCGACTTGCGGAATGCCTCGTCCGGCTCCGCGTCCGACGCGAAACTCAAGACCCCGAACTCCCCCTGCGGCCCGTGCACCGGCAAGGTGACCCCGCTGCGCAGCCCGAACTCGCTGGCTTCCTCGTACAGCTCGCGCTGCTCGGGCCGGCCGGAAAACACGGCCGGCTCCCACACGATCGGCAGGCTGCTGCTCATGCAATGCTCGACCACCGGGTCGACCCGTGCGAAACCCTTGCGGTCATAGCGCTCGCGCCACTCCGAGGAGTAATTGCTGCTCAAGAAGGCCGAGTCGAAATGGCTGTGACGCGAATTCACCACGCCATACAGCACGCGGTTGAAACCCTGGTGGCGCGCAAGCCGGAACAGGATTTCGGACCAGGACGAGACGTCCCGGGTATGCATCATGGCGTCGAGTGAGGCGGTGTCGATCATGGCAAAAGCCCAATTTATATGCAACGACGATATGCTAGTTGAGTTGCCCCCCCTAAAGAATCACGAAAATTAACAATCGCGAATAATTTTTAGCTATGGCTTCCTGCTCGGCAGTTATCGGCCGACAATTAAACCAGGCCGTGCCTCAATCGTGCGCCCTCTCTGACGCGGATGGGTTACGCTCCGCCGGATTGGCCAATAAAAATTTCGTAATTGCAACATCTCTTGTTATAAAATCTTGCAATTACCGTAGATGTTCTTGACTTGGATTTACACAAGAGTATCTTTTTACAATTGATCTGTAACAGTTGGCGGCCCGTCTGAGCTGCCATCCACCTCTTCCACGAAACAAGGATTTAGTCGATGAACCACATGACCGACATGGGCGAACAGTTGGACGTCAAGCTGCTGCTCAACACCCTCATGGCGCTCAAGAAGGGCGACTTCTCGGTGCGCATGCCGTCCGACTGGACCGGCGTGTCCGGCAAGATCGCGGACACGCTGAACGACATCATCGAAACCAAGCAGAAGATGGTCGAGACCGTGACCGAGGTCTCGCGCGTGGTCGGCCGCGAGGGCCACCTGACCCAGCGCGCGGACGTGCCGGGCGTGGTGGGTGGATGGAGCACCATCATCAGCTCGGTCAACACCCTGATCGACGACCTGGTGCGTCCGACCACCGAGATGGCGCGCGTCATCGGCGCGGTGGCGAAGGGCGACCTGTCCCAGACCATGGCGCTGGAAGTGGATGGCCACCCGCTCAAGGGCCAGTACCTGCGCGCGGCGATGACCGCCAACACCATGGTGGAACAGCTCTCCTCCTTCTCCTCCGAAGTGACGCGCGTGGCGCGCGAGGTCGGCACCGAGGGCAAGCTCGGCGGCCAGGCACAGGTGAAGGGCGTTGCCGGCACCTGGAAGGACCTGACCGACTCGGTGAACTCGATGGCGGGTAACCTGACCTCCCAGGTGCGTAACATCGCCGAGGTGACCACCGCGGTGGCGAACGGCGACTTGTCCAAGAAGATCACGGTGGACGTGCGCGGCGAAATCCTGCAGCTGAAGGACACCATCAACGTGATGGTGGACCAGCTGCGCTCCTTCGCATCCGAGGTGACGCGCGTGGCGCGCGAGGTGGGCACCGAGGGCAAGCTGGGCGGCCAGGCCTACGTGCCGGGCGTGGCCGGCACCTGGAAGGACTTGACCGACAACGTGAACTTCATGGCGTCCAACCTCACGGGCCAGGTGCGTAACATCGCGGCGGTGACGACCGCGGTGGCGAACGGCGACCTGTCCAAGAAGATCACGGTGGACGTGAAGGGCGAGATTCTCGAGCTGAAGAACACCATCAACGTGATGGTGGACCAGCTGTCCTCCTTCGCATCGGAAGTGACGCGCGTGGCGCGCGAAGTGGGTACCGAGGGCAAACTCGGCGGCCAGGCGGTGGTGAAAGGCGTGGCCGGCACCTGGAAGGACTTGACCGACTCGGTGAACTCGATGGCGGGTAACCTCACCGGCCAGGTGCGTAACATCGCGGACGTGACCACCGCGGTGGCGAACGGCGACTTGTCCAAGAAGATCACGGTGGACGTGAAGGGCGAGATCCTGGAACTGAAGAACACCATCAACGTGATGGTGGACCAGCTGAACTCCTTCGCCTCCGAGGTGACCCGCGTGGCGCGCGAGGTGGGTACCGAGGGTAAGCTCGGCGGCCAGGCGAACGTGCCGGGCGTGGCCGGCACCTGGAAGGACCTGACCGACGGCGTGAACTCGATGGCGGGCAACCTGACGGCGCAGGTGCGTAACATCGCGGAGGTGACCACCGCGGTGGCGAACGGCGACCTGTCCAAGAAGATCACTGTGGACGTGAAGGGCGAGATTCTCGAACTGAAGAACACCATCAACGTGATGGTGGACCAGCTGTCCTCCTTCGCATCGGAAGTGACGCGCGTGGCGCGCGAGGTGGGTACCGAGGGTAAACTCGGCGGCCAAGCCTACGTGCCGGGCGTGGGCGGCACCTGGAAGGACCTGACCGACAACGTGAACTTCATGGCGTCCAACCTCACGGGCCAGGTGCGTAACATCGCGGCGGTGACCACCGCCGTGGCGCGCGGCGACCTGTCCAAGAAGATCACGGTGGACGTGAAGGGCGAGATTCTCGAACTGAAGGACACCATCAACGTGATGGTGGACCAGCTGTCCTCCTTCGCCTCGGAAGTGACGCGCGTGGCGCGCGAGGTGGGCACCGAGGGTAAACTCGGCGGCCAGGCGAACGTGTCCGGCGTGGCCGGCACCTGGAAGGACCTGACCGAGAACGTCAACCAGCTGGCGGCGAACCTGACCAACCAGATGCGCGCGATCGGTGAAGTGGCGACCGCGGTGACCCGCGGCGACCTCTCGCGTTCGATCCAGGTGGAAGCGCGCGGCGAGGTGTCCTACCTGAAGGACAACATCAACGAGATGATCCGCAACCTGAAGGAGACCACCCAGAAGAACGCGCAGCAGGACTGGCTGAAGACCAACCTGGCGCGCTTCACCCGCCTGCTCCAGGGCCAGCGCGACCTGCAGGCCGTGACCAAGCTGATCCTGTCGGAGCTGGCGCCGCTGGTCTCGGCCCACCACGGCGTGTTCTACATGATGGATTCGCAGGAATCAGACGCCCGCCTGCGCATGATCGCCAGCTACGGCTACCGTTCCAGCCGCAAGCTGCCGACCTCCTTCCTGCCGGGCGAAGGCCTGGTGGGCCAGTGCGCGCTGGAGAAGAGCCGCATCTGGCTGACCGACGTGCCGCGCGACTACATCGTGGTGTCCTCGGGCCTGGGCTCGGCCCCGCCCAACAACATCGTGGTGCTGCCCATCCTGTTCGAGCAGCAGGTCAAGGCGGTCATCGAGATCGCCTCGCTGGACCGCTTCACCGAGACCCACCTGTCCTTCCTCGACCAGCTGATGGAATCGATCGGCGTGGTGCTCAACACCATCGAGGCGAACAGCCGCACCGAGTCGCTGCTGACCCAGTCGCAGTCGCTGGCGCAGGAACTGCAGCAGACCAACCAGGAACTGGCAGAAAAGGCGCGCCTGCTGTCCGAGCAGAACATCGAGGTGGAACGCAAGAACCGCGAGGTGGAGCAGGCCAAGCTGGCGCTGGAAGAAAAGGCGACCCAGCTGGCCCTGTCCTCGAAGTACAAGTCCGAGTTCCTGGCGAATATGTCGCACGAGCTGCGCACGCCGCTGAACTCCCTGCTGATCCTGGCCCAGCAGCTTTCCGACAACCCGGAAGGCAACCTGACGCCCAAGCAGGTGGAATTCGCCAAGACCATCCACGGCTCGGGCTCCGACCTGCTGACCCTGATTAACGACATCCTGGACCTGTCGAAGATCGAGTCCGGCACCGTCACCCTGGACGTGTCGGAATACCGCTTCTCGAACCTGCGCAACTACGTGGACCGCACCTTCCGCCACATGGCGGAGGCAAAGCATCTCGGCTTCTCGGTGGACCTGGCGGACAACCTGCCGACCGCCGTCATGACCGACACCACGCGCCTGCAGCAGGTCCTGAAGAACCTGCTGTCGAACGCCTTCAAGTTCACCAGCCACGGCCAGGTGTCGCTGACCATCAGCCTGGTGACCAGCGGCTGGACCGCCGACCACCCGAACCTGGTCCACGCCGACGCGGTGCTGGCCTTCTCGGTGCGCGACACCGGCGTCGGCATCCCGTCCGACAAGCTGCAGCTGATCTTCGAGGCCTTCCAGCAGGCCGACGGCTCGACCGCGCGCAAGTATGGCGGCACTGGCCTGGGCCTGTCGATCTCGCGCGAACTGGCGCGCCTGCTGGGCGGCGAGATCCGGGTCGAGTCGACCGTCAACGTGGGCTCGACCTTCACCCTCTACCTGCCCTACAACCGCGCCGGCTTCATCAACTACGAGCAGACCCGCCAGCCGCAGCCGGCCCGCCTGGCCCCGCCGCAGCAGCCGGCCCTGGCCGCCCCGTCGGTGCAGGAGCGCGCCGAGGTGGCGACCGTGGAACTGGTCGATTCGACCGGCGGCGTGATCGAATACGCCTCGATGGCGGACGACCGCGGGCTGGTGACGCCGGGCGACCCCTCGGTGCTGATCGTCGAGGACGACGACCGCTTCGCCAAGGTGCTGCTCGACTTCGCCCGCGAAAAGAACTTCAAGGGCATCGTCACCCACCGTGGCGACTCGGCCCTGTCGCTGGCGCGCGACTACCTGCCGTCCGCGATCCTGCTCGACATCGACCTGCCTGACATCGACGGCTTCACGGTGCTCGACCGCCTCAAGCGCGACCCGAACACCCGCCACATCCCGGTGCACGTGATGTCCTCGCTGCGCGAGCGCGAGCGCGCGCTGCGCCAGGGCGCGATCTCCTACATCAACAAGCCGGTGGGACGCGAGCAGCTGCAGGAGGAATTCAAGCGCATCCAGAAATTCCTCATGGGCGGCAAGCGTTCGCTGCTGGTGGTGGAGGACGACATGGCCCAGCGCGAGTCGATCGTGTCCCTGATCGGCGACACCGACATCCACATCGTCACCGTGGAAGACGGCAAGGCCGCGATGGACGCGCTGGAAAGCCAGCACTTCGACTGCATGGTGCTGGACCTGACCCTGCCGGACATCTCGGGCTTCGAGCTGATGGACAAGATCGTCAAGAAGGAGCGCCTGCGCGATCTGCCGATCGTGATCTACACCGCCAAGGAACTGAGCCGCAGCGAAGTCACAAAGCTCAAGCGCTACGCCAAGACCATCGTGATCAAGGACGCCCGCTCGCCGGAGCGCCTGCTGGACGAGACCGCGCTGTTCCTGCACCGTTCCCAGGCCAGCCTGCCGGAAACCCAGCGCCGCATGCTGGAAGAGATTCACGCGGCCGACGGCGGCCTGGCCGGACGCAAGGTGCTGATCGTCGACGACGACCTGCGCAACATCTTCGCCCTCTCCACTTTGCTGGAGCGCCAGCAGATGCAGGTCCTGTTCGCCGAGAACGGCCGCGACGGCATCGAGGTGCTGGAGAAGGACCCGACCATCGAGATCGTCCTGATGGACATCATGATGCCGGAGATGGACGGCTACGACACCATGCGGGCGATCCGCCGCATTCCGCGCTTCCGTTCGCTGCCGATCATCACCCTGACCGCCAAGGCGATGAAGGGTGACCGCGACAAGTGCATCGCCGCCGGCGCCTCGGACTACATCACCAAGCCGGTGGATGTGGCCCAGCTGCTGTCGATGATGCGCGTCTGGCTGCATTGAGGGCCGCGTTGACTGCCTTCGACCCGATCGGTGGCTATGCCACCGTCCTGGCCACCCAGGACCTCGAGATCGAGCTGCTGCTGGAAGCCTTGTTCCAGCGTTTCGGCATCGATTTCCGCGGCTACGAGCGCCAGCTGCTGCGACGCAAGCTGGTCGAGCTGCTGCGCGCCCGTTCCCTGGCCACCGTCTCGGCGCTGCAGGAAAAGGTGCTGCACGAGCCGGGCGCCGCGCTCGAGGTGGTGCGCACCCTGTCGGTGCCGGCCGCGCCGCTGTTCGACCGTCCGGCCTGGGTGCGGCGCCAGCGCATCGCGCTCGCCGACAGCCTGCGCCCCACCGCCCTGCCCAAGGTCTGGCTGGCCGAGCCGGCCGGCGTGGCCGAGGCCTGGACCCTGGCGATCCTGCTGGCCGAGGAAAAGCTCTATGCGCGCACCCAGGTGTTCGCGACCCTGGCCAGCGACGAGCTGCTGGCCGAGCTGCGCGACGCCAGCCTGCCGCTGGACGAGCTGGCCCGCTGCCAGCCGCAGTACGAGGAAAGCGGCGGCATGGGGCGGCTGGCCGATTACTTCGAGGTGGCGGGCGGCCAGGCGCGCCTGCTGCCGCGCCTGCGCGAGCGCATCACCTGGGCGCAGTACAGCCTGGTGACGGACGCTTCCTTCAACGAGTTCCACGCGATCGTCTGCGGCCGGGCGCTGGCCGATTTCGGGCCGGTGCTGCGCCAGCGGGTGCTGCGCCTGTTCCGCGACAGCCTGGCGCTGTTCGGGGTGATGGGGATCGACCGCGAGCTGGGGCCGACCGATGCGTTCGTGGAGGATTACCAGCGCTTGTTCGAGGATGGGGCTTGGTACAAGCGGGTAAGGTGAAAGGGTGAGATGAGAGGGTGAAATGCGAGCGTCAGACGGTTCGCTGACCGACTACGTGATCCACCAATCCTGTTAGCCCCAGCACGTCATTCCGGCGAAGGCCGGAATCCAAGTTTGCCCGCATTGCCACAAACGCTGAACGGTGTGGCAACGCGCCGGACTTGGATTCCGGCCTTCGCCGGAATGACGTTGTTTTATGGAAGTGGTGATTCGAGTGTTGCGGCTCCGGCATTAGCGCCGGCCCCGGTTCCGGTTCTGGTTCCGTCTCCGTCCTTGTCCCCGGTTCCAACTCCCTCACTGACACCGCCCCCCTTCCCCATCCGTCCCGCCTCCGCATCCATCCACGCCTGCACCTTCTCCGCACAGCGCGGCGCCAGGTGCAGCCCCAGCTTGGTCCTGCGCCACAGCACATCAGCCGTGGTACGCGCCCACTCCTCCCGCATCAGGTAGCGCAGCTCGGCCTCGTACAAACCCGTCACCACCTCCTCCCCCAGCCCTTCGAGCGACTGCGCCCCGCCCAGCACCCGCTCCACCCGCGTCCCGTAGGCGCGCGCGTAGCGCAGCGCCAGCGCTCCCGGCAGCCAGGAATGGCGGCGCTGCAGGGCCGCCACCCAGCGGTCGAATTCGAGCACCGCGCGGTTCTCGGGCCGCGGCCCGAACAGGTCCCCGCCCGGCAGCAGCGCCCCGGCGGTCCAGGCCCCGGCCCGCGATCCGAGCGCGGGCGCCAGCCAGTCCACCGCCTGTTCCGCCAGCTTGCGGTAGGTGGTGATCTTCCCGCCCAGCACCGACAGCAGCGGCGGCCCGTCGGCGTCGTGCTCGAGGTAGTAGTCGCGGGTGGCGGCCGCCGCGCTGCCGGCCTCGTCCTGCAGGATGGGCCGCACCCCGGAATAGCTCCACACCACGTCCTCCGGCTCCACCTGGCGCCGGAAATAATGGTTGACCAGCTCGCACAGGTAGCGCTTCTCGTCCTGCCCGATCACCGCCTCGCCCGGGTCGCCCTCGTAGTCGACGTCGGTGGTCCCGACCAGGGTGAAGGCGCTCTCGTAGGGAATCGCGAACACCACCCGCCCGTCCGGATGCTGGAACAGGTAGGCGCAGGAGTGGTCGAACAGGCGCGGCACCACGATGTGGCTGCCCTTGATGAGCCGTAGCGGCCGGTGCGCCGCCACCGCGTTGGCCTGGCGCGCCAGCTTGCCGGCCCAGGGCCCGGCGGCGTTCGCCAGCGCACGGGCGCGCACCAGCAGCCTGCCGCCCTGCCCCGCCAGATGCGCCTCCCAGTGCTCCTTGCGCCGCACCAGGGTGCTGCACAGGGTGCGCGGCAGCACGGTCGCGCCGCGCTCGCGCGCGTCGAGCGCATTGAGCACCACCAGGCGCGCATCGTCGACCCAGCCGTCCGAATACACGAAGGCGCGCCGGAACTCGGGCTTGAGCGGCAGCCCGGCGCGGTGGCCGGTCAGGCCGATGGCTTCGGAACCGGGCAGGAACTCGCGCGGGGCCAGGCGGTCGTAGAGGAAAAGCCCGGCGCGGATCAGCCAGGCCGGCCGGCCGCCGGCGTCGTGCGGCATCACGAAACGCATCGGACGCATGATGTGGGGCGCGCTGCGCAGCAGCACCTCGCGCTCGGCCAGGGCCTTGCGCACCAGGCCGAACTCGCGGTGCTCCAGGTAGCGCAGCCCGCCGTGGATCAGCTTGCTGGACGAGGACGAGGTATGGGCGCCCAGGTCGTCCTTTTCGCACAGCACCACCTTGAGGCCGCGCCCGGCGGCGTCGCGCGCGATCCCGGCGCCGTTGATGCCGCCGCCCACGACCAACAGGTCGCAGTCGATCTCGCGGCTCCTTACATCGGTGTTCGCATCCATCTCCGTCTCCTTCCGTGGCGCAGCCCCCAAGCGGTCCAGTGTAGAGGCCGGCGTGGCGGGGGTATTTGCCTGGATCAATTATGCGGAGAATGGGCGCGCCCGTGTGTAAAATCGCCACATGCACACCCCCACGCACCCCGCCACCCGCGCCTGGGTCCGCATGCCCTCGGGACGCCGCCTGGACCTGCTCGACCCCACCCCCTTCGACTGGGACGACGCCGACCTGGCCCTCGGCCTGGCCCGCACCTACCGCTGGGGAGGCCATTCGGCCTGGCCGCTGCCGCTCTCGGTGGCCCAGCACTCGATCGCGGTGATGCTGCTGCGGCGCGCCGCCGGACCGCTCTCGCCGCTCGAGGAATTGCGCGAACTGCTGCACGACGCCGAGGAAGGCCTGCTCGGCTTCGACGCGATCTCGGTCATCAAGCCCTTCCTGGGCGATGCCTTCCGCGACCTGACGCGGCGCCTGGAACACGCGGTCTTCCTGCGCTACGGCCTGCCGGCCTGGGATGCGCGCTCGCACGCGGCCCACAAGAAGGCCGACCGGCTGGCGGCGGCCACCGAGGCGGTGCACGTGGCCGGCTGGTCGGCCGAGGAGGTGCGCCGCACCCTCAAGATCCGCGCCGCCGTGCTGGGCGAGGACCCGCTGGCCGTCCACTACGGCTGCCGCCCCTGGGAGCCCTGGGCCCCGGCCCTGGCCAGCGAGCGCTTCCTGGCCGAACTGGAGCGCCTCAAGCATGCCATCCACGACTGAGGACGCGATCCGGCGCGCGGCCGGGCTCTTGAACGGGGCCGACGGCCTCCTGGTCGCGGCCGGCGCCGGCATGGGGGTCGATTCCGGCCTGCCCGACTTTCGCGGCGACGGCGGCTTCTGGCGCGCCTACCCGGCCCTCGGCCGGCGCGGCCTGTCCTTCCACAAAATCGCCTGTCCGGATACCTTCGACAGCGATCCTGCCCTGGCCTGGGGCTTCTACGGCCACCGCCTGGCCCTGTACCGGGCCACCCGGCCGCATGCGGGGTTCGCGATCCTGCGCGCACTGGCTGCGCGCATGGCGCACGGCGCCTTCGTGTTCACCAGCAACGTCGACGGGCAATTCCAGCAGGCGGGATTTGCGGACGAGCGGGTGGCCGAGTGCCACGGCTCGATCCATCACCTGCAGTGCAGCCGTCCCTGCGGCGAGGCGATCTGGCCGGCCGGGGACTTCGCGCCCGAGGTCGACGCCGCGGCCTGCCGCCTGCTGTCGGCGCCGCCGCATTGCCCGCGCTGCGGAGCGCTGGCCCGGCCCAACATCCTGATGTTCAACGATGGCGCCTGGATCGCGCACCGGACCGAGGCCCAGCTCGGACGCCTGGCGGCCTGGCGCCGCGCCGTGGCGCGGCCGGCGGTGATCGAACTCGGCGCCGGCACCGACATCCCCTCGGTGCGGCGTTACGCGCAATCCCAGGGCCTGCCCCTCATCCGCATCAATCCGCGCGAGCCCGCGGTCGCGCAGGGCGTCGGCCTGGCCATGGGAGCGCGCGCCGCATTGGAAAAAATCGCTGCGGAAATGAATTTTGACGAAGGACAATAAATAGCCCTAAGTGGCTGATTTCATTCAGCCTTTTGGGCTATCCACAAGAAATGTGGATAAGTGTGTGGAAAAGCGCCACTTGACAAGCCGCGAGGGCAGTAAAGATGCGGGTTTCAACAAAATGCCCGTTCCGCAGGCATTTTTTTTATCCCATAAAATCAATCACTTGCACATGCACCACTTCCATGCGGTCTGCCCCCATGAGGCGTTCTCCTACAAAATCGGGACATAGGGGATAAGTCGCCATTTTGCTGTCATCTGCTGTCATTTCCACGCGTTCCGGGCCCGGTCCCTCACCATCATGCGTACTGCATCGGGCACCGGCCGGCGCACTTCGCGCTGCTCGGCATTGACCCAGGCGCATTCCTCGAAATGCTTGAGCATGGCCGGGGTGATGAAGCGGGTGCGCGTGGCATAAACGTGCCTGTCGCCCATCTGGGCCTGCTGCTTGATGAAGAAGCGATTCGGCACCACCAGGTGCAGGTTTTCCTTGGCGCGCGTCATGGCCACGTAGAGCAGGCGGCGCTCTTCCTCGATGTCGTCCTGGCTGCCTGTGCTCATGTCCGAGGGAATGCAGCCGTCCACCACGTTGAGCACGTGCACCGAGCTCCACTCCTGCCCCTTGGCCGAATGGATGGTCGACAGGATCAGGTAGTCCTCGTCCAGCAGCGGCGGGCCGGCGCGGTCGCTGGTGGCCTCCGGCGGGTCGAGCGTGATCTCGGCCAGGAAGGCTTCGCGGCTGCCGTGGCCGCCCGCCAGCACCGCCAGCTGCTCGACGTCGGCGGCGCGCACGGCGGCGTCGTCGTGCAGGCGCTCCAGGTGCGGCAGGTACCAGGCCTTGACCAGCTCGATGTCGGCGGGCCAGCGCAGCCCCGGCGTGCGCAGGCGCCGGTACAGGGCGACGAAGCCGTCCCAGTCGGCGCGGCTGCGCGCGGGCGGCGCGAAGGCTTCCAGCGCCGCCAGCGGATCGGCGCTCTCGGCCATGGCGTCCAGCAGGCGCGAGGCGGTGGCCTGGCCGATCCCGGGAATCAGCTGGACCGCGCGAAAGCCCGCCAGGCGTCCGCTCGGGTTCTGGGCGAAACGCAGCACCGCCAGCACGTCCTTGATGTGCGAGGCTTCCAGGAACTTGAGGCCGCCGAACTTTACGAAGGGGATGTTACGCCGCATCAGTTCCAGCTCCAGCGCGGCGCTGTGGCTGGCGGCGCGGAACAGCACCGCCTGCTTGGTCAGGGCCACGCCGGCCTCGCGCTGCTCCAGCACCCGGGCGCAGACCCAGCGCGCCTGCTCGGCCTCGTCCGGGATCAGGACCAGCTGGGGCTTGATGCTCGAGGCGCGCTCGGTCCACAGGGTCTTGGCGTGGCGCTCCAGCGCGGCCGCGATCAGGGCGTTCGAGGCGTCCAGGATGGGCTGGGTCGAGCGGTAGTTGCGCTCCAGGGTGATCAGGTGCGCGGGCCGGCTGAACTGCTGGGGAAAGTCGAGGATGTTGCGCACCGTCGCGCCGCGGAAGGCGTAGATCGACTGGGCGTCGTCGCCGACCACCACCACGCCCGCGCCGTCCGGCTTCATGCCGGTCAGGATGCTGGCCTGCAGGCGGTTGGTGTCCTGGTATTCGTCGACCAGCACGTGGTCGAACAGCGCGCCCAGCTCCGGCCCCAGCACCGGGTCGGCCGCCATCTCGGACCAGAACAGCAGCAGGTCGTCGTAGTCCAGCACGTTCTGCTCCTGCTTGGCGTCGACGTAGGCCCCGAACAGGGTCTTGAGCCGGTCTTCCCATTCGCTGCACCAGGGGAAGGTCGATTGCAGCACCTGCTCCAGCGGCTCGCGGCTGTTGACCACGCGCGAGTAGATCGCCAGGCAAGTGCCCTTGAGCGGGAAGCGCTTCTCGGTCTGCGACAGGCCGATCTCGTGGCGCACCATGCCCATCAGGTCTTCGGAATCGCCGCGGTCGTGGATGGTGAAGGACTCGTCCAGGCCGATCCGTCCCGCGAACTCGCGCAGCAGGCGCGCGCCGATGGCGTGGAAGGTGCCGGCCCAGGGCAGGTCGATCGGGCTTTCCTGGCCGCCGCGCCGGAGAAGCCGGTGCAGCACGCCGCTGGCGCGGCGCGACATCTCGCCGGCCGCGCGGCGCGAGAAGGTCAGGAGCAGGATGCGCTGGGGATCGGCGCCGGCCTGGATCAGGCGCGCCACCCGGTGCGCCAGGGTATTGGTCTTGCCCGAACCGGCCCCGGCAACGATCAGGAGCGGACGCGGCTTGTCGACGCCGATGTCGTGCTCGACCGCCGCGCGCTGCTCGGCATTGAGGCTGGCGAAGGGATCGGTGGCGGGAGGCGGCGCGAGGACGTCGGACATAATGGCGGAGCTGGAAAATGCCCATACTGTACATTTATCCAGTTATAAACCGCAAGTAAAAATTACCGCCCGATATCTCCTGGATCCCGCCCTTCCTGACGATTCACCTCTACTGGCCGCGCTAAGTCGCGGAAACATAAGCCGTTTTCCGGATATCCACAAAGTCTGTGGAAAACACTGTGGAAAAGCGGGGGCTTGACACGCCGAATGCGGCCCGGGATGCGGGTTTCAACAATTTGCCTATTGGGAAGGCAGTGTCGATAGCCCCGAAAATCAAGGGTTTACGTCGGCCTCCTGCAGCTTTGTCCACCAGGGATCCGGTTGCTTTCCCGTGCAGGGTGGTGTGTATAAGCCGACGTCGACAGGCGCTCAGGAAGCGGCGCGCCGCCCCGGCTCCAGCAGCACGCGCTCGATCACGCTGGGCGCGACCGCATGCGACTTGAGGAATTCCAGGGCGGCCAGGATGCCGAAGTCCCCCAGCAGCATGATGCCGCGGCCGACGATGTCGCGCTGGAGGTGATTGCTTCGGAGTTCATGGTTCAGTGCAACGGGATCGTCGCACAGCAAGGCGGGAAACGGGCTCATGGACTGGCCTCCAGGAAAATGATTGCCGCCTCAGGATTATTGGGGATCTTTCATCGAAGTCAATATCAAACCGGTATCAAGCACGAGATTTCCGGGTCGGTGTCCTCCCCGGCGCGGCGCCTGTCCTGCGCTGCGCCATCCGGCGCGCCGCCTGCCTACAATCGGCCCATCCACTCTCAGCGAGGCCGCCATGAACAATCAAACCAATCCCGCCCTGAACCCCGGCGACGAAGCCGCCCCCGGCACGCCCGGCGCCGGCGAAGACCTGTGCGACGCCTGCGCCGGCACCGGCAAGCAGGACGGCAAGCCTTGCCCCGAATGCGGCGGCAGCGGCCGCGTGATGCGCGGCATCGGCGGCGGCTGAACATGGACAGCGGAGGCCGCGGGCGGCGATAATGCCGGGATGACCCCGACTTCCGCTCCCGGCTCCGCCACCGCCGACGCCGAGCGTCCCCGCCCCAACTCGCTCACCGAGCTGTTCGTCGCCTTCACCCTGCTAGCGCTGCAGGGCTTCGGCGGCGTGCTGGCGGTCGTCCAGCGCGAGGTGGTCGAGCGCCGCCGCTGGCTCAGCAACGAGGAATTCGTCGAGGACTGGGCGGTGGCCCAGACCATGCCCGGCCCGAACGTGGTCAACCTGTCGATGATGCTGGGCGCGCGCTGGTTCGGCCTTCGCGGCGCCATGACGGCGCTGGCCGGCATGATCGCGGTTCCGCTGGTGGTGGTGCTGGCCCTGGCCGTGCTGCACACCCGCTTCGCCGCCGACAGCCGGGTGGCCGGCGCCCTGCGCGGCATGGCGGCCGTCTCGGCCGGCCTGATCGCGGCGGTCGGTCTGCGCATGGGCGCCACCCTGGTCAAGAATCCGGTACCGCTGGCCTGGAGCATCCCGATCGCCGCCCTCGCCTTCGTCCTGCTGGCCTGGGTGCGCCTGCCCCTGGCCGCCGTGCTGTTCCCGCTCGGCCTGCTGGGCTGCCTGCTGGCCTGGCGGAGGCTGCGATGAGCGCGCACCAGATCGTGCTGAGCTGGCAGGACTGGGCCGACCTCTTCCTGCACTACCTGATGCTGTCCATGATGTCGCTGGGCGGCGCGATCTCGACCAGCGCAGAGATGCAGCGCTACCTGGTCGAGCAGCATGGCTGGCTGACCCAGGCCCAGTTCAACGAGGCGATCGCCCTGGCCCAGGCCGCGCCCGGCCCCAACGTGCTGTTCGTGGCCCTGATGGGCTGGCACGTGGGCATGAACGCCGGCAGCACCGCCGCCGCCTTCTTCGGCGTGCTGGTGACCATGACCGGCATCATGCTGCCCTCGACCATCTTCACCTACCAGATCTCGCAGTGGGCCCACCGCAACCGCGAGCTGCGCGCGGTGCGCTCCTTCAAGCAGGGCATGGCGCCGCTGGTGGTCGGCATGCTGCTGGCCACGGCCTGGCTGCTGGCCGCCGGCGGCGGCGCCGACCCCGCCCATTGGCCGCTGTGGCTGCTGACCGCGGCCAGCGGCATCGTGGTGTGGCGCACCCGCATCCACCTGCTGTGGCTGCTCGGCGCGGGCGCCCTGCTGGGCGCGTTCGGCCTGGTCTGACTGGCAAGACCGGCGCCGACGCGGCATACTGGCGCCACCTTCCACCAATTCCAGCCCACCATGTTCGAACTGCTCAACGAGCACGCCTGCTTCGGCGGCGTGCAGCGCTTCTACCAGCACGCTTCTTCCGCCATCGGCCTGCCGATGCGCTTCTCGGTCTACCTGCCGCCCGGCCACCAGGAAGGCCGGCGCCTGCCGGTGCTGTTCTATCTCGCGGGCCTGACCTGCACCGAAGAGACCTTCATGGTCAAGGCCGGCGCCCAGCGCGTCGCGGCCGAACTGGGCATGATCCTGGTCGCGCCCGACACCAGCCCGCGCGGGGCCGGGGTGCCGGGCGAGACCGACAGCTGGGACTTCGGCGTCGGCGCCGGTTTCTACGTCGACGCCACCGAGGGCGAGTGGGCGCGCCACTATCGCATGTACAGCTACATCCTGGAACTGCGCGAGCAGGTGCTGGCGGCCCTGCCTGCCGATCCGGCCAGGGTCGGCATCGTCGGCCACTCGATGGGCGGCCACGGCGCCCTGGTGCTGGCCTTGCGCAACCCCAGCCTGTTCCGCTCGGTGTCGGCCTTCGCGCCGATCGCCGCGCCCAGCCGCTGTCCCTGGGGCCATAAGGCCTTCGGCGGCTACCTGGGCCCGGACCTCGCGGCCTGGGCCCAGTACGACGCCAGCGCGCTGATGGAGGCCGCCCCCGCCGCGCCCTTCCCGGCCGGCATCCTCATCGACCAGGGCCTGGCCGACAAGTTCCTGGCCGAGCAACTGCATCCGGACGTCTTCGAGGCCGCCTGCGCCAGGGCCGGCCAGCCTTTGGCCCTGCGCCGTCATCCGGGCTACGACCACGGCTACTACTTCATCCAGACCTTCGTCGCCGACCACCTGCGCTTCCACCACCGCCAGCTCGCCTGACGCATTCCCCGGGGCGCCTCCGCGCCCCGCCCATCCCGCGCAGCGCGTCGCAATGCCGTCGGGCAAACGGACGCCGCGCGGACCCAAGCTTGCGTATGCTGGACCCACTGCGGACAGCTGCCTGCGGCCCCGGCCAGCAGGCCTGCCCTCACGATCACGGGTCCATGCCATGAAGCACGCCGACGCCTACACCGATCGCGCCCACGCGGGCCGGGAACTGGCCCGCTGCCTGGGCCACCTGGAGGACGCGCACCCGCTGGTGCTCGCCCTGCCGCGCGGCGGGGTACCGGTGGCCTTCCCGGTGGCCCGGGCGCTGCATGCGGAGCTGGACCTCATGATCGTACGCAAGCTCGGCCTGCCAGGCCAGGAAGAATTCGCGATGGGCGCGATCGGCAGCGGCGGCGTGCGCGTGCTGCAGCCGGGCGTGCCGGGCCTGATGGGCGTGAGCGCCGCCGAAGTCGAGGCCGTCACCCGGCGCGAACAGGCCGAACTGGCGCGGCGCGAGCGGCATTACCGCGGCGCCCGTCCGGCGCCCCGACTGGCGGGACGCTGCGTGATCCTGGTCGACGACGGGATCGCGACCGGCGCCAGCATGGAGGCGGCGGTCGAGGTCGCGCGCCGCCAGCAGCCGCAGCGCATCGTGGTCGCCGCGCCGGTGGGCGCGCCCGACACCGTGGAGGCGCTGCGCAGGAAAGTGGACGAGGTGGTCTGCCTCGTCACCCCGTTGCGCTTTCGCGCGGTCGGCGAGTGGTACCGCCAGTTCGACCAGACCGGCGACGAGGAAGTGCAGGAACTGCTGGCCCAGGCCTGGGCAGGGACGCCCGGCGGCCAGCCAACCAAGCGAGAGGAGCGGACATGAAACAACTCAGCGACAAGCAGATGGACCTGGGCAAGCTGATCGGCGCGGCCGCCGCTGGCGCCCTCCTGATGTACGTGCTCGACCCGGAACGCGGCCGCGCGCGCCGCGCGCATGCGGCGCACGCCCTGCGCGACGCCGGCAGCCAGGCCGGCCATCTCGCCGGCGACGCGCTCGGCAACGCCATGCGGCGCGCCGGCGCGAGCCTGGAGGCGGCCCGCCACGGCGCCGCCGCGGCCTATGCGCGTGCCGACGCCCTGGCCAGCCGCGCCGGCGAGCGCATGCTGGACGCCGCCGGCCATGCCCGCGAACAGGCGCGCACGCAGGCCTGGGAGGCCGGCGAGCGCATCCGCGACAGCGCCGCCGAAGCGGGCGAGCGCATCGAGCGCAACCGCTGGGAAGCGCAGGGACGGATGAACGCCGCCGCCGGCGGCGCCCGTGCGCGCATGCACGCGGCGGCGGCCCAGGCGCGCGGCTGGCTGGACGAGCTGGGCCACGCCTTCGAGAGCCGCAGCCCCACCCTCACCAATTCCGCCCTGCTGGGCGGCAGCGTGCTGGGCCTGAGCCGGCTGATGCGCCGCTCGCCGCTCGGACTGGTGCTCGGCCTGGGCGCCATCGCCCTGCTGGCCAGGAGCGGCGGCGGCGCACGTTTGGCGTCCATGGCGCGCGAACACGGTCTCGGCATGGGCCTGGGCAGCCTGATCGAGGTCGAGAAGTCGATCCACATCGACGCCGCGCCCGAGAAGGTCTACGAGGCCTGGTCGAACTACGACAACTTCCCGCGCTTCATGTCGCACGTGAGCGAGGTGCGCGACATCGGCCACCGCCGCTCGCACTGGGTGGTCAAGGGTCCGGCAGGCAGCGAATACAGCTGGAACGCCGTCATGACCGAGCAGTCCCGTCCCGAGCACCTGGCCTGGCGCAGCGAGCCGGGCTCCGAGATCGAGCAGGAGGGCGCGGTCAGCTTCGAGCCCGAACGCGGCGGCACCCGGGTCACGGTGCGCCTGGCCTACCGGCCGCCGGGCGGCGTGTTCGGCCACGGCCTGGCGCGCCTGCTGGGCACCGATCCCAAGCGCCAGATGGACGACGACCTGGCGCGCATGAAGTCCTTCGTCGAGCGCGGGCTGACGCCCTACACGGCCCAGCACGCGGCCGCCGGCGACCGTTCCCTGCATTGAAGCGCTCCCCATGCCTTCGATCCAGGACAGCACCCTCGACGCGATCCGCGCCGGCGCCCGTCCCCTGACGGGCGCGGCGGACGACTACGACGCCCTGCTCGACCTGGTGGGCAACGCCCGCTTTGTCCTGCTGGGCGAAGCCACCCACGGCACCCACGAGTTCTACGCCGAGCGCGCCCGCATCACCCAGCGCCTGATCGAAGAAAAGGGCTTCGACGCGGTGGCCGTGGAGGCGGACTGGCCGGACGCCTGGCGCGTCAACCGCTACGTGCGCGGCGAAGGCCGGGACGCCGACGGCCTGGGCGCGCTGTCCGGCTTCGAGCGCTTCCCGGCCTGGATGTGGCGCAACACGGCGGTGCTCGACTTCGTGGAGTGGCTGCGCGCGCGCAACGAGCGCCCCGGCGCGGCCAAGGCCGGCTTCTACGGGCTCGACCTGTATTCGCTGTTCACCTCCATGCACGAGGTGCTGCACTACCTCGACGCGGTCGACCCCAATGCGGCGGCCGAGGCCAGGCGCCGCTATGCCTGCTTCGACCACTACGACCGCGACAGCCAGCACTACGGCTATGCGGCCAGCCTGGGCATGTCCTCGTCCTGCGAGCAGGGCGTGCTGGCGGCCCTGCACGACCTGCAGCAGCGCGCCTTCGACTACATGCAGGCCGACGGCGCCGGCGCCGAGGACGCGTATTTCTACGCCCAGCAGAATGCGCGCCTGGTCAAGAACGCCGAAGAGTATTACCGCACCATGTTCCGCGGCCGGGTCTCGTCCTGGAACCTGCGCGACAGCCACATGGCCGAGACCCTGGACGCGCTCGCGCGCCACCTCTCGCGCAGCGCCGCCCGCGGCGGCGACGGCAGGCCGGCGCGCATCGTGGTGTGGGAGCACAATTCCCACATCGGCGACGCGCGCGCCACCGAGATCGGGCGCGCCGGCGAGTGGAACGTGGGCGAGCTGGCGCGCAAGGCCTACGGGGCCGACACCTGCCTGGTCGGCTTCACCACCTACGAGGGCCGGGTGACGGCGGCCTCGGAATGGGACGGGCCGGCCGAGCACAAGCAGGTGCGGCCGGGGCTGCCGGGCAGCTACGAGCACCTGCTGCACGAAAGCGGGCTGGGCGACTTCTACCTGCCGCTGCGCGCGCCGGGGCCGCTGCGCGACGCCCTGATGGAGGAAAGGCTGGAGCGGGCGATCGGCGTGCTCTACCTGCCGCGCACCGAACGCCAGAGCCATTACTTCATGGCCCAGCTGCCGCGCCAGTTCGATGCCGTGATCCACATCGACCGCAGCACGGCGGTGCAGCCGCTCGACGCGACCAGCGGCTGGCACTCGGAGGAGCCGCCGGAGACTTTTCCAGAGGGCTTGTGAAGCGGCGCGCGCCGCGCCCCCTAACCCTCGTACACCGCGAAGCCGTCCCTTCCCTTGCCCTTGGCCATGTAGAGCGCGCTGTCCGCCGCGGCCAGCAACTGTTCCTGGGTCTGGCCCGGCCCCGACACGGCGATCCCCACGCTGCTGCTGGCCAGCACCAGCCCCTTGCTGGTCGCGATCGGCACCCGCATCGCCGCCACGATCTTGTCGCCGATGCGTTCCGCCTCCCCGCGCGTCGAGATCTCCTCGAGGATGACCACGAACTCGTCGCCCGACAGGCGCGCCGGGGTGTCGGTGGCCCGCACGCCCGCCGTCAGCCGGCGCGCGAACTCCTTGAGCACCTCGTCCCCCACCCCGTGCCCGTAGCTGTCGTTGATGCGCTTGAAATGGTCGACGTCGAGATAGGCCAGCGCCAGCGACTTGCCGCTGCGGCGCGCCCGGTCCAGCGCATGCTGCAGGGTCTCGCCGAACATGCGCCGGTTGGCGATCCCGGTGAGCGGGTCGATGCGGGTGAGCTGGACCAGGCGCTCCTCGACTTCCTTCATCGGCGTGACGTCGTGGATGAACAGGTAGACGCCCGCCACCGCGCCGTCCGGCTGGCGGTCGGGGATGTAGTTGCCCTGCAGGTAGCGCGGCACGCCGCGGATCGCGGTGCGCAGCTCGCAGGTGACCTCGCGCCCGGCGAAGGCCTCGTCCAGCCGGTCGCGCGACTTGGCGCCGGCTTCCGGGCCGAGCAGGTCGGACATGCTCATGCCGATCAGTTTATCGGGCGGCACGCCGAACCAGGTCTCGAAGGTCGCGTTGCCGAAGCTGAAGCGGCGGTCGCGGTCGACGTAGGCGATCAGGACCGGCAGGTTGTCGGCGATCAGGCGCAGGCGCTTCTCGGTGGCGCCGCGCTCGTCCTCGGCCGCCTCGCGCTCGGCCATCAGCGCGTGGAAGGCGCGTCCCAGCTCGCCGATCTCGTCCTGGCGGCCGTGGCGCAGCACCCCGATCTCGGCGCCTTCGTGGCGGATCGCGCGCACCTGGGCGCGCAGGGTTTCGAGCGGCCCGAGCAGGCGGAACACCAGCACCCAGGCCAGCAGGCCCGCCGCCAGCGCCAGGCCGGTGGCGCCGAAGATCGCATTGCGCCGCATCTCCTCGAGCGGCGCGAAGGCTTCCCCGCTGGGATAGCGCACGCCCAGGATCCAGCCGGTCGACTGCAGCCGCTTGTAGGCGTACATCGAGTCGCGTCCATCCTTGCTGCGGGCCTCGGCCCAGCCTTCGAAGCCTTTGAGCGCGCGCTCGGTCGCCTGGTTCACGCCCGGCGTCGTGTTGATGTGCTTGAGAACCCGCGCCTTGTCCGGGTGATCGATCACGATCCCGTCGGCGGTCATCAGGAACAGGTAGCCGCTGCCGCCCGGCTTGAAGGCGTTCAGCTGGCGCAGGAAGCCCGAGCCGTCGAGGTCGATGCTGGCCACCAGCACTTGCTGCACCTCCCCGCCCGGGTCGCGCAAGGGCGCCGCCACCACAACGATGTTCTGGTCCGACAACCGGCTGCGCAGCGGCTCCGACACCACGCTCGCGCCGCTGCGCAGGACCCGCTCGAAGTAGTCGCGCCCGCTTGCGTTCAGGCGCCGCCCCCCGGTGAAGTCGCGCACGGTCGCGAACATGTCACCCTTGCGATCGACCGTCAGCAGGTTGAGGTAGTCGGTGCCCCACAGGCGCGCCTGGTTGGCAAGGTAGCCGCGCATCAGCGCCTTGTCCTGCAGCGCCCCCGGAGGCGCATCGCCTGCCAGGGTCTCGATCTGGCGCACCCGGGTGGCGATGCGGTCATCCATGAAGGAAGCCACTCCGGTGATCATGCGATATTGCTGGTCGCCGATGACTGCTTTCATCCCCCGCTCGGCCACCGCCAGCGTCGATAAGGTGACCAAGAGCGTGGCCGCGAATACGAGCGCGGCCGCGACGCATGCCAGGCGGAACTTGAGGTTCTCTGTAGTCGGGCGCACACCGGACATGGCTCGTTTCCAATTTCATAATTGCCAACCAAGTATTACATACTCTTCCTGCATAACAAAGAATCGTGCCTCCGGCCCCCTGTCGAGCTGTGACAATTTCGGCTACGATGGAGAATTCTTCTGTCCGCCAACGAGGGATCTTCATGAGTAAATACACGCTGAACGTCAACGGCAAGTCGCAGGCCGTCGACGTCGAGCCCGACACGCCACTGCTCTGGGCCTTACGCGACACGCTGGGCCTGGTCGGCACGAAGTATGGCTGCGGCCTGGGCCAGTGCGGCGCCTGCACCGTCCACCTGGACGGCACGCCCGCGCGTTCCTGCCTGACGCCGGTATCCAGCGTCGGCCAGCAGAAGATCACGACCATCGAAGGCCTGGACGCGAAGGCCAGCCACCCCTTGCAGCTCGCCTGGCAGGAGCTGGACGTGCCGCAATGCGGCTATTGCCAGGCCGGCCAGATCATGAGCGCCTGCGCCCTGCTCAAGCAGCACCCGAAGCCGACCGACGCCCAGATCGACGAGGCGATGGCGGGCAACCTGTGCCGCTGCGCCACCTATACCCGGATCCGCGCCGGCATCCACCGCGCCGCCGAGATCGCCGCCAAGGGAAAGGGCAAGGCATGAACGCACCGCTCTCCACTTCCCGCCGCCGCTTCCTGCGCGACAGCGCGCTCGGCAGCGCCTTCCTGCTCGGCATGTCGGCCGAGGGCGTGCTCGCCGCCACCGCCGGCCCCAATGCCGCCGGCACCGATTTCGTGCCCAACGCCTTCATCCGCATCGCGCGCGACGGCAAGGTCACCCTGATCTCGAAGCAGCCCGAGATCGGCCAGGGCATCAAGACCTCGCTGCCCATGGTGATCGCCGAGGAACTCGACGTCGACTGGAAGGACGTGCGCATCGTCCAGGGCGATCTGGACCCGGCCTATGGGGGCCAGGGCGCGGGCGGCTCGACTTCGACCCCCAACAACTACGAACAGTTCCGCCGCCTGGGCGCCACCACCCGCGCCATGCTGGTGCAGGCCGCCGCCCAGACCTGGAAGGTGGCGCCGGGCGAATGCACGACCGCCGGCGGCGCCGTCATCCACGCCGCCAGCAAGCGGCGGCTCGGCTATGGCGCGCTGGTCGGGGTCGCCTCCAGGCTGGAGGTGCCGCCCGCCGAGACCGTGGCGCTCAAGGACCCGTCCAGCTTCAAGCTGCTGGGCAAGCGCATCGGCGGCGTCGACAACGCCGCCATCGTCAGCGGCAAGCCCCTGTTCGGCATCGACGTACAACTCCCCGGCATGCTGTACGCGGTCTACGTGAAATGCCCGGTGTTCGGCGGCAAGCCGCTGCGCGCCAATCTGGACGCGATCCGCGCCCTGCCCGGGGTCAAGGACGCCTTCCTGATCGAGGGCACGGCCAACCTCAACGGCCTGCGTCCGGGCGTGGCGATCGTCGCCAACTCCACCTGGAACGCGATCCGCGCGCGCAAGGAACTGCAGGTCGAGTGGGACGAAGGCGTGGGCGCCACCCACAGCTGGGCCGACTTCAGCGCCCAGGCCAAGGCCGCCGCCAAGAAGCCGGGCGCGAGCGTGATGCGCAAGGACGGCGACGTGGCGGCGGCCCTGGCGGGCGCGGCCAAGACCGTGGAGGCGGCCTACAGCTACCCCTTCATTTCGCACGCCAGCATGGAACCGCAGAACTGCACCGCCTGGTTCAAGGACGACGGCAAGCTGGAACTCTGGGCCCCGACCCAGAACCCGGGCTCCGGCCAGGCCCTGGTGACCACCACCTTCGGCATCCCGAAGGAGAACATCACCCTGCACATCATCCGCAGCGGCGGCGGCTTCGGCCGGCGCCTGAGCTCGGACTTCATCGTCGAGGCGACCGCCATCGCGCAGAAGACGAAGGCGCCGGTCAAGCTGACCTGGACCCGCGAGGACGACCTCCAGCACGACCACTTCCGTCCGGGCGGCTTCCACTTCCTGCGCGGCGGCGTCGACGCCCAGGGCCGCGCCGTGGCCTGGCAGAACCATTTCGTGACCTTCGCCAACCGCGTCGAGCGCGAGGGCCAGAGCGTGCTGCAGCCGGGCAGCGGCGGCAACCTGTCGGGCGACGAGTTCCCAGGCCGCTGGCTGGCCAACGTCCAGCTCGAACAGACCGCCCTCGAATGCCGCGTGCCCATGGGCCCATGGCGCGCGCCGGGCAGCTGCGTGTTCGCCTGGGTCTTCCACAGCTTCATCGACGAGCTGGCCCATGCGGGCGGGCGCGATCCGCTCGCCTTCCGCCTGGAGCTGCTGGGCGACAAGGACATCGTGCCGGGCACGGGCGAGCGCGGCCAGCCCTACAGCGTGGCGCGCATGAAGGCGGTGCTGCAGACGGCGGCCGAGAAGGCCGGCTGGGGCAAGAAGAGCTTCCCGCGCGGCCAGGGCCAGGGCATCGCCTTCCACTTCAGCCACCGCGGCTACGTGGCCCAGGTCGCGGAAGTGACGGTGTCCAAGGACGGCAAGCTGAAGGTCGACCGCGTGGTGGTGGCGACCGACATCGGCCCCCAGATCGTCAACCTGTCGGGCGCGGAAAACCAGGTCGAGGGCTCGGTGATCGACGGCCTGTCGACCTTGATGTTCCCTGAGCTCAACATCGACAAGGGCCGTGTGGTGCAGAGCAACTTCCACGACTACCAGCTGCTGCGCATGCCGGATACGCCGGCGAAGATCGAGATGCACTTCGTCAAGTCGGACAATCCGGTGACCGGCCTGGGCGAACCGGTGCTGCCGCCGCTGGCGCCGGCCGTGTGCAACGCGATCTTCGCGGCGACCGGCAAGCGCGTGCGCGAGCTGCCCCTGTCTAAGACCGACCTGAGCTGGAGTTGAGCTGCGCCCCGCTCCGGCGCGCCGCCGCGTGCGCCGGATCGGGGTCGCGGGCGCCGTGGTGTTCCAGGATCGCGGCGGCCTTCTCGAGCCGCAGCGGGTCCTCGGCCCTGACTGTGATCACGCATTTGCCGATCTCCTGGCCAGGCCGGAACACGTCCTCGTAGTCGGTGCCGCCCTTCACTTCGGGCGGATCGCCGACCGTGAAGTTGGCCTCGGCGGGACCGGCTTCGTCGCCGGTGTGGCTGATTTCGATGCTGTCGCGCGCGAAACCCGCGTCGAGCAGCGCGCTGCGGGCGCGCTCGGCGTCCTCCAGCTCTTCCATTACACGTACGATCTGCTGGTCCATGGCGGGCTCCTTCCGGTCGATGAGACCCACCGTAGCAGAAACCGGGGGCGGGCGGCGCTAGCCCGGATCCGGCACCACCGCCGTCGCTTCGATTTCCACCCGCGCCCGGTCTTCCATCAGCGCCACCACCTGCACCGCGCTCATGGCCGGATAGTGGCGCCCGATCACTTCCCGGTAGGCCGCGCCGAGCGCCGCGCCGGCCTCCAGGTACTCGCGCTTGTCCAGCACGTACCAGGTCATCCTCACGATGTGCTCGGGCCCGGCCCCGGCCTCGCGCAGCACGGCCACGATGTTTTCCAGCGCCTGGCGCGCCTGCTGCACGAAGTCGTCGCTGCGGAACAGTCCCTCGGCGTCCCAGCCGACCATGCCGCTGACGTGGACCTGGCGGCCGCTCGCGGCCACCCCGTTCGAGTAGCCCCTGGGGCGGGGCCAGCCCGGTGGTTGCAGGATCTCCATTCAGGCCTCCCTGGCCGCGGCGAGCAGCTCGCGCGCGATGATCAGGAGCTGCACTTCGCTCGCCCCCTCGTAGATGCGCAGGGCGCGGATCTCGCGGTACAGGCTTTCGACCACCTTTCCGCTCTGCACGCCCTGCCCGCCGAACAGCTGCACCGCCGCGTCGATCACGCGCTGGGCCGACTCGGTGGCGGTGAGCTTGGCCATGGCCGCCTCGCGCGTCACCTTGCGGCCCTGGTCGCGCATCCAGGCCGCGCGATAGGTCAGCAGCGCGGCGGCGTCGATGTCGGTCGCCATCTGCGCGAGTTTGGCCTGGGTGAGCTGGAAGTCGGCCAGCCGCTGGCCGAACATCGGCCGCGCCTGGGCGTGGGCCAGCGCCTCGTCCAGCGCGCGCCGCGCGAAGCCCAGCGCGGCCGCCGCCACCGAGGTGCGGAACACGTCGAGGGTGGCCATGGCGATCTTGAAGCCCTGGCCTTCCTCGCCGATCATGCGCGCCGCCGGCACCCGGCAGCCCTCGAAGGACAGGCGCGCCAGCGGGTGCGGCGCGATCACCTCGATGCGCTCGGCGATCCGCAGGCCCGGCGCGTCGGCGTCGACGATGAAGGCCGAGATGCCGCGCGAGCCGCGCCCGTTCTCGCCGCCGCCCTCGCCGCTGCGGGCAAACACCACATAGAAGTCGGCGATGCCGCCGTTCGAGATCCAGGTCTTCTCGCCGTCGAGGATCCAGTCCCCGCCCTCGCGCCGGGCCGCGCAGCGCATGGCGGCGACGTCGGAGCCGGCCTGCGGCTCGGACAGGGCGAAGGCCGCGATCGCTTCGCCGCGCGCCACGCGCGGCAGGTAGGCGGCTTTCTGCTCTTCGCTGCCGAACAGCGAGATCGCCCCGCTGCCCAGGCCCTGCATGGCGAAGGCGAAATCGGCCAGGCCGGCGTGCCGGGCCAGGATCTCGCGGATCAGGCAGATGGCGCGGGTGTCGATCGTCTCGCCCGCGCCGCCATGGGCGCCGCCGCCGACGGCGTGGCGCAGCCAGCCGCCCTCGCCCAGCCGTGCGACCAGCGCGCGGCAGGCCGCGTCCACGTCATGGCCGTGGGCGGCGTCCAGCTGCACGCCGGCCCAGGCGTCCAGCTCGCGCGCCAGCTCGCCGTGGCGCGGCTCGAAGAAAGGCCAGTCCAGGTAGTCGAGGCGCTCCATCAATCCCCCTCGAACTGCGGCGCCTGCTTGGCCACGAAGGCGTGGTAGGCGCGGTGGAAGTCATTGGTCGCCATGCAGATCGCCTGGGCCTGGGCTTCGGCCTCGATGGCCTCGTCCACGCCCATGTTCCATTCCTGCTGCAGCATCTTCTTGGTCATGCCGTGGGCGAAGGTCGGGCCCCGCGCCAGGCTCGCGGCCAGCGCCTGGGCCTCGGCCAGGACGGCCTCGGGCTCGCACAGGCGGTTGTAGAAGCCCCAGCGCTCGCCCTCCTCGCCGCCGATCGCGCGCCCGGTATAGAGCAGCTCGGCCGCGCGGCCCTGGCCGATCACGCGCGGCAGCAGCGCGCAGGCGCCCATGTCGGCGCCGGCCAGGCCGACGCGGGTGAACAGGAAGGCGGTGCGGCTGCGCGCGGTGCCGTAGCGCAGGTCGGAGGCCAGCGCCAGGATCGCGCCGGCGCCCGCGCACACGCCGTCGACCGCCGCCACGATGGGTTGCGGACAGGCGCGCATGGCCTTGACCAGGTCGCCCGTCATGCGGGTGAAGGCCAGCAGGCCCGGCATGTCGAGCTTGGTGAGCGGGCCGATGATCTCGTGGACGTCGCCGCCCGAGCAGAAGTTGCCGCCCGCGCCGGTGATCACCACCGCCTTGACGTCCTCGGCATAGGCCAGCGCGCGGAACAGGTCGCGCAGCTCGGCATAGGATTCGAAGCTCAAGGGGTTCTTGCGTTCGGGACGGTCGAGCGTGATGGTGGCCACGCCGCCTTCGAGCGCGAAGCCGACGTGGCGGCACTGGTGGCCAGCAAAACTGATCCGGCTGCCCGGCAGCCGGTGCGCTTCGCCCGGAAGATATTGCATGGATGGCTCCTGTAAAAAGTGTCAGCCCTCGAGCAGGCGCGCCGCCACCTGCTGGGGCGAGAGGCCGGCGCTGGCCGCCTGCAGCGCGCGCTCGCGTTCGAGATTGCGTTCGAGCTGGAGCTTGCCGGCGCGGTACTGGCGCGGCCAGGCGGCGCCGGTGTAGCCGATGCGCGCCGCTTCCAGCAGGGTCCAGGCCGGATTGGCCAGGTGCGGGCGCGCCACCGCGCACAGGTCGGCGCGTCCGGCGGCGACGATGCCGTTCACATGGTCGGCTTCGTAGATGGCGCCCACGGCGATGGTCGGGATGCCGGCCTCGTTGCGGATGCGGTCCGAGAACGGGGTCTGGAACATGCGCCCGAACACCGGCTTTTCCTGCCTGCTCACCTGCCCCGAAGAGCAGTCGATCATGTCGGCGCCGGCCTCCTTGAACAGGCGCGCGATCGCGACCGCGTCCTGGGGCGTGATGCCGCCCTCGACCCAGTCGTGGGCCGAGACCCGCACGCTGATCGGCCGGTCCTGGGGCCAGGCCGCGCGCACCGCCGCGAACACTTCCAGCGGGTAGCGGCAGCGCTTCTCCAGGCTGCCGCCGTAGGCGTCCTCGCGCCGGTTGGTGAGCGGCGAGATGAAGCTCGACAGCAGGTAGCCATGGGCGCAGTGCAGTTCCAGCCAGTCGAAGCCGGCCTCGGCGGCGGCGCGGGTGGCGCGCACGAAGTCCAGCTTGATGCGCTCCAGGTCCTCCAGCGTGGCTTCGCGCGCGCGCTGGGACACGCCCTCGATGTACTGCTGGCTGGAGGCCGCCACCAGCGGCCAGTTACCGTTTTCCAAAGGCAGGTCGATGCCGTCCCAGGCCGGCCGGGTCGAGCCCTTGGCGCCGGCATGGCCGAGCTGCACGCCGATCTTCGCGTCGCTCGACGCATGCACGAAGTCGACGATGCGCTTCCAGGCCGCGGTGTGCGCCGGCGTGTACAGGCCCGGACAGCCGGGCGTGATGCGGGCGTCGGCCGAGACGCAGGTCATCTCGGCCATCACCAAGGCCGCCCCGCCCAGGGCGCGCGCGCCGAGGTGGGCCAGGTGGTAGTCGCCGACCAGCCCGTCCTCGGCCGAGTACTGGGCCATGGGCGAGACCACCACCCGATTCTTGAGCAGCACCCCGCGCAGCTTGAAGGGGGTGAACATCGGCGGCACCGGCTCCTGCGGCGCCGGCAGGCCGGCGGCGGCAAAGGCTTGCTGCGCGAACCAGCGCTCGAAGCCGGCGATGTAGGCGGGGTCGCGCAGGCGCAGGTTCTCGTGCGACAGGCGCTGGCTGCGGGTCAGCAGCGAATAGGCGAACTGCTCGGCCTGCATGGCGCCATAGCGCGCCACGTTCTCGAACCATTCCATCGAATTGCGCGCGGCGCTCTGCAGCTTGAGCACCTCGACCATGCGGCTGTCCTGGTAGCGCGCCAGGGCCGCGTCGAGGTCAAGGTGTTCGCCCTCGAGCTCGCCCGCCAGCCCGATCGCGTCTTCCAGCGCCAGCTTGGTGCCCGAGCCGATCGAGAAATGGGCGGTGTGGGCGGCGTCGCCCATCAGCACCAGCGGGACCCGGCGCCCGTCCACCTCCAGCGTGTGCACCCACTGGCGGCAGGCCAGGCGCGGGAAGCGGATCCACATGGCGGAGCCGCGCAGGTGGCCGGCATTGGCCATCAGCGGCTGGCCGTCGAGGTAGCGCGCGAACAGGCGCTCGCAGAAGGCCAGGGCCTGGGCCTGGTCCATGTCTTCCAGCCCGGCCGCGCGCCAGGTCGATTCGAGGGTCTCGACGATGAAGGTCGAGGTCTCGCCGTCGTACTGGTAGGCGTGGGCCTGGAACCAGCCGTGTTCCGTTTCCTCGAAGGCGAAGGTGAAGGCGTCGAAGCGCTTGCGCGTGCCGAGCCAGACGAAGCGGCACAGGCGCGGCTCGACCTCGGGCTGGAACACCCCCGCATGGCGCTGGCGGATGGCGCTGTTGACGCCGTCGGAGGCGATCACCAGGTCGGCGTTGTGGCGCCGCGCCAGCGCCAGTTCGTCGTCCACCGCCTGCTCGAACACCAGCTCGACGCCGAGCTCGCGGCAGCGTTCCTGCAGGATGTTCAGCAGGCGCTTGCGCGCGATGCCGCAGAAGCCGTGGCCGCCGGAGCTGACTGTGCGGCCACGGAAGTGCACCTCGATCGCGTCCCAGTGGTTGAAGGACTGCAAAATGGCGCGCGCGCTGGGCTCGTCCGCGCCCGCCAGGTGGCCCAGTGTCTGGTCGGAAAACACCACGCCCCAGCCGAAGGTATCGCTGGGGCGGTTGCGCTCGATGACGGTGACGGCGTGCTGCGGATGGCGCTTCTTCGTCAGCAGGGCGAAGTAGAGGCCGGCAGGGCCGCCGCCCACGCACACGATGTTCATGGTGGCTCCCGGTTCTGGTGGTGGGCGTATATTACCCGCACAAATACTTTAGGTGTCAAGTAAATGCCGCGCACCATTGGCGTGGTCGCTAGGCGGACAGGATAATTTAGTACAATCAGGCAATGTCCAATAGCTATAAAGCCGCGTCGCGTTCTTCGCCCGGCACGAACGAGACGGCCCGACATCGATGACGATCAAGATCTCGAACCGGATTGCGCATTCTCCTCCCCTGGCGACCACCGCCATGCATGCGCGCGCCGACGCCCTGCGCCGGGCCGGCAAGCCGGTGATCGACCTGTCGATCGCGATCTCGCACTTCGCCGCGCCGGAGCCGGTGGCGGCGGCGGTCGAGGCAGCCGTGGCGCGCCGTGAGGCCATGCCCTACGCGGACGTGATCGGCGAACCCGCGGTGCGCGCCGCGCTGGCCGACAAGCTGCGGCGCGAGAACGGCGTCGAGGCCGGCGTCGACGAGATCATCGTCACCAATGGCGCCAAGCAGGCCTACTACCAGGCGCTGTACGCGCTCACCGACCCGGGCGATACGATCGCCGTGTTCCGTCCCTACTGGCCGGCTTACCTCGCCACCGCCCGCCTGCTCGGCCTGAACGTGGTGCTGGCCGACCTGCCCGACACCCTGAACGAGGCCGCGCTCGACGCCCTCGGGCCGCTGCGGGTCCTGGTCATCAACAACCCGCATAACCCGAGCGGCAAGGTGTACGGCCGCGCGGAGCTCGAACTGCTGCGCGACTGGTCCGCGCGCCGCGGCGTGTGCGTGATCTGCGACGAGAGCTACGAGCACCTGGTCTTCGAGGGCCGCCACCTCAGCCTGGCCGCGCTGGGCGGCTGGCGCGACCCGGGCGTGGTCACCCTGTTCTCGGCCTCCCAGAGCTATGCCATGATGGGCTGGCGGGTCGGCTTCGCCCTGGCCCCGGCGCCCCTGGTGCAGGCCATGCAAAGCCTGCAGGGGCCGGTGACGGCCGCCGTGCCGCACCTGTCGCAGGTGGCGGCCCAGGCGGCCTTCGGCAGCGGCGCCCCGCACGCCCTGCTGCGCGACTACCGCGCGCGCCGCGACGCGGTGGTGGCGCGCTGCGCCGCCCTGCCCTGGATGCGCCTGCCCGCGCCCCCCGCCGGACCTTACCTGTGGGCCGACGTGCGCAGGCTGACCCACGACACCCTCGCCTTCGCCGAGTCCCTGCTCGAGCAGGCCCTGGTCGCGGTGATGCCGGGCGAAGCCCTGGGCCTGCACGGCCACATCCGGCTCGGCTACATCCAGGACGACGCGGCTACCCTGATGGAAGGGATCGAGCGCATCGCCGCCTTCGGCGACGGCTGCGCCGTCCGCGCCGTGTCATGAGCTCGGTCCTCGGCCGCTTCCGCCTGAACAGCCTGCGCAGCCGGCTGATGCTGCTGGTCGCGCTGGCGATCACGCCGATCGCCGTGGTCACGGTGCTGGGCGGCCTGCGCGAGCGCGAAGCGGCGATCCGCGCCTCCGAGGAAAACCTGATGCGCCTGACCAGCCTGGCCGCCGCCAACGAGGCCCAGTCGATCGAGCGCGCGCGCCAGATCCTGGTCGACCTGGTCAGCGTGCCCGACCTGATGGGCGAGACCGGCCGCTGCAACGCCCTGCTGGCTGACGTCCTCGACCGCAACGAGGGCTACGTCAACTTCGGCCTGATCCAGATGAACGGCGACGTGAGCTGCAGCGCGGTGCCGATGCTGCACCCGGTGAACCTGGGCGACCGCCGCCACTTCAAGCGCGCCATCGCCGAGCGCCGCTTCATCGCCGGCGACTACGTGTTCGGGCGCGTGATCCGCAAGCACACCATCAACCTCACCTATCCGGTGATCGACCGCAGCGGCAAGGTGGTGGCGGTGGTGTTCGCGGCCATGGACCTGGCCGGGCTGGACACCTTCGTCAACGACATCAACCTGCCGCCCGGCTCCCTGCTGGAGACCGCCGACTCGGGCGGCACCCTGATCTCGCGCCGCCCCGACCCCGAGCGCTGGTTCGGCAAGAAGATTTCCCCCAGCCTGCAGCAGGCGATGCGCGGCCCGCATGCGCGCGCGGTGGTGGTGCGCGGCGAGGACGGGGTCGAGCGCCTGCACGCCTTCGCGCGCGTCGGCCCGCCTTCGCTGTCCGAATACACGGTGACCATCGGCGTGCCCACCGCCACCATCACCGAGGTGGCGCGCGAGGCCCAGACCATGTCGCTGCTGGGCCTGGCCGCCACCACCGTGCTGGCCCTGCTGGCCGCCTGGTTCGCGGGCGACGTCCTGATCGTGCAGCGGGTGCGCAAGCTGATGACCACCGCGCGCCGCATCGCCGAGGGCGAGCTGGAGGCGCGCAGCGGCATCGAATACGGGCGCGAGGAGATCGGCCGCCTGGCCCAGGCCCTGGACGAGATGGCCGAGACCCTGCAGAAGAAGGAAGCCGCGCGCAGCCTGGCCGAACGCGAGCTGCGCGCCGCCGACCAGCGCAAGGACGAGTTCCTGGCGATGCTGGCGCACGAGCTGCGCAACCCGCTGGCGCCGATCAGCACCGGCGCCCACCTGCTCAAGCTGCTGCATTCGGACAATGCCCAGATCACCCAGACCTGCGCCATCATCGCGCGCCAGGTCGAGCACATGACCAGCCTGGTGGACGACCTGCTCGACGTCTCGCGCGTGACGCGCGGCCTGGTCTCGCTCTCGACCCAGGTGCTGGACCTGCGCGGCGTGGTCGACGACGCGGCCGAGCAGATCCGCCCCCTGATCACGGCGCGGCGCCACAAGGTGGTGCTCGACCTGCCGCCCGGCCCGGCCAGCGTCAAGGGCGACCACAAGCGCCTGGTGCAGGTGGTGGCCAACCTGCTCGGCAACGCCACCAAGTACACGCCCGAGGGCGGCCATATCCGCCTCCAGCTCAGGCAGGACGGCGCCGACTGGCTGCTGAGCGTCGAGGACGACGGCATCGGCATGGAGCCCGGCCTGGTGGCGCGCGTGTTCGACCTGTTCACCCAGGCCGAACGCACGCCGGACCGCTCGCAGGGCGGCCTGGGACTGGGCCTGGCCCTGGCCAAGAGCCTGGTCGAGCTGCATGGCGGCAGCGTGGGCGCCCACAGCCCCGGCCTGGGCCAGGGCTCGACCTTCACCGTGCGCCTGCCGCGCCATGCGGCCGAGGCGGCGCTGCAACCCGCCCCCGCGCGCGCCGAGCCCGGGCTGGCCGGCGCCTCGCTGCGGGTGCTGGTGGTGGACGACAACCTGGACGCCGCCCACACCCTCAACCTGTTCCTGCAGGCCGCCGGCCACCGGGCCGAGATCGCCTACAGCGGCGGCGACGCGCTCGAGGTCGCGAAAGTGTTCTCACCCCAGGTCTGCCTGCTCGACATCGGCCTGCCCGACATGGACGGCAACGAACTGGCGCGCCGCCTGCGCCGCCTGCCCCAGACCACCGGCGCGGTGCTGGTCGCCGCCACCGGCTATGGCCGCCAGCAGGACCGCGACGCGGCGCGCGACGCCGGCTTCGACCACTACATGGTCAAGCCGGTCAATACGGTGGAGCTGAGCGACCTGCTGGCCCAGGTGGCGGCGCGCGCCGACGGCTGACTTCCAGCCGGCGCATCGCCCGGGGCGGCGGCCGCCCGGTACGCCGCCAGGGTTATGTCCCTAACAGTGCGCGCTGGCGGTGGCGGGTAGGATCGGTGCGATCCCACCCAGACACCGGACCCTGCCATGCCCAGCGAAACCCGCGCTCCCGCCGCCGTCCCCGACACCGTTTCCGACGCGGTTTCCAACATCGTGCCGGCCGACCCGCCCGCCGCCGCGCGCGCGGCCGGCCTGCGCTACGTGCACGACGACAAACCCGGCATCCGGCGCGAACCCGCCAAGGAGGGATTTCGCTATCTCGACGCCAAGGGCGAGGAGATCGCCGACGAAACCACCCTGGCCCGGATCAGGAAGCTGGCGATCCCGCCGGCGTGGACGGAGGTGTGGGTCTGTCCACAGGCCAATGGCCACCTGCAGGCGACCGGGCGCGACGCCAGGGGCCGCAAGCAATACCGCTACCACGCCAAGTGGCGCGAGACGCGCGACGAAGTCAAGTACGAGCGCATGCTGAAATTCGGCCAGGCCCTGCCGGCGATCCGGGCCGAGGTCGACCGCGCCCTCGGCCTGCCGGGCTTGCCCCGCGAAAAAGTGCTGGCCACCATCGTCTACCTGCTCGAACACACCATGATGCGGGTCGGCAACGAGGAATATGCGCGCACCAACAAGTCCTTCGGCCTGACCACCCTGCGCAACCGCCACGTGCGGGTGGACGGCAGCGACGTCGCCTTCCGCTTCCGCGGCAAGAGCGGGGTCTACCACGACGTCCACGTGCACGACCGCCGCCTGGCGCGCATCGTCGCGCGCGTGCGCGACCTGCCCGGCCAGGAACTGTTCCAGTACGTCGACGACGAGGGCGAGACCCACAGCATCGACTCGAGCGACGTCAACGACTACCTGCGCGCCATCAGCGGCGAAGACTATACCGCCAAGGACTTCCGCACCTGGTCCGGCACCCTGCTGGCGGCGCTCGCCCTGCAGGAATTCGAGAAGTTCGACTCCGAGGCTCAGGCCAAGAAGAACATCGTGCGCGCCATCGAATCGGTGGCCGAGCGGCTCGGCAACACGCCCTCGATCTGCCGCAAATGCTATGTGCATCCGGCGGTGCTCGACGCCTACCTCGAAGGCAGCGTGCTGGAAGTGATGCGCGAGCGCACCGAAGAAGCCCTGGCCCGCGACCTGCACGCCCTGCGCCCGGAGGAAGCGGCGGTGCTGGCGATGCTGGAAGCGCGCCTGCGCCATGAACAGGAACACCCGAAGCCGCCTGCGCCCAAGTCCAGGCGCGCCGCCAGGCCGCAGCGACCCAAGGCGGCGGCCCCTGCCGCCGCCCGCAGCTCATCCCGAAAGGAACATCATGCCTGAGAACCTCCAGCCGTGGACGCTCGAACGCGTCGCGCAATTCGACCACCAGGTCACCGGCGTGTCCGTCTCCGAAGACGGCCGCATCTTCGTCAACTTCCCGCGCTGGACCGAGGACAGCCCGGTCTCGGTCGCCGAACTGCTGCGCGACGGCACACTCCGTCCCTACCCGGACGGCGAATGGAACGCCTGGCGCAATGCGCGCAAGGACGAACTGGGTCCCGAAGACCACTGGGTCTGCGTGCAGAGCATCGTCGCCGACGGCCGCGGCAGCCTGTGGGTGCTGGACCCGGCGGCCCCGGCCCAGGCCCACCTCGTGTCCGGCGGCGCCAAGCTGGTGCGCATCGACCTGGCCACCGACAAGCCGGTCCAGACCATCGCCTTCGACGAGCAGGCCGCGCCCCAGGGCTCCTACCTGAACGACGTGCGCTTCTCGAACGGCGGGACGCACGCCTTCATCACCGATTCCGGCGTCAAGGGCGCCCTGCTGGTGGTCGAACTCGCGTCCGGCAAGACAGTGCGCCTGCTCGACGGCCACCCCTCGACCCAGATGAAGAAGGGACTGGACGTGAAGGCCGACGGCAAGGTGCTGCGCCGGCCGGACGGGCGCGGCGTCGAGTTCTCCTCGGACGGCATCGCGATCTCGGACGACGGCGCCTGGCTGTACTGGCAGGCGATCAAGGGCGACACCCTGTACCGCATTCCGACCGCGACGCTGCTGGGCGACGGCTGGCAGGGCAAGGACGTTTCAAACGCGGTCGAGGACTACGGCATCAACGGCGTCAACGACGGGCTCCTGATCCCGCGCGGCAGCAACAAGATGCTGCTCTCGGCGCTCGAGGAGGATGCGGTGAAGCTGCGCGACCTGGACCAGGGTCCGGGCGCGCCGGCGCGCACCCTGGTGCGGGACCCGCGCCTGCGCTGGCCCGACACCTTCAGCCAGGGGCCGGACGGCGCGATCTACGTGACCGCCTCGCACATCCAGGATTCGAGCTTCTTCAAGCCGGACGCGCCGCCGGCGCTGCCGACCGAACTGTGGCGCCTGCAGCCCTCGGCCGACAACCCGCTATGAAGGGCGGCGCTCCGGGTGGTCGAACACCTGGCGCAGATAGGCGATGAAGGTGGCGTCGGTGCACTGCGATTTGCCGGGCTCGTCGGACAGCTTGGCCACGGCCTGGCCGTTGCAGCGCACCAGCTTCATCACGATGTTCAGCGCCGGGTAAGGCGTGTCGTTGGTGAGCTTGGTGCCGATGCCGAAGCCGAGCATCACCCGGTCAGCGAAATGGCGGTACAGGTTCAGCGCCTTCTCCACGTTCAGGCCGTCCGAGAACACCAGGCGCTTGGTGCGGGGGTCGATGCGCAGTTTGGCGTAGTGGGCCAGCGCCTTCTCGCCCCATTCGACCGGGTCGCCCGAATCGTGGCGCAGGCCGTCGAACAGCTTGGCGAAGTAGAGGTCGAAGTCGGCCAGGAAGGCGTCCATGCCGACCACGTCGGTCAGCGCCGTGCCCAGGTCGCCGCGGTATTCCTGGACCCAGTCTTCCAGCGCCATCTTCTGGAAGTCGCGCAGGCGCACGCCGAAGGCCTGGTGGGCCTGCAGGTATATATCTTCGATGCGGGTGTTCACTAAAAATTTCAGCGCAAGCACAACTCGGCTAGCCCCTTTTCCTCTTACCTTCCGACGTTTACGGCTGTCTCAATCCGAACATTCCCACTTTCAATAAGTTATATGTGCTTAATGCACCGAGTGTTCATTTAACATCACTTTACTTGCGGAAGATGATTCCGTGCTGTAAGCTCTGTTCATTATTAAGCTCAAGGTAGCACATGTCGATAAGTGTTCACAAAGCAGTTTCTCTGGCAGGAGAGAGCCCCTGGCTTGCGGACGCCTTGCCAGAAGGCTTCCCTTTCCTTGTCATCGACGAGCAGTCGAAGATTATTGAGCCGGCGCTGCTCTACATCCTTGCTACTCAACTCAAACGTGGGCAACGACATTGGAAAATGCATACGGCAGATGCAATGGCCTTTGACCTTCGAGACTGGTTCGATTATCTGTCGCATGTTTCATGGGTAAATCCGCAGACTCGGAAGCTCGAACAAGGGAAACCCTGGGATGTTGCTGGCGAGGCCGACTACATTGCATGGCGCGATGCAATGCAGGAAATCATAAGCCCGCACACGAAGAGACCGATCGCTAGCAAGACTATCTCGAGGAGACAAGCAACCGTTGAACGTTTCTATGCCTACGCTACAAGTCGCGGTTGGTACCACGGTGAATTCGTGCGTACCAAAGTAAAGAAGGGCCGCGTGCATATCTCAAGCCAACGTCTCGATTCATCACATGCCAAGGTTGCTAACAGTTTCAATGGAACCAAGTCCGCATATCAGGAGGGAGCAGAATCTGCGGAACCGGTGCGACCTTTGACGAGAGACGAATGGCATCAGTTGCAAGGGGCACTAGGACCAATGCCAAGCCAGCGAGAAAACGACTTACGTCCAAGTAGGAATCGCTTGGCTTGCGAACTATCTATCGGTACTGGACTGCGCGTAGATGAAATCGCAAGCCTCTCTGAGTTCCAATTGAGAGATTTGCATCAAGCCTGGCTGCTATCTGACGACGAAGAACGAGATCAAGGCTTCTTCGTCTTGCGTGTCGTGAAAACGAAGCGTTTGAAGGCTCGTGACGTGCTGGTTCCAGGTTACCTTATTCCTGAGCTAATGATCTATCTTGATGAGGAGCGCGAGCTCTCGATTAAGCTTGGGCAGCAGCACGCAAAGAAAAGGGGCGCCAGATATAAGCGCCCAACATCTCTCTTCGTCAACGCAGCGCAGCCAATTCAACATGCCGGGAAACCTGTAAGCGCGCACTCCCTCTCTTGGGCATTTAATCAAGCTTGTCTGGATGCAAATATCACTCAATCGATCGAGAAATTTGATCTTGATACGAATGAACATTATCGCGAGCATCTCTCGCGACATTCATTCCACTCTCTCCGGCATACGTTCGCTGTATGGACCTACCACTGGAAGAAAGATAATGGAGATGCGGAACCGTGGAAGGAAATCCAAGTGCTACTCGGGCATGCAACTTTGGCCGTGACTCTTGATACGTATCTCAAAGTCGTTGAGGTTGACAGGCGTAACGCGGGAAGAATTCAGTTCGCCGCCAAGAGGAAAATCGGAGCAGAGCATGCGTAGAGAAAAGAAGCCAAGCGCCTATTCTCAAAGGCTTGGTACTTCAAATATTGCCGACTTCGCGGCTGAAAAATCCGCCCGTTCCTATAGGGTTGAGCGCACGGAGGAATGCGGTAAACAAGTGCTGAAACTGTACGTTCCGTATGAAACAGCACCTGGGGGAGAAAAGTCGATAGACATCAGTTTTCTTCTCGATTTTCCGTTGCTTTATGAGCCGTTTTCCGAAGCGATTGCTACGAAAGCAAAACATGACGCTTCACCGCTTGTTACGGTTGCAGGAAAATGTCTGCAACTAAAGAACGGTCTCATCGCCTACCTTGGTGTTGCTGTACCAAACGCTGCGCTACCCGACATCACTACTGAAGTATTTGAACGCTTTATCGTTTGGCTACGCCGAGCCGAGAACGGAAAAGAGAAATATAAAAAGATCTCGAAACAGCATTTTCAGTCGACAGCATCGTCAGTTCTACAGTATCTGCAAAACTCGGATCGGTGGAAGGGCCAATTGTCCTCTGAACTGACTCTGCGAACTAACTACTGGCGCGGCGAAGTAGACGACCGCAAGCAAGTCCAGATCATCTCCGAGGAAACCTATCGCGAAATCTACATTGCTTGCAAAAAAGAGATTATAACAACAATGGCGAAAGTCCGTTCGCAACGAGCTTCAATGGAAGCTATGTTCGAGCATCCCGCCGCGTTGCAAGGAGACGTATTCCCCGCTCATGCCTATCATCCGTCAGGAACTTGGAAACCCAAGGTTTGGGCAGAAAACCCATACAAGGACTTAGGCGTGTGCTTGGCAGCCCTCAGACATCGTGTACCCGGCGTTATTCTCAGCATCAGTGAACTCGAGAAAATGCAGGATAAGATGCTGCTTAGGGTGATTCAGGACAAGAAACCGTTCGGGAGTATCCCGCAACTGCACTACTGCTTCTACCCATATGTACGGGACCTGGTTCCGTTCGTTCTAATGCTGGCTATTCATCTTGACTACAATCCCGAAACCCTCCTGAATAGCTTGCTGCAAGATTTCATTATTCGCAAAAACGAGGTTGGAAGTAGAGAGCTTGTGGTATCGGCAGCAAACCTAAGTTATGGTGGAGGCAGGCGATCTCTGGATGGTCGCGATGAGTTTGAAGATGCTGCTATGCGCAGTGACAATGATTTCGAATTGATTGCAAAGGCGAAGAAAGGTCGGGCAGGGAATAAAGCACAACTTCAGATTAGGCCAGCTACGGCCGATCCCGACAATCCAGCCTACATTGTTGATTTCCTAAAAGAATGGACCTCATTTATTCGCCCCGTGGCCTCTCCCGTGGTTCGCGAACGGCTTTTCATCTACGTTACGGAACAAGTAAACCGCGCAATACGCACATTTTCCGGTCACACAACGGCCGGCAGTGACAGGTCCTGGAGAAATGCCTTGCACCGGTTTTACAATGATCATGGTCTACCGCCGACGGCGTTGAATCGCTTTCGAACAACTGGACTCGATATTACCGACACGTTGTTTGACGGTGATATTCGCGCGAAACAGGCGGCCGGCAATCACGCTTCGCCTGATACCACCTATCGGCTCTACAGCAGCGATGCACAAAAACAGCGAGGCGACGAGTTCCTGGCTCAGGTTCTGCAGCTTAGAACGAGATGGCGCGAGAGTACAGGCACCGTTGATCCACGCAACAAGCCAAGCGGAGCTGACTTTGGCGCAGCGACACCGGGATGGACATGTGTTGATCCATTCGCAGGTCCATTTGCTCCAAACAAGCTTTGCAGCAGCTACGGGTCATGTCCAGTCTGCCCTAACGCTAGCATTGCGTTGAACGATGAGTACGCATGCGCGCAGGCTTGGAACCTATTGGCTGCTGTCGACGATGCGGCTGGCGACATCGCGCCTGCCGCTTGGCTCAGGCGCTGGGCGCCCGTAAAAACCAAGTTGGTTGAGTTTTGGCTTCCAAGTTTTTCACACCAAATTGAAGCAAAAGCCAGAGCAATCAAGTTGGCCAAATTACCGCCTTTGGAGTAACTAACATGCCAAAACCAATAGCACGCGCACGCCTTACCGGCAGCGTCAACTACGCCGAAGCCAGTCGGCGTAACCAAGACCCTTCGCGTGTTACGCACATCTCTAGCGTGAGTCGCTGGGATGACAAGACCTGGGTTTTCGATGGCAAGGCCATAGGTGCTCCGGTCAACACAGTGACGTGTATCTGGGATTTTGATCTGCCTGACGGCACCACGCTTTTCGCAGACCAACATTCGCAGCTGCTTCACGAGGCACGCCACTTTTTGTGGAGTTTGTTTTCAAACCGACGTAATGGTAGGGCGTTTAAGGCTAGCAACGCAGGTAGAATCTTTGAGGGGTTACGGCGACTTCTGAAATGGATGGTTGAACACAACTACGCCTGTTTCGGCGAGCTCAACAATCGCGCTTCTGAACGCTTCTGCGATTGGATTGTTGAGCTCTACGCGTCCCCGTCAAGGACCAATCATGCAGACGTCGATGACGTATCGAACCTGCATGTAAGCGGAGAGACCGACCCAAGGGAAAGTAGTCACTTGTCACAAGCCATTACTGGAGAGATCCCTGGTGTCCATGATGAAGCTAAGGAAGAAGATCTCGGCGCAACAACGAGCAATGGAAGTCCTGCGACTCGAAGCGAGAGCGATCCTGAGTTCGAGGAGATTCCTGGACTTACTTCAGGCACCCTCTTCAACTCCCTTTCAACATGGCGATATCTCTGGGAGCAGCGCCTTGAATTAACCAGCGTCGGCGTGACTTCATTGCAAGCCCAGCCTTTCTCTGGACGCAGTATCTACAAGCTTTCCCTTGATCTAGTCTCGAGAGTAAGCAAGCAAATCCCTGCGCTACCTGACGAGATTGCGATTTCCTTGATGAACGCAGCACATCAATTCATTGAGACAACGAGTGAGGACCTGATACAGGCAGTGGAAGGGGTTTCGTTGATACGCAGTAGGAACCTCGCAGCAGGAGCTCGCCCTCTGGCCATGCATGCCGAGGTATCACGCTTCCTGCAGCAGCCTAAACTCAGCACGCCAACAAATTCCGCCAAGCCTTGGCCCGAACTTTTCGGCTTGAAGGAGATAAGCTCGGTTCAGGAACTACGTGTCCTCGTAGACACCCTTGTCGATGCATGCACACTGATTATCCAAGCCGAAACCGGAATGCGATTAGGCGAGATTTGCGCACTACCGAGCGGATGGGATGAGCAAACAGGACTACCTTTATGCGTATCAAGGAGGCCCTCAAAGTCAGGTATGCTGGACCTTTATTTTGTGAAGTCTAAGCTGGTTAAAAATCGTCCCATGCCGGTGGAGGAAGAATGGTTACTTGCCGCCGCACCAAGGGGCACGGCTGCACTCCCAGACGCAGTTCGCGCGGTTATCGTTGTTCAAAAGCTTCTCGCGCCATTCAGGGATCTAGCTCAGCCTGAAACGAGGAAATTTCTTCTCGTTACTCTCGCGGTCCCTCGTAGTTTCCCTACTAGCAGTGCAGGCATCACTGAACCGAGCAGCGTACTGATTCGCCTTGGTCAGAAGCAGTTTGCTAAATCGTTTGTCGATTGGGCGAAGGTGGCGCTCAACGAGCAAACTCGGCCCTATGTGGAGTCTTTGGGGGAATGCATCCGCACCCACCAGTGGCGCAAAACGTATGCCCAATATGTCTTCCAAGTCGACAAGCGCATGCTGCCAGCGATCGCCCGACAGTTTAAACATTTATCTCTCGCCGTGACCGAAGGAGCCTACGTTGGCACAAGCGCCAGCCTCGTGAGTAGCGTCGCTGAATTCAACCGAAATCTGACAACGGACTTCTTTCTAGCGAACATTCGCGGCACGGCATCCAAGCAAGAGGGACGATTGGCTAAGGTTATGGCTAAGTATCAGCCAGAGATGGCCAAGATCATCGACGGGCTTGCAGATCGGGAGGCTCGACAGGCGATTGATGCATGGTGTCGGGACCGTGACATGAAAATTTTCTTTCATGGTTACGGTAAGTGCATTCCATCCATCGCGCCCACTGAAGCTGAATGCCATAAGCGCGCTCAAACCGTGCACTGGGCAAACAGGAGTCCGAACTTTACATGGCGTGAACAATCAATATGCACGGGTTGCTTTCTTTTCCTGGCAGATCAAGACAATATCGAGAACTGGAGCAGACGCTATGTCGAGAACGCGACCACCTGGTTGGAAGCTCAATCCCAGGGTCGAGCAAATGAGTTTCGTGTCGCCAAAGCCAGAGCCGATCAAGCAAGAACATACCTAATTAATCTCGGGGCTCCTGTGCCAACTGTGGAGATAGCAAATGCGCGGTAAGCGAAAAGATCTGCCTACGAGTTTCGCGGGCATGGAAAAGCATTTGATTGATGCTTGGGAGCGTATTAAAGCGGGGAATCCCGAAAATCCACGCTTACTCGAGCTCGCAAAGAAGGGGCGCTTAAAAGCTTCCCCTTCTAGCGTGGCTGAGGAAGCAGGAGTCTCCAGGACTTTGATTGGTTATGACGACTGCCGATACGCAGCAGTGCGCCGAAAGATTCTTGGCGAGAAGCTCCCTTCACGCGCGCCAACGGACATGCGTAGCATTAATTCTAGTTTGCGTCAATTAAATAGAACCTTGGAGCAACGGCTGAAAGTTGCACTTTCCGAACAGGCCGCGATGATTAATCGAATCCGGAAGATTGAGCTTGAATATGACGACAAGCGTGAAGAAATCGCTCGCTTGCAGGCCCGTGCCAAACGCAATCCCAACGAGATCGTTGGTCTACACTTGGTACCACCAAAAGATGAGGATTAGCGTAACCGTTGCCGCAATGACTCTGGGGCCTCGTTTGCTAAGAGCAAATGACGTTTTGCAGGTATTGAAAATGGAAATAGACCCTGATCGCTGACGAGAATCCGGCAAAGGATAGAAGACAAGCCTTTCAGCGTAGCAAACATACTGCGCCGCCCGCAAATGAGATAGGACAAATTCTATCTTCGCCAGATTGAAAACAATACGCTGCAGCATACATACTCACATATCAACTCTAATCCCCTATGTTTATCATCCAAGCGTGCTCCGGTGCTGCCGTGATTTAGCGAGAGTGCAAACTTCTTGCAGCCTACGGGTGACCTAACCTGCAGATGCCCTTATCAAATTGCCTTCGCGGGAACATAACATTTGCTTCGCCTACCAAGCCTGCGGAAAGTGGGCGGTACCGCAACGCCAGAAATTAAATTTCTATAGAATTGCATGGTTTCGAATGCATAAATCGAAGAAAACTGCACCTCAGTGTTGACAAGCAAGAATCTGCGCATTAACACTGACTGGGTACACGAACCTCAAAGATCGCACCGCCGGACGTTCGCGGCGAATACTGAATATCTCCATGATGGGCCCTAGCTATTGCACGGCAAATCGTCAGTCCCATTCCAGAATTGCCTTCCTTCGTTGTAAATGTACTGTGAAATATTCTGTCGCGGTGACACGGATTAATCCCCAAACCATTGTCTTTCACGCAAATTGAAATTTCTTGACTACCGAGCTGTCTTGTCGCGATTTCGATCCGTCGGTTTTTCACGTCTAGCTTGCTGTCCAACAGAGCCTCAATCGCATTTTTAACCAAGTTTGCAACAACCTGGCGCATTTGAGAACTGCTTCCTCGGATTGCTGCGTCCCCGAGAGTCAACGTAGTATCAATAAAGATGGCTTTTTCTTTAAATGTTGGAGAAAACTCATGTAGAACATCCTCAACCATTTGATCGACAATGATACGATCCTCTTCCATTCCGCTATACGGCAGTAATTCTAAAATTCCGCGAAAAATATTTTCCGCGTGACGCCGCGCGTCGCCAACTTGCTCTAACAATCCAACTGCACGTTTCACGTCCGGCTCTCGCAGGCGAAGCAACTTTCGTGCAACCAAAGAATGTAGCGTGATCGCTGCCAAGGGCTGAGCAATTTCATCGGCAAGATAGAGTCTGTAATCCATTAATTTCTTATGCGGGGAGCCAGGTTCTTCAATCGATGAACTTGCCTTTAAATTGGGATCGATCGAACGCTTCCAATGCGACAATAAGATGTTTATACGGCCTACGGCGCCCCATCGTTTGTAAATTGATATCGTCAGATCGCGGTAATGCTCACTTATAGAAGACAAGCCTGCTTGAAGTGCAATCGATACAGCGACTTCCGATACCAAGGCGGCGACACCAAGCTGACTAGACTGTTTAGCGGTGTCGAGGGCACATTCTAGTCGCTGAAGAGCTAATAGAGTCAAACCTAACTTCCCATCTCGAATTGCGCGAGCAAGCTGGGAGATTGCGAAAACATTTACTGGGCCCGAACATGGCGTACGCTCTAGGAACAAGACGTGGCGTTCAATTGCGGCTTCGCCGTCGGCTGATATTGGCATCACAGAAAGTGTTAGCATCGAAAAAAGGTGGTAGCAAAGCAAATCGACTACCGGCGTTTCCAAATCTATCAAATTCGCGATTTTTTCAGCTGCATTAGTCGCCGATTGATAATCATTAGCGTACCAAGACAGCTGCTGCACAGACAACCAGTAGCTAATCTCCTTTCCCTCAACGACGATTCCTAATCCATCCGATTTAGATAACGTCGGTTTAAGCTCAGGATTTAACAAAGCTCTTACTACGGAGATGCAACGCAGTTGATTTTCCTGGTCCATCTCATAATCGGATGATGCCTTGGCTGACTCACAGCCCATTTGTCTGCTCAAAAGTTGTGTGAGGTGAGATTCCGATATCAATGCAATGCATGCAGAGTGTCCAATGCTTGCGGATGCATCGTTCAGTTTATCTGTCGGATATGTAGGCTCAAGTCTATCAACTACGTTCGTATTAAGTGCGTCAGTCATGATTATGCTTTACGTTGAATCTCGAATGCTTCGTGCATCTCAAGAACGTTACTTCTAATGGGCTTCGTTTAATCTGAACGGTTGGACTTACTGCGGTTCTTGTAAGTCCACTCAATTTACTACGATGCTTTCTTGTTCAGAAAATCGTCACACACACGAAACTTCATGGCAGCCGCATGTATGCATACAACCCTAATTTCGGTACAGCGACACATAAAGCTGCCGTTTTTGGAAGTCGTCTATACCGTTGACCAGTTTCAACGTACACATATAACCATGGCGCTGGTAGAGCCAAGGGACGCGATTGTTTGTTGCCGAAGGTGGAACGCAACCCTTCTGATTACACCTGTAAAAAATGTTTTCGCTGAGTTAGCATAGTGGACAATGCCCGTCTACAAAAGCTGAGGCGAAATCACAATCGCAGACTTCACTAGGATCGGTGGCGCACTTATACATTCCAGCAAAATTACCGAAAATCAGTTTTTTTCATGCATTCTCGGTTACTCACCTTTCGACTATAGTGAAAGTGAGGAGCATCAAGCCGGGCACTCTACCAAACGAATTACATGTCCGAAGCGATTCTTAGGCACCTGCCTGCAAGTTAAAAAAGTACACAGCAGTCATGAATTCGATACCTTTAACATCCCATACGGTGAAAAAATGAATACCGCTGTCGCTGTTGCGGAGAAAAGTATCCCGCAAACTACTCTAGAGTTGCCAGAAAACTTGCTCTCGATACGTGCGTCAAGTCGAGCGTGGAACGGCGTAACTGTGCATTTGACTGAGTTTGATTGCAACGGAGCGGTAGTACATCGTCTTGACCATGAAGATCAAACACGATTAAGCGTGATATTGGAAGAGGTTGGCCAACACGCTGAACCACGGTTCAGTAGAGATCGGCCTTGTCCGATCGCTTACATGCCTAAGCATATGCTCTTTGCGCCGGCAGGACTTGAAATCTGGGGATACAGTGAAGACGCTAGATATGTAAAGGATGCGACCCTTACGTTTGATGTAGAGAAGTTATCGGAGCGTCTCGGAGTTTGCTTCGATAGCGCAGTGCTAACCACTCCACAAATACGATTCGTCGACAGCAGAGTTTGGTCTTTGGTTGAGTTGCTAGCGAAGGCAGTCGGTTCGAAGGACCCATCCATTCAACTCTACGGCGATAGTCTAACCGCAGCTCTAGCATCGTGTCTTTTGATGAAACCGAATTCGCCAACCGGCGTGGGCTGTGGTCTCTCTCCCCGTCAATTGCGGTCTGCCATCGACTATATGAATGCGAACCTCCCTAATCACGTACCACTTGCAGACCTGGCCGCCCTGTCGGGACTTTCGCAATGGCACTTCTGCCGCGCATTTAAGGCCTCGACTGGAATGGCCCCTTATCAGTGGCAGCTTAAGGAAAGAATCCGAAGATCACAAATATTGCTAATGGATACTTGTTCTTCTATCGAACTTGTTAGTGAGGCTACAGGATTCTCCGATGCAGCTCACTTTGTGAGGACTTTCCGCAAACTTGTCGGAGCGACGCCATCGGTTTGGCGGAAGTCACACCAGACCTGAAGCAACCAGCAAGTTTAAGCAAGATGCAGCAGAAAAGTTCAGTGACTGCGAGGGCGACGTAGAGCACACTTCGCTTAAGAGCTACTCGCATTTATCGATCGGTATGCTTTTGCCTTGTTGGATCTAGTCCGAGTGCTTCAGAACGCGACTAAGGACATGAGTGTCGTACCGCTCGAGAATTTCAGAATGGTTGCATCTAACGACACTTCGTTCAATTCTGGACTCCCTTACTCTACATTTACTGACATGAAAGCCACCACCTCCCCTCTTCGTATTGGTTATTGTCTGTCGTTAACAGGCCCGGTTGCAGACAACGCTCGCTCCGCTCGACTTGCTCATGAAATTTGGCAGGAAAATGTTAATCGCAGTGGCGGATTACTGAACCGTAAGGTCGAACTGATATGCCGCGATGACTTTTCCAACGCTGCCAACGTGCCTAATCTTTATCGACAGCTGTTAGACGAGGACAAGGTCGACCTTGTCATCGGTGGATACGGAACAAACTCCGTTGCTCCAGCACTGCCAGTGGTCGCGGAACGTGAACTGTTTTTCGTGGGCCTGCAAGGTCTGGGAGCGAACGATGATCTTTCCTACCCAGGCTACTTCGCAATTATTCCAACAGGCCCGGATCCAAATCCAACGCTGACTGAAGGATTCTTCGCCCTTGCAGCCCAGCAGAGCCCTCGCCCTACCACCGTAGCGTTGCTGTCAGCTGACGCGCTCTTCGCTAAGAATCCAATAATTGGCGCTAGAGTCAATGCTGAGAAGTACGGGTTTGAAATAGTTCATGAGGCTACGTATGCGTTGGCAACCGAAAACTTCACAGAGATCGTTGAGGAAGTAGCGAAAAGCAATTGCGACTTACTGTTTATTTGTTCCTATCTCAATGATTCCATAGGCTTAGTACGTGCAATTCACGCGAGTTCGTTCCGCCCAAAAATGGTAGGCGCGAGCATGATCGGTCCTCAAACTGCAGCAGTTAAATCTACTTTGGGACCACTGCTTAACGGCTTCGTTAACTATGAGTATTGGGCCCCAGTCGGCTCCATGATGTTTCCTGGAACTGCAGAGTTCTTGACTGCCTATCAAGCACGCGCGGCAAAGGAGCATGTTGATTTGCTCGGTCACTACACACCACTTTTGGCATACGCTCAAATGCAAGTCGTCGCGCAAGCCGTAGAGGCAACCGGCGGAATCTACGATGCGGAGCTATCTGCTTACGCACGTGAAGCTACATTCAATACCGTGATGGGACCGATTCGTTTCGGTAAGAACGGCGAATGGGCAGAACCCAGGGTGCTGCAGGTGCAGTTCCAGGGCATTGACGGACACGGGCTACAACAGTTCCGACAAGGACTGCGGCAGATCGTTGTATGGCCGCCCGAAAATTCGTCAGGGACCTTGAAATATCCATATATTAAAGCGTTGACTCCATAAGTATTTTGCGACTTGCACCATTTTGTTGACGCATGCTTACAACGATGACTCATCGCTTTTATCGCGTTTTCGCTGGTATCGCTAGAACTAAATATGTATGCCAACGATATAGCCTTCAATTAAAAAGAGCGAAAGCAGCCGCTTCCAAAAGACATCGGTTCCAATATCAAATATAGCACTGTCTAAGTGGTGCCGACTCTAATATCGAATTTTGAGCTCCACCATTGTCTACTGAAAGGAGACGCAATGAGCACTATCCGTACCATTAATTCCGTGACTGCGAAGGACGGCACCATTATCCACTTCACCGACTGGGGGCACGGACAGCCAGTTGTGTTCAGTCATGGATGGCCGCTGCAGGGCGATGCTTGGGAAAGCCAGATGATGTTTCTTGCGCAGCATGGATACCGTGTGATTGCGCATGACCGTCGTGGCCACGGTGCGTCAAGTAAGCCATGGCATGGGAACGACATGAACACCTATGCGGACGATCTGGCCACTCTGATCACAGCCCTCGATTTAACGAACGCCATGCTTGTTGGTCATTCAACCGGTGGCGGCGAAGTTGCGCGTTACATCGGCCGACACGGTACTGACAGGGTTGGCAAGGCTGTACTGATTGGTGCTGTGACCCCTCAAATGATGCGGTCCGACTCTAATCCGGACGGTGTACCGATGTCTGTTTTTGATGGGATCCGCGAGGGTGTGACGTCTGATCGTGCACAATTCTTCCTTGACCTTGCGATTCCGTTCTTCGGCTTTAACCGTGAGAATGCGAAAACGTCCGAAGGGTTGCGTCAGACGTTCTGGCTTCAGGGCATGCAATGCAGCTTGCACAGTGCTTATGCCTGTATCAAACAATTCTCGGAAACGGACTTCACGACTGATCTGCAGAAAATGACAATCCCAACACTAGTCATTCACGGCGACGACGATCAGATCGTGCCAATTTCTACCACCGCGCGTCGAGCCGTCGAGATCCTTCCACAAGGAAGGCTGAGCGTTTATGAAGGCGCGGGCCATGGCCTGCCTCAGACACACAAACATCGCCTGAACGCCGAGTTGTTGGCCTTCCTGCGTTCGTAATGCGCCGTGCATCCGGCTAGTCCGGATGCACCTCCACCAGCGTTGATCGAGGTAGTTTGCGAGCAGGGTTCCCGGAGCCTGCCGTGTCAAGGTGCGAATGCAACCGTACAGCCCAGATAAAATGCCGCAGGCCCGGCTATTGCATGCGACGACGCACAGCTCTACCGCGTGGGAACGAATCACCAGGTCTTCCATGTCAACCAGCCCCGGTGCCCGTTGCACAACCACAGCGCGACGGTGCGATGGCGCTCGTCAACGGCGGTGCCGCGCCGAACTGCGACCCGATCCACACTGGAGGTTCGGTAGAGACTGGCTTTGGCCACGGTGACGCTGGCTGGGAACTCGGCGGCGGTGCGGGACGCTATGACACGCGCGCAGACGAGGACTTCTACTCACAAACTGGCATTCTCTACCGCTTTCTACCGCTTGCTAGGCCGCGATGCTAAGCGAAATCTAGTCGAGAATATTGCCGGTTCCTTGAGCCAAGCGGATGCTGCCGTTCAAAACGCCAAATCGCCAAATCGCCAAATCGCTCAATTCATACGGGCAGATCCGTCCTATGGTCAAGGTTTAACTTCGGTCATCCGAGAGCACCAAATAGCTAAGCACTTTCTCCCGGTACAACCGGCCAGTCTAAAAGAACGTTCAAGGACACGCCGGCAAATTTTTCGCGTTTCCGTCGCGTGCGAAAGCTTCTGGGCTCTTTCGCAAACATGCTGTCTGATTCAGCTACTTAACGTAGGGCGATCAATGCGCTTCACGCGGACCTTGTCGGACACAGCGCTGTACCCGACAAGGCTTTCGTTCAGCCGCTAATTCCATACGATAGCCCTGCCATGCGTTTCGTCTTGGGGCAACGCGCGGAGGTTCACAGCTGGCTGGTCCATCATGGAAGGCTAAATCAATCGGCGCATACAACTACCTCAGCTGAGCAAGATGACCACTTCGCGAGAAATGTCTGCACAAAGATGCGTTGTACGCCCATCCGATAGGTGATTTGACGATCACTCTTCCTATACAATCTTTCCTACACTTTTTGATCGGAGCTTCAATGAACAGCGGCACTAGCACCGTCGAGAAAACCCCGGTATTAACTCTTACATGCTCGCCTGCTGTTGCACTTGCTGCTGTTGGCCTGGTGGCGGTTAAGGACCAGATGGACGCTCTCAGCCGCTCCGCCGCCGGCGGCGCTATCGTCGGTCAAATCTTCCCCGATTGTCGCACCTATAGGACTTTAGATCCTCACAGTTTCGCCGCGAAGGTCATCCCATTCTACTGGTATGCGAGATCGAAACGATTGTCTAACAGCTCTACCACTCGTTACCTGGCCCTTGTGCCGACCTCGACGGTTGTCGGTGACAGCTGGCGCTGGTCGCCCGCGCATCTAAACGACCGGGAACAGGAGAAGGTCATCGAGAAAGCTTTCAGTGCGTTTGCGGCGTCCAGCCCTGAGCGAGCTGAATCAGAATGCGCGCAGTACACTCACATTCGTCCGCTTGGTCTTGTACTCGCGCACGAGGGAAAGAATCGTGTGGCCCTCTTCAAAGAACGCCAGCTCGCGCACATCCCTGCAATGGTGTGGGATGAGGAGTACGTAGCACCTGAACGACTTCGTATATTTGAGTTAGCTGGCACCTGCCTAGCCGTCCTCGACGGCCGCTTCGTTGAGCGGGTAGTTGCGCTGCACTTAGTGCGGGAGCTCGTTGAGGCTTACGGTGTCGAAGTAGAGCGCCGCTGGCCAGAAGATTTTGCTGAACTTAAACAGGTACTGCACGATTTGGATGATTCGAGCACGAAGTTCCACTACCTACCCTATGCTACCGATATGGACAAGCTTCGCCTCGATGCCGCCTGCCACGACGCCGAGGTCGAGGCGACGCTGCTCGATATCGGCGCTGTGCGATTTCCACCTTTGAGGGCGTTTCTACATGCTGCGGTAGCGCTTCTGCTGCTGCTGCTTGGTGTTGGCTTGTGCGCTAGGCGATGGCCCGACATGCAGCTGGTCCTCGCAACAGCGGCCGGAGCATTAGGTATGCTGCTTATAGTGCCGGTGCTCCCTCTCGTGCGATGCAAGGTTCGCTATTTGAAGGACAGTGAGCGAATGAGGCACTTTTTTGAGCTGCGTCACCACCGCACGCGTGCGCAGCAGCGCGCCGCTGCTGACCTGGGCTCCTGACACATCGTTATGTCCAGTGCCTCATACGTTTCGTTATGGGCGAGAAGGAAGCGCCTTTGTATTTGGGAAGCCTCAGCCCCGGCCATTACTCATATGAGCAAGACGCGCGCTTTGACCTAAGCACCCGTAGCGGCACCCCTGCAGTCTGCTGTTGAGCTGCTCAACGCTATTCCCGCGGTGCGGTAGTGTTAGCGGGATCGTAAAATTGCAGTATTCGTTCGATACACTGCTCATCAATATTATCGTTGTGTCATCCATGAGATTTGTGGTCAGCCAGCTGGGTTTCAGCTGTCAGCGACCGTGATCAGTGTACCGCCGCCGCATGGCACTAGGAACAACAAAATCCCGCCGAGCTAATCGACGCTTCCATTTTGGGATGCAGAAAAGACAGCCTTTAGCGTCCCCGTCCCTGTTGATTGAACGAGACAGCAACTCCCGCTTGACCTTTGCAAATTGCTACGCTCTTTGCAAATTTATTTTAGCGGTAAAAAGAAGCGAGTCGCCATCTCCCGCTAATGTTTCCTAGTAACCTGAAAATATCTTTCAATCTTGTCGTTTTGGATAATCGCCTCATGACTCGCAGCAATAAGCTCATCAACCTGCTCAGAAGTTAAACGTAAGCTAGTTGGAATCCGATTTAGTCGTGCTGCACGCTCAGGGTCTAGATCATTGAAAGCGATACGTGTCACCGAAAATTCCACGTCATCACAACGCCAACTTGGCCGAGTTTTGACTATTTTCGCTATTTGATCAGTAGGCAGCTGGCAACGATACGTAATAATATCCTTTTGCCATTGCTTCATCATTGGTACAAAATTATCGTAACTCATTCGCACATTTGTGTTTATGGCTGAATCAATTGCCGCACTTGCAAGTTCAATTCCCGACGGACCTTGCTCACTTCTATTCCAATCACCACGTTGTGCAAGGCCAGCATCGACCACGATAAAGAGCATACGCTTGATGTTGATGGCATCTTCCGAAGTTAGCGGGCCGTAAGGGGTGCCCAGGAGCAGGCGCGACTGCTGAATGCTTGCCAGGCCATAGTTGTCGGTGATGCCACCGTCCACAAGCTTTAAAAATTGACCAGCTGTCGGGTCACGAAACTGCTTGATTGCACGCGCTAATGCTTGTGTCAACAATGGCCGATCAGCGTCGTCAATTCTGTCTACGTTAGGCAATTGTGTCTGACATGATTCCGGATACTTGCGCAGTATAACAGGCGCAAATACCAACGGAACCGCCATTGAAGCGGCGACAGCCTCGGATACGGGGAAGCTTGCAAGGTCACTGCAGAGCGCGTCAAAAGCTCTTTGATGGAAGGGAAATGATATTCGATCGTACACGTTAGTAGCATTGATCCATATATCTGGCTTGCTTGAGTCAAGCATTTCGTTGAAGCGCGCCCCATGAAAAATATCCCTATCGAGCCAGGCTTGTAGCTGATTTCGGTCATTAAGGCCTCCCGCTAGCAGCCTAAAAACATTTGTCGGGTTAAGCAAGCTTAGCCGCATATGTGTTTCACCATCTTTTAGCAGCACATGTGGGCGCATCGTTACAAGAGCGCTTTTCCCATGAATCCCATAATACGCAGCCGTAATCGACCCTCCGGAAACGCTTGTGATGAATGATAAATCGTCCAGCAAGCTGCTCTCCTTGGTTACACGGAGCGCATCGAGCCCCTGAAGGGCGCCAAGCGAGAACGCTGCTGCACGCATCCCTCCGCCCGAGAACGACAATGCCAGTACGTTTTCGCCGAGAGGCCTCGGTATAAGCACGGGCTCCCCTGCTACTTTTGGATGCGCGGGCAGATTTCGAGCGCGATTTTGCGGTGAGAGTGCACACCCACTTATCAGCGAAAGAGATAATAAGATTGCGCACAAGCCTAGCCGACGAGATCCCATAGCTTCGCCCATGAAAATAAATATCGAACGTTATCAAACTCTAGCAAATTAGCCTATATATGGACTCGAGCCTGAAATTTGACGCTAAATAATTGTGAACACAGCTTCCGCATCAGTAAGGCATATGCCGCTAAACCGCATGTCGCATAGACAACAGCCACTTCTGCAGCATAAGTCAAACTTCAAGGCAACACTTGAGCCGTTTGCTAACGGTCATAAATGCCTTCATCCTTCATTACTTGCACAATTGTTTTATCCTTGGTTAATTGCTCGTGGTGGCGTTCGATATTGCTAAACCGTGCGAGACCTCCTGGCAACAGGCTCTTTGCCCACCTCACCATAGGGACCGAGTAGGCGTCGGCATACGTTCGCCGCGATCCCAAGAAGTAGTCTCGCCCCTGCAGATGCTGATCAATAATTCGCAGCTTCTTCTCTACGAGCAAGAGCCCCGCAGCCTTTACATTCTTCAACGCTATTTCAGAAGTGTCAGTTGTATAACGCTCAGGCATGAAAACTGGGAAGAATGCAGGGTGTAGATCTCCTGTGAGAAAAGCGGCCCATCGAGCGAGCTGCGCCTCTGACTGAGCATCTGGATGCGCGTCGAGCGCCGCCTCCGGATACTGTCTCGCTAGAAACTGGAGAATTGCGGAACATTGAGTCAAGATCACTCCATTCCCAATATCCAAAGCTGGGACTGCGCCTGCCGGGTTTATGGACAGATAATCTTGGTCTGCTTTGTTAACTCTGACGGCTTTGTACTCTGCATTAACCCATTCAAGCACGATGTGAACGGCGAGCGAACAAGCTCCGGGCTTGTAGTAAAGGGTGTACATGAAAATTCCTTTTAAAATCTGACAAGAGTGAGTTGGCGACCACTTTACAAGCTTGGCCGTGCCGCACAACCCCTGCCGAGGGAACTCTGTGTCGCTAATTTTGCAACTGCGTTCACAGGTAGACCTCAGTTAGCCGGCCTTCGTCCGCATTAGTCACAAGTTCACGCTTTTCCTGGTTGGGTCCGAGCCTGCCAGCTGCATCGAGCATGTTCTGACCCGATTCAAAAGCAGATGCCACCCGTTAGTGTTCTAAAAACAGAACACTGTTGATTAGTAAGCATACTATCTACTCTTACGTCGACGATCTATCATGCTCGTATTGACGAGGAGGAAACATGAAGTCTGTCGTTGGAAAGTTCACTGCTTCCAACCTTCATTGGGTTGGTGATGGCTTCCCTGTACGAACTTTGTTCTCGTATCACGACATGGCGCGACATGTCAGCCCCTTCCTATTACTGGATCATGCCGGCCCCACTGAATTCCCGCCGTCGCAAATTCCGAGAGGTGTTGGCGAACATCCTCATAGAGGGTTTGAAACCGTTACGATCGTCTATCAAGGTGAGATTGCCCATCGTGATTCGGCTGGCAATGGTGGCCTGATAGGTCCTGGGGACGTACAGTGGATGACGGCCGGGTCAGGAATTCTTCACGATGAGTTCCATTCAGACGCATTCATGCGTGCTGGCGGAGTGCTGGAAATGGTTCAGCTCTGGGTGAACTTACCAGCAGCCCATAAAATGACTGCGCCTGCATATCAGACCATCTCGGCCGCACGTATACCAGTCGTTCCCCTGCCAAATAATGCAGGAAATGTCCGCCTGATCGGAGGGGAGCTCTTCAATCGCAAAGGACCGGCCCGTACCTTCACTACCATTGACCTTTGGGACGTAAGACTCAAGAAATGTCACACGACAACGCTACCGTTAAAAGCAGGCCGCACTGCCTGCTTAGTCATGATACGTGGAGACGCATTGCTAAACGGTACCGATAGTATTCGAGAAAATGAGTGGGCGTTGGCTAGCGAAAACTGCTCTAACCTCAGAATCGAGGCAAAATCAGAGTGCACTATTCTTGTATTAAGTGGAATCCCAATCGATGAGCCGGTGGTAGGCAGCGGCCCGTTTGTCATGAATTCAGAACAGGAGATCTGCACCGCGTTCGCAGATCTGCAGAGCGGTATGTTCGGCAGTATTAGGGATGCTTCCTAATCTAAGGGCAACCCGAGCCAGGCCAGCGACATCGTTCCAGTGAGCTTTTCACTTACACAGGAGTACAAAATTGGGTATCGATGAGCTACAGACCTTCGTGGAGGTCGCGGATGCAGGCGGCATCACGCCTGCGGCATTTCGTCTTGGAGTATCTAAGTCGATTGTCAGCCGTCGCCTCGCTAGACTTGAGGACGACCTGAAAACGCAGTTGCTGTTGCGCACGACTCGTGGTGCCGCCCTCACAGAGGCCGGCGTGGCGTTTCGAGACTACGCTGCTCGCGCGTGTGCCGAAATTGAACTTGCGCGAGAAACGATCAAACCCGTTGGTGAACTCACCGGACGATTACGTCTATCGGCTCCCCTAGCCTTTGGCGCAACTCACTTCGCGCCGATTCTTGCAGAGATGTCACGCCGCCATCCCCGGTTGCACATCCAGGCATGTTATAGCGATAGCGTTATAGATCTAATTGCCGATGGGTTCGACTGCGCCATACGCTTGGGCTTTCTCCCTGATTCGAACCTTGTGGCCCGCTTAATCACACCACTATATTCCGTCCTCGTAGCCAGTCCTGACTATATTAAGAAGCATGGCGAACCTAAGATACCTGACGACCTTTCTGCACATGAAGCGCTCACCCGAAACACTGAGTCTTGGCAGTTTAAAGATGGTACTACAGTAGTGACGGTTCATCCGCAGGGCCGCTTCAAGGCCGACAACAACCTGGCGCTGGTCAATGCAGCTTTGACTGGAATAGGCGTCGCATGCCTACCTACGGGACTTGTCCAAGAACATTTGGATTCAGGCGCGCTTGTCCCTATCATGCGCCGATACCCTGCACCGTCGAGCGGAGTATATGTTGTAAGACCACCAGGACAACATACCACTAATAAAGTTCGCCTGCTTATCGACCTACTAATCGAACATTTTAGAACAACACCTCTTTGTCTCGCTCCACCACCGGAGAGTGCGGCAATAACAGTCGTGTGACATGCTGCCGAAGTTTACGCAGTGTGGAGACTTGTGGCAATGTTGCAAGAAACATTTCATCTGTTCTCTCATAAATCTGCCTCTTTCGCGTGTACCCACGAGAGTCCACGGGCTTCTCATGTAAGACTTGGAACTCAAGTCCTAGGCTGAGTACACGAGATCAACGCAGTCTAACCCATCAAACCGTTCCCGCGATTGCGACAGTGCGTATCAGCGTAAGGTCTAGTCGTGGGTACCATTTGACAGGTATTCTTTCACATCCAAGTCATGCCAAAGGGTATCGAAAATTCTCACTAAATTCGATGCCCAAAGGAACGACCATGACAAAAGAAGAATTTGAAGCCCTTTCGAACCGGATTATTTTCTGGGGCCTTAGCTTGGATCACGCTTCATTTTAAAAGGGTTAAATAATGGCAGGTTCTAGTTTGGGACAAACATTAGGCCCGGCAGTCATTTTAATGGGAGCTGCCGTGTTATCAGTTCCCCTCTTCCGTAGACTAGGCCTCGGATCCGTACTGGGTTATTTTGCTGCCGGCATCTTGGTTGGCCCATCGGCGTCGGGCTTGATTACGAATGCTCAGTCGATTCTTCACATTTCCGAACTCGGCGTAGTGATGTTCTTGTTCATAATTGGGCTAGAACTCCGGCCAGTAAAACTGTGGGAGATGCGAGGCCATATCTTTGGCCTTGGGTTTGCCCAGGTGGCCACTGCGATAGCATTACTCGCGATCACGGGATACACAATCTTTGGTCTCTCCGCACCAACTGCTTTTGTCGCGGGAGCAGGATTTGTACTCTCCTCTACTGCCGTGATTATGTTAGCACTGCAAGACCGGGGAGAAATATCAACTGCGGAGGGTAAAAAGTCAGTCGCTATCTTGTTGTTCGAAGATCTCATGATCGTTCCCCTCCTAGCAGTAGTAGCATTGTTGTCCCCTATAGCCCAAGAACAAAGCGGCTGGACAGGCGCGAGCATTGCCGTGCTAGCCATACTTTCCTTACTAGTCGTATCGCATTGGGGACTTGACCCATTTTTTGCGCTTTTAGCCAAAGCACGGACTCGCGAGGTTCTCACCGCAGGCGCTTTGTTAGTAGTTCTAAGCGCGGCTTTGCTCATGGAATTTGCTGGCCTTTCAATGGCCATGGGCGCGTTCCTAGCAGGCGTCATGTTGTCGAATTCTAGTTTTCGGCACCAGATCGAAAGTGACATCGAACCATTCCGCGGACTATTGATGGGACTTTTTTTTCTCGCGGTTGGTATGTCGTTGGATATTTCGATCGTCATAGCGGAATGGGAGTTGCTGCTCTCCCTACTGATCACATTTATGTTCGTGAAGGGAATTGCCGTGTACTCGGTAACACGGCTTTTCGGGGGCACGGGAGAGCAAGCAATGCGGCGAACATCAATGTTCTTACAAGGTGGTGAATTCGCATTCGTGCTGTATGCTTCAGCGACATCGTACGGTATTGTGAGCGCCAGGGAGAATGCCGTTTTTTCTACTGTGGTGATCCTTTCCATGACTGTGTCACCTCTACTATTGCTGATGGCTGATCGGTTGCTACGAAAAAAAGCATCTATGGATGGGACTGAACCGGCTAAGGACCTAAAAGGGCGAATTCTTCTAATTGGGTTTGGACGATTCGGGCAGATTGCATCGCAAGCACCCCTTTCGTGCGGCATTAGCCTGTCAGTCATTGACGAAAACCCTGACCGGATTCGCGACGCGGAGCGGCATGGCTTTAAAGTTTTTTTTGGAGACGGTACGAGACTGTCTACGCTCCGCCACTCGGGCGCGGCAGAGGTAGATGCGATCATGGTCTGTGTAGACGATGCAAAGGCTGCCCTTCAGATTGTTGAGCTTGTGCAGCATGAGTTTCCAAGAGCACAGCTTTTAGTGAGAAGTCATGATCGCTCCCATGCGGTCGAGCTAGTGCGAGCTGATGTGAGATTTCAGATTCGCGAGACTGTCGAATCCGCTTACATAATGGGCGCAGAAAGCTTAAGAGCACTCGGATACTCTGAAGATGCTGTTTCTGAAGCAGCCCAAGACGTCCGCATGAGAGACGTCGAACGGCTGGCCGATCAAGTCCGGGGTGACGCGATGTCAGGGCGCGATCGCTTGTACTTACAGCCTTCGCGAAAGAATAAAGGCGAGAATTTCGGTTAACTATAACGCGCCTACGGCTCAGCGATACGGGTAACCCCTAACTGATCTCTGAACGCCGTGTGTTAACGGCAACGATCCGGTAAAAAAACCAGGAGCCTCGGTATGGACATTGAAGAGTTGAAAACCTTCGTGGAGATCGCTGACGCAGGCGGCATTACACCCGCCGCACGCCGACTTGGTGTTTCAAAATCGATTGTCAGCAGGCGCCTCGCCCGACTCGAAGCTGACTTAGGCGTTCGACTTCTTTCTAGGTCCAATCGTGGTGCTACTCTGACGGAGGCAGGTACGGTTTTCCAAGTGTACGCAGCTAACGTCTGTAATGAAATGAATATGGCGATACAGAAAATACTCCCTGCACGAAAGACGGCGTAAGCCTTGGTAGCCCGCAGCTCGAGACCCCGCTCCTGCGGGGCTAGCATTCGCCGAACCCAAGAATTACATACTTGGTGTTAAGTGGAAGAGACGGCCAAACTAATTTGAGCCGCTCAGCTTAGAGGTGCGGTCGACAATCTATGCTGCATGGTTCGTTACCGCACTAAAACAACGTAACCACGTGTTCCTAAAATTGCGACGCAGTGTGAACCAAGCTGGTGCTACCGAAGCAACGAGAAACAGTCAACAATGATATGCGAGATGCATCGAATCAGCGATCATCTCGTCGACTAACTCTTTTCACGAGGCTTACCATGGCATCCGAAAAAATCCGTAATCCCGCAACTGATCATCTGCTGACCCCCGAGAATTCGATGTTTATCGTCATCGATTACCAGCCAGTTCAGGTTGCCTCAATCCGCTCAATGCCACGTGACGAACTCGTCTTCAACATCGTTAGTGCCACCAAGGCAGCACTTAACTATAAACTTCCGATTGTTCATTCAACAGTGAATGTTAAAACGGGACTCAATAGGCCGGCAATTAACGAACTCCAGGAGCTCTTAGGTCACTTGCCTACCTATGACCGTACAACGGTGAACGCTTGGGAAGACACAGAGTTCAAAGAAGCTGTCAAGGGTTTTGGACGCAAAAAGCTCATCATGACGGCCCTTTGGACTGAAGTGTGTCTCGCATTTCCAGCACTTGACGCAATTCAAGAAGGTTTTGAAGTCTACGCCGTTGTTGATGCCGTGGGCGGCACGTCTGTCGCCGCTCATGAGACCGCTTTGCGCCGTATGGAACAAGCTGGCGTAAAACTTATTAGTCGCGTTCAGTTGTATTGTGAGCTTCAACGAGATTGGGCACGCAAGGACACTGTTCCAGGTTTCATGAATGTTTTCGAGAACCACGACGGCTTCAACGCTGAAAAGGCGTTCCAGGAGTCCAATCAGCATTGATCGCAATTTTGTCGGCGATCGTTGACGCGCTCGCCGACAGTCTAATTTAATAATCAGGAGTATTGCCATGGTCGAGCTAATCATTCCGCAGCGACGCCGTAGTCTTGGCGGAGGATTGGAGATTGGGCGCGTTCTCCCTTTCGTCAAGCAGAAAATGGTAGGACCATTCATATTTTTTGATCACATGGGTCCCTTGAGTTTACCGAAAGGGATTAGCAGCACGGTCGACGTTCGCGCACACCCGCATATCGGCTTGTCGACCGTTACTTACCTATTCTCGGGCGAGATGATGCATCGAGACAGTTTGGGTTACGAACAAGCGATTAATCCGCGTGAAGTCAATTGGATGACCGCTGGCAAAGGAATTACACATAGCGAGCGTTTCGAGCGCGCCCGCGCGATTGGGGACCATTTGCATGGCATCCAAGCGTGGGTCGCGCTTCCGTTTGAGTATGAGGAAATATCTCCGTCATTCTCACATCATGCGGACGATGACCTTCCGCAATGGCGTGCTAACGGAATTGTCGGGCAACTTATAGCTGGTAGCGCCTATGGTTTAACAGCTAATGTTAAGACGCTGTCGCCGTTGTTCTACGCTCATCTCGACATGATGACTGGGGCAATCGCCGAGATACCGGATGGGTACAAAGAGCGTGCGATTTATATCGCATCTGGATCAGTAGAAGTGAGTGGCTCGCGATATGGAGCCGGAAATATGCTTATTTTGAGTGCAAGTGCTTCCAGCTTAAGAGCTTTGGAAGATTCGATAGTAATGCTCCTTGGAGGAGAGCCAGTTGGGCCACGATATCTCTACTGGAATTTTGTATCTTCGTCCGAAGCCCGAATCGCTCAAGCAGTCTCGGATTGGCAAACAGGTAGTATGAAACTACCGGATGCCGACGATGCTGAATTCATTCCTTTACCTGAAAAACAATCTATTCAACCGTGAACCGGTGAACCCTGCGGTAAGACGAAAAAACAGCAGCTCAAGAGATCTTGGCCTAATGGGATTGCAACAAGCAAACATTATGTGGGAATTATTCAACGCCGCGAACAACCAAAAAAATGAAATTACTCCTCCGGTCGTACATCGCTCACACGAGGGTAGTGCTTTACGAGGAAGTCGATCAGCAAACGTACACTTGGCAACAATCCACGGCGAGAAGGGAACACTGCATGAGCAATGCCACTCTTCGGTGCCCAGCCTGGCATGATATCTACGAGTGTCCCATCCTTCAGCTGCTCTTCGACCACCATGCAGGGCAACTGAGCGATACCAACGCCGTGCAGTGCCGCTTGACGAAGCGCAGTCAAGTCATCCGTAATGTACCGCGGATGGTGCCGAACCTGCGCTTCGACACCGTCCGGCCCAAGCAAGTCCCATAAGTGATCACGTGGGGGGCCCCAACCTATACTAGGTAAGCCACTTAGATCGGCAGGATGTTTCGGCAGTCCGCGCTCTTCTAGGAATTGAGGAGAGACAACTAAGCGATGGGGACTCTCTGAAAGGACGCGCATTATGAGGTTACTATCCTCTAGCGGGGGGAAGCGCACACGCAACGCCAAATCGAGCCGCTCCCCTAAGACATCGACACGGCGGTCCGTTGCTTCAAGCTGAACGTTAATTTTGGGATACTTCACCATGAAACGACTTACTATATCGCCAATACGATATCTTAACAACGCGGTCGGGCACGTCATCCGGATAGTTCCCTGCGGTTCAACTTGCTTGCGTTCGATTACATCGTGCGCTGCTTCAGCTTCCAATAGCACCGCTACGCATCGCTCGTAAAACTCATGCCCCGTTTCAGTAACGGAGAAGTGACGAGTTGAGCGCTGGAGTAACCGGACATCGTACCGCTCCTCCAACGCAGCAATCCTACGACTGAGCCTGGATTTCGCGACGTTTAACGCTCGCCCAGCCTGCGTAAAGCCGCCGTGTTCAACGACCTTCACAAAATAGTAAATATCGTTGAGGTCGTACATTGGTGTCTCCAATAAGTGTCTCACGTCATCTTAACCTACTATCGTTCCGTTAAGAAAAATTTCATGCTGTATTCATTCAAGGCAAGGCTTTTCGCCTGGAGGAATCATGCATCTTCTAGACAAAATTATCCTGGCGAAGCGTCCTGGCCAAAGTTGAAGATCTAATTGGTGTCTGCTATTTAGGGATGACCGATGGTAAGTCGGGCCTCAAGATGAATAACGACAAACTTCGATTATCCAAGCGCGTTTCAGTTCGGGGAAGTCTAGCCTTAACAAGAATATGTTAGCTTGGTGATGTATTTACAAAGGAATAAAAATGCCGGTACGCGATTACCCTCCATTACCCGTCCCACGCGATAGTGCAGTGGAATCAGATAGCAGAAGAAGGTTTCTAAATGCAGTTACTTTACTAGGGCTTGGCGTCCATGCAACGGCAAGCGCAGAAGGTGCTGGCGGATCGAGCCAATTCCCGCTTCGCCGACATTCCTTACGAGTGAATGGCGGCCGATTTAGCGTTCTTGATCACGGTAACGGGCCCGCAGTTTTGTTCTGCCACGGATTTCCGGACACTGCTCTAACTTGGCGGCAACAAATGCGAGCGGTAGCGGAAGCAGGCTACCGCGCAGTCGCACTCGACATGCGGGGTTTCGGGAGGAGCTATTCGCCGTCCCAAGCAAGCCTGTACAGTTCCCGTCATATCGTCGCAGACTTCGTAGGTGTTCTAGACGCGCTGAAAATCCGGTCAGCAGTTATCGTTGGGCATGATTGGGGAGCTGATCATGCTCAAAGAGCAGCGCTAATGTATCCAAAGCGCTTCCGGGGCTTGGTCAGCATCAGTATTCCCTACTCACCACGAGGTGATATTGACGCATGGGAAGCTATACGCCGTCGTGGACTAGGCGACCGATATTATGCACTTGATTGGCTAAAGCCAGGTGCGGAGGCTGCATTCAAACCGGCAGCGTCTTCAATTCGATCGATACTCTATTGGGCTTCAGCCAGCCCACCGTCGGGACAACGTTGGGATCCAATTAACCCAGATTTAAGCATCCTGCGACCGGCCCCCGTTGCGTTACCTACCTGGGCTAATAATGACTATGTCATCCACACAATTCGTAACTTTGAACAAACCGGTTTTGTGGGAGGACTGAACTACTATCGCGCACTTCCCATCAGCTTTGCTGAACTGTCAGCGTTCAAGGATGCACCGATCACTCAGCCGTCACTATATGTATGGGGTGGGGAGGACGGACTGTGTCGATTTTTCCATCCTAAACCTCCCGAGTTAGCAGAGCTGCGCCGAACGCAACCAAATTTGATAGCTCAAGTGCGATTGGACGGCGTTGGTCACTGGGTGCAACACGAAGCACCCGAGCGCCTTAATGCAGCTTTGCTAGGCTTTCTCAAACAGCTGGGATCGGCATGAGCGCGTCGACAGCGCCACGGGAGTATTGAGCTAAGCATAAACCTAAAATTTGACTGCGTTGGATTTCGTGGCCTGGCCGATGTGAGTTAGGTCGGAAATCCTTGACTGCCCATGTACTTTCAGTAATTTGCTGCAGGTATAGCATGCGGTAATTGGCCTTGCAGGTCCAGCAGTGGATGGTAACCCAAAAAGAGACCATTCTAACGTGGGCAGTTCCAAGGCTGTGCGTCTTCGGCAAACGCCGTGGTGGATCAATTTATCTGAGTCGAGCCTCGGAGTCATCCGATCATAGCATTGTCGTAACTGTCGTCCTTGCTCGCCACAGACGGCTCGATGACGGCTTCCGTCTGGTGCACTAGGTACTGATCGGAATCGCCAATCCATGGCACCTTCAGGAGCTTTGCTTTTGACTGGCGAATAGCTCGGTCGCGTGCAAGTTCTACACGTCAGCGCCGTCTTGCGTGCAACCTTGCCACGCAAGACGTCATCCGCGCCTGCATTGCGCGGCGAGCGCTCCTCCGAGCTGCAGCTATCGAGCTCCGCACAATAGAATTGACATGACAGTCTGTCGGCGCCGTAAATCTCCAGACTTATTCCCTACCCTGTTGAATGCCAACGCTTCGCACATTGTTACGCTGGACCTTTGCATAGCGCAACGGAGGCCGCGTTGCTGCGCCCCGTATGCAAGTCGCCCCACGGCGCGAACCGTATTTGGCAGACGCCGGGTGTCATCTGCCTGTGGTGGCATTAGCACCTTGCGTTCATAGCCCCAAGGTGCTGCTCGTCGAATGTGATTGGCCCCAGTCGCTAACCAGTCTCGCGCTCGCGCTAGTTGATGCGGCCCGCACCTACTGGCGGGTCCGTTAAGCGAAATGTCACGCACTGCCCGTCGCTCTCTACTTTACTCACCCTGGGTGAAGAACAGCAAAATCGTTCCATTAATCGCAGGAACAAACATTGTCTCGGCGGCAGGTGCTCATTATCGTCTTGCTATCGAAGTGTTAAGTGAAGCTGACACTGGAGCTCGACATCGACCAAATGCTATGTCCTTTTGCGAGAAGCTAGGACCGTTGCATAGAGTGAAGTCGACTCCTAAGCGAAGGTCGATGCTTGATAGGCAATACAACATTTCGGGCGCTGCGGCATGCGCGCTAGCAGGCAACGATCGAACAGGAGACAATTATGGAAATTGAAGAATTGAGGACATTTGTCGAAATTGCGGACGCAGGCGGAATTTCGCCCGCAGCATTTCGGCTCGGCCTATCGAAATCAGTCGTGAGCCGGCGCCTCGCCCGTTTGGAGACAGAGTTGGGAGTCCAGCTGCTATCGCGATCAACCCGTGGGGCTGCTTTAACGGAGGCTGGGCTAATGTTCCGAAATCACGCTTTAAAGGCATGTGCGGAAATCGACATTGGCAGAGAAGCCACACAGTCTACAGGGCGGCTACGAGGCAGAGTGCGCATTGCAGCCCCAGCAACTCTTGGGCCAACCCATTTTGCCCCGGCTCTAGCGGAGCTTGCTCGTCGTCACCCCGATCTGCACATCCTGACTTCGTACAGCGATCACATTGTTGACCTGATCGGTGAGGGATTCGACTGCGCGATACGACTGGGCTTCCTCCAGGATTCGAACCTCATCGCCCGAAAGATTGGGTCCGTGCCGGCATCGATTGTCGCAAGTCCAAGCTACGTCGCCCAGCATGGCGCGCCAGAGTCAACCATGGATTTGCTCAACCACGAAGCCTTGATGAGAGGTACCGAGTGCTGGAACATTCTGGACGGAGCAAGGATCGTCTCCATTCATCCGCAAGGACGTTTCAAAGCTGATAACGCGATGTCGCTGGTCGCAGGCGCCGTTGCTGGCCTCGGTATTGGTTACTTCCCTACTTGCCTTGTGAACGATCAACTCAAGTCTGGGTCACTCGTCCCTGTCTTAACTCGCTATCGGATTCCCGACATCGACATCTTTGTTCTTCGTCCGCCATCGCAGCACCCAAGCCGAAAAACCCGAGCGCTGATCGATTTTCTCGCTGAACAATTTACTGTACCGCTCCAACCGTTTCGGTTTAGTCGCAATGCCGCAGAAATCAGCATGCAGGCGTAACTCCTCAAGGCTCCTACAAACTATCACGACTTCTGGTGAGAACATCACGATTTCGATTCGCCTTAGTATTCGCCGGAATCACGCTTCTAGTAAGGATGCGAAAATGCTTAACCCAATCGCTTATTCATTTTCGAAAGAAGTACGCAAATATCATCCAAGCAATAGTACCTAAGCTTTAGACTACAACTCGGCTAACGGTGCTAAGAAATCGTAACGATTTACCATCTCACACAACTAGAACAATCCTGATCTAAATGAACTTTCCAGACCAAAATCAAAGAGCTCGGTTGATTTGACGAATCACGCTTACGATGTGTTCGCTAGCTGGTTCCGCATGATATGAGCACTCGCAAGACCAATTTCGGCGCAAAGCCTGAGAGCTATAATGCTCGACTCTTAGGGCCTATCGCTTCTTCTCGATGCGCCAAACGGCTGGAAACAGCCCGATGATCTTTCTAAACGCGCGATGGAAGTGAGCAGTGTCCGCAAAATCTGTTGCCAATGAGATCTCATCAATCGACACATCAGACGAACATAGCAACTGTTGAGCACGTTTAATGTGAGCGTTGAATTGCCACTGTTACGGTGCTAACCTTGTTGACGCTTTGAACGCACGACCAAATATGCGTGAGACAAGCTAAGTTGCGCAGTTAAGATTCCTAGTTCAATCCGCTCTAGAAAATGCTCTTCAATAAAGCCGGTGACGCGGCGGAGCTGGCATGGAGCGAGCTTTCCCGCTCGTTCCTCATTAATTCGCATAGCGTCGAATACCTACAACACAATAGCAGTGATCAATCCCCCCATGCAGCTTCATTCCTGGATCCAGGCAACTCAATGCTTCTGAAAGAAGTTTTACTAGCGTGCAGATACGTTCATTGGAGGACCTAGCTAGTGGAACGCTACTCTTCCTAGGGTCGAGTCCTAAAGCTAATCGTTCCCTTAAGACGTCCAAGTCGAAACTCAACGTGGCATCAACAATCCGAGCAGCAGTTGTATGGCCCCATACTTCTTGGTCAGCTGGAGAGTAATGCAGGCATTTGGAGACATGACCCGTCGCGCAAGGCGTGTTTGGACGATACCGGTCCCTGCAAGTCCCGCCAACTTCCTCGAGAATTACTTTCTAGCCGCGTTTTTTCGAGATATGGGAAACGGACAACGAATTCACTTTACATTGGAACACCGCGACACGATAAAGTACGCCGTTCCAAGTACGTTTCACTACCTCTAGTCAGGGAACGTTCTCTGGCAAACCTACCGCTATCCCCGCTGGTTCAATTACACCTAGTCTATATATTTGCACATAGCAGAGAATAATTCTTCAAACCTCAAGCCGAAAAAACTCCAACTTTCAATGGTTGCCGGTAGCATAACTATTCGCCGTTAAAACAAGCGAAAACTAAATCTGCGTGCCAGATATAGCAAGTCCATCGATTGCAAAACAGGAATATCGCGATACCTTTGAAGGCGCAAAAAAGCCAACATTACGTAATGTTGTTTCGAATGGCAACCTAGGTATTCTACGGCAATAGGATGATCTGAGCCCCCCCCCCTATCACATTCCCCCTTTCAAACGCAAGTACGCACACCGCTATTGTCCCGGCCTCGTGAGCTATTGCTCGTAGCGTACTTAACAACAGAGCATTCGCCTGCGTTTATCGGAGCACCACTCTTTATCGTCGCCGAAATCTCACCTCAGATTAAATCTTCCGGCTGTCCGCTCCCTGATATCTTTACCCAGATAGCTATAAGATCAACCTGCTAATCGAGTCCTATTTCCGGAAGCAAAACCACCAATGGTAGTTGAGCAAAGCACAGGAAGAGACGGAGGAGCGCCAGGCCTACTGGTAAGTGAGCGTGCCAAGCGTATCGGCTGGCGCATCAGGATTGTTCAATCAACCGCACGAACGATCATTGTTGGGTGCTGGTTGTATCGGTATCTTCATATACATGATTAGTAACGTTTTGCGGTAATTGACGGCAGTGGCGCGATAGTAGTCACGACACTCGACTTGGATACTAGGGCAATCGGGTAAGCCACTTGCTTGATTGCTGGCGTCGCCCCTTTGATACAAGTACCCAATACGCTAACGATGTATCAAGCCGCATTTCCGCTAACGACAACCTGGAGAACACTCGTGCAAATCGAAGAATTAAGGACATTTGTGGAGATTGCGAATGCTGGCGGAATCTCTGCAGCAGCGTTTCGGCTCGGGTTACCGAAGTCAATTGTGAGTCGTCGTCTTGTCCGACTGGAGGAAGAGCTGGGCGTCCAGTTGCTGTCCCGCTCGACTCGCGGGGCTGCCCTTACGGAAGCTGGGCAGATGTTTAGGGATCATGCACTCCGTGCATGTGCAGAGATTGATGTTGCGAGAGAAGCTACACAGTCTTCTAAGAACTTGCGAGGAAGGCTCCGAATCGCGGCGCCAATATCGTTGAGCATGACACACGTCGCACCGGCCTTGACTGAAATGGCTCGTCTTCATCCACAACTACAAATTTATACATCATACAGTGACAATATTGTTGATCTCACCGAAGAGGGCTTTGACTGCGCGGTGCGGCTTGGACCGCTGCAGGATACAAATTTAAGCGTGCAGAAGATTGGATCAGTGCCCCTGACGATCGTCGCGAGTCCCAGCTACATCCGGGCATGCGGAACTCCCAAAGGTATTCAGGATCTTCTTCAGCGTGAAGCACTAACAAGGGGTACTGAGTGCTGGCAGCTGATCGATGAAGGGAAAATAGTCTCCGTCCATCCGCAAGGTAGATACAAAGCAGATGATTCGCTGGCCTTACTTGCAGCGTCGTTGGCTGGTCTTGGCATTGCTTGCCTCCCGACCTGCCTGATTCAAGAGCATTTAAACTCAGGAGCGCTCGTGCCAGTCATGAGCCGGCATGTGACGCCGCCAGGAGATATATTTGTTGTTCGCCCTCTGTCTCAGGACCTTACTCGGAAGACTAGGGTACTCACTGGTCTGCTCGTCGACCAATGCACTAGATTCCAGCTTAATCGAAGATCCGAAAAAGACGACAGCGTGGGGAGTAAAGAGGTATTACAGGCTGGCTGATCCGCTAGCTTTTGGCGGCTTAATTGTAAGATGTTGTCTACCGTCGAAGGTAATAAAATCTCTTGTGAACGCAAATCCGCCCTTCAAGGCTAATGCCGAGTGGCAACGCGCGATCCGAAATCGTTACGGTAAATTTTTTGATCGTTACAACGGATATGTCATGAACCGATTCGATACTCGAAAGGTTACTTGCATAGTTACCGCCAAGACGTTCTTGGTACGCTGCTATATACAGGATGCATGGGTGCGAGCATTGCCCGTTCTAGTCACTTATTTAAACTCAGGTTTTATTGCAGCGATTGCGGCGATTTGGAGCATGATTGTTTCAATGGTCCAGAGCGGGCAAGCACCTGGTGAGACAGGTGAGCACACGTTAGATTCGGAAAGTTTATAGTGATTGCCTCGTTGTTCAGTTCAATGACTTACGCCACGAGTTAGTTAAGCGAAGCTCCTTAACGCCAATGGGTAAGCAAAGAGTTTCAGCTCTCATATCTTTGATTACATGAAAATGCGCGAGATTGACCGAACGCGATTATTATCTATTGGAGCGCGCTCCATCCACTAATGGCTTCGTATTCAACTCAAGTGTTGGAGATGACACCTGTTGGAAACATATCGAAGCGTCGGAGTTTGATAAGTCTGGAATCAAAAAAACTGACAATGCTTAAGGAAACGAAAATGAAGCCCTACCAGAAGTTCCTAGCGATCTTCAAGCACGAGTGTAGGGCGACTGGACCTTCAGATACTTTGCCCCCTAACGCAACGCGCCCATGTCGTGCTTGGATAGTGATCTCTACTCATTCAAGTACGCAAAATTGCGCAAATACTTCTTGCCATAATCATATAAAAAGCGATGCATCATGTACGCAATTGCTGCCTAAGTAAGGTATTTCCAGCCCAGCATTCGAATTTTCGCGTCTACTACTGAAATTTTCCTCAGGATCCTGGAGTGATTAAAGCGAGCTCGAATATATGCAATGAGGAAATTAAATGGTATGCAAAGATGTCCAATTCCTAGATCGCACTCGGTTTTCAACGCCTCGGATTTTGACTACCTGCCGATCGATTAGTAAGATAAAAATCGTGACATTGGCATCGAGCTTTCTTCAGGTCTCGCGCGCTATTTGAGGTTGATGGTTAGAACGGGAAGCCTGCTAAAGTAGAGCGATTTCTTATAGTCAAGTCCACGATTGCATATTGTTTGCCCAGTATTTCGAGTATCACAATTAGTTAGCGATCACGGCAGAGGCATCTCGGCTACTTAAGCATATCCGCGCGCCATGCTACTGGGCTAGCGCCAGTCATTTTGCGAAAGATTCGACCAAAGTGGGCGGCATCCGAAAAGCCAGTAGAATCGGCAACTTCTTCGAGACACTGACTAGTATTTAACAGCAAGAACTTGGCCCGATCGACACGCGCTCGAAGTTGCCATTGATAAGGTGCGAGTCCTGTCGAGGCCTTAAACGCGCGACAGTAATGTGACTGAGAAAGACCAGCCAGTTTTGCTAGTGCGGAAAGCTCGACTTTTGCTGGCATTGCGTTTTCAAGATAGCTGAGCGCATCTTTCAACTGAATTGGCGAAAGTACGCAATGATATCGTTTTTCAACCTTACCTTGCTCAAAGAGCTTAGCTGCAATCGCAGCGCTGAGTGCATCCCCATACAGTTGGGCAGTCGGATCGGAGTTGCCAATTGCATCGCTTAGCAGCTTTATCAAGGTCCATAGTTCGTCGTTCAGGAAACGGAACCTTGGGTAATTGAGGGTTTCGGCAGGCGCGCAAATTTGAAGACGTTCCTGTATCGCGGTCGCATCAAAACAAATGGTAGCACCACCGAGATAGCTGGCATCTCGACAATACGCCCAAATTTCCATTTCCGCCGGCGCAATGTATAAAGAGCGCGGCTTGTAGGCAACGGGATTTGGCGCGTTGGGCTTTGTCCTCGCCTGTACGCAGTCCCTCCCAACCTCTTCAAACTGCGCCGTCACCCAAGTTAGTTCCATTGGGCGTTGCACTGGAAACAAAATCCGGCCAGTACACGTGAACGCGTGCTTCTCAACAGTTATTCCGTTCCAGGAACCTGTTGAGCTAGTCAATTCGGCAACATTCTCTGGAAGTATAAAATCATCATACATACGGCCGCCCCCCCCCTCCAGAGCGCGCTGCACACGTTCATCACGTAGCCAAAGCGCGCGTGCGTTATCAGACCTGCAATTTTTTGACTTCGCGCGTAATATAGCATGCAAATGGAAACCCGGCTCAGATAAGGCTGCAATCTCGACGTCACATACTTCGATCGCTGATATAGCCCGCGATCGGTAGTGAACAAGAAGTTCAATCGCCCTCATTTGGTCATCAAAGATACTCAGCCTCTTGATGCTTACCTTGGCGACAGGCGATTGCCACTTGCGTCGCTGATTGGTTTCCTCTTATCGTCCATACGATGGGCACTCCCAGCGTCGGGGCCGCCTCCACACGTTCGCGCAGCTTTAGATTACGAACATTCCGACTTCCCCTCGGTTTCGGAGTCACAATTGTGCATTCTTGACAACAGAACGGTTGAGATTTATGGTCGTACCGTTCAATATATAACAGTCAAACGTTATTCTTAGGATGGTAGTTGCATATTTTTAAAGCGCAAGACAGAAGATCACGAGGTCCTTTTGCACCGGCGAGCTAACACTCACCGGTGCTTACTCTTACTTCACTACCAATACCCGCACCCGAGCATCAAGTCATTGGAAAGATAAATTGGCTTTACAGATTGAACACCGTTCTGAATCTCTTAGTTAGTTGGGTTGCGCGGCCTCGTCTATTAATCTGGCGACAGCGTTTGAATGGGAAATCATTACGACATGCGAGGCGCCGGGAATTGACACTGTCTTTCTTGACTTCGCCCTCTCAGCCATGAAGCTAAGAGCGGCTACTGGAATATTTTTGTCTCCCGTACCGAAAATGAAATACGATGGAAGACTTTTCCAAGCTGGCGCTCCTGACGCTTCGGTTAAAGCTGCCTCGGCAATTGGCCGTTGTGACATCGCCATCAATGCGGCTCGATTCTTTGGAAGATCAGCTGCAAATTGCTTGTGAAATTTGTCTTGGTCAATATATAAGTTTTTTCCGCCATTCGCGGTTCTGACCGGTTCCGCCAGTGCTTGACCAAGCGTTCCGCCTGGAAAACGACTCGAGAGTTCGAGCGCCGTTTCTCCATGATCTGGTGCAAAGGCCGCCACGTACACCAAGCTCCTGACATTCGGATTTCCGATCGCCGCGCTGGAGATAACCGAGCCGCCATAAGAGTGTCCCACTAGCACTACAGGACCGTTGATGCTTTTTACGACATTTGATACTTCTTCCGCGTCAATTTTCACACTGCGCAGCGGATTGGCGACGCCTATCACGCGGTAGCCATTTGTTCGTAGTGCTGCTGCCACTTCACTCCAGCTAGTTGCATCGGCAAAGGCGCCATGCACTAAAACAATAGTCGGGCGAACTGCGACTGATACCGTCGCGGAGCGCGATTGCATGGTAAGCCCCACTAACAGAACGATGGCAAGGGTTAGACTAGCTACAAATTTCATGATGTTTCTCCTTTAAAAGTACGCGGAACCCGCGCCGTCTACGTCATCTATCGCTAACTCGTTGTACCACTTTGCTAGCGCAACTCTCGTGCAAGCGCGAATGGCGTTAGCTAGAATACTTGAGTCCGGATTGCGTCGTAGTTGTATGAACGATGCGAATATGTTTTGCCGAAAGGGGAACACCCCTTCTATCGAGCTAGGATATTTACGTCGCGCGGCAGTCGCTTCGTTAGAATCAAGGCGACTTTGCAAGCAAATATAGAATGGGCAGCGTATTATTATTTCTCCAATACATCGTCTTATTCGCTCTCTTCACTTCTCGGGAACAGTTGATTACAGCGCTATTGATGCATGTTGCGTGAAGTGCGACACAGCTCGTCAATCAGCAGCACTAGCAGGCCGAGTGGCACCGCAGGAAAATGCTAACTCCGACACAGGCAATCGCTACTGTCCGGACATTGCTCTCAAACCATCAATACGAGGAAACGAAAATGACTTTACGTAACGGCCTGAAGTCTCTGCTGCGTCCAGAAGACTCTGTACTTGTTCTGATTGATCATCAGCCTTATCAGATGGCTAATTTGAACAGCCACGAACCGCAAATGATCATCAACAACACGACAGGTCTGGCGAAAGCAGCGAAAGCATTCAATGTCCCGACAATTCTGACCACTGTTATCGAGGACCGCGGAGGTAAGCTGTTCCCTACAGTTGCTGAAGTCTTCCCGGAGCAGAAACCAATCGACCGCACCTTCATCAATACCTGGGAAGACCCTAAGGTTGTAGAGGTAGTTAAGGCAACCGGCCGCAAGCAGTTGATCTTGGCCGGCCTGTGGACCGAGGTTTGCGTGGCAATGCCAGCGATTCAGGCCGTGGGTGAAGGTTGGGACGTTACCGTTGTTACTGACGCTTGTGGCGGTGTATCAGTCGAGGCTCATCAAGTAGCCATTCAACGTATGCTCGCTGCCGGCGTGAACATGATTACATGGACCGCGTTGACGGCTGAATGGCAACGTGATTGGGCGCGTATGGAAACGGCTGGAGCGCTTGTTGACGTTCTCGTTCAGCACGCTGGCGGTAGCGGCATCGCGTACCTCTGGGAACAGCAACTGCTAAATACTCCCGTCCCGGCAGCCGCAGGCTGATTGAATGTGAACACTCAGGCCGATCGCGATTCTGCTCCGGTTGGCCTCCTTGTTGAGCAAGGATCAAGAGCTTATTCATAATCAGTTCAGCTGGCCTACGAGTTGCCAGTTCTGGAGGCAGTCATACGATGTGAAACTAAATCTTCCATTTATTGACATTGTTTTCAACCGCGTCAGCTTTTATTTTAAGGATAAATATGTCCATTGAACGCTTCCCAGTTGGGATGGAGATCGAAGTTACATATGCTCAGTTCAGGGCAAACTTAACTTTGTTGTCTACCCAACAGCTTAAGTTTGAGATCAAGGAAGGCCCTTTTGCCCACGCGGAAGTGGTCGACATCGAAGTGGTCCCGCTCGGCAATAGCATTTTCGCCGTGAGTTGGCAGGAGAACGACGGATCGACCGTCACAAACATTCAAGATTACGATCGCTGCGTCGTTTACTCCAACGCCACTCTTCCGAACGGAAAATTCCTCCGGATGAACGGCTCGTTTGAAATTATTCGCAGCGCCAACCAGGAGTTCGATGACCGCCCCCAACGGAACAAGGAGATCGTCTTAGAAGCCATGACCTCCCTGTTCCAAAAGCGCGATGCTTCGACAGTTGAGCGACTTTATGCCGCTGACTACATTCAGCATAATCCACATATTCCGCAAGGCCGCGATGCTCTGAAGACCTTGGTCTCGCAAATGTCTGAGGATGTCTTCTACGAACCAGGCTTGATGATTGCCGAGGGGGATTTGGTTGCAATCCATGGAAGGATCCGTGGATGGGCAAACGTTCCACAGGTTGTTGTTGATATCTTCCGAGTTGAAGATGGCAAACTTGCTGAGCATTGGGATGTGCTGCAAAATGAGGAACGGGCGAGCTCGACCTTAGGCGCCGTGTCAATGTTCGATGCCAACGAAGGACTGCAGCAAAAGCTGAAGAACTAGAGTCATTGTTGGTAGCGCACTGTACACTTGGACAATCTAAACCAACTTATTGTTAACGGTGACTAATGGCTAAGTCAAATTATTTCATTTCTTACGATCTCAACTCGCCTGGGCAGGATTATAAGAGGATAGAGGCGGCGATCAGGACCCTAGGTGCTTCAGTCCGTGCTCAAAAGTCGCTGTTCTATCTGAGAAGTGAGCTAGGTCAAGCGCAAATCTTCCAAGCTGTCAGTGCTTCGCTAGACAAAAACGACTCATTGATCGTAATCTCTGCGTCGAATTGTCATATGTCGAATCTGCTCCCTGGAGCGCAAAAATTCATCGTTGACAACTGGAACTCATAACGGCGAGCCGAGTTACCCCCCCCAAATTCAGGTTGTGTAAGGAGTCTGCAAAGGTCCGAGCAGTAAAAAAGATGCCCTGCGAAAGCGGGGCATCTTATTTGCAGGTTTAAGACTTCAGGCTCGGACGGTAACCAGCGTCCAGTCGGTGCTCTTCCAGGCGGTCAGGCGATTCAGGTTGTAGGCTCGAACAGCTTGACTAAGAACGCTTAACAAAACCGTTCGACATGCCGAGACTTTCAGGAGACTCCACACGATATCGCGCGATACGTGCTGCAATGCCTCGTCGGCGCAGCCAGGCGCAAGCCGCTCGTTAAGCGTACGCTCGATCGGCATGCAGCTAATTTAGGCGTTTGCGCCAACGACCGGACACCCTCCTTAACAGATGGGATAGCTTCTACGAGTGGAATACGGAAGCGCGAGTCATGCACTTGGGTGCCCGAGATCTTGGCTACCAGCGGCAACCCACGTTGATTGACGAGCAGATGGTGTGTGCGGCCGAGCTTGCCACGATCGGTTGGGTCAAGACCCGATGCTCGCCACCCGCAGGGGCGGGTACACTGGCAGCGTCAATGCAAGCTCGATCCCACATGATCTAGTCGTGCTCGCGCAGTTGTCGAAGAACGCCTCGTGGATGCGCTGCCAATCGCCCGCTTTGATACATTCGTGGAGCCGGCGCGAACAAGTCATGCCACTGCCACATCCGGGTTCGCGCGGCAGGTATTCCCAAAGTATCTTGGTCTTGAGCACAAACAGGATGCCGGTTAGGGTCGCACGATCGTTGATACGTCTCCGTCCGCCTTTTGGCAATCTGCGATGAGTTGAAGATGAACTGCTACAACCGCCCAAAGATCTTCGGGGAGAAGTGCTTGGGACATGGCATCAATCCGTCTGAGAACAGGCCGCAATCTAAGCTGCCGAACTACGGCCGCGTACGTCCCCTTTCGACCCATTGCAGACAATCCTTATGCTCTCAGTGGCTCCCAATATTCGCTTAAGCCGTGGTATGTCTCTGCGTGAAGGCGGAACACCTTGCACATGTTTTGCAGTCGAAGCCCATGGAAACTGCATCGTTCGAGGCCGCCCTTGGGACTGAAGAGTGATTGGAGCCCGAGGTCTACGGCCTGACCAATGGTAGCGACCCTTACTTTTATTTCAACATTCTGGCCTCGTTCGCCTGCGCAGTGGGGAGCTCCGCAGTGGGTGCTTTGACTGGTTGCAGATCTACTCCAGCGGCGTGGCCAGGCGCACCCCTACTTCAGTGGGAGACAGGGGAGTTGCGTCCAGAAGAGGTTCGATTGTACTGAGCTGGAATTCGGGGAGGACGGGTATCGCGGTAAGGCAGATCTTCGAACGAACAGGCTTACACGGCGGTGGCGCAGCCGGGCATCGTCGAAAACACGCTGGGCAATGGAACGATCGACCATGTCAGTGGAAGTCCCGCTCGACTAACAGCAGCTGGGTGATCTTCAGGACCTCGACGTGCGGTGCTTCGCGGTCATAAGTTCGGCGAATAATCTCAGCGATGTCCGCAGGCTCTTTGAAGAGCCGGGACTCAATTACAACGTCGTCAAAGAAGACTTCTTCGTTAGACGTATTACGGCACCACACGCGCATCTTGCACATTCCTACTCTCCTCAATCACATTTTCAAACTCAAATCGCCTAAACCACACGCAAACTAACCTGTCCATGCAAGGACATAAGTTAGAGCTGCTCAGAGTGGTTGCCTCCGCAGTCAGGAAGCTAGGCGCCTAAAGTTCTTCATCGAAGAGTAAGTAAGTTGTTGCCGAGACAAGAGTCTAGCATACAGAAAGTGCAGCCGCGTACTTGATTACGATATCAAAGCAGGGATACCGCCAAAGGAATACAAGGTCGCAGGTATACTACGAAACCACGCGCTTGAAGCAGCCGCTTCCCACGACATGGACCTTGACGATGAATGACGACCCTACGCCCAGCCAGGAAACATCTCCGACAAGGGACAAAGGTGGGGCCAAGGATGGCACCACGCGTCGCGCGAACCTTCTATCGGAACGAGACAACACGACTCTGCGCGACGTTAGCGTTGCCCAATCTTTGATTGCTGCGCACGACCGGTACACAAAGCTCATTGAGCCCACCTACGCAACGGCAGCGGAAGCGGCCCTCGATGCAAGCAATCGTGGCGCCGTTGCTCAAGCAGCGCGGCTGGTAGAGCGGCTCAATCTTCCAGCGAAGGCAACTGTCGATCAGATCGTCGAAGGCTTCCGCGCGAACTATGACCGCCAGCTTGAACAGATATCGGCAATAGCCAAGGACTTCCACGGGACGGCACACCTGGCATCACTGCGTGCCACGTTCACTGAAAGCCTGGTGGCGGGCCACCTCAGGGGCAGCGTTACTAAGCAATTCACCCTGCTCGATCCATTGGCTACTGCCTCGGTTACTCTTGCTGCAGCCGCCAGACTCAAACAGCCCGACTACCAGGCCTTCACGCGGCTCCGTGAGACACTGTCCCGGAACTACGACCTCACAACCTTGATCGAGTCCATCCAAACACCGTGGGCCAACTTGAATGATCTGGTCGGTTCAGCCATCGGCATTGCGGAGGCCGGAGCCTTGTTCGCCGCAGCCCGGCACGTGGACCCCTTCGATCCTCGCATCTCTGCCTACATGCGTTTCGAGCTGGGAGATTATCGAGATAAAGGTACCGACGATGGTCAAACGCCCCAAGATACCTCAGCGCGGCTCGAGATGTACACGGATTTGGGACTGCGCAATGAGTTGAGAGACATGCCGGGCGAGGTTCTCGTCGAAGCTGAGAGCAAGATCATAGTGCGCAATCCGGCAGCGGTCATCCTGACACCGTTCGAATTCCATGCGGTATTCACTGGGCCAGGACAAGACCGGTACCTAATGGTTTGCAAGGCTCTTCGCATACTCGAAAAACGCTTGCGTGACGTGATCAGCGCAGTCATGGCCAAGCAGTACGGTCCAGCTTGGATAAAACAAAAGCTGCGGCCGGATATGCGTGAGCGCTGGCAGGAAAAGCAAGCCAAGGACAATGCGCAGGGCCGCCCCCAGGCCGATCTGATCGAGTACGCTGATTTTACAGACTACTCGTTGATCATCACTGGAAAGCCACAGTGGGAGGAGGTGTTTAAGGGTATCTTCAAACAGCAAGAGGACGTGAGAGAATCTCTTCGACGCATCGGACCTGTTCGAAACACAGCGTTTCACTGCCGTGAGGTACTGGAGGCTGATTTAATCTTCCTAACGTCGGAAGGAATGCGCCTCATGCAGGCACTGGCGACAGTACCCAAGTAAGCAAGCGACCCCGCCAGGCCAGCGCCACGCCAGAGACCCTAAGGTTCGCACCTCGGCACCATAGCGGTCTGCAATTCGCGCTGCTTAACGAACCCGAGCACCCGAAGCAACTCATCGTCATAGTTCGCTGTGCCGATCTTGTCCTGCAAGCGTGGCAGGACGAAGTCTCGAAGGCTAAGGATCTGAATCGGGAACGTGCGGTTCAAGTGCTTGGAGTAGAACTGCGTCTCAACGGGGGAAGCCCCGTCAGCACCTTTCACAATCCAGCAGATCCATACTCGCTTCACCTCGTCTGGCACGAACCCAACATCCTCGTAGGTGGCATTGATCTGCTCCCAATACACCTTCCCTTTTTCGAAGTCTGTCGTGCCGTTCGCAGCGCCCTTGCGCTCTTCGGGCATGCCGAAGAATTTCTTGTCAAACTGAGGGCCAAGCTCGTCCAACGGCACGCACCAGTTCATTCGATGAGTCACCCCGACTTCAATGTGGAACGCCTCGCGCGTTTTCAAGTGGTACGCGAGAAGGTCCAGCTGCCGATTGTTGCCCTTGACGACCTTCTTGTCGCCTAAGGTGAAGCAGCCACGAACCAGGCGGAAGTAAGCGTCGACGATGTGCTCGGATGCGTTCAAGATTACCTTTCGTTTTGGGATTGGTCATGATCTTCGGTGTCAGACTGCGGTCCCACGCGTTCGAGCTGGGCTACCTCAGCCGGCCCGAGGCTAGACTTTAGCGAGTGCCGTCGCGGCACAATGGTCTGCGACCAAGCCTGCGCATCCGCGACACAGTCAACCGGCCGGTCGTGCGCACCCGATGAGCGCAAGCCATTGAAGTAACCGCACATGTACAGATTACACCGGTCCGCCGGGTCGTACAGGGGGACGTCCCTTCCGCCGGGCTTCGCTCTTCGTGAACTCGTCGTCGCCAGATTCAGGCTCCAGATCCACGCATCGACCACGCGGACAAGGGCATCCCGTGCAGTTTGCTCATCGAGCGTGACGGGAAACAGTGCAGCCAATGTCCTGCTTTCGCCTCTTCTACGTGACGTTTGCGCCTCTAGAAACTACAAAGCCTTCCAGGTTCGACCCTCAGAGCCTTTATCGGCTTACTGGTGCCGAAGACTATTTACACAGCCCGAAATTGCCGGTTTTTTACAGCCACCGTACCGTATGTCAAAAAAAACCGCCGGGCTCGCCGGCGGAAACATGCCATAGGCATGGGAGACATTCGCAATCACAAAATGATCGTAGCACCCCTCTTGCCAGCCGAGATTATCCCGTTCGAAGCAGTCGACGCTCTACGATTCAGATTCGATGGATCTTCCGTAAAGTATTGAAGTTAGCGCCGAAGTATCAACTGGCTTTACCATGTAATGATCAAAGCCAGCATCCTCTGCAGCATCACGGTCATGCTGAGCGCCATACCCGGTTACGGCAACTAATGTGGCGCCAGCGGTTTGCGGCAACTTTCGGAGAAGTCGTGCTAACTCGTTGCCATTTATACCTGGGAGACCTATATCAAGTAGACAAACTTGGGGCGAAAACTGTTCTGCAATTTTGAGGGCGGCGGCCGCGCTGTGAGCTACCTGAACACTATGTTGGGCTGCAGTTAGGAACACGTTAAGCGTATACGCGGCGTCCACGTTGTCGTCCACTATCAGGATGCGAAGTGACGCATGTGATGCGTTGAAAGGGTCTGGTCTAGGCCTAGCCAGTGGAATCTCGTGACTGCGAATTTCCTCTCTTTCGTCGGCGCGCGGCAAGCGAATAGTAAACGTACTACCCCTACCTAAACCAGCACTGGTTGCTCTAACACTGCCGCCGTGTAGCTCAACCAAGCTGCGTGCTAGAGCAAGGCCAAGCCCCAGCCCGCCCTGTGACCGATCTGGAGAGCGCTCAGCTTGAGTAAATAGCTCGAAGACTTTGCTTACGAGCGAGGCTTCCATACCAATTCCGTCATCAGTAATTGTTATGGTATAGACACTAACTTCGTTTGCAAGGCGCAGCATAATGTGCCCGCCTTCCGGGGTGTACTTCGCGGCATTACCTAGAATGTTCGCAACTACCTGCACCAATCGCTTGTGATCTCCTCTAACAGCGCTAACGTGTTCAGGCAGGTCGAGAACCATCTTATGTCTGCGTGCATTGACCATTGGGCGAACCTGCTCGGCAGCATCCTCGACGACGTTACGGAGGTCGAGCATATGAACAGAGATTGCCACTAAGCCACGTGTAACACGTGATACGTCCAGTAGGTCATCCACCAGCGTGGTCATGTGTTCGACTTGACGTGCAATAATGGCACTTGTTTGGGTGATCTGAGCGTTTCCCGAGTGCAGAAGTTTTAGCAGTTGCGCACCGGTGCTGATTGGGGCGAGAGGATTGCGTAATTCGTGAGCCAGCATTGCCAGGAAGTCGTCCTTGCGCTTGTCGGCGGCGCGTAGTTCGCGCTCCGCCTGATTTCGCGCCGCCTCCTTCACTTGCAGTGTAGCGGCCATCTCGTCTAGCGCCTCGGCCAGGCGACCGATTTCTTCGTCGTCATAATGGATTCCAGACCGCGCTTCAAGTTGTCCGGCGGCAATACATCGGGCTGCCTCCATTAGCTTTCGCACTCGCTTGACGATCAGTATGTCGCCGGCTAGCCAAGCGGCTAATAGTGCAAGCATGGTAGTGATTGCCAGTCCCATAAGCGACAGCAGTTGCGCATCACGCGCTGCAGCGGTGATCGTTTGCATTGGTACGCCGATGATGACTGTGTAATCGGACAGCTGCGCATTGCCGACTCGAGCGAATGTATATAGTCGCTCAATACCATCGTCCCCACGGAACACAACCGCCTGTTGCGTGGGATTTCGCATGGCCCGAAGCAGCGAGGAACTAACCTTCTTACCAAACCAACGCGTGGGCTCTGGACGCCGAGTGATAATAACGCCATTTGAATCAACGGTTTCCAATATTGAACCGGGTGGTAAGGTGATTTCTTTCACAAACGCATCAAGACTAGTAAGATCTAGAGCTGAAAAAGCTGCTGCCACGACCTTGCCAGCCCTGTCAATCACTGGATAGGTCAAGTTGATTGTGTGACGACGAACCACACGCCCAAAGACATAGTCGCTTGCAACGAATCGGCGCTCTGTGATGGCTCGCCGGAAGTGCGAACGATCAGCCAAATTTACGGCATATGGTAATGGCGCGGCGCTGCAACTGACGTCACCGTTCAGTTCGATTAGACCGAAGTTGACATAGTCATCATTGCGTTCAAGAACGTTACGCAGCAAGGTTTCGCATTGCTCGAGACTGCCCATTAGGTCTGAGACGCTCGTTAGGTCAACCAAAGTTTGACGAGCGCGCTCGAGCAACTGTGCTTCATTGGCTGCAGCCATGTTAGCGAGGCGTTGCAAATTTTCTTTTGATGCTTGAATTGCGGCCTCGCGTTCACGCAAGCCGCCCGTTACGGTCATGACAGCGATCGGCGTGATCGCTACCGCGACCAGTAACATGAGGCGGCCACGCAAGCTGGTCGGGCTAAGGCGAATCGGAGGAAGGATCATTAGTGGCCCATTCTTCATAGCGCGAGCCAAACTCGATAACGCGCTGTATCCCCTCCTGCAGTGTTTCGAAGTCGTCGGAAATGTAGCCAATACGGATAAAGCCTGCGCATCCTAGAGCCTCTCCCGGCATGAGAGCGACCTTCTCAACATCAAGCAGCGCATTCGCAAAGCGAGCGCTGTCAAGTGTTAGGGATCGAATGTCACCCCATAGGTAAGGTCCAGCGTCGGGGCAAGTCATTTCTATCCAAGGTACATCGCGCATCTTGTCGAGGACGAAGTCGCGGCGTTCGCGATAGTCGTCGAGCATCCCAAAGGGTCTGCCGTTCGAGAACGCCGCCGAAGCCGCGATTTGTGACAGGTGTCCTACCGCAGCTGTAATCGGGCCCTGGAGATTTTGCATCGCACTTACGAAGGCTTTTGGAGCAACGGCAAAGCCCACCCTCCATCCCATCATTGCGTAGCTCTGGGACGCCGAGAACAACGTTACGACCCCCAAGTTTCTCCAATCAGACAGTGCCGCGAGACTCGTGTGCCGCCCTTCGAACACAAGATGCTCGTATGATTCGTCAACAATGACCTGACAGCCAGTGCGACGCGCCCAATCGCGAACCGCTTCCAGCTCGTGGACTGTATAAACCTTACCGCTAGGATTATGCGGGTTGTTGAGGATAATGACTCGTGCTGGGCCGAGCGCATCGAGCGATCGTTCCGTTAATTCCGACTCCACATTTCCGAATATCACGCGCAATCCCAAGAGTTGGGCGGTCGCTAAGTATGCTGGCCAGTAAGGAAGAAAGACAATAATGCTATCACCAGGGTCGGTTAGCACGTAAAGGGCTTGATAGAACGCTTGCTTGACACCGTTAGTAACTAGCACCTCGCCTGGTGTCGCTTCGATGCCATTTTCATTCCGAAGCTTAGCGCATAAGGTACTACGCACAGCCTGCGCACCGATCACATCAGTATATGGCATCACTTCTTGACGTTGAATCTCCGCAGCTACGGAGCGTAGTACACGAGCAGGGGCAGGAAAATGGGAAACGGCGATTGAGAAGTCAATAACGTGTGTGCCCGCAGTGCGTAGCGCATTTGCGCGACTATGCATCGCAGTCGTGGCTAGCGGTCGAACTTTCGCAATACGTTTTGAGACCCTCATTTTCGTACACCTATTGGGATTCAACTTCGACAGCACCCGGCACAACGATAATAATTATTCAAGCTGTTTTGACTACGTAACTGAATCAGAGGACGTTCTACAGATTATCAAACTGCAATGCTATTCGCTTTTTGGCGCTATGTGATAAGCTAGCCCCTTCGTTTTTTAAAGCCGAATCAGCTGCAGTGACGAACGTGCTTACAAGCTCGGTTAGTTCGACAGCTTGTCCTTGCATCGATTCGGCAGCGGCGGCAGCTTCTTCAACAAGAGCTGCATTTTGTTGCGTGGCCCGGTCTATATCGCTAATTGCGCGATTTACCTGCTCTATCCCAGTACGTTGCTCATCACTAGCTAAGGCGATCTCTGCCATGATTCTGGTCACACGCTCAACGCTACCGACGATCGTTCGCATTGTTTCTCCCGCGCGATTTGCTTGATCAGATCCTCTTTCAACGTCCACTACGGACTCATCGATTAGGACCTTAATCTCCTTCGCGGCTGTTGCAGCACGCTGGGCCAAACCACGCACTTCGCTAGCCACGACAGCAAAGCCGCGTCCCTGCTCCCCTGCTCTGGCAGCCTCCACGGAGGCATTTAGCGCTAGAATATTAGTTTGAAATGCAATTCCATCTATCACTTTGGTGATCTCGGAAATTTTTCTAGAAGATTGGTTAATCGATCCCATGGTGCTAATCACTTCCGCCACCACTTGCCCACCTTCGAGCGCGACCGAAGCCGCCTCACGAGCTAATTCATCTGCGATATGTGAGTTGGTCGAATTTTCAACGACTTTGGCGGTCAAGTCTTCCATAGCGGACGAAGTTTCCTCGAGCACGCCAGCTTGCTGTTCAGTACGTGAAGCTAAATCCTGATTTCCGGATGCTATCTCCCGAGAGGCAGTGGCGATCGTAGCGGTACCAGCACGCACTTGCGTGACAACATTAGAGAGACTCGCATTCATGCCAGCCAACGCGCTCAGCAACTTTGACGTTTCATCGCGGCCAGAAACAACTATTTGACTCGTCAAATCTCCGCTTGCGACACGCTCCGCAACCGATGCGGCATGCGAAATCGGAACGGTGATAGACCGCGTAATCGACCAAGCGATTAGGCAACCAACGAATAAAGCGGCTACCCCAAAGGCGTATAATAGAACCTTCGTCCTAGCATAACCGTCTAAAAGTTCCTTCGCCGCGTTATCAGCTACTGCAATCTGTAGCGAAAGCAGCTTCTTCATTGCCTCTAAGAACGAAGCGCTGCGAGGAACCATCTGCTGCGTATAGATGTCCGTAGCCGTTAAACTATCGCCGGCGATTTTTGCCTCGAACAATGCCGATCGGGCAGCCAAATACTTTTTTCGCTCCTGCCCTACTACGGTTAGCTGGGCTCTAACTCCTGGGTGCGTGACAGACGCTTCGATTTCTTTCTGCAAGGTCGTTGAACGAGCGGAAACCGCTTTCATGCGGTCCGCGATGGCTCGGGTCACATTGGGATCAGGAGAAACGAACGCGGTTTCGATCATTGCGCTGTTAAGCTCTATGTACTTACTCCATTCCGCAATGTTGCGTTGATTCTTTACGTTGGTATTGATTAAGTCATCCGCGACATCCCTCGCTGTCGAATAGCGAAGTCCAGATACAAAGGTTTCAAGAAGTAATAAAAATAAGACAATCGAAAACCCTATGGCTAGCCTCGCGCCGATGCTAATGCGATTCATAATCAACCTTGTCATTGAAACAAATTCCGTTAGCCCATGCAACTTCGATCGTCGTTATGTTCTTATACATGCCTGTCGTGAACCACATGGTAGGCATGTTCACAACTACCATACGCGTGTTTAGGGCATAGTGTTTCAAGAATCTTCAGAACCACCCTGTAATTGATTTCGTGGAACGTTGCATTATCTGAATCAGTCTTTATCTTACACTGCTCCGACAGCATATCCCTACGAAGGGCGTCGAGAAGCGCCTGTCGCTCATAGGGAAATAGCCTCGCAAATTGCTCCACCATAAGGACCTTCCTAATTAAGGGGTGTGATCCAGTAAACATCCAGTTGTCGTTGTCACGGCACGGCACAGCTCTCTGATAGCTTCGTACCCAAACTTAAGCAACCCGGTTGTTATCAATGTGCCACCACATCGCAGTCTTGGGTAGCGCTGATTCAAGAGATAGTGTATTGCTGAATGCGGAACGCTTGCTATGGATACCCAGGGCTGACACTCTTAGATACATAAATGGATCAGCAGGTCAAATATTCTGACGAAAAAATCAAGCAGATAGGCTGCTGGCTGCTTCTTCATTTGTCTTCATAACAATTCTGTCGGTAGGGACAGGATTAGATTAGAACTTTTTGCTTCGATTAATGCGAATGTGACTAGTCCGCCATATGTACTACACGTCCACGTTGGCCTGGTGCAGCCTACTTCGCACGGATTTTCGGGTAGCCAGACGTGAAAAAAAAGGAAGGCAACCACTCAGGATTGAGTTGTTGCCTCGAAGGGGATAACCGAGCGATTGAAGGGTCTAGCTTGCGTCATAATCGGGATCGCACACCAAGCAATGTAGCTTAGGTAAGCTTACATTCAGCAATTCCCAAGCCAGCTGGTGCGAGTAAGGATATCCTGCAGTCGAGCCCGATTCACGCAATGATCGAAACACAATACTCGCGACAGCTTGGTATGACCAGACTATTAGCGATACGTCAATAGAAGTTTAATTAGTCATATTGGAAATCTAAACGACTCACGCTTGATCAATAAAAACATGGAGTCGCCGAATTAAACCTTCTTTAATCTCTACCACATCCGTTCCAGTGACAAGCGAGGACCGTTGCGAAAAGCTAGCGCTCCACTGCAGTCTGGCGATGCCGTGGTGCCCAACTGCGGGACGTACTGCGCGAAATACTGTGTCGGCAGGCAAATTGGCGAGGAGTTTGGTCACGGCTGCGGCAATTGCTTCGTGACCCCTAGCAATTTGGCCAGGCTCGTAGAACTCTGCATCTTTATGGTAAATAGATTTCACTGCGGCTAGCCTTCGAGAAGCATCACGCTCATTAAACACCCGAGTAAGATTTGAAGTTAGCAGGAAGTCGTAATCGACATTCGCGTCAGACGGGCGCACCGCTTCCTCAGCATGGACACTTGGGTCGGACTTAGGTGACGCCGCCCTGTCGCCCGCACCCAAAACACGAGAAACTAGGGATGAAATCTCGGATTTTGCAGCGGAGATCGATTCGGCACGAGCTTCTGGACCATAACCGATTTTCTCAGCGCGAATAAAATCAACGTGATTGATGCCAATAAAACCGAGTAGTTGTGTGAGGTAAGGCTCCTGGAAATCAATCGCTTTCGATGGGCCTTCCGAGTACAGCCCACCCCGAGTTTCCACCACGATCGCCCGTTTTCCTTTTAGAAGTCCCTCAGGTCCGTTTGCGCCATAGGCAAACGTAACACGAGGCCGGAGCACGTGATCAAACCAAGCCCGCAAGCTAGATGGAATACTGAAGTTGTACATCGGCGCTCCAATGACTAGTAGATCAGCCGCTTGAAGCTCTGCTATAAGAGTGTCGGACAAATCTGCAGTAGACCTTTCAGCTTGGCTTTCGGCTACTGCTCTTACCCCGGCAACAGTGGCGGCAGTAAGGTGCGGAATAACGGTCTCGCCGACATCGCGACAGGTCAACGAAATGTCGGCTTGCGACTCCATCAGCCGCTCAACCACATAGCCTACCAGTGTGCGGGAAACGGATGAGTTGCCAGATACACTACTATTTACGACTAGAACATGGGTCATGAGATATCTCCTTCACTGGTTTCGTAACGGAAATATAACTACTTTGGGTTGCCCTAACTAGGTGCTAAGCCCGTAGATCAAAGTCGCAAAAAATGGAACAGTGCTTCAGGTATCGCTCCTTCGCCCTAACTAGAGGGTTCGTTACGGTCCTAGCGACGACTTGCCAGTGAGGCCCCGTCGAAGTGTAGCGAAAAAAGTTTGAGTGAAGGGATTGAAACGTTATATAACTATCTTAGGGTCGCGATAGGTGACACAGTAGCGCTTGAAGGGGAACGCCCGACGAGCTGAACCGAAGCTATAGTGAGTATCGAGCCGAACCAAGCGAAGCTGTTATCACGCTCGGTGCTTGAGCGTGCTCATCACGCGATCGTCAAACCATTCAGCCCGTGAGAAGGGGGAAACATGAAGAGTGTCGAACAGATTCATAACTTCTCATCTCTGCTTGCTAAAGCAGGCGCTCTTGCTTACGTGATTTGGGCACTACTACATTTCAAGGCCGCATGGTCTGTGTATCAACTTGCCCTGACCCTGCCCGACGGGATGGCGCACGGGCGTCTACTTCAAAATGCCTGGCATCTAGCATGTTTTTCGGTAGCAGCGCTAGTCGTTGCGCTTGGCATGAATTGGAGCAACGACACTCTTGGGTGGTGGATAAATCTCGCGGTAGTAAGCATCGTTGACGTTGGATTTATTCTTTTTGTACTGCTACCCGGTTACGTTCCACTGTGGCCGGGCCTCGCTGGCCCGGTCTTCTGGATCCTAGGATTATTGCTTTCAAGCTTAGCACTTTGGAATAAACCGAACGCAGAACCGTCTGGAACAATAGCTGCTATTTAAGTGCAAAGGGATAAGACCGCAACTTGTGTTATCCCACTACACAAGCGCCTTAGTACAAGTATTAGCGCAGCGGGCACGCCGCGCTTTGCTGTTCAGACGTGCGACTTCTATAAAAAAATACTAAAGGCTCTTTCTAGTCGATTTCTTCGCCGTGCGGGAAATCCATCTGCTTATTCCCCACCGTCGACCATTGGGTCAGTCAGCTTCTGATAGAATACTAAGAAAATTTAAGCGGATTCATGTTCCTATCAAAAACATGACTGTGAACAATATCACCTGCGTCATCGCGTAACCTGTAGATTGCGTTCACGTAGACCCCCTTGCCGTCCTTTAAAGGATGCGCGCCTGCAACCGTTTCCACATTCGGGTGAGCAGCAAGCTCAAGACATTTCTGCTCAAGAACCTCGAATTTGTTCCCAAGGATGGAACGAAGTTCATCCTTCGCCTTAAATGCAACTCCGGCATTAAAGATTCCTGCTCCAGTTCGATCGCATTCAGCCCAAGGTATGGACTGCTGAATGCAAGAGAACTTGACTTCGTATCCTACTACCAAGCCCTCATAAATCTCGACTGGACGGCGTTTCATCGCGTCGACGATTGTCGTCTTGACATGTGGATCAATGTTCGGGCCAAGATAAATGCGCTTTAGCGCGGGATCTGTGTACCGCTTTGGTCCAGGCCGTCCAGCCAGATACCGCCACTCTTTCTCATGTGCCCACTCGGCTCGTTTCTGAATCAGCCGGCGAGTGACCACATCCATAGGATCCGAGATCGCGAGATGTTCGAGAGTTATTGGACGAGGCGCGATCGAGTTATATTTTACTGGCACTGGGAAGTAAGAATCTCTAGGAAGATCCGAAATCGTTAGTTCTTGGGTATCGAATTCTAGGCACATACCCGCAAAATTGCTTCCATAGTAGGCCCACATTGGATAGTTCAGGTGGGTCTCGGACATAGAAATAACGCCTGAGGTACGCGCGGTGTTCGCAGTATCCTCGAGGACACTTGTGAACTGAGAAAGCAGATCTTTCGGCAATATAACTCCCATCGGATCATTCATACCTGGAAATTCGAACAACGCCTCCATCGGATCATTCATTTGATTAAATCCTGGAGCGTAGAGATAGCTACCAGAAATTGCGTCGACCTCACGCCCCGCTATCTTTGCGTCACCTAGCGGTCGATATCGATACAACGTTTTGGGAATAATTTTTTTATTTGACTTCATTTAAAACCTTTTCGCATTAACCTACCGAGATGACCTCACCAAGCGAGAACATGCCATCTGAGCTACCCTGTATCGATCCTTTTCCCAATTTAAGCGATCGGCTCAATTTTTCAAACCAGTAACGGTTTGAATACTACCACTTTACGCTTAGCCGGCTCACATACTTACGGCGAATTTCCCTTTGTTGACTGTGATAAGTATGTTGGAGGGGAGGACTGTAGAAAATAGAAAATCTTAAGCCTCAGATAGCGCAATATTATCGTAGGCACTCGATGCTCTTCTGAGTTGACAACATTCGCTTAAGTTCCGAAAATAGCACGGGTCTGGAAAATAAATATCCCTGCATGGCAGGGCTGCCATTCTGGATTAAATAGGACGCTTGGTCACATGTCTCGATCCCTTCTGCAACGACTTTAAGACCGAGGTTGTGCGCTAGCGCTAGTATAGATTGAACGATCGCTGTAATTTTCGGATCGACAGGCGTTTCGCAAATGAACGATTTGTCAATCTTAAGCTCTGTCAACGGCATCCTACTTAAGTACCCTAGATTGGAGTAGCCAGTCCCGAAATCGTCGATAGAGAATCTGATGCCTATTGCAGCAAGCTTATGCATGCGCTCAATAGTTTGCTCGATGTTATCGACCAGAAGACCTTCAGTTATTTCGAAGATCAAATTCGAGCCGGAGATGCCCTCTTCAGAAAGGATCGATGTAACGGCTTCGACGAACTGCGGGTCCCGAAATTGGCGGGGGCTGACATTTACCGACACGGGCTGCGGGAAGCCTGCTGCACGGAGCGCGACACATGCCCTGCAGGCAGTGCGCAGAACCCAATGACCGAGGTGGACAATAAGGCTTGACGCCTCTGCGATTGGAATGAAGATCTCAGGCGAAATTAATGAGCCATTGCTCCGGCGCCAACGCAATAAAGCTTCAACTCCGACGATCGCTTGCTCACTATCAACCTGCGGCTGGTAAACCAAATGTAGCTCATCATTGTTAAGAGCAGCGAGTAGTTCGCGCTCAATAGCCAAATTAGTCTCTGCTGCAGCAAGCATCTCAGGTACAAAAATTGCATATTTGTTCTTCCCATTCTTCTTTGCATGATACATCGCCGTGTCGGCCTCGCGAAGGAGATCTTGCACAGTCTTCTCGCTTGGCCCGGAAAACGCCAATCCAACACTACTGGAGGTGGTATTAGGGCGTCCTTCAAGTTCGAAGGGACGTCCCAATAACTCTACAATTCTTCGTGCCAGGTCAGTAGCCGTTGCTCGCACGTTTTCCAAGTTTGCGTCAACGGCCTCGACGAGCACAACGAACTCGTCGCCGCTGATTCGTGCAACTGTATCAGCTGGCCCGACTGTAGTCTTCAATGTTGCCGAAACATGCTTCAAAAGCGCATCTCCAACGGCGTGGCCGCTCGCGTCGTTAATTCGCTTGAAGTTATCGAGGTCTATGTACAGTACCGCGCCGTGACCGAAACCGCCTTGCGCTTTAGCCAACATTGTCGCTAACCTGTCCATCAATAGGCGTCGATTCGCGAGTCCGGTCAACACATCGAAAAACGCCAGTTTATGGACCGCATCCGAAGACCTGCGACGTTCGGTTATATCGCGACCCACGGCTACCCAGTGAGTGATCTCTTGACTGCGTTCGGCAAAAGGAACCAACTCAACGTCCACCCAAAACGATTCGCCCTTGCTATCGTAGACGATTAGCTCGGCGGTAGACGCGGACTGAGCCCTGGAAGCAATTTCGAATTGCGTGATGATCTCGGAGTCTGTATCTGGTCCTAGCATGATTCGCATGCTCTTGCCCAGAACGGCCTCCAGCGTATATCCCGTGCGCAGTTCAAACGCAGCATTTGCATATATTATGGTTTGAGAAGGCTCTGATCCGGCATTCACCTTCGTAATTAGAACCATATCATTCAGCGCGCTCATGGCGGCGGATGTCAACATCAAATCACGATTCAATGCTTGTTGAGCGATTTGGCCATCTTTTATCGATTTGGATGCTCGGCGAAAACGTTCCATGGACCGCGCAAGGCCGAAAATTAAGGCGCTGCATGCAAATGTTGTCAATGCACTTAGACAAGCGAAATTCAAAGTAGAGATAAACACGGCTGAATGGCTCGGCAAATCCCCTACTGGAAGGGATATCAATCCATTTAAGCCCAAAACAAGCAGGCTTGCTGAACTTAGAAAAAGCGTCCCTAAAGCATATCGTACCCCAAGAAGCACAGCAGCCATGATAGGCGGTGCTAGTAAGTAGCATAGACCTAATGGACCAATCTCCACGATCGAGCAGAACGCGACCACATAAAGCAGCCCGAGAAAACTCGTCACTCGCAACGTATAACTAAACTTTTTGCAATACCAAATTGCCAGGATCCAGCACAGCGCGACTGCATCCATTAACACGATTAATGGATATCCATAATAGATAGCAAACGCCGCGCTTGCAACGGACGAGATTGTCCCTAGCCAAACAACGGCCAATATCAAGGACGAAAAAACCTTGACTCGAAACGTATAAATGCGTTTTTGATCGTCAACGAGCAAGCGGGGTAATGAGTACATTGCAATAGTAAGAACGTTGATCGCCTACTTGAGCGCTGCTCAAGAGATCTTGGGAGAGGGTGACAAGAGCATATCAATATCAATTACGGGCATATTAATACCTCCAGATGTTACACGCTCGCACATAAAGGGGTAATCCGAAAACATCTTTTGATCGACGCGCTCAATCTTGCCGTAATCAATCATCAGCATTCCAAGCACCTCGTCCACTGAAATCGCGACTAGTCTCTTCTGAACTTTAGCGATTATAGCAACCGAAGCGATTGCTTTAGGTGAACCCGCTCTATTTCCTCGCCAATCAAGATGAGGGATTGGATGCCCGTGATACATTGCTACGTCGGCGTTTAGAAGTGCGTAATTTAGGCAACTATCAGAACCGTTGACCACTTCCACGATCCGGGCCATTTCAACACATAATACTTCGCCAAAAACTCTAACTTGCACCAAACTGACCTGCCCAATTAAGAGCTTGAGTATATTTCCACGCCGCATTGATCCTGGTTGCTCGTTCATTTCGGTCGCTTTTTTAAATACATCACAGACTCGTTTCAAAGAGGTCGACATGGATTTCGCCCTGAAACGTATCTCAATTCATCTGAGTTAGTCACCGTATTACCGATGTATGGAAACTTAAAGCTAACGATCGGCTTGCCACAGTTGGGGTCAGCATAAATTTCTTGACAACTGGACGGAAAAGCGATTGAGAAAAACCTTTCTGCTCGTGTGCCCAAGGTAGCGGGTGATGTACGGGGGAAAACTGTATGATCCGCTAGTTCAGTTGCAGCTGAGTAAAAGTGGGGAAGCATCGGATCACCTTATTCATATTGTTACGTCGATATGCCTATGTCTACGTTATCGGGGCAAGGAGCAGCCTGTCCAGTAAGGAAGGCATCGATTTCGCGGCGCGGTTTAGGCGATGGGAGGCGGTTGGCTGCTGCTGGCTCGATAGACGGATTAGGCCTGCCGCGCTAGATGAGAGAGGCCTGGACGCTTTAGCTCCAGTTGATGGTCAACGTTCGACTTGCTAAGAGCAACCTGCAAGCCCTGACGGTCAATCACAGGTCCACTAGCCACATTAAAAACACTCACGAGCTTTACCAAACTGCTCGCTTGCTGTTCTAACGAGACGGCTGCGGCTGCAGCTTCTTCAACAAGCGCGGCGTTCTGCTGCGTGACATCGTCCATCTGGCTGATTGCTCGATCGATATGATCAATGCCTTCGCCCTGTTCTTGGCCTGCGGCGGCGATTTCGCTCATGATGTCAGTAACTCTATTAACGCTACCAACGATTTCTTCCATTGTCACGCCTGCATCGTCCACCAGTCTCGTACCCAGCCGGACCTTGTCGACAGAATCATCGATTAGTGTCTTGATCTCTTTCGCGGCGCTAGCCGACCGTTGAGCCAGATTGCGAACTTCACCGGCTACAACTGCGAATCCACGCCCCTGTTCTCCAGCGCGAGCGGCCTCTACGGCAGCATTGAGGGCGAGAATATTAGTCTGGAATGCGATGCCATCGATGACGCCGATGATATCCACGATTTTTCTAGAAGATGCATTGATAGAACTCATCGTTTCAACGACTTCTGACACTACCTGCCCTCCTTTGCCTGCCACTTGAGCTGCTGAGATCGCAAGTTGATTTGCTTGACGAGCGTTCTCGCCGTTTCGGCGAACGGAGCCAGTGATTTGCTCCATCGAGGCGATTGTCTGCGCCAGCGCGCTAGCTTGCGCTTCCGTACGACGAGCCAAGTCATCATTTCCAGCTGAGATCTGGTGGGCCGCAGTGGCAATCGAATCAGTGCTAGTTCGGACGTCCTGCACTATGTGGGCGAGATTGTTGTCCATTTCAGCAAGTGCCTTCAGAAGTTGGCCAATTTCGTTATCCGATTCGACTTGTAATGGTCGTCCAATGTCACCGCTCGCGACACGACGTGCAATCGCAATTGCCTTTTCAAGCGGAATATGAATGCCACGTATCAAAATAAAACGACCGGCGACTGCTAGAAAAGCTGCAAATATGACCGTTGCAATGATCAGGTTAGTCGTTGACCCTATCGCTTTCGCAACTGCGGCATCGTCCTTCTTCTGTTGTTCCGTCAGGTACTCCGAGAGGCTTTCGAGCGATGCATCGGAAACCCTATAGCCGGGGTTGATCCTCTTAATTAAAACATTTTGAGCCTCATCCCAATCACCCCGCTGAATAGCAAGCTTTGCGTCGCTTATACCTAGAACGCCAAGATTGCCGCTAGTCGCAAACCACGCTTCGGCAAGAGATCGTTCCTCGGCCGAGTTGCTATTTTTGTAGTACAGAGCCCAAAGTCTTTTGATTTCTGATGTAGTGTCATCAATGATTTTATAGTGAACCTCCACCGGGTGGTCATGCATTTTATGCCACTCCATCGCCGGGTTATGTTGCAACGTCTGGAGGATCTGACTTCGGTTCACTTCCATCTTAAATCGGATTCGCTCCGCTCCGGCACGAACTTCCATATCTCTCATGGAAGTAGTTTTCAATGCGGTAGTTGCTTCTCGTACGCTAAAGAGCCCAATGCAGCCGATCCCTACTAGCACCATTAGGAGCAAGCCCAGCGTGAAAGTGATAAGCGTTTTAACTTTTATATCTTTTAACATAGGAGCGGATTCGCCGAAGGGTTATGTCAACCAATTCTGTTTGCAGAAAATCGTTGAAAATCTTCGCAATGGAATATGTCAACCTGTTTTAGTTGCAGAACGATTTTTGATCTGATCGGCGGATTATACGCAGCTATATTTACTGGGGGCAATATGGGTGCAAATACACAACAGTCAGGTATTTTTAAAAAATAACAGATTCGCTCAAATATCAGTGTGATTGACGAGACTTGAAGTTGCATAAATAGCACCTTCTTTGTAAGGGGGAAGCGTCGTGTCGACGCCTCAGCTATAGCTACACGCGGGGAGGACACAAACAAACTGACCGCCCACGTTGCATAAAACCTAGATATTTTTTAATACACCTATAACGGTACCTCATGGATTTGCGTAAGCGTTTGCATCGCCTAGACGCCACAGCGTTTGCGGCTACAAATAGTAGCGGTCGCATCTGACTCAAATTCCGAGGCTGACGGCCCGTAGATCGCTGCGACGCGCCGAGAACAGACGTTTAGAATTAGTTATCCGACAACGATAAACACTGGTCGTTGCTCTTTTTGCGACACAGCTTGTCGATATATGGACTAACCTCGCATCCAGCAACTTGGTAAGATTGCCAAGGAGCACGCCGATTGGCTTGCTGGATATGTTCACTTATTCAGGGCGATATAAGTGTGATCGTCATCCCACTGACCGTCGAATATTCTTGCCACAGTTTCGATGCCAAAAACGTTTCATAGACGCATGTCCGCCGCCGAGTTCGAAGCGTGCATCCCATTTTTGCAGCAATTGTCCGAGAAGCGCATTGCCGCAGCACGTGCGGTGCTAGTCGATGGTGAGAAACCTGTAATCGTCGCCTTGCGATATCAATGGAGCCGGCAGGCAGTGAATATGTGCGTCAATAGGCTTTGGGAAACCTTTGAAAACTATAAGGCGGCCAAGGTGCGTGAATTTGAGGCGAACCTCATCAAATTACCTGAAGGGTGGGAAGTCGCGACATTAGCGGCACCAAAGCATGTGCTCCAAAAGCTAAGAGTGGAGGTTGAAGCCGCTAGAACGCCGATAGATGGCATTGAAGAGCAATAACTAGATACTGAAAATTTGAACTTCCTTTCTGGGCTGCAGCTGTGGAAGATTCTTGGCATGACGTCGCCATGCACGTAGCACCTTCGAAAACATTTAATCACTTTTGACTTTCTTACCTAACCATTGTAGACGGACTCTCCATGCATCCACCCGCCAGCGTGTTCGGAATCTGCATCCCCAGGCACGACATTTCGATAGCCGTAGTCTATTTTTCCCAACATTGACGTGCTAATACGACATGTCTTCACCACATAACAATAATGCACATTCGTCCACTTCGTAAAAACAGATCTGCTTCAACCTTAAGGAAAAATATCAGCGACCCGGCAAAAACAAAAGAGCGAGGACTTCGAGATTACGTGATTGCGATAGCTGCAGTTCTTTCGCTATTGGCAACGTTTTTGACATTAGCGGGATTTGGCGCTTCGTTAGCAGTCGAGCAATTCGGCATTCCGCATGCGGCGCTTTTTGGATCGACTCTTGACTTGCTGGATCTGTCGTGCTGGGTAGTTCTTTTCTTGTTTGAAAAAGTAAATGAGGTTGCGCTTTATGATGAGTATATGCGGCTTCTACCAGGCCTGTTTCCTGGTATAGCCGTGACGTATGGAATCTTTGTCGTTGGCCTGGGATGTTATTTTCTTAAGGATCATAAGCTCTTACAGCGCTGGCGCATGCCTAAGTGGATGAAGAATCGACGTGAAAATACGGGTAAGTCTTTCTTGGCATGGGCAATCGCATCAGGACTGCTGAGTATTGTCTTCTGGTTGCTTTTGCCTGTAATCGCAATCGCAATGGCTGCATTCCTTATCATCTCGTCGACTGCGTTGCTAACCGCCCCATTCATAGGATATGCGGCAGGCAATCTCCATATCGCTCGATATGTAGTGGGACCAGCGCAATGTGAACAAATTCAGACACGTTCAGTTAGATTGAAAAATGCAAATGACGGGACAAACGATCAAAAGACGTCGAAAAATCCTACTTATCACGCCAGCTGCGTCGTTGTGAGGAATGAACGTAATCTTTACGAACAAGGACGTGTCGTGCTCTCCACGACTACAGCCATCTTCCTTTACGATCCGATTTCTGGCAGGACCGTGCGCGTTCCGCTTAAAGACGCCGTGATTGAGTCGGTCGATAAACTTTAGAAACTGGACGCCTTATTTTATGGGCTGCGAGCGATCGCACCCAACATGTTGTGGGCGAGGTGATGAGGCGGATGTAACTAAATATGTTAATAATGCGATTATCTTAACGCTGACTTGAACTGTCACAATATCGCGGAGTTCGAATCCGCTGGAACCAACGGATCGGATCAAGATAGACATACTTTCTGTTGTGAAAAGCGGAGCAATTCCGTTTCAATAAGAATTTAAGGAGGAGACAAAATGGGTAATTACCCGAAAAGCCAGACAGTCCTAGCAACTGCTCTTGTATCTGCCATGACGTCGGCACTCGCACAGAACGCCACAACTGATCAAGATCAAACAGTGACAGCCACAGTGCCATCGACCGTTGTCGTTTTAGGCTCGCGTACACAAGCTAAGACCGCGCTCGACACCGCCGTGCCGGTTGGTCTTATCAGTGCGAAAGACCTTCAGTCCGCAGGCTCGCTTGAGCTCGGCAAGGTTTTGCAGGACCTCGACCCATCATTTAACTTCACGACAACGTTCATCAGTGACGGCACCGATATCATTCGCCCGGCCACGTTGCGTGGACTTGGACCTGACCAGCTCCTGGTATTGGTGAACGGTAAACGGCGTCACCAGCAGGCATTGGTCAACGTTCAGCAGACCGTCGGACGCGGATCTGCTGGCACCGACATTAACGCAATTCCTTTATCCGCCATTCAATCGATCGAAGTGCTGCGTGATGGCGCCGCCGCACAGTACGGCTCGGACGCGATCGCAGGAGTGATCAACATCGTACTGAAGAAGGGCATTACTGATACTCAGCTTAGCGCCAGCGTTGGCAGCACAAGCGAGGGCGACGGTGATACCTATACCGCGAGCGCTCATAAAGGATTCGCGCTTGGCACTGATGGCGGATACCTGAACCTGTCAGTCGAGGGCCGGCGCCGGAATGAAACAAATCGCGCGGGTCCCGACTCATTGCGCGTCGATCCTCCACGTGTTACCCAACGGATCGGCGACAGCTTAGCCAAGGACGCGTACCTTTGGTTAAACGCCGCGCTGCCGGTCGCCGGGGGCGAGCTGTACACCTTCGGCGGTGCTTCGAAGCGAAAAGGCGATTCTTCAGGCTTCTTCCGCTCGGCAGGCGACGCTCGCAATGTCCCGGCGGTGTACCCGAATGGCTTCTTGCCCAACATTATCACCACTGTCAAGGATGCCTCATTAGGAGTAGGCTACAAGCACGACCTCAGCGGCGACTGGAGCGTTGACCTGAGCGTCAACCACGGCCGCAGCGAGCTTGGCTTTCACGAACGCAACTCGATTAACGTCAGCTACTACTATGAGAACGGCAGCTCGCCGCTCGAGGCCGACACAGGCAAGCTCAAGTTCGACCAGACGACCCTCAACCTCGACTTCAAGGGTTCAGTCGACCTTGGCGGAGCTCCGCTCTATATCGGTACGGGGTTCGAATGGCGCCAAGATAACTACCAAATCCTAGCCGGCGACCCAGTTTCGTACCAGTACGGACGCACCAACGACCCGCGCAAAATTATTCGCGACCAGCTAGGTGGAATCGCGGCTTCTGGCATTCAAGGTTTTCCGGGCTACACTCCAGGCACCGAGGTGGACGACGGCCGCCATAACACTGCCTATTACATCGACCTCGAGCGCAAGGTAGGCGATCTGCTGTCCTTCGGCGCGGCCGTACGTCATGAGCGGTATTCAGACTTTGGTAATACGACGATTGGTAAGCTGAGCCTGCGTTACGACCCATCACGCACGATAGGTCTGCGCGCCAGCGCGTCGACGGGCTTTCGCGCCCCAGGCGTGCAGCAAAAATTCTACAGTTCCGTATCGACCAATCTAAACGCCGCAGGCGTACTAACCGAAACTCTGACCGCGCGAGAGAATAGCGCCGTCACGCGTGCCTTCGGCATCGCCCCATTAAAAGAAGAAACCTCAAAAAGCGCCAGCATCGGCATGATCTTGCGCCCGACCAGTAACTTCTCCGTGACCGCTGACCTGTATCGCACCAATATCGATGACCGCATCGTGTTCTCGTCGAACATCGCGCCAGAATCGGGAGCTTGTGCAACAGCCTCCGCCTGCCCGATTAAAGCCATCCTTGATCCGCTGCGCGTGGGCCAGGCACAGTTCTTCACTAACGCGATCGACACGTCGACTACCGGCTTTGACCTAGTAGCCCAGCACACGACGCGCGGCCAAGGCTCGACTCTAGTGCTGTCGGGTCAGTTGGGCTTCAACCGTACGGAAGTCAAGGACCGCCGCTCGCAATCGCCGGTCCTTAGCGGCGCCCAGCTGTTCGACGACACTCAGGTGACTCTGATCGAAAAGGGGCAGCCACGCCAGCACCATGTAGTCGCCGCCGACTATACGGTTGGACAATGGAACACTACTGCGCGCGCCAACTATTTCGGCGAAGTTGAAGGTCAGGGCTTCACGCCAGGATTCATCCAAACTTGGGAAGCGAAATGGATTGTCGATGTAACTGGTCGCTACAACTTCACTAAGAAGCTCAGCCTCTCGGCCGGTGTCAACAACCTGTTCGATACCTACCCTACCAAATGGGACCCCGTTAAAGCCGCCCCCTTCCCGCAGTTGGGCTTCACTTATTGCTGGGAGACATGCCCGTTCGGCATCAATGGACGCTCGTTCTACGCGAAGGTTGACTACGCGTTTTAGTTCAGAACCGCCACAACCGGTGGTTCCATTGGCTGACGTTCCAAGCACTTAGGACTGGAGGCAGCTCAGCATCCAACGCTGCTTCCGCCACTCAGGCCGGTGACAAACCAAGACTATGACGATACACGACATGTGGCTACTGGAGAATTGCGAAGCAGTGCTGGTCAGCACGGTGCCTGAGTTCACGTTTAATCATGTTCCGTAATGTTATGTGCTGTACGAGCATCTAATCCATGAGCTTACATATGCAAAGGAGATAACATGAGCAGACTCCCTACTTACTTTGTATCACACGGAGGTGGTCCATGGCCATGGATGAAAGAGGAATCCCATGGAGCCTTCGACCGTCTCGAGGCCTCCCTGCATGAGCTAGCGAGGTCGCTTCCCTCGCGGCCTAAAGCAGTGCTGGTTGTAACTGGCCATTGGGAAGAACAGGTCTTTACAGTCTCATCGGGAGCTTCTCCTGGGATGATCTATGACTATTCAGGATTCCCTGCACATACCTACAAAATCAAGTACCCGGCACCTGGAGACGAAAGATTAGCGCGGCGAATCGAAGCTGTCCTGCAGCAGGCCCACATCCCGTGCTCTCTCGATCCTGAGCGAGGTTTCGATCATGGAACTTTCACGGTGATGTACCCGGCGTTTCCCGAAGCGAAGATTCCAGTAGTTCAGTTATCGTTACGTCGAGATTTCGATCCGAAAGCGCATCTCGAGTTAGGACGAGCCCTTGCGTCACTACGTGACGAGGGAGTGCTCATCATTGGAAGTGGCCTTAGCTTTCATAATTTGCGCATGTTCAATTCGACCGCTACAACGCCATCAAGGGCATTTGATAGTTGGCTGCAGCATGTACTAACTCAGGCCGCCCCTCATGAGCGTATGCAAAAACTAATACGTTGGGAAGAGGCTCCGTCAGCACGTATAGCGCACCCTCGAGAAGACCATTTGCTCCCGCTCATGGTAGTCGTAGGCGCGGCGATGGATGACCCAGGCGAGTGTGTGTATAGAGAGGACTTTCTAGGGTCCATCGCGGTATCAAGTTTCAGGTTTTGCGCTGAGAGCAATACCTGACACTTCCGTTGACATCAACAGTCTTCCGACTTAGCAAATCTGAATAACAGTTTACATACTGGCTTCTTTACAAGAGACAATCTGTATCGGACAATGTATGAAAATTACTCATCGCGCGGTAAGTTTATGCAACTTTTTCAGCGATTGTGACTTAGGAGGGCCGCTTGCGTCCAGGTTTGACCATTTCAGGCGGTACTCGCCAGATTACGTCTCCATTGCTTTTCTCAAAGCGGTGGTCGTCGGCATATCCATGCCGGATCGCGGCTAAGCGCTAGCTACAACGCCATCGTGTTTCAAACTACTTATGGCGCGTTCGACGGGAACAGTTGGGAACGGCTGTGTCAGCTAGTCTTTAAGCGCAAGTTCAACAATGATGGCTTCACCCACATCCCCGCTACTCCCGGCGATTATGGCTTAGAAGGCTTTACCAAGACCACAGGCTGGGGGTATCAGTGCTACTGCCCTGAAAAGGTCTACCCTCCGAAAGAGCTCTATGAGAAGCAGCGGGACAAGATTACGACAGACCTAAAGAAACTTCAAACCAACGAAGTCGACCTAGAGAAGGTTTTGGGTGCGACCAAGCTACGGCGCTGGCACTTAGTGACCCCGATCATCGCCCATAACGACCTCATCAAGCATGCCCAGATTAAGGAGGCCGAGGTCCGCAAATGGAACCTGTCAATCTTGGCGCCTGATTTCCAGGTGCTGGTGCATGACGCCGATCACTACGCGACTGAGATCCAGGAGATGAAGCTTGCCGTAGGCCAGGCGCTCGATTTCGGTGGAGTGCCAACCGTCTTGCCGGAGCTGACCGATGTCTCTGAGATGTACGAGAAGAACGTTATGCGCAAGACGCGAAAGCGACTTGCGAGTTCCTCGGCGGATACACTGGAGGGCAAGGTTGCGCGCCTATATACGAAAACCCTGCGCGAGTTCCTCGACCACGGTTCCCACCTCAAGCGGATTAACGACACAGCGCCTACCGTCCATTCGCGGCTAGCGCGGCTCATCAACGGTTACGAAGCGGACATCGGCGAAACTTGCGACACTTGGGTGGGCACACCCCAGGAGTTGACCGAGAAAATCCGGGATGGCCTGACAGAGCGGATCATCAAGGAACTCGCACCCGCTATCGACCTGACGGGCGCGGCTCAGATCGCGCGCCTTATCGTCGCAAGGTGGATTGCGGTTTGCGAGGTTGACTATGACTAAAGCTGCCGATGACGCCCCTCCACGTCTGCGTTTCGTCCGGCGACCATCTCCGGTGTTGGTCGAGCATCGGCCGCTTTACAAGATTTCACAACTGCTTCTAGTTCTTCAGATGTTGTCTCGCGGCGGGAAGTCGACGTTGCCGCGCCTGCATCTATTCAACTGGGCGCTGAAGAGTACCGACCGCATTCAGAAGCTTGTTGACGCCGCAAATGCTAAAAAACTGAGTATGACAGCGTGGGGTTTCGACCCCGCCCTCGCTATCGCCATTCGTTTTGCCGTGGCAGAGAGTTTGATCGAGGTCACCTCGACCGGATACCAGTTGACCGAAAAAGGCCGAGGTTTCATTACCGAAGTGCTTAAGGATGCTGACGTCTTTGCACCCGAGCGCAGACTTCTGATAAAAGTCGGTAAGGACATCACTGAAGGCATGGTTGAGAAAGTTGCGAAGGGATGGGAGTCGGCATGAAGATTAGAGGAGTGAAGCTGAGAATCACCACAGAACAGGGAGAGTTTGGGTATAAATTTGAATTCAGCCGTGGCTTGACTGTCATTCGTGGCAGCAACTCGAGCGGCAAGAGCACGTTCTACAATACATTGATTTACGGCTTGGGCATGGAAGAGATCATCGGCGGCAAGGGCGAAAAGATGCTGCCCTACGCGGTCAAAGAGTATTTCGTGCAAGGCGATAAACGTATCACGGTTGAGAGCTCCGAGGTTTTTGTCGAGCTGGAGAGCGCTTCTGGGCGCAGCGTTACGTTACGTCGCGCAATCCGCGATTCCGTGCGCCAGTCAAAGCTAATGGAAGTTTTCGAGGGCGCCCACATTACGGAAGGTACCGAACTCGGTACGCCACGGCCGACCTACCTTTTTGACCCCGGCAGCGCTCAGAAGCAGGAAGGGTATTTCCAGTTTCTAGAAGAATTCATGGGCTACCAACTGCCTCAGGTTCCTACGACGAACGGCGGCATGGCCAAGCTGTATCTGCAGACAATATTTGCCGCGCTCGCAGTGGAGCAGAAGCGCGGTTGGACCGACTACATCGCCAATATTCCCTTTTTCGGAATTCGGGACGCACGGATTAGGGTCACCGAGTTCCTGCTAGGTCTGGGAGTGTTTGAGCGACAGGCGAAACGAGCAGCGCTTGATGCTGACTCGATTGCGATTAACTCGGACTGGCGTAAGGCATACGACACTTTACGACAAGCCGCAGCGACAAACGGTATCGTTGTTGAGGGCCTATCTGCCACGCCGGTCTCGACGTTCGACCCAACGACTGTCCTGCTTGTGAAGTCCGATGGCAAGACCAAGACCACCATGTCAGACCAAATTAGCAATCTTCGCTCCGAACACAACGCGCTGGGAACGAAAGCAGAGGCATACGTCAAAGCTTCCGGAGCAGAGGCTCTCCAAGAGCTTGAGGTTGCCTCCTCTGAACTCCAACGCCTCAGTGTTCTGCACGAACGTGCGACCACGAATCTAACGCTACAAAAGGCTGCACTGGACGACCTGCACTGCCTTCTCGCCGAAGCTAATGAAGATCTGGAACGGAACAAGACGGCTATGAAGCTGCGGAATCTTGGCGCTCAGATGGAAATCTCGATCGCAACGGACCACTGCCCTACCTGCCATCAAGCAGTCGACGATACGTTGATGCTCGGCATCGTGACGGGTCCACAGATGGACCTGGACACCAACATCAGCTATCTCGACAGTCAGCGGAAGATGCTGCAGAGCCAGATTAACGGAGCGACAGAGGAAATTCGTCAGTCCGAAGTTGCCGTCGCCGACGTAGCTGCTCGTTTGGCGGCAACTCATGACTACCGCAACTCGCTGCGCGGCGACATGAGCACTGGCGTGGCGGAATCTCGTGCCATCGTCCGGCGACAGATTCAGATCGAACTTGCGCTATCGAACTTGCAAGCATTCAACGAGCAGGCTGCAGCCCTCTTAATTACCTTCGGAGAGATTGCGGAGCGTCTTGCCGCGAACCAAACTGACAGGAGAGCGCTTCCTAGAGATGCCTACAGCAATGCTGACGCGTCGAGAATTTCGCTCTTTGAGAAGAACTTCAGAGGCAACGCAAGTTCGTTCGGATATGAGAGTGCGGAGATTACTGACATCCGTATCAGCTTAGACACGCTGACACCTGTGCTCTCGGAGCTCGAGTTGCGCGAGATTATTCGCCCGAAGGTGCAGACCAGCCTTACTGCAGACTCAAGCGCGAGCGACTTCGTTCGCCTCATTTGGAGCTACCTGCTGGCCTTGTACCAAACGTCTGCGACCCGCGGGTTCGAAGGACAGCACCCTGGGCTTCTCCTGATGGATGAGCCTGGTCAGCATTCGATGCGTTCAGCAAGTCAGCGTGCGCTGCTTCAGTTGCTGATCGCGCAGCGCGGCCTTCAGACAATCGTTGCAGCATCATTTGATGAGAACGAGTCAGTGTTCAAGGAAGCAACCAATGGACTGGAGTTCCAGCTGATCCAGTGGGAAGGCAAGGTCATACAACCTCTGGTCGGATGAGCGAACTGATCCGCAAAACGCCTTAGCCGGGACAGTTCTTGGTATTATGTCGCCTGCTCACTGGCGACATTCAGTGCCCGCCGAGTGCTGAAGTCGATGCTGGTTCCATCGGTACGCACGACGAAAAAGCAAGAGGTATGGCCTGGATGATCCTGATCCCTGCGTCGCTCAAAGTGCGACAAACCTGAGCCAGCCTTACTCAGCTTCCCAACGTCCAGGATTGAGTCATATACCTCCAGCAAAGACGCCAAGTCACTGTGATCCGTCGCATCAGAAACTCGCGAACCATCTCGGTATCGGGCAAGCATCGCTTTAAAGTGGTCAATGGCGTCGCCCTTCGTAGACCAAGTCCGCCCGTTAGGAAGGTTGATAATCTTTGCTTTTCCCATGAGTTCCCCAAAACAACTGATGGCCTGCAGTATCGCGAGTCCTCCGTCTGCAGGCGACAAGTTGTAGCTGGTTCAAGTTAGTCGGGCAAGCGCTTCTCAGCCCTTACCGTACATTAACATCAACCAAACGAACTTCCGTCAGTTGTTTTGTTCCTTGTCGCCAAAGCGGGATAACATCATTTCCGTTAGTACGTGGATTTTACGTGTGGAGTGTTGGCTTGGTGATCGCACAACATAGATTCCAGAAGGTTGCGGAGGATAGCTTTCCATGACCGACACAAGCGCGCCAGTGGCGAGCTGATCAGCGATGACCCAATCAGCAAGATATGCCAGTCCTAGTCCCGCAACAGCAGCCGTTAGCAACGCGACAGGATTATCAGCCTTGAAATTCCCTTGAGGATGAGCCGTGATTACCGTGTCGCCGTCTAGGAATCTCCAGATTTCCGTTCCTTGCATCAAACACTGATGATGAGCAACTTCCTTGGGCGTTTCGGGTGTGCCAAACGCCTCGATATAACTTGGACTTGCCACCAACTTACCTTCGATACTTCCGACTCGCCTTGCCTTTAGGTTGGAATTTTGCAGGTGACCAGTTCGAATGGCGCAGTCAAAACCTTCGCCGATGAGGTCGACCACTCGATCGCTGTAGCTTGCCTGGATTCGCAGAAGCGGATGAGAACGCGCCATTTCCGCGAGCAATGGGCCTATCTGTGCGGGCCCAAACGAAATTGGCACCGCAACGCGGAATCTGCCGCGAAGAGCGCCTGAGGGTAGGAGGCTTTCTTTTGCCGTGTCAAATTCCACTAGGATCCGTCCAGCGTATTCGCGGAACGTTGCCCCCGCTTCCGTCAGAGCTGCTCCCCGCGTCGTCCGTGCAAGGAGCTGGACGCCAAGTTCCGTTTCCAATTTGGAAAGCCTACGGCTTACGATAGATTTCGACATTCCGGACCGAAGCGCGGCGGCAGAAATGCCGCCAGCGTCGGCAACGTCGACGAAAGTTCGAACGTCTTCAATATCCAAAATCGTTCCTTCTGCTATCAGGCGATAGCACCCCCATCCGCTACAAGGATAGCACCTGTGATGACACTAGCAGCAGGACTAGCCAAAAACACTACTGCATTTGCTACCTCTTCTGGCTCACCAAAACGCCCGAGAGCGGTCATCCCACGTTGGAAATCGGCAGCGGGGCCGTCAGCGGGATTTGCATCAGTGTTGGTTGAACCAGGCAGTACGATATTCACATTTATCCCCTGTGGACCAAGCTCGCGCGCGAGCCCTCTGGTGAACGAGAGTAGCGCGGCTTTGGACATTGCATACGCTGTAACACCTGGGAATGGTACTCGCTCTGCCAAGCCTGAACCAATCGATACAATTCGTCCGCCAGCGCGCATGTGTGGGATCACTGCCTTGGCATACAACACTGGGCCGCGAACATTGATATCCATCAGGCTCTGATAGTCGTCGATGTTGATATCGGCAATTGCCCCGTTGAGACCGACGCCTGCGCTGTTAACGAGGATATCAATACCACCCAGTGCGGCGACCGCCTCGTCAACGGATCGGGTGATTGCCCTCGGGTCGGCGCTATCCGCCGAAATCGCAACTGCGCGGCGTCCTAGGCCCTCGATCGCGGCGGCTGTTGCTTTGGCCTTTCCGCTATCCTTCCGGTATGTGAATGCGACGTCTGCTCCATTTTTCGCAAGTGTCAGTGCAATCGCCGCACCGATACCTCGTGAACCACCTGTTACTAAAGCTCGCTTTCCTTGCAGGTCAATCATTTCGCTATCTTTCCTTTATCGTAGTGCAGCTCAAGTCGGATGAACGAAGGTGTCATCCAACAGTAGGAGCATCGTACCGTCCGCGAGGCCGGGATCCTAGACGGTCGATTCACTAAACTGTGTTGCGTTAAGCAGAACGGAGCTGCAACATCCTGACTCGACAGAGCAGCTGGTAGTGCGCACGGTCTTGGTCGCTCGCACAACATCACCTCGGCCATGATCTTCTCGGCGCCGACGCAAGATTTCGTCATCAGTCTTGGAGATTTGACCGGAATTATGTAGGGCACTCGGGTACGCCATAGATGAGTCTTGATGGCAACCTTTGGAATGATAAATATAAGGTAACCGAGCAATGCCGGTCGCTCAGTGGATTGACTGCTTAGTGAACAAGCGACATGTACTCTTAACTTTACGCCTATTTTGCGTAGGCTGATGGGTGTTGTTTATTGGAAGCGCAGACAACTTTGGAGAAAAGACATCTAGTGTATGTAGCGAGGTTGCAAACTAACGTCTCAACGCCCACAGATTATGGTAAATTTAGCTTTTCACACTATAACTCGCCATCATGACTACATATCAAGAGTATCAGAATCAGATTGCAGAACTCAAAGCGCTGGCTGAGAAAGCCCGTCAGGACGAGATCGCTAATGCACGCAGCCAGGTTCGTCAGCTGATGCACGAATACTCGCTGTCTCCAGAAGACCTCTTCGAGGACAAGAAAAAATCGAAAAAAATTGGGACGGTTGAAGCGCGTTATCGTGACCCCAAGTCTGGTGCAACTTGGACTGGACGCGGTCGTGCCCCGCGTTGGCTAAATGGGCGCAACAAGGAAGAGTTCGTAATCAAGTAACTAAACCACTATTTAGTTACTTGTGAGCCATGGCATGCGATTTTAAAATTTAGCTCTTCTGCCCCGAAAGCAACCCGCGCCGCGTTCACTACCCCAGAACGCCTTCAGTAGGTAGTTACCCTATGTCGTGCGTAAGGTTCGCTGCGTTTGCGTTCATGGTTCCCAAACACCGCGCTAGTCCTAGAGTTCGCTATTTGCGCGCCACTGGCTTATCAGTGTGTTCAGACTCTCGGATTTCCTCGCTAGTGCGCAATTATTCTGTACGCGCCTTCTGAGCAACGTTCAGTTGTAAACTGGCCGGGCCGTCATCATGCGGCCCAGCAAACCTTAGTTCCACACCGTTCACTTGATGCTAAAAGGGCGGCAGTCCTTGAGCTTTGCGCCACTGCTCCAAATGGTTTTCGAACTCCTCGATGTAAGCCGCAGCCATCGCACTAAATGGCTGGCTTAGGTCAGCATGGTGCGTTAGGGATTCCACATCTTTGACTATCACCTCAAGCATTTCTAACGACCCGTTCCATTTGTTCATTCGATCGATGATCAAGTCTCGCCTATACTTCAAGATCTTAAGAGTCGACACGCGATCTAGGACCAAGGCCGCACGATTGAGTGCGCACGTTTCAATCGTGTACTTCCCATAGATACTGGCGCCGTTTGGACCAACGGTTGGCTCGATAAGTGGAAGGTCGGTGGAAAAATTCCATCGCAACTCCCCTTTCGGATCCTGTTCGCATGGATTGATCAGCAACGGATCTTCAAGCTGAAGCAGGCAGGTATGGCCGACTGCACGAGTTCCGCGGATGGAGAATTTCATAGCCTTGCCATACAGGTGTTTCGGCGTCGTGCTCATCAGGCTCTCGACTTCAGCTAAGCTCATCGACGGTGACACGATGTGTTGCTTTAGACTTTTGTTACAGTCGCGGCAGGTGGGGAGCAAATTGTTCCAGTCATGAGCCAACCACCAGTAACCTGGATGCAAAGCCCCGTCAACTCCTCCTTTCGGGCGATAGTGCTCCACTTCTCGCGATCCATTTCCAAAGATTTTGCTCTCGCAGTAAGCACAGTTGCCGCCGGATAAAAGTCTAAGCGCGCCCTTGACATCATTACCCTTGTATTGAGAGAACTTATATGAAACATGGGTTTTTTGCCAAGGGATCCGAGCGCCGTAATAGACCGCTGCCGCCGCCTTTTCCGAGCTAACGGCGACGCTAGGTGCATCCAGGGATGTAGGTGCCGGTACCTTATCTCTTTCTAGCTTCCGCATCGGTTAGTTGCCTCTCGACGCACGTAGCGCTCGAAGAACAGTTGCGACAGCCTCTGCACGAGCATGCGCAGCCACGTTGACTACATCATGCTCTCGCTCGTCAAGATAGCGCTGGAGCGCTGCGTGGATTATCTGCGCGGTAGCGCTTCTCCCTAAAGTAACCTTAGCAATCAGCTCCTTCGCCTCCAGGCCGATGTCAGGTGCTTGGCGAGATTGCAATCGCTCGTTAAGTTTGGCAAATTCGAGGTGGACCTCTGCGTCTAGAGTGCTCGACAGACCGAAGTATTCCGATGTGAGAATTTGCTCTGCGCTCATCCCAGAGACATCAGGCAAGTCACCGACTATCTGAACGCTACCAAGTTCGTCCCTCGCTAGTACCGTTACCTCACCATCATCCATACCCCGGACACATAGGGGATCGTGGGTTGTTGCAATAAATTGCACTGCAGGGAAAGCCCTGCGCAGCGACGACATTACACGCATTTTCCATCGCGGATGAAGATGAGTTTCCACCTCATCGATTAGAACCACCGCCCGCGCCCTTTCAAGGTTTGACCAATACTGCAGTAACGAGCGGCATATGTCCGTAACCATTGCGAAGATGGATCGATACCCTTCGCTAAGATGACTCACTGGCGTAAGCTGCCCTTGGGCTAATACACAGATCCCATATTCCGAATGATTCACTAGATGGTCGTCATCTCCAGTTGGCAGAATGGTGCGGATAGTTCGCGCAACCTGATCGAACTGGCTACCTGACAAAGTCTTCAACCATTCAGAAGGATCGGGCAATGCTTTCTGCGAATCAAACAGACTCCGCACCTGGTCTGCTGCCGACGCCCCCCTCCTTCCTTTAGCGGGTGCAAAGTAACGGTGCGGACCATAGCCCAGAACAATCGCCGATTGCTCGGTAGTTCCGTCTAGACGTTCACGGATGGGATCGTAAAAAAACGTAGCCGATTGAGAACTTCGGTGGAATTTAACATTTACCTCAAGCGGTGAGTTACTCCAAACATTCCATCCTGTTCGGCTTGTGCTTCGAGCGAGCTCATGATATCGCAACTTTAACTTACGGGCTTCCTTAGTACCTAAGATGGCTAGTGCGATCGAGGAAAGAAATGTGGACTTCCCTACGGCATTTTCGCCGAGCAAGAGAAGACACGGCGCTCCCGCCTTATCGCT